>NZ_JAJCKS010000001.1:0-573264 GCF_020558815.1 Blautia sp. 210820-DFI.6.14
TGGCACTTGAGGATGCTTGCTGCCTGGTGATTGTATCTTGCTTTTCTTTCTATGGTACTTGAGGATGTTTGCTGCCTGGTGATTATATCTTGCTTTTCTTTCTATGGCACTTGAGGATGCTTGCTGCCTGGTGATTGTATCTTGCTTTTCTTTCTATGGCACTTGAAGATGCTTGCTACCTGGTGATTGCATCTTGCTTTTTCTTTCTATGGCACTTGAAGATGCTTGCTGCCTGGTGATTGTATCTTGCTTTTCTTTCTATGGCACTTGAGGATGCTTGCTACTTGGTGATTGCATCTTGCTTTTCTTTCTATGACACTTGAGGATGCTTGCAGCCTGGTTAGTGTATCTTGCTTTTCTTTCTATGGCACTTGAAGATGCTTGCAGCCTGATTAGTGTATCTTTATCTTGCTTTCTTTGCAAATTAAAGATACTTCCCTACAAATACTTGCATCTACAATTTGCTTTTCTTTGATCTGCAGATACCTTCTTATCCCAAATATCATCTTCATAGTAAAAATACTCATCATTGCAGATACTTTTCGTAGCAATTTAAAATTCAGCTACAGTAGTTTATAAATATTTCTCTACTAATTTTTCTAATATATTCTGATTAAGCATACTTTGTTCCGTCTCAAATGTAAGAATCAATCGTTCCCCAGGATAAATCCCATTTTTTTGATATAATTCTATTTTTCGAACAGCATTTCTTGCATATTCTTGCTTATCCATCATCCCCTCATGTTCCCAATATATCTCTTTCCCTGTTTTTGAAGACAAAAATGTAAAGTCAGGATAAACAGTGCCATACCCCTTCAAATATAATGGTTTTTCATACTTATACAAAATATTCTGCCTGTAAAAATAATCTGCCAGAATCTTCTCGGATTTTGATCGTACTCTTTCTCCATTTTCAGTTAAAATCATAGGTGCGCCCTCTTGAAATTCTTTCCCTTGATATGGTGCTGCAAACCATTTTTGAAGATTATTCTCCCAGGTATCCTCAATTGGATTTATTAATTTCTTTCTGTCAGGATGCAAGGAATCATACATTTTTTTCATTTCCTCATCCGCATCTATTTCCAACATTTTATTTATTTTAGCAAGCTGCTCTTCTGCTATGTTTATGATGGAGCTATTGTATGCCTTTTGAGCTAATTGCTCTCTTAATATCATATTTCTTTTCGGTATATAGATGCCATTTCTATCATGTACACAATGATAATAGCGGCATCTGTTTTTGTGCTTTGATATTCTGAGATTGCCTTCCGGCATATGCTCATTCTCTTTTTTTGCCTTTGCAATTATCTCTTCCAATCGTTTTTGCTCCTCACGTAAAGCATCTTTGAATTTTTGCATAAATCACTTTCTCCTTTATTGGTTTTATTTATTGATTTTATTTGTTCTCTCTCATTTAATTTACTGTTTTCCATTCGCAAATTTATAGCTTATTCAATTGCTATTTTATAAGACTTAAACTATGACTCAACTTGATAGTCCTTAAATTTAAAGATACTTTTTTGTATCCTGTTATATCTTCATTTGCTTCTCAATTCCTCATGTAGATACTTTTGTTAATAATTGTGCATCCTCAACTATTTTCTCTATACTTTTGCAGATATTCTTCATATATCAGATACCGATAAATGCATCCTTAATTCATCTTGCCCTAAACCCGAAGATGCTTTGCCATATTCAATTGCATCCTCATGTTATTTTTCCATTGTTTAAAGATGCTTTATCATTCTCAATTGCATCCTCATGTTATTTTTCCATTGTTTAAAGATACTTTATCACTCGCGATTGTATCCTTTTCTTACTATTACTATGGTCCGAGGATAACATCCGCCATTAGATTTTATCTTTATTACTTTAACTTCCCTTTTGAAGATACTTTTTTTGCTATTCTATTTTATTAATATAATTTAGGATTTTTTTATTGAAATTTATTTTAACTGATTTGAATTGTTTGAATTATGAATGAATCAATGCTTTGAATATCAGAAGATATTAGATTAATTTTAGAAAAATCCCGGAAGCATATTGCTCCCGGGATAGATAATACAATATTGAACGATAAATTATCGTTTAGAGAACTGAGGTGCTCTACGAGCTGCTTTGAGACCGTATTTCTTACGTTCTTTCATACGTGGATCACGTGTAAGGAATCCAGCAGCTTTAAGAACTGGTCTGTATTCAGCGTCTGCTTCAAGAAGGGCTCTTGCAACACCATGTCTGATGGCACCAGCCTGTCCTGTGTATCCGCCACCTTTAACGTTAACGAGAACGTCAAATTTTCCTTCTGTTTCTGTTGCAGCCAGTGGCTGACGAACGATAACTTTCAGAGTCTCTAATCCGAAGTATTCGTCGATATCTCTTTTATTGATTGTGATTTTGCCTGTACCAGGTGTAAGGTAAACTCTTGCGATTGATTTCTTTCTTCTTCCTGTTCCGTAGAATTTTGCGCTAGCCAATGTCTCCTACCTCCTATTAAAATGTTAAGGTTTCCGGTTTCTGAGCTTCATGTTTGTGCTCTGGTCCGGCATAAACGAAAAGTTTCTTGTACATGGTTCTTCCCAGAGGTCCTTTTGGAAGCATACCTTTAACTGCCAGCTCGATAACCTTCTCCGGTTTCTTAGCCATCATTTCTTTTAATGTGGTTTCTTTCATTCCACCAACATAATCGGAGTGATGATAGTAAATCTTCTGATCCATTTTCTTACCAGTTACTTTAACTTTATCAGCGTTAACGATGATCACATAATCACCTGTATCAACGTGTGGTGTGAACTGCGGTTTGTTCTTTCCTCTTAATACGCTAGCAACACCAGATGCCAGACGGCCCAGTGTACAGCCTTCAGCGTCAACTACATACCATTTTCTTTCGATTTTATCTGGATTAGCCATATAAGTCTGCATGGTTTTACCTCCTGTTATTTATCAACGATAGTTTGTGTAATTACGGTCATCCGTAATATCATATATAAAATTCCTGGTGAACAGTGCAAATCTATACTGCGGAAATGTCCGAAACCGCTGATAAAAACACCTTTGCCGGGGCTTTGGCTCAGGAGTCATCGCACTATGTCACATTGAGTTATTCTACTATAAGGGCATTCATATGTCAACAGTTTTTTCCATAATTTTTACGATTTTTTACGCTGTATTTCATGTTCGATCATCCATGGTCACTTTCCACTGTTTACCACATAAATTCCAACACTTACAAGCAGAAGTGAAAGCAATCCCAATATTCCGGATGCCTGATCTGTTTCGCCCAGCAGAAGTGCCGAAAGAAGCACGCCAAATACCGGATTCATAAATCCAAATACTGTAACTCTTGAAACCGGATTATATTTCAGAAGAATGCCCCAGAGGGAATATGCCACTGCTGAAACCAGCGCCAGATAAACCAGCAGTCCGATTCCACTTGGTGTCACTTTTGTAATATGTCCGCCCATAACGCCTCCTGCTGCCATAAGCACGATTCCTCCGATAATAAACTGATAAGCACTGAGCATGACCGGATTAAATTTCTGAGAAAATTTCTTTACAAACGCCGAAGAAAATGCATAAGCGATCGTAGAAAAGAAAATGGCTCCCTCTCCTGCAAGACTGAACTGAAAGTTCATTCCATTCAGATTAATCAATACTACTCCTGCAAATCCCAGAATGCAGCCAGTGATTTTTCTTGATGTAATCTTTTCCTGATGAAACAAAAATCCGGCTACCAGAATCGCAATAAATACATTCACCGCTTCTATAATAGAAGCTTTTACTCCACTGGTATGTGCAAGTCCCATATAAAAAAGGAAATACTGAATGATCGTCTGAAGCAGACTTAACCAGATAATTTCTTTTGCTGCTTTTCTCTCCGGACGTAAAAAACGTCCCTCCATTACACTTCCAATCCCAGCTGCCAGAACTCCTGCCAGTGTAAATCTGCAGCCGGCAAAAAGGATCTGCGATGCCGTATCCGCTGCATCAACTTCAAACAGCCGATATCCGATTTTGATACAGGGAAATGCACTTCCCCACAACAGACAACATAAAAGTGCGCCAAACCAGACAACAACTGTTTTCTGCATCCATTCCTGTTTTATTTTTAATCCACTCATATATATCCTGCCTCCGATGTTCATTATATCTGACCGTTCACAACAACTGAGTAAACAGTAATTGTATCCTAATTTTCTCACCAGTGCCAGTAACTGTCAACCTTGCAGACATTCCGTTATCCTATTATAATAATAAACAGTTACTGCTCACTGGCACTATCCCGTGAAGTGTTTTGTCATAAATATGGCAAAATCCCGAAATATGCACTTCAAAGCCAACACACAAACGGAGGAATCCCATGTCAAATATCACCAAACATGCTCTGGCAGAATCCCTGAAAAAACTTCTTCTCAAAAAGCCGCTGAACAAAATCACGATCAACGATCTGACCACCGACTGTGGCATCAGCCGTATGGCTTTTTATTATCATTTCAAAGATATCTACGATCTGGTCGAATGGGCATGTCTCGAAGAATCACGTAAAGCTCTCCAGGGAAAAAAGACCTATGATACCTGGCAGGAAGGACTTCTTCAGATTTTTGAAGCAGTCTATGAAAACAAACCTTTCATTATAAATGCTTACAACGCAATCAGTCGGGAACAGATTGAGAATTTTCTCTTCCAGTTAACTCATTACCTTATCATGGGTGTTGTCGAAGAGCAGTCAAAAGAAACACTTCTTACTAACGAACAGAAAAATTTCATCGCTGATTTTTACAAATACAGTTTTGTCGGAATCATGCTCGACTGGATTCGTCAGGGAATGCGATCAGATTATGCATCTATCTGTGACAACATGTGCATCACAATCCATGGAAACATCACAAATTCTATTCAAAACTTTACAAAACATGCCAAATGATAAGTTTTTACTCATTCCATATTTTTTGTAAATTGAATTCAAACGCAAATGGCAATACTATAAGAGACAGAAAAGGAAAGCTACACATCATCACAAACAAATGAAAGGTGGTTTTTTACATGTCTAAAAAAGGATTAAAACTTGGTGTTGTACTTGCAGCCGGAGCCGGCGCAGCAGCTATTCTTACCAAAACGTCTCAGGAAAATAAAGAGATCAAAGCTACAAAGGCCAAAAAAGCCGAAGCTGCCAGATCTGATTACCGCAACACAGAACGCGGCAAATATGAAAAGAACAGCAAAGGTATTTATTATACAAACGGTAACTACGAAGCATTCGCCCGTCCGGAAAAGCCAGAAGGCGTCGATGACAAAAACGCTTATATCGTAGGCAGCGGGCTTGCTTCACTCGCTGCTGCCTGCTTCCTCGTTCGTGACGGTCAGATGCCTGGTTCCCATATCCACATTCTGGAAGCTATGGACATCACCGGTGGTGCCTGCGATGGTATCTTTGATCCAACACGTGGCTATGTCATGAGAGGCGGCCGTGAAATGGAAAACCATTTCGAGTGTCTCTGGGATCTGTTCCGCAGCATTCCTTCTATTGAAACACCTGGTGTTTCCGTACTGGATGAATACTACTGGCTGAACAAACATGACCCAAACTATTCTCTTTGCCGTGCAACTGTAAATCGCGGAGAAGACGCTCATACAGACGGCAAATTCAACCTCAGCCAGAAGGGCTGTATGGAAATCATGAAGCTCTTTATGACTAAAGATGAAGACCTCTACGATAAGACCATCGAAGATGTTTTCGATGATGAAGTATTCAATTCCACCTTCTGGCTGTACTGGAGAACCATGTTTGCATTCGAAAACTGGCACAGTGCCCTGGAGATGAAGCTGTACTTCCAGCGTTTCATTCATCACATCGCAGGCCTTCCGGATTTCAGTGCACTTAAATTCACAAAATACAACCAGTATGATTCCCTGATCCTGCCTATGCAGAAATATCTGGAAGATGCTGGCGTTGACTTCCAGTTTAATACTGAAGTTACTAACGTTATCTTTGATTTCAAGGATGGCAAGAAGATTGCTTCTGCAATCGAATGCAAAGTCAACGGCGTAGAAAAAGGCATCGTCCTTACTGAAAATGACCTCGTATTTGTTACCAACGGAAGCTGTACAGAAGGCACGATCTACGGTGATCAGAACCATGCACCAAACGGTGATGCGGAAGTTCGTACAAGCGGCTGCTGGTCACTCTGGAAAAATATCGCAGCACAGGATCCGTCCTTCGGACATCCGGAAAAATTCTGCTCCGATATCAACAAGACCAACTGGGAATCCGCGACCGTCACAACTCTGGATGACAAGATCATTCCTTATATTACTGACATCTGCAAACGTGATCCGCGTACTGGCAAAGTTGTTACAGGTGGTATCGTAAGCTGTCAGGATTCCAAGTGGCTCTTAAGCTGGACCATCAACCGTCAGGGACAGTTCAAGGATCAGGACAAAGATAAGGTCTGCGTATGGGTTTATGGTCTGTTCACAGATGTACCTGGCGACTATATCAAGAAACCTATGAAAGACTGTACCGGTAAAGAGATCACCGCAGAGTGGCTGTATCATCTCGGTGTTCCGGAAGATCAGATTGATGAACTTGCTGAACACAGTGCAGTGTGCGTACCGACCATGATGCCTTATATCACCGCATTCTTCATGCCAAGAACCAAGGGTGACCGCCCGGATGTTATCCCGGATGGCTGTGTAAACTTCGCCTTCCTCGGTCAGTTCGCAGATACCCCGCGTGATACCGTATTCACCACAGAATACTCTGTCAGAACTGCGATGGAAGCTGTTTATGGACTCCTCGGTGTTGACCGTGGCGTACCGGAAGTATGGGGAAGCGTTTACGATATCCGTGAACTCTTAAGCAGCAGTGTGAAGCTGATGGATGGTAAATCTCCACTGGAAATTGATATTCCGGGAGCCGGCATCATTAAGAAACCTCTGCTCCACTTCATTAAGGGAACGGTGATCGAGAAAGTATTGAGAGACTATGATGTGCTGAAAGATGGAATGTAATTATCAAAAATAGAAAATGTACAATATTTCTATAATATGTGCTACTGCATCTGGGATTCAGATATGATATCTTAAGAATGCACACATATTCAAGAAAACACCGGAACAGATTTCATAACCTGCTCCGGTGTTTTTCTGTAAAGTTACATATCTTTTTATCTCAGGTTGATTCTCTGATCACCAGTTCTGTATCAAGTAAAAGCGATTTCATTTCCTCATGAGGATCTTCCATCAGTTCCAGAAGCATTTCACAGGCTGTATAGCCCATCTGGAATTTCGGCTGATTGACAGTTGTGATCGAAGGTGAGGTCATAGAGGATAACTCAATATTATCAAATCCAACCACCAGAATATCCCGCGGTACATGCAGGTGAAAACGCTTCGCCGCACGGATCACTGCCGCTGCAAAAACATCGGATATGGTAAAAAATGCATTCGGTCTGCTGTCAGAATTCAGAAGTCTGCACACCGCTGCATAAGCCATCTCATAGCTTACTTCCGGCAGCTGCACGATCCACTGCTTCGGGATCATGACCTCCGCGTTACGAAGTGCATTCATAAATCCTTCCTGACGTCTTCTTGCATATTTGAAGTTTCCCGGTCCGTTGATCAGCGCGATCTTACTTCCTCCATTTGACAGAAGATATTCCGTTGCAAGTTCTGCAGCTCTGGCGTCATCAATACTGACATATGGGTAATCCGCATGGTCATTATATTCACAGCACTGTACCAGCGGAGCGATCACTCGTATCTGATTCAGGCCCTCTTCCGAAACACGATTCAGAAGAATCACGCCTGCTGCATCCACTCTCCGCAGAAGATTGCAGAAATCCAGCAGATTCCCTTTATTCAGATGTGATTCATGGATCAGCAGATGGCATCCATGTGCCTTTGCAGATACTCTCGCACCCCGGATGATCTCCTGATAAAATACATTCTCGATTCCCGGAATGTTCAGAACGATCAACGGCTGTGTCTCCTTCGAAACTGTGACTGTATTTTCTATCTGACAGCCCAGAGAACGCATTGCTTCCTCTACCCGTCGTATTGTTGGCTCTTTCACCAGTTCTCTGTGATTCAGAACTCTTGATACCGTTGCCGGTGATACTTGTGCTTTCTCAGCAATTAACGAAACAGTTATCTTCTTCATACTTTCTCTCTTTTTCAGGTTTTAGGTTAAAATCATTTCTATTATAAAGCATTTTGAGCCTGTTTAACAGAGATATTTATGTTCCTGTATTTCTACTCTGTCTTCTTGAATTTCTGTTTGATCTGCGGACCTACAATCTGCACCATGATGACGATCAACAGAATAATTCCTTTAATCGCGTTGTTAATAAGAGAGTCCATTTTAAGGGACACAATAATTTTATCAATAATCGTATAGGACATTGCACCAAACAGAATTCCCAGACATTTTCCTTTTCCACCCGACATACTGATTCCACCAAGGACTGCTGCTGCGATAGCATACATCTCATAACTGTTTCCTGTCGTTGCCGGGTCAGCAGAAGCATTCATTGCAATCCAGAGAAAAGCACCGATTCCAACAAGTGCACCCGCGATCACAAATACAGAAATTTTCACAACCGCGGTATTGATTCCCGCCATCTGTGCACCTTTCATGTTACTTCCTACTGCATATACTTTTTTGCCATATTTTGTACTTGTTGTGATATATACAAAAACAAGTGTCATGATAATAAGGATCAGACCAACGATCGGAATCGTAGATACTTTTCCATTACCAAAATTATAAAGTGTCTGATAAGAGGACTGGCTGTTTGCCATCTTGTACACAGAACTTCCTCCCCCGATCAGTGCTTTATCCACATGCTGGCAGAAATACTGTGCAAAAGAACGATAAATCAGCATCGTTGCCAGTGTAACGATAAATGCTGGCATCTGGATCCATCCTACCATCACGCCATTGATCAGTCCGCAGAATGCGCCAAACAGAACTGCAAATAAAAATGTGAGGATAATGCTGTTTGTCATGTTAAAGATAATGACAGAAAATCCACCATCTAAAGCCAGCATGGAACCAACAGAAAGATCGATCTCACCGGTGATGCAGATCAGTCCCATGCCCAATCCGATGATGCCAATTACTGCAGAATGACGAAATACATTCATCATACCGCTCCAGGTCAGTCCGTTTGTTGTCAGTGCATATACGATAAAAATTGCCACAAAAACAATGATATAACTATTTTCTCCCAAAAATCCTGCGATACGTCCAGGAACTGCTGTATTCTTTTTACTCATCTTATTTTCCCTCCTCTGCCTGCGCCGCATTTGTTGAATACATCATGACTGTCATCTCATCAATTTCCTGATGTTCCAGAACTTTAATGATCTCACCGTTATAAAATACTGCACAGTAATCGGCAACTTTCTGGATCTCCGGTATTTCTAAAGTATTGATCAGAATTGTTTTTCCCTGTTTTGCAAGTTCCAGGATCAGTTTGTAAATTTCTGCTTTTGCTCCTACATCGATTCCCTGTGTCGGGTTGTCCAGAAGAAGAATTTCTGCATCTGTATTCAGCCAACGTGCAAGAAAAACTTTTTGCTGATTTCCACCACTTAATGATGTAATTAAATCTTCGCAGGAATTTGCCTTTATATTCAGCATCTCTTTATATTTTTTATATCTCTCTATTTCTTTCTTTTTTGAAATAGCTGGTTTCCATGCAGAAAGAGTATGTTCTGACAGATACATATTTTCCAGAATATTCATATCTGGAATCACAGAATTTTCTTTTCTGTTCGAAGCAAGCATCGCAATCTGATCTTTCATAGCTGTATGAATAGAGTGATCCCGCATAACTTTGCCCATTGCCCGCATCTCGCCGCTGTATGCTCTTGTTACACCAAACATACACTGCATCAGTTCACTGCTTCCGGCACCCTGAAGGCCGGTCAGTCCAACAATACTGCCTTTTTTTACTGCCAGATTGATATTGCGAAAACCTTCTCCACTGAAATCCTTCAGTTCCAGGATTATATCACCCAACGACCTTTTTTCATATACATCCTGATCCGAATATTTCTCTCCAACCATCATACGTGTAACATCTTCTGGTGTAGTATCCTTTATATTTCCGGCACCTATAAATTCTCCATTTCGGAATACGGTATATCGGTCTGACAGACGGAAAATCTCCGGCATTTTATGTGAAATAAAGATAAAGGAAGTTTCCTTTTTCTTCAAATTATTGACAATGTCAAACAGATGTGCCACCTCATCATTGTTTAATGATGTTGTTGGCTCATCCAAAATCAGAAGTTTTGCTTTAAAAAACAGTGCTTTTGATATTTCAAGTAACTGTTTCTGACTGGTTTTCAGTTTAGAAACCTGCTGCGTAGGATCAATATCCACTCCCAGTTCCTGGAACAGTCTCTCTGCCTCCTGAATCATTTTTTTCTTATCAAGACATCCAAATTTAGTCGTATATTCTTTCTGAAGAAAAATATTTTCATATACTTTCAGATCATTAAACAGATTTAGTTCCTGATGAACAAAAGCTATTCCCAGGTTTTCAGACTGCTTTATTGTAATATTTTTCAGTTCCTTACCATCAAATTCTATCTCGCCTTTATCACGCGGAAATACACCTGTCAAAACATTCATAAGTGTTGATTTTCCCGCTCCATTTTCTCCAAGAAGTGCATGCACCTCTCCTTTTTCTACTGTAAGCTGTACATTTTTCAGTACCGGAACCCCACTGAAGGACTTACAGATGTTCTTCATCTGCAGCAAACTCATAATTCTCGCCTCCCCGCCCGAGTTACCGGGCTTTTTGATACATTGCTCTGATACGCATTCATTTAATTATCTGACAGAAGGGAACTTTACAGTTCCCTTCGCCATTTCTGTCTTATTAAAAAGAATTATATCACGAAAATTACTCGATTTAGAAAGAAGGATAATCTTTTACGTTGTCCTTATTTACGATTTCGCAGGCAATTACGTGATCCTGTTCTACATCTTTTCCATCCAGATAATCAACCATATCCTGGATTGCTGTCTGGATCATTGCCGGGCTGTAAGTTACAGATACAATACCACCAAACTGATCTGCGATATCTGTGAAGGATTCACCACGAAGTACTGCATAAAGCTCATCCAGTCCGCCACAGCCTGTCAGATAAGGTGCATTTCCGAGGAATTTTTCTTTTGTTGCATCGTCGATTCCGCCGCCCTGAAGAGCTTCAAGGATACCCATTGCAAGTTCATCGTCTTCTGCATAGAACCATTTGATATCTGCGTTGGATGCATCTCCGAGCAGAGATTCATAGGCTGTCTTTGTATCAGAACGGCTCCAGTTCATAGCACCTGAATATGTGATAGATTTCAGATCGTCTTCAGACCATTTTGCATCGTCTGCAATTGTTTTTCCATCGTATTCCAGTTCTCCGGTAAGGTACTTTGTGAATCCTTCATCACGGAGAGTTGTTACAGAAGAAGTATCTCCTTCGTATACATAAACTGCATCACCAGGTTTTAATCCCTGCTCTGTATAGTAAGCCGCACATGCTGCACCGATACCTTCGTTGTCACCTTTTACGTTGGATACTGCACTGTCAGCTACGCCTTCAATGATTCGGTCAAAAGCTACATATGGGATCTCAGCGTCAACCAGCTGCTGGATTGCAGACTGAACAGTATCATCGATTGGCTGAATAACAACAGCGATGTTGTCTTCACCAGCTGCGATGATATCTTCGATGTTGACAATCTGTTCTGCTGCATCTGCAGATGTGATCAGCTCTGCACTGTAAGTTCCTGCGTCATTTACTTCTTCGATTTTTTCTTTTGCGAATGTTGCTACGGAACCAGTCCAGCCATGATCTTCCGGAGCTGTCAGTACATAAATGTGTGTAGCATCTCCTTCTCCGTCCGCAAATACTGGAGTAACCATACTACCCATTGTCATAGCTGCGATCAGCATGCAAACTACTGTTTTCTTCATAATTCATTTCCTCCTTTTGGAATATGTTTGTTTTTAATAAGCGGTTTTCCCCCGCATTATTTCAGCATTTTATTTAATAATTCAATTATTCAGAGCAACTTCTCAGATTACAAACTGTCTCATATATCTCAGAGAAAGTTTCAAGCTGTCCAGAACTCTTTCTTCGGAACCTTCGAAAGATTTATCTTCAATTTCAATACAGGTATATCCTTCAAATCCAATGTCTGTTAATGCAGACACATATTTGCCCCAATCCACATCTCCCAGTCCCGGAAGCTTTGGTTTCATGTACTGAAGTGGATATGCCATTGTTCCACACTCTTTCAGTTTTTCTTTGAAAAGTTTAATGTCTTTGTAATGTACATGGAAGATTTTATCTCTAAACTCGTAAAGCGGCTGGATGTAATCAATCATCTGCCATACAAAATGAGATGGATCATAATTGATTCCGATATAATCACTGTCAAGAATATCAAAGACTTTTCTCCAGATTACCGGTGTTGTCATCAGGTTCTGTCCACCTGGCCACTGATCTCCGTCAAAGAGCATCGGGCAGTTTTCGATTGCAATACGAACTTTCTTTTCCTCTGCGTAACGCACGATCGGAATCCAGATTTTTTTTACCAGTTCCAGATTTTCTTCTACTGTCTTTGTCTGATCTCTTCCGATAAAGGTTGTAACAAGGTTAATTCCAAGTTTTTTGCTTGCATCGATTACTTTGTATAAGTGTTCAATATTGGCAGCTCTTTTTTCCAGATTTCCATCCATGGTATTCGGATAAAATGCCAGAGAAGAAATCTCCACATTCTTCTCTTTGCAATAAGAAAGAATTTCTTCTGCTTCTTTGTCTCCCAGATTTGCCACGTCGATGTGGCTGACTCCTGCATATCTGCGCTCTGCTTTGGCTTTCGGCCAGCAGGCAACTTCCACACATTCATAGCCAATCTCTGAAACCGTATCGATCATTTTTTTGAAATCATAATCTTCCAGTATTGCACTGACTAACCCTATCTTCACTCTAATTCCTCCTCATCTACGCGAACGGTTCTTCCAAGTTCGCTTGATTTCAGACTTCCGAAAATTGCTTTCATTGCACTGAGTACGCTTTTCCCCGGAACAGCCGGTTCTGTATCATTTTCTACAGATTCTACAAAGGCATCAATGATTCCTGATTTTGTCTGATTATCATTTGTCTGAATCTGATCAATATCGTAGAACACTTTTCCTCCATCTTTGCGGATCAGTTCGATACAATATTTCGGGTCATGATAAATCTTGAGCATTCCTTCTGTTCCATAGATGATCGTGGAATTATCCTCCTCACCATAATACGTCCAGCTGGCTGTCATCGTTCCGATGATTCCGCTCTTCATTTTGTAAATACAGATGGCATTGTCATCTACTCCAATCAGGTTTCCATTACTGTCTTTCTTATCCAGAGTCGTAACTTTTGCAGTTGTTTCCTCTACTGTATCATTAAGCAGGTACTGGATCAGGTCTGTCTTATGTACTCCAAGATCTGCCATTGCTCCCATTGCAGCTCTCTTCTTATCAAAGAACCAGTTTTGCGGACCAGCATCTACACTCCATGTTTCCGGACCGCCATGTCCGAATGTTGTTTTGAAAGTAAGAACGCTTCCGATATCTCCACGCTCGATGAGTTTTTTTGCTTCTGCATGGGCTTTTGCAAATCTCTGATTCTGACCGATCATAAGTTTTTTGCTCATCTGCTCTGCTGTATCCACCATCATCTGGCAGTCTTTTAATTTTGTTGCCATCGGTTTTTCACAAAGTACATGTTTTCCGGCTTTTAATGCTGCAATCGTAATTTCAGCATGCACATGATTTGCCACACATACACTGACTGCATCAATTTCCGGATCTGCCAGCATCTCCTCAACGCTTTCATAAGACTTACAGTCATATTTTTCAGCAAGTTCTTTTGCCCGCTGCAGATTCAGATCATAAAGGCCAGTCAGCTTTGCATTCGGATTATCCAGATATTCCGGAATATGACGAACCTGTGCAATCTTTCCACATCCTATAATCCCGACTTTTACCATCTCATTACCCCCTTTATGATTTCATTTTTCTTTCAATCTTTGTTTCATTTTTCATTTAAAACATATCATTTTTCAGAAATACAGTCAATATTTTTGTGCTATACGTATATTTTTTCTATGTTTTGCATCTTTTTATTATTCATTTTTGATGTTTATTACCATGTTTTATGTTTCATTTCTGAAAACTTTTCATTCTTTTCATTTTTCTACCAGGTAGCAGACATATTCCATCTGCATCTGGTCGCATCCTCGCAGAGCGTTTTTATGTAATAGGAACATTACGGAGTAATTTTCCATTATTACATAAAAAAAAGACACACATCTCTGTATGTCTCTCTGTCATGTCTTATCGAATATCTTTCGGATATTCCACACCTTCCGGCAATGGCTGCCATTCGTTCAGCCCAAGGCTCTGCTTAAACTTAGCCTGTTCAAGTGTCAGCTTCGGAAGATCATCCTGAAGATACGCCATCAATTCAGGAATACCTTCACGTGTAACATTATTCACCTCAAAAATATGCTCACATCCCATATTCTGCATCCACTGACGAACCATTGGTAAATTAGCATATGGAGAATCAACCTTTGTAATAATACCGATCAGCGGTCTCAAAAGGAAACATCTGCTGCCATCACTGAATAAGTTGAATGGTTCATCTGCCGCCTGCACGATTGCAACAACATCTGCCTCAAAAGAAAAACACGCCAGTCCGACGCTGAAATGCTTGGATTCTGCGTATTCTCCCGGTGAATCGATCGTATCTTCATTTGAATTTGTATACTGGGTTTTGTGATAATGTAATTCTTCACCCTTCAACGCCTGTGTCAAAGAAGTCTTACCAGCTTCACTTCGCCCCATTAAGAAAACTTTTTTCATTCTTTATCCTGTCCTGTTATCAGCTTTTGTGAATCTCACATACATCGAAATGCAGCTCATCACGAAAAAATTTCACAACTTCTTCTACTGCAGTCATCACCTGCGATAAACCGCCAAGTATAATCAGTGCTCCACTGAAACGATCCATAAATCCTACCTGAACATCTGCCGCCTTCACTGCAACATCTGTTGCAACCACAATGGCCTCCCATGGCGTAACGCGCATAATACCAATGGATTCACCTGTATGATCTTCTCCTTCGTGAACACCAATGTTGAGTGCCAGGTTCTGATAAACAGCCGGATCTGAAGGAGTGATTACATGTGCAAAATCAAGAGACTTACCCGGAACCCGTACACGCGTCAGACGAAGTTTCTTTCCTTTCAGATTTTCATAATCATCATGAAACAGTCTTTCGAGAAGCTCTTCTCTCGTTATTCGTTCTTCCATGCCTTACTTCCTATCTCTTGGTAATATTGCAAACCACATATCCCAGCGTATCGCGGAAATAATCTACGACTTCCGTCATTGCGGACATGACATCTGAGATTTCTCCTGTAATGATCATCGTTCCTGTAAAACGGTCTGCAAATCCAAGATATACATTGCCGCTCTTCACTGCAATATCAGATGCGATAACTGCTGACTCAGATGGTGTCATGTTCATGATTCCGATTGCAGATGAACGATAATCCACCTGAGGATTTAATCCGAGTTTCTGATATATGATCGGAGCCGGGCCACCCATTACATGTGCAAAGGTAATCTCCTTACCTGCAACCGTCTCCTGCACGATTCTGATCTGATCATTATGTTCATTTGCCATTGATAGCTCCTCACTTTCATAATCTCATCTATCGTCAAATACCTCATATAATACCGACTATCTAATAGTTATAATTTTACTATTTAACTTTCCTGATGTCAAGGTTATCTTATTTAAACTCTGCAAAAAACAACTGATTTCCAAAAAGAAACCCACAAAAAACAACACACATTTTTTTCTATCAGATTTAAAACGCACAAAAAAACAACTGTTTCAGATTTTTCCAAAACAGTTGCTATAATTTAATGCTTTTTATTTCTGATACATATCAGACTGGTCGCTGTCAAAATAGTTGATTCTCATGGATGCCTTAACAGCATTCAAAGTCTCAGCGGCCTTGGCTTCTGCTACTCTGCTGCCTTCTTTGAGAATATCCATAACATCTGGGATACGCTGTTCCCATTCTTTTCTTCTTGCACGGATCGGTCCAAGTTCTGCCTGCATTACCTTGTTCAGGAATTTTTTAACTTTGACATCACCAAGTCCGCCTCTGCGGTAGTGATCTTCAAGTTCTTCAAGGTTCTGGTATTCCGGAAGGAATTCCGGGAAATATTCCGGTTTGCAGAATGCTTCCAGGTAAATAAATACCGGGTTACCTTCTACACGACCAGGATCTTGGACACGAAGATGATTCGGATCCGTAAACATGGACATGATCTTCTTCTTAACATCCGCTTCCTCATCAGAAAGATAAATGCAGTTGCCAAGAGATTTACTCATTTTGGCTTTGCCGTCAATACCAGGCAGACGTAAGCATGCCTTATTGGATGGCAGGACAATCTTTGGATCGGTAAGAGTTTCGCCATATACTGTATTAAATTTGTGTACGATCTCCTTACACTGTTCAAGCATTGGAAGCTGATCCTCGCCAACCGGCACATGAGTTGCACGAAAAGCTGTGATATCTGCTGCCTGGCTGATTGGATAACAGAAGAAACCAACCGGAATGCTTGCCTCAAAGTTACGCATCTGAATTTCAGCTTTAACGGTAGGGTTACGCTGCACACGTGCAACCGTAACAAGGTTCATATAATAAAAAGTCAGTTCTGTCAGTTCCGGTACCATAGACTGAATAAAGATTGTAGATTTTGCCGGATCGATCCCGCATGCCAGATAATCCAGTGCAACCTGAATGATGTTCTGACGTACTTTCTCCGGATGCTCTGCATTGTCTGTCAGTGCCTGTGCATCTGC
The DNA here is from genome assembly GCF_020558815.1 of Blautia sp. 210820-DFI.6.14. Classification (NCBI taxonomy): domain Bacteria; kingdom Bacillati; phylum Bacillota; class Clostridia; order Lachnospirales; family Lachnospiraceae; genus Blautia; species Blautia sp. 210820-DFI.6.14. The sequence continues at coordinate 16,946 of NZ_JAJCKS010000001.1, forward strand.
GATCATAATATAAACTTCATCATAATCACCGGAATTCTGAAGTTTGACACGTTCTTTCAGTGATCCTACATAATGTCCTACATGAAGTCTTCCGGTAGGACGGTCACCAGTTAAAATAACCTGTTTCATTTATTTCTTCTCCTCAGGGCACTCTGTCGAATCCTGCGGTGCCTCTTTTTCTATAGTTTCTGCCTGTTCTTCCGGCTGTTCTGGGGATTCCTTTTCGAGATCCCGCAATACTTCTTCGCAGCCTTCCTCCGGCTCTCTTTCTTCAAACGGAACGAAGTTTGCATGATGTCCCACATATTTATATGCCGGACGGATAATCTTGCTCGCATTGAGGATTTCCTCAAGACGATGTGCGCTCCATCCCGGAATACGTGCAATTGCGAAAATTGGTGTAAACAGCTCTTTGGGGATTCCAAGCATAGTATATACGAAACCACTGTAAAAGTCTACGTTTGCGCAGACATTTTTGAAAAGTCTCCGCTGTTCCATGACCATTCTTCCTGCCAGACGTTCTACCAGTTCGTAAAGGGCAAATTCTTTCATCATTCCCTTCTCCTGTGCAAGGTCTCTGGCAAAACGTTTCAGGATTACTTCACGCGGATCAGAAAGTGTATAAACAGCATGTCCCATACCATAGATCAGACCGGTATGATCGAATGCTTCTTTATTCAGAATCTTGCGGAGATATGCTTCTACCTCTTTCTCATCTGTCCAGTCTTTGACATTCGCCTCGATATCCTCAAACATGTTCTGTACCTTAAGGTTTGCACCACCATGACGAGGTCCTTTGAGCGAACCGATAGATGCTGCAATAGAAGAATAAGTATCTGTTCCGGAAGAAGTAACTACGTGTGTCGTAAAAGTAGAGTTGTTACCACCACCATGCTCTGCATGAAGAATCAGGGCAATATCAAGTACTTTCGCCTCCAGTTCTGTGTATTTGCCATCCGGTCGAAGCATCAGAAGGATGTTTTCTGCAAGGGAAAGCCCTTTCTGTGGATTACGGATAAACAAAGTCTCATCACGACGGAAATGTCTGTAGGAATGATAGGAATATACTGCAATCAAAGGCAGTTTTGCGATCATTTCAATGCTCTGGCGAAGAACATTTTCCGCAGAAATATCTTCTGGTTTGGAATCATAGGTGTACAGAGTGAGAATACATCTCTGCATTGCATTCATGATATCACCGTTGGAAGCTTTCATAACAACGTCACGCACAAAACGTCCGGACAGAGTTTCAAAGTTTTCCATGATATTTTTGAATATTTCCATATCTTTATCTGACGGAAGTCTTCCGAACAGAAGCAGATAGATGGTTTCTTCAAAACCAAATTTACGTCCCTTAAGACCATCTATGATATCATTTACATTATATCCCTGATAATACAGTCTTCCATGTGCCGGGATCTTACGTCCATTAATAAGATCGTAACCTGTTACATCTGAAATCTCGGTAAGCCCTGTCAGGACACCTTTACCTGCGGAGTCACGCAGGCCTCTTTTTACATCATATTCTACATACAGATTCGGGTTGATCCGGTGACCATTCATCAGTTCTTCCCCAAGCAATTCCATGCTGTCTTTCAAATTGCCCATCTCTTCAAGATTCAACATCTCATGATCTGCCATTTGCTCTCTTCCTCCATCTCTATTTCTATTCTACAAAGGATTTCCGGCCGATGCATTTACAGCTTCGCCAGAATTCACGCATTCATGCGTTACTAGACTAAATTGTATTCTATTTTACACGAATATACCCTAAAATACAATAGATAAATAGAGATAAATCAACAAAACTTTCGTAAGCAAAAATTTCACAGTATAAAATTGTCGTCTAGCCCCGAATCTTCTCTTCCCACTCTTTCTCGCGAAATCCTGTAAGGACGAAATCTTCACCTACTACAAGCGGGCGTTTGACAAGCATGCCATCTGTTGCCAGTAATTTCAGCTGTTCATCCTCTGACATCTCCGGAAGTTTATCCTTGAGGTTCATCTGCTTGTAGAGCATGCCACTGGTGTTAAAAAATTTCTTAAGTGGCATTCCACTTTTTTCATACCATTCTTTCAATTCTTCATATGTAGGATTTTCCTCTATGATCGGGCGCTCCTCGAAAAAAATCTTGTGTTCATCAAGCCATTTTAGGGCTTTCTGGCAGGTGCTGCATTTGTGATATACTAAAACTAACATGATGATTTCCCCTATATGTCAAATTTTGAGTCTCTGTAAACAGTTACCTCTTTTGTTCTATGATATCCCACTGCCCTGGTACTGTCAACGAGCTTTTTTTGTAACATTTTGTCGAATCTGTCCATTCTATTTTTTCCGAACGACTCTGGTATTTTATGTATGAATCTGCTACAATATGTTGCAGTTATTTAACTTACTGCTTACGACCATTTCGATTCTGGCCGAATGCATATTGCAAACTAATCCATCTTATATAAAGGAGGTTTCCCGACATGGGCTATGATAAACTTGAACGAAATCTGATCGACATCATCAAGGAAGAACAGGCGAAACTCGGTTTCTTTAAAGAAGATATCCGTCTGTACTATCCGCTTTCTTCCCTGAATCATTTTTTCTCTGCCACAGACAATGCAGACGAGATGCAGGCCCGCCTGAATGCCTTACCGACATCCATCACAGAAAAGCTTGGACAGATCGAAATCTCTCACAAAGGAGATCGTTTCTGTTTTCACATCCCAAAAGAAGGAACCGTCTATGTGCATGATAACACCGCACCAAACGAATTCATCAAAAGTCTTGTGGAATTAGTAGCAAAACACGACTGCACGATGAATGAAATTCTGGATCTGTTCCATACTTATTCACAGAACATTATCACAGAAGAAATAAACAACGACGAATTTGACCGTCTGATCCGTTTTGCTGATAAACCAGAAGACACTTATTACTATTGTTTCAAAGACGAAGGCTGCCATATCATTTACCACCGCTTCCTGCCGGAAGATTACGCAGACTTCGATTTCTAAGGAGGAATGCTTATGTGTACAGCTGCAACTTATAAAACAAAAGATTTTTATTTTGGAAGAACACTGGACTACGAATTTTCTTACGGCGATCAGATTACGATCACTCCAAGGAATTATCCGTTTTCTTTCCGGCATGCCGGTACAAAACAAACGCACTATGCGATCATCGGCATGGCTCATGTAGCCGGAGGTTATCCATTATATTATGATGCCATCAATGAAAAAGGTGTTGGCATGGCAGGACTGAATTTCGTTGGAAATGCTGCTTATGCCAATGTAAAACCGGATGTAACCAATGTTGCCCAATTCGAATTCATCCCGTGGATCTTAAGCCAGTGTGCTTCTGTCGCGGAAGTTCGCACACTTCTTTCCCACATGAATCTGGTCAATACTCCATTCAGCGAACAGTTTCCTCTGGCGCAGCTTCACTGGATCATCTCTGATGAAACTGCATCTATTACAGTAGAATCCATCGCAGACGGTCTGCATATCTACGATAATCCGGTCGGTGTACTCACAAATAACCCACCTTTTCCACAGCAGATGTTCCAGTTGAATAATTATATGCACATTTCTTCAAAACAGCCCGTAAATACTTTTGCAGATGATCTGACTCTTACTGCCTACAGCCGCGGAATGGGTGCCCTCGGACTTCCGGGTGACCTGTCTTCTGCTTCCCGTTTTGCACGTGTTGCTTTCACAAAGATGAATTCCATCTCCGGAGATTCCGAAGCTGAAAGCATCAGCCAGTTTTTCCATATTCTTGGCTCCGTTGACCAGCAGAGGGGCTGTTGCGAGGTTACTGAGGGAAAATATGAAATCACACTCTATACATCCTGCTGTAACGCAACAAAAGGAATTTACTATTATACAACTTACGAAAACCACCAGATCAGTGCTGTTGATATGCACAGAGAAAATCTGGATGGAACTACTTTAATCTGTTATCCGGTCATTCAGGGTGAGCAGATTCATTTTCAGAATTAGGAGGCACAACACATGAATCTTGGAAATTTAATGCAGTTAAAAAATTCCTGGGCAACCTTTACCCAGAATCATCCGAAATTCCCGAAGTTTCTTCAGGCAGCCAGCACAGCTGTCAAAGAAGATACACTGATTGAGATCAAAATCACAACAGCTGAAGGAAAAGTGATTGAGACAAATCTCAAAGTAAAAGCGTCAGATATCGAGCTTTTCAAAAACCTGACCATGTGATATACTGACCACAGATTTTAGAATATGTACAAAAGAACAGGACACAAAAGAGGACTTCTCCGGTAACTGTTCAGAACAGCATCTTCTCTGCATTCATGTTCTACATAATCTGTGGACAGTTCTTGTCTGACACAAATGATAAAATAAAATCTAAAGGGACATTACAAATGTATGTTATTATTACATCTGCAATGCCCCTTTTTTATAATCTCACCCGTTCTTCTTTTCCATTTGCCACACGGAACGCTCTCGGTGTCGTATGGTAGCGTTCTTTAAATACCCGGTGAAAATAACTGCCATTCTCATAACCAACCGCTGCAATGATGTCACTGATCGGAAGATCTGTCTCGCACATCAGTTCCACAGCTTTGTTCAGACGTTTGCGCTGAAGCAGTTCTTTGAAATTAAATCCCGTATTTTTCCGGATCATCTTACTCAGCATATGCATCGGCAAATGCAATTTTTCGCAGAGTTCTGTAAGTGTCGCCGTTTTGTACTGCTGTTCGATATAATCCAGCGTTGTCATAGTGATCATGTTTTCATACTGATTCGGCAGGCGCATCTCCGCATACTGTACAGATTCCAGAAGATAGAGGAAAATCAGTCCCATCGTTGTCTGGTTGATCCGATTCTGATCGCCTTTACCGGTCACAAGAGAGTATATCATATTCTCCAGGAGATTCTGGATCTGCAGCACCTCTGCGACCTTAAAATGCAGGTACTCTCCCCGCTCTTCATCCTGTCTGAGTACATTGACCAGAAAATCCGCAAGGACATTATTACTCCCTGCCATCGTATAGGCCACATCAAAAAATTCCGGAAGAATCATAAAGTTGATTGCAATATCTTCTTCCCCCGCTGGCAGGATCTCATGTCTCGTATACTGGTTCAAAAACAACAGTTCGCCTGCATGGATCACGACTTCTTTGCCACCTATAATATTTGTAAGCTGTCCCTGGCAGACATAAAGCACCTCAATATAATTATGCCTGTGCGATGGAAAATGCACAAATCGTGTATGGGTACGTACAGCGATCAGTTTGCCCTCACTGAGCATTTTCGCACTGTCCACCGTGAAATCCTTCCCAGATGTATAAAGATCCTTATCTACCTCTGCAACCCCATCCAGGATTCTCTGTTCTTCTTCTGTTACAACTCTTAAATGATCCAATAAAGCCTGCTGCATCTGTTACTCCCGCTTTCTTCACTGCTATAATTTTGCTCCGGTAACTTATTTCTTTTATTCTACCATGCTCAGACAGTATAAAGCAATATGACAAAAAAGTACACAAAAACAGAGCGAAGCCTTTCGGCTCCGCCCTGTTTTTAAGGATTTATCATATTCAGAAAAACTTTAGCTTCTCCAAGCGTGCTGATTAGTACAGTTTAGCGTAGTCAGCTACGTTGTCTGGTGTGAACTGAAGTGGCTCACCAAGAACGATTTCTGTTCCGTCATCATCAGCTTTTGTGATTGTGAATTCACCCATATCGCCAGCTGTGAATGTTTCATCTTCTGCACCAGTGATGTCACCTTTTACAAGTGCCATTGTTGCATATGCGGAAAGTTTTCCAAGACCTTCCATATCCCACAGATAGAAGTATGGGCAGGAATGTGCATCGTCATCACCTGTATACTCCTGCATTTCAGAAGGAAGTCCAAGACCTGTCAGTTTGCAAGCAGATTCGTTGTCCTGAAGGTATTTAGCAGCTGCAGCGATACCAACTGTTGTAGGTGCACAGATAACTTTCAGATCTGGGTAGTTCTGAAGAAGAGCTGCTGTCTGGTCTGTAGATTTCTGAGGTTCGTCATCACCATAAGCTACTTCTACAAGTTCCAGTTTGCTGTATTTCTCATCGCCTTCCATGATGGATTTCATAGCGTCGATCCAAGCGTTCTGGTTTGCAGACTGAGATGTTGCAGAAAGGATAGCGAACTGTCCTTCTCCACCGGAGATGTCAAGAACAGCATCCATAAGAGCCTGTCCAACTGCCTGTGTACCAGCCTGGTTTACGAATACCTGACGGCTGTCTTTATTCGGAGCGGAGTCGAAAGAAGATACTTTGATTCCAGCGTCCATAGCTTCTTCCAGTTTAGCCTGAAGAGCGTTAACGTCGTTTGCGGAGATGCAGATTGCATCTGGCTGCTGGGAGATCAGGTTGTCAAGAACTTTGATCTGAGCATCTGCTGTTGCAGCTTCCGGGTAAACAACATCTACAGTTGCACCTTCAGCTTCTGCTGTTTCTTTAAATGCTTTTGCAGCGATTTCGAAGAATGCGTTACCTGCTGATTTTCCAACCAGTGCGATTTTCTGTCCGTCCCCAGCTTTGTCAGCTGCCATTACAGGTGCTGCACAGCCAAGTACCATTGCTCCACAAAGAAGTGCGCTGATAATTTTTTTGTTCATTTTGTTTTCCTCCCTTGGAAATATAGTTTTTTATTTGCAACTGCTCCCCTGCTACAAGAGAGCAGCCACTAGCGTTATTAAATTTTTATTTAGTTTTTCTTCATGCTTACTGCTTTTTTAACATTTCCGATAATATTCGGAAGAGCTACTGCTGCAATCAGAAGAAGACCGATGATCAGCAGGATAACCTGTGCATTGACGTTTCTCTGACCAAGACCTACACGAAGGCAAACGATGATGAATGCAGAAATAACACCACCAGCGATATTACCTTTACCACCTGTAGAAGAGATACCGCCGAATACTGCCATTGCGATAGCATCCATTTCAAATCCGTTACCGGTTGTTGTGTTTGCACCGTATGAAGAAGAAACCAGGAACAGTGCACACAGTCCGGAAACAGTACCCATGATTGTGTAGATGATAAAACGGATCTTCTGTACATGAACACCTGAATAATATGCTGTCAGACGGTTTGTACCGATTGCATATACACGACGTCCGAATGTACTCTTACCTAAAACAATTGCAAAGATTACAGAAAGGATCAGTACCAGGAACAGAATGTATGGAACATTTCCGATCTTTCCACCGATCGCACGGAAGCCATCAGTGTTACTTGCAGAAATACTTCCACCGCTTCCAAGAACGATCTCGGAAATACCACGGAAGATGATCTGTGTTGCCAGTGTAACGATCATTGGAGGCAGTTCCTGGAATTTGGTAAGGATAAATCCGTTAACTGCTCCGCAGATGGTACCAACGCCAAGCGCTGTGATCACAACTACGATAAATGGTGCATTTGTGTTGCACACGATACAGCTCATTGTTGCAGAAAGGCAAACAATCGCACCTACGGAGATATCGATCTCACCAAGTACCAGGATGTATGCCATCGGCAGCATCATGAATACTTCTGCCAGATAAACCGGCATCTGACGAAGCAGACTGCTCAGGTTATAATATTCAGAAAACATTGCACAGAAAATATTGACTGCAATAAACAGCAGGACCAATATTCCTTCCCAGGAGAAGATCATTTTCTTCACTGGGCTCTCCGGCACATTATTAATACTTCTTCCAGATTTTCCAGCCATGATTACATCTCCCTTCCTTTCAGTGCATTCTTATCAGCGATACGCTGCAGGATTACATTCATTACTACTACGACGAGGATGATAATACCCTTGATGGTATTCAGCCATAACTGGTTGAAGAATGGAATCAGCGGAAGTGCTTTTGCAATTGTTGCAAGGATCAGGGATCCAAGTAAAGCACCGATTACGGTACCACGTCCACCGCTCATGCTTACACCACCGATAACGCAGGCTGCGATAACATCCATCTCACCGCCATACTGCATATCCGGCATTGCGGATGCATATACAGAAACCTGAAGAGCTCCGCCAAGACCTGCCAGAAGACCCATGATCGTATAAACAAGAAGTTTGATATTCTTTACGTTGATACCGGATACTTCTGCTGCACTCGGGTTACTACCTACTGCATAGATCATACGACCTGTTCTGGTCCATTTCATAAACCAGAAGAAGAATACATAGCATACAATGATTACCCAGATGACTGCATTCAGTCCAAGGAATTTTGTTGTTGCAAAATTCTTAAAGTTACCAAGTGCTGCTGCACTTGCCCATTCACCACCGTGGGATACCTGATAACCAAGTGCACGGTAGATATACATAAAGCCCATGGTTGCAATGATCGGAGGAACATCTGCTCTGGAAATGATCAGACCAACAACAGCTCCACATACGATACCGATTGCAATTGCGATCACGAATGCGAGGAATGTGCTGGAGATATGTTCATATTTCAGAAGCATACCGATGCTCATACCGGAAAGTGCAAGTGTTGACATGATAGAAATATCAATTCCGCCAACAAGCATTACACACAGCATACCAAGTGACATTACCATTGTTACTGCATTGTTTTTCAGCATATCCATCAGTGACTTAGGAGTCAGGAATGATGGGTTGATTGCTGTAATGATTACAAAAAGAACGATCAGGACAACTGCAAGCAGTGCTTCACGGGAGCCTGTGATCTTCTTCATGACTGATTTCTTTTCCATTATTCAGCACCCCCTGTATGTCCTTTTTCCATTGCGAGTTCAAGGATTCTTTCCTGTGTAGCTTCGCCACGGTTCAGCTCGCCGGTCTTACGTCCGTTGCACATAACAACGATACGGTCTGCCATACCAAGGATCTCTGGCATTTCAGAAGAAATCAGGATGATCGCATAACCTTTCTTTGCAAGGTCGCCCATGATCGCATAGATTTCAGCTTTTGCACCTACGTCTACACCTTTGGTAGGCTCATCCATGATAACAACTTTCATTTCCTGGCTTAACGCCTTGGCAACAACAACTTTCTGCTGGTTACCACCGGAAAGAGAGCTTGCCGGCTGGAAGATATCAACTGCCTTTGTATCAACTTCTTCAAGAAGTTTTTTGGCAAGATCACGTTCTGTCTTTTCATCATTGATACCACTCTTCGCATATTTGCTGATGGTAGGAAGTGTTACGTTTCTTCCCAGTCCCCAGCTCATGATCAGACCTTCTTTCTGACGGTCTTCCGGAAGAAGAATGATACCTTTTTCCATTGCATCGGACGGTTTTTTGATGTGAACTTCTTTACCTTCGAGGTAAACCTTACCGGAATCCGGCTGTGTGATACCGCAGACAGCTTCAACGGTTTCGGTACGTCCTGCACCTACCAGACCGGTAAGTCCAAGGATTTCACCTGCACGAACTTTAAAAGATACATCTTTGAAATAACCTGTTCTGGAAAGATTTTCAACCTTGAGCATCTCATCTCCCAGTTTCACTTCCGGTTTCGGGAACAGGTCTTTGATCTCACGACCAACCATTGCTTTGATCAGATCTGCATTTGTAATTCCATCTACATCGTAAGTTCCAATATACTGGGAATCACGGAATACAGTAACTCTGCTTGCCAGACGATACATATCCTCAAAACGGTGAGAAATGAAGATAATGGAAACTCCGTCAGCTTTTAATTTATCAACCAGTGTGTAAAGTTTTTCGGATTCGGATCTTGTCAGTGCTGCAGTAGGCTCATCAAGAATGATGATTCTTGCATTGGTGGACATTGCTTTTGCAATCTCTACCATCTGCTGCTGAGCAACACTTAAGGTACCCATTTCTGCTGTTGCATCAAAATCTGCATCCAGCTGTTTCAGAAGTTTGTTTGCTTCTGTGTTCATGGCTTTCCACTGGATCATTCTGTTTTTGATGATCTCATGTCCCATGAAAATATTTTCTGCAACGGTCAGATGCGGATAAGATGTCGGATGCTGATATACGGCTGCGATACCTGCGGCCTGTGCATCTTTCGGTCCTTTGAAATCCACCTTCTGTCCATTTAAGAACATCTCGCCTTCTTCTGCCTTATGTACACCGGTAATTACTTTAATAAATGTAGATTTACCAGCACCGTTTTCACCCATAAGTGCGTGAACTTCGCCAGGTTTTAACTGGAACTGTACATTGTTCAGTGCCTTAACGCCCGGGAAAATCTTTGTTATGCCTTTAAGTTCAAGAACATATTCAGACACGGCTCTTTCCTCCCTTTTCTTAAATCTGTTATTATTATAACAATAAAACTTTCTATCCAAAACAGGAAAATATTTCGAATCGGGGTAAAATATTTTCCTGTTAATGGGTAATATTTTCCAGTTATCTTCCCAAAACAGGCACTGTCATTAGTAACTGTTCACAGCAAGCGTTCCATGACATTGACATGAGTTTTTGCATTTGTTATAGTTACTATATATTTATTACTGAAGGGAATTCGTGCAAAAATGAGCTTTCTTGGCAAAGTAAAAAAGAAACTGCGAAACGGCAGCTGGTATCCTTTTTACAATACATTCTATGAAAAAAATAATCTGGATCCCCATATGATCCTGCTGGAATCCAGAAGTGGCAAAGCTCTGGAGAGTAATATTCTTTCCTTATTAAAAGAGCTCTGTCAGGAACCCTATCGCAGTTTCACACTTGTACTGTCCGTCCATCGTGACTCTGAAAATGAAATAAAAGAGAAACTCCAGAAGAACTCCATTCAGGGAGTTCGTTTTGTGCGTACCGGTTCTGTTGCTTATTACCACGCCCTCAGCCGTGCCGGCTATCTTGTGAATGATACCTCGTTCCCGGGACGCTTTATAAAAAAGGAAGGTCAGATTTACCTGAATACCTGGCATGGCACGCCTCTTAAGAAGATGGGACGTGACAATCGTCCTGAGATGGTAACCATGGGAAATGTACAGCGGAATCTGCTGGATTCTGACTATCTGGTATTTCCAAACCAGTTTATGGAAGAAAAAATGTCAGGAGCCTATATGCTGGACAGTCTGTACCGCGGAACCGTTCTTCGCGAGGGTTACCCACGTAACGATATCTTTCGTCAGCCGGCAAATCTCCACTTAAAAGAGCAGGTCGGTCTGCAGGGCAAAAAACTGCTTGCCTACCTTCCGACTTTCCGTGGTAATTTTGATGCTCTGGACGATCAGGGATATATGCAAACGCTCTCTCAAAATCTTTCTCTGTGGGATTCCCAGCTGAATGAGGATGAGATTCTTCTTATTAAATTGCATCCGTTCCTTCATGGTCTGGAAGATTTTTCCGGTTATCATCATATTCTGCCATTTCCGGCATCCTGGGATACTTATGAGGGATTGAGTGTCTGTGATACGCTGATCACGGATTATTCCAGCGTGTTTTATGATTATGCCAACTCCGGCAAAAAAATCATACTTTTTGCCTATGACCGCAAGGAATATGAAAGTTCCCGTGGTATGTATGAAACAATCGATTCCTATCCTTTTGATTATACCGAAAAAGCAGAGGAGGTCATTCCATTTGCACACTGCTCCGGTGGCACACCGGACAATGCTTTTATGCAAAAATATGCCAGCTATGAAGACGGACACGGTGCCGAAAAGATCTGTCGTCAGGTCTTCCTTCATGAGGACTGCTGCCGCAAGTACCAATATCATGGCAATGGTAAAAAAAATATTCTGATTTATGCAGGAGACCTGGATCTCAACGGTATCACAACTGTCCTGTATTCTCAGCTTCATGAACTGGATCTTACCCGTTATAATTATTTTATTTCTTTCCGTTCACTGTACGTAAAAGATCACCCGGAAAGGATGGAACGCCTCCCGGAAGGCGTCGGGATCTATCCACTGGCCAGTGAAATGAATATGGATCTGCTGACAATGGCTGTCCAGCTTCTGAAACTGAAAGGCCATACCGGTTCCTGGGCCGAACACAGACTGCATACCGCTTACAGACGCGAATGGAAAAAACATTTCGGAAGTACTGAATTTGCCTGTGTAATTCATTATAACGGCTACGAAGCCTATACAACTTCACTTCTTGAAGAGGCTCCATGCCCACGAAGTATCTGGATTCACAATGATATGGCAAGGGAAGTCCACTTGAAAGGCAATATGAACCCTTATCTTCTGAAAGAGGCATATCATACCTATGATCACATTGTACCGGTGAGTGAAGATCTTATCCAGCCTGTTGTCAGTGAATTCGGTGCTGACCGTTCCAGAATCACGGTCATACACAACTGTCACGATTATCAGAGTGTGCTGGAGCGAAGCCTTGCTCCCGTTGCATTCAATGAAGATACACTATCCAATGTTTCTCTGGAAACACTACAGTCTGTACTTGATTCTGACGCTCCAAAATTTATCAGCATCGGTCGTTTTTCACCTGAGAAGGGACACAAACGACTTCTGGATGCTTTTGAACAATACTGGAAGGAGCACCCTGACACCTGGCTGATCATCATCGGCGGTGTTGGTAATCTCTACGATGAAACACTGGCTCATACCAGGGCTCTGCGCGCATCCGATCATATTATCCTGATCCGTGCAGTCACCAATCCTATGCCCATTCTGAAACGCTGTGATCTGTTCCTTCTTTCTTCCTATTATGAAGGACAGGGAATCGTTCTTATGGAAGCGGCAACACTCGGTATCCCTGTAATGGCCTGCGACGTAAGCGGATGTCACAGTTTTCTGAAAAAATACGGCGGGCTTTTGCTCGAAGATTCAGAAGCCGGACTCCTGCACGGCATGCAGTTATTCGCAGAAGGAAAAGTTCTCCCACTGCATATCGATGCCGAATGCATTAACCGTACCTCAGCCGCCCAGGTAGAGGCTTTAATTGCCGGTGATATCTCGTCCAAAAACTGAAAGGAACTTTTTATGACAACAAATAAACCTCTGATTTCAGTTATCATGCCCGTCTATAATGGTGGCTTTACCATCCGACAGGCAGTGGAATCTGTTTTCTGCCAGAATATTCCTCTGGAACTGCTGGTCATTGACGACGGTTCCACGGACCAGACTTCAGAAGTACTGTCCGTTTACCGGAATCGTCCAGATTTCCATTATCTGAAAAATCCACATAATATTGGAGCTGCAGCCTCCCGTAACCGGGGGGTTCAGGAAGCTCACGGACAGTATGTCGCATTCCTTGACGCAGATGACTGGTGGGAAAACGGCAAACTGCAGATTCAGCTGGATACTCTTCACGAAACAGGTCGTGTACTCTGTTCTACCGGAAGAGAACTTATGAACTACGATGGAACTCCTACCGGCAAATATATCCCGGTGAAGGAAACAGTCTCTTACAGGGATCTTCTGAAACATAACAGTATCAACTGTTCTTCTGTTCTCCTGTTGAGAGATGTCGCTGCTGAATTCCCGATGGAACACGATGACAGCCACGAAGACTACCTTACATGGCTTAAGATTTTGCGCAAATACGGTCCCGCTGCCGGTATTGACCGCCCGCTTCTTAAATATCGTATGAGCAAAACCAGCAAATCCGGAGACAAAAAGAAATCTGCCATTATGACTTATAAAGTATATCGTTATATGGGCTACAGCCACATGCGCTGTATTCTGTATTTTATTTCCTATGCCATACATGGATTCTGGAAATACCGCTGATACTGTATCATTTTAACTGGAAAGGACATAGCAACCATGGGAAAAGCCAAAAATCTGCTGTTCACAGCATGCCTGGAGCATTTTGGACAGATTCGTCCAGATTCTCATATCTGGCTGTTTTCTTCTACAGATAACAGTCATTACAATTATAATTCCCGTTATCTTTTTGAATACGTAAAAGAAAATCTTCCGGAGATCACCCCTCTTTTCGTGATCAATGATCCGGAGCTTCGAAATAGTCTTTCCTCTAAATATGGAAAACAGTATTTTATCGAAACAGAAAATATACAGGGTATTCGTCAGGCACTGTCAGCCGGTGTATGGTTTACATCTGCCGGGCTTCCTGCCTATGGGACCGGTCTTCACAAAAAGAGACTGATCATTAATCTCTGGCATGGTGTTCCACTGAAAAAAATTGCTCTTCTGGATCCTAATCTCAAAAAAGCAGCACGTATTTATTTCAAAAAGATTTTCTCTGAAAACTATACCTGTATCCTGACAACCTCTCATGAACTGATTCCCCTTATGGCCAGAAGTTTTGCTGTTTCTGAAGACAAAATCAAGGTCTGGGGACAGCCGCGAAACGATGGACTGTTCCAAAAAAATGACTGCCGTGAAATTTTAGGCCAACTGTTTCCGGATCTTCCGGAATATACAAAGACTGTGCTTTATGCCCCAACTTTCCGCGATTATGGACAGGTTCAGCTGTTTCCGTTTAAAGATTTTGATCAGAAACAGCTGGAGGCATTTCTTGATGAAAAGAACATGTTGCTTTTTATACGGACTCATGTTGCCGAACAGGGTTCTGCTGCTCCATATCTTGGAAAAAGAATTCGTTTTCTTGGAAATGAACAGGCTGAAGATGTCACCGGTATTCTGAATATCTTTGACTGCCTGATCACCGATTATTCCAGTATTTACATTGATTATCTTCTCACTGACAAACCAATGATATTTCTTCCGTACGACCGTCAGCAGTACCTTGACGGACGCGGCATGAATTTTGATTATGATGACGTAACCCCTGGTCCGAAGCCTGAGACATTCAATGACTTTCTGGATGCCCTCTCTCCAAAAGAGGATTTCTGGAAATCTGAACGGACACGGGTAAACCGTCTTTTTAATGAAATTCAGCATCCCTGTGCTGCTGATATCTGTAACAAGGTTCTGAAAATGATTTGGTAACTTTAATCTTTACTGCACCAATACTAAGGAGAATCATATGAAATTACTGATCGTAGATGATGAAGAGCTTACCCGCACTGGTGTGATCACTTCGCTGGACTGGGCTTCTCTTGGCATAGATGAAGTCCTGCAGGCAGATGATGGTGTGCACGGTCTTGAAACAGCACGGCTCTGCAAGCCGGAAATCATTCTGTGTGATGTGCGTATGCCCCGCATGGATGGTATTTCCATGCTGGAACGTCTGGAAAAGTTTCTTCCTGATACTGTTCCGATCTTCATGAGCGGATACTCAGATAAAGAATATCTGAAGGCGGCTATCAAATTAAAAGCAGTCAACTATATTGAAAAGCCTTTTTCTATTTCAGAAATCGAAACTGCCATCCGCGAAGCCCGTGAACTTTACACCCAAAAAGTCCATTCCCGCAGAGGCGAGACACTGCATTCAATGGAAACTGCTTCCCGTCTGGCACTGCAGCTGACTCTTCCCTACGGAGGCAACAGCCAGATCATAGAGCAGCTCTCATCTGAACTTGGGCTTACTATGAATGCATCCACTTACTTTACTTCTTTTATCGTAAAAACGGATCTGTTTCTGGATGCATCCATTCCATCCATGACTGATTTTTATCAGGAATTCCAGGATTTTCTGGAACCATTTCATATGAAATGCATTTATCTCGAAAAGAAAATGCAGTATCTTGTTTATTTTCTGTTTTCACAGAATGAGCCAGCCAGCAGACAGTTGCAGTCAGTGAATACTTACCTTTGCAGTCATTTTGCAGAGATCGGACATTATTCTATGGCATGTGGTGATACAGTATACGGCCTTTCAAAAGCCTATCAGACCTATACTTCTGCTGTTATTCTGTTACAGAGCAGTTATTTTTTTCCAGAAAATACGCTACTGACTTCTGCCCAGCCAGACGAAAGTCCGGATGTACAGAGTAATATTTTTTCAGACTCGCCGGCGGCGGCTTTTGCAGATGCATTATCCAGGCTGGATCAGATCTCCGCTGAAACTATTCTTCAGAAACTGTATACTACTTTTTATAAAAATCATCGTTTTCTGCAGAATCCGGTCAAAGATCTTTATTACAAACTTTTTTTATGCCTGGAAGATGCCCGCCACCAACAGAAGATTGCCGGTTCCGGAAATGTTGAAAGTATCGCCGAAACAATTGATGACTGTTTCACATTTCCGGAGCTTCATCAGACCCTGATCACCAAAACAAAAGAATATTTCACGAAAGCCGAAACAACTTCTCAGGAAAATCCGACTATTTTTCTGATCAAAGACTACATCAGTAAGAATTATATGAACGAAACTCTTTCTGTAAAGGATATCAGTTCCCATGTGTTTCTTTCTACTTCGTATGTATGCACATTCTTTAAAAGCGAGACCGGGCAGACGCTGAATCAGTATATAACAGAATATCGTATGGAAAAAGCCAAACAGCTTCTGAAAGATGCACGTTTTAAAATCACAGACATATCTTCCAGGGTTGGCTACAGTGACGGTAACTATTTTGGAAAGAGCTTCAAAAAATACAGTGGGCTTTCTCCTTCTGAATACAGGGAGCAGAATTTGAAATGAATAATATTATAAAAAAATGCCGGCAGTCTTATGGTGACATGAAGTTGAGTTACAAATTTACACTTGTACTGCTGCTCACTGCAACTGTACCTGTTGTAATGATGGCCTGCTTCTTCTATGGAAAACTTTATGACATGGTTGTCTCCTACACGATTCGTCAGGAACAGGATACTTCCGCCCAGACAGCTCCTTACATAGAAGATCTTGTACAGCAGATCATTGATGCCCATGACGGAATCACTGATCAGGAATTTTTTCAGATTCTGTTCCACCAGCCTGTTAACTCACCATTTCAGATGTTTCTGGATACAAACGATGCACAGTATTTTCATGAATATGTAGAAAATCTGATTGATTCTGATATGATCTCCGGTTTACAGATCTATATGGATTTTCCACCGCAATCTGTACGACTTTTCAGTGATGATCTTACGAAAGATTATTTTTCACCTATGAGCAAAGCTCGTGGTACCTACTGGTACGGTATCTTTCAGGGTACACAGCAGTCCTCCCTGTTCTGTCCTGCTTTCTATCTTGGTGAACGCGAGAAAAAAAAATACGGAGATCTTGCATATATTACTTCCACGACCTTTTATTATCAGGGAAAAGCCCGTCAGGCTTACATCGCCCTTTACAGTTCTTCAGATTATCTCTCAGATATGTTGAAAGATAATCTGACGATTGACGGAAGTGTTTCTTACATCATCAATGATCGAAATGCCGTGGTCGCATCCTCCGATATATCCCTTTCGGGTATCTATCTGTTGGATTACGATACAATTGAGGAATCTTTTATGTCCTCCAACAACTTCATTGAACGGAATATTTTGGATACTACCGTGTATGCCGGCTTCTATAACATCAAACAGCCCGAATGGTTTATGGTTACTGTCCTACCTTCTGGTCCACTGATTCATCAGAGTAATGCCATCATGGTTCAGTATGTCCTGATGTATCTTGGTTTTCTGGTATTCGCCCTGGTTCTTGCACATTTTATGTCACACTCGATCACGAACCGAATTTCCTCTGTCATACATCAGATGAGTAAGGTACGTAAAGGAACCTTAAGTCCTATGGACAGTCCGGAATACCATGATGAGATCGGTGATCTTATTGATACTTACAACTATATGACGCGTAAGATGGATCAGCTTATGACTGATCAGGCTAAAGCTGCAGAAGAACTTCGAATCGCTGAATTTCGTTCTCTTCAGGCCCAGATCAATCCACATTTTCTTTATAATACCATGGATATGATCAACTGGCTGGCGCAGCAGGGACGGACAGATGAAGTTTCCCGCGCCGTTCAGAGTCTCTCCCGCTTTTATAAGCTGACTTTAAGCCGCAAACAGAGCATCAGCACGATTTACAGAGAAGCAGAACACGTTTCCATCTACCTGCTGATACAGAATATGCGTTATCATGACAGCATTACCTTTGTATCCGACATTCCTGATGAACTCATGGAATATCAGATTCCAAAGCTGACTCTGCAGCCAATCATTGAGAATTCTGTACTGCACGGCATTCTGGAAACCGCTGATAAAACAGGAACTATTGTTCTTACCGGATGGATGGAAGATTCAGACATTGTTCTTCTGATATCTGATGACGGAATCGGAATTGCTGCGGAGCAACTTGCAACGATCCTGTCCGGTGAAGGTGCAAGTTCCTCCGGTGGCACAAATATAGCAGTGTACAATACACATCGACGTCTTCAGATCCTGTATGGCCCTGATTATGGACTCAGCTACACCAGCAATCCCGGCCATGGAACAGAAGTTGAAATTCGTATACCTGCCCGAAAACATTCTGCAACCCTTGATTCTATTCCTCCATTATACGGAAAATAAAAAAAGAGACCGCTTTATGCGATCTCTTTTTTGAATATGAATATGTGTATAAAGTAGATGGTAAAATTATCTTGTAACGATATCAACCGGAATATTGAAGATTTTTGCCACCTTCAGGATTGTATCGATATGTCTTCCTGTAGCTGCTGCCATATGATGTGTCGGGCCAGCTTCGCTCCAACGGTTTACAAACTCTCTTGCACCACATGTGAAACGTGTTCTCATGTTTGTATCACCAAAGGAAAGGATAGGTCCTTCTTCATTAACACCTTCCGCTACAACAAATTTGAAGTGTCCGTCTTTATCCTGTGTAATTGCAAGATAGGTAACCGGACCTGTGTATGGATAGAACTGTGTCAGATATCCACCGCCTGTTTTACCGTGGAATACCGGCACGATCTTCATGGTAGGTTTCTTATCGGAAATATCAGCATCTCCACTTCCGGAATGTCCAATGATGCAGATGTCATCGTTGAAGTCGATGGAGTACATTTCAGAAAGCTGGCCTGTACCGGAAATTGTCTTAAGGATACTCATTGCCATAGCGACTTTCATATCACCTTCAACTGCACATGCTGTACCCTGTTTGATCAGCATAGAGAATGCCGGGATCAGCATACTGTCAAGGACACCGGCTTTGCCCTGTGCAAATCCGTCGTAATGAGAAGCAACCATGCTGAGGTGCTCATCTTTTACCCATTTTTCAAATGCTACAACGTATTTTGCCATATCCCATACTTTTTCAATTGTGCCGCCATCTTCGATATCGAATGTATCAAGAATATCCTGAGCTTTTGCGCGGATTGCTTCTTCATCTGTGATATCATCAGCGATAGCCCACATTTTTTCCCAGTCAAACTGTTTGGTGTACAGGAACATTCTGTTGTACAGGTTTGTCTCATCGATGTAAAGGTCCATCATACCCGGATATGGTCTTCCAATCTGAGCTATGTTAGTATCACGGAATCTTCTTCTGACCTGAGCAGCTTTACACCAGTCTTCGATCTCAGCCTGTACAGCCGGATCTCCACCTTCTACGACACCTGTGATAACAGCATGTCTCTTGCCTGCTCTTTCAAGGTCAGCAACAGCTTCACCAACAGCACCGCAGGCATATCCTTCACCAAGCCATGCAGCGATATCTGTGTGATCGTAATCCAGTGCTTTCAGTTTCTGAACGTTAACCAGAACAACTGGCACATCCAGATCACGGATTGCAGGAAGCATATTGTAAGATGTAGCATATGTCAGCATCTGAAGGAATACAAGGTCTACATCTGCTGCACGGAATTTATCTCCGGCTTCCATAGACTGCTCTTTTGTTGTTACCATTCCTCCGTCAATGATCTCTACTGTATCCGGAATTGTCTTCTTGAATGCCTCATACTGAGCTTCAAACTCAGGTACCAGTGATGGAAACTGAGGAAGATATGCTCCTAAAGCGATAGAAAATACACCGACTTTTGCCTTTGTGTTTACTAACATAGTAAAACCTCCTATTTGTTATTTATAAATTTTGATTCCGAAGGACTCGTGGATTGTTGTTCGAGCCTCTTCTACGGATTTAAAATCTCCGGCTTTCAGCATCTGTGCTGTAATATTACCAATTGCTGTTGCTTCGCCAGGGCCAGCATGAACTTCTTTTCCTGTAGCTTTTGCTGTCAGTTCATTAAGGTATCCAGCGTTAGAGCCTCCGCCAACTACATGAATACGGCTGTAAGTTCTTCCTGTGATCTCTTCCAGTTCTTTTGCTGTTTTTGCATAGCATTCAGCAAGACTGGTGTAGATAACTGTTGCGATCTCGCCCATTGTTTCCGGAACTTTCTGTCCTGTTCTACGGCAGTAGTCTTTTACTTCTTCTGTCATATTTTCTGGAGAAAGGAAACATTCATCATTTGCATTTACTCTGGACGGGAAGTCTTTTGCTTCTTCTGCCATTGCGCAGATTTCTGCAAAGCTGTATTTGTCATTTACTTCATGACGTACAGACTGGATCATCCACAGACCCATGATGTTTTTGATGTAACGGAAACGTCCTTCGTATCCACCTTCGTTTGTGAAGTTCAGTTCACAGCTCTTTGCGGAGCAGTCCGGAGTTTTTCTTTCGATACCCATCAGTGACCATGTTCCGGAGCTGATGTAGATGAAGTCATCATCGTTTGCCGGTACTGCAAGAACAGCGGATCCTGTATCATGAGTTGCAGGTGCAACTACTTCCAGGTCAAATCCAACTTCTTTCTGAAGTTCTTCTGTCAGATGTCCAACTACTGTTCCAGGCATGATCAGTTTCTGGAAAATTCTTCTTGGATATCCAAGTTTGTCAATGATCTCATAATCCCAGTCTTTTGTTTCAGCGTTAACCATCTGTCCTGTTGTAGCTTCTGTATATTCACAAGTCTTCTGTCCTGTCAGAAGGAAATGGAAATAATCCGGTACATGAAGCAGAGTTTCTGCTTTTTCCAGATATTCAGGATGTTTTGTCTTAACTGCCATAAGCTGATAAATAGTATTGTAAATAGCTTTCTGGATACCAGTTCTTGCATACAGTTCTTCTACTGGAATGAATTTGTAAACTTCTTCATCCATGCCTTCTGTACGGTGATCACGATATCCTACAGTGTTTCCAAGTACTTTGTCTTCTTTGTCAAGAAGAACGAAGTCAACGCCCCAGGTATCAACACCCATACTTACCGGAATCTTGCCGATTTCTTTACATTTTTTAAGACCAGCAACGATTTCTGTAAAAATTCGGTCGAATTCCCAACAGAGTTCTCCGTCTTTCTTAACCATACCATTTTCGAAACGATGGATCTCTTCAAGTTCCATCTTTCCGTTTTCCATGTGTCCAAGAATCAGACGTCCACTGGATGCGCCCATATCTACTGCTGCATAATATGTTGCCATTGTTAAATCCTCCTAAATATGTAAGATGTGTATAGCATTTATTGTTGTGCAAAATGCCATGTCAAAAAGGTTCTTTCATATTTGATAATAACATAATATCCTAAAAAGCGATAAATGTTAAGAACCTCGTTTGTAAAAAAAAGTGTCCTCAGTTGCTTTATTGAAGTAAATTGTGAATGTGTTACTTAAAAAACCCCCAGGGCAAATGCCCTGGGGGTTTTCACCCTAAACTAAAGATTAGTCATAAAGGTTTGGAGCGATTTCTTCGTCGTCCATGTTTGTGGAATCATACCAGTATCCATCTGTAGGAACATCTTCAAGTTCCTGTCCATTAGCTGCTGCTGTCAGAGCGTAGATTGCGTAGTATCCCATCATAAGTGGAGACTGTGTAACTGCACCAAGGAATGTTCCGTCCTGAACTGCTGCTTTGATGATAGAACCAGCGTCGAAACCAACACCGATAACATCGCCTGCTGCTGCGTCAGATCCAAGAACGTTCAGGTTAGCGTTAGCTGCAAGAACACCTTCTGCTGCTGTCTGGTTGGATCCGAAGATAGCGATGCAGTTTTCTTTGGAAAGGATAGCCTGAGCTTCGTTAGAGCAAAGCTCTACAGTTGTCTGTGCCGGTACAGCAACCTGGATAACAACGTCTGCGTCTGCTTCTGTTGCATCAGCGTTTTTAGCTGCGTTTACATAGAATTCGTTTCCAGCAACTGCTACTGTTTTTCCGTCAGCCTGAAGCAGTTCGATCATTTTGTCGATGAATCCGCCACCACGCTGCTGGATGTTCTGAGCTGTAGCATCCTGGTTAACTTCACCGATGATAACCTGTCCATCTGCGTTAGCTACAACATCTTTGATAGCATTGTACATATTTTCAGCTGCTACAGAACCAGCCTGTGCGTTGTCTGTACAAACTTCGCAAGCGATGGATCCTTCTGGAGCATCTGCGATACCTGTATCAAATGTAACAACCGGGATATCTTTGGATACACATTCGTTCAGAGCGTCAAGAACAGAAGATGTATCACAAGCTGCAAGTCCTAATCCTTTTGGATTGGAAGCGATTGCTGTATTGATCATGTTAACCTGATCAGCGATATCAGATTCACTGTTCGGTCCCTGAGCTGTGTAAGTAACACCAAGTTCTTCTGCAGCTTTCTTCATACCTTCCTGTGCTGCATCCCAGTATGTGGACTGGAAAGATTTAACCATCATTGGGAACTCATAAGCTTCATTTGCTTTGAGATCTTTGAACTGATCCGGAAGATCAGCTGCCATAACTGTTGATGCGGACATTCCTGCTACCATTGCTGCACAGATGCTTAATGCTACTACCTTCTTGAAATTCATAATTTACTTCCTCCTTATAAATTATATAGTTTTTTTATGATGATACGTCAGTAGGAAATTGTCTGACGCCCCACATCCTTATTGAATTTTCCTTTTAATAAATATTCAATTTCTTTCACAGCAGAGCGGACATTGTAATCCGCCTTGCTGCTTGTTCTTTACATTGCTGCTTTTTTCTTTTCTTTGATGATATCGATCAGGACTGCGATGATAAGTACCAGACCTGTGATGATCTGCTGCCAGTTAGCCTGCAGGCCGACATATGGAAGACCTGTTTTCAGGAGCATGATAACGAAGATACCAACAAATGTTCCAATTACGGAACCATAACCACCGGTTGCTGCAACACCACCAACGAATACACCGCCGATCGCGTCCATTTCAAGTCCGGCACCAGTACCAGGCTGTACAGTAGGTGTTACTGCTGCATAAGCGATAGCTGCAAGTCCTACGAACAGACCACATACTACGTATACCATAACATGGTAGAATTTTACATTGATTCCAGAAAGAGCTGCTGCTTCTTTGTTAGATCCGATTGCGATAGTGTAACGTCCGAATTTTGTGTGATTCAGAACGAATTCCATCAGCAGAACCAGAAGAACCATCCACAGGAATCCGATTGGGTAACGGGAAGCACTTCTTCCTGAACCAACTGTGATCTTGAAGATTGAGTGGAACCATCCACCATCCTGTGTAAGTCCCGGCCATGGTGTTGCGCTGCAAAGAGAACCAGCACCACGGGTGATCATACATGTACAAAGAGTTGCAAGGAACGGTGGCAGGTTCATAACACCGATGAGCACACCATTCAGGGCTCCAATGATGAGTCCAAGTACCAGGCAGAGCACCATAGCTGCTGCTACCGGCCATCCATGGCTTCTTACCATTGTTCCGGCGATAAGTGCATAACAAACCATTCCGGTTCCGATTGACAGGTCTACACCACCAGTGATAAGTGGGAATGTAACACCGATTGCCATCAGAAGATCATAGTAAGAGAAATCCAACATACTTAAGAGAGTTGTATACTGTCTGAACTCCTTACTCATAATGGAGAAAACCGCTGTCAGAGCGATGATAACCAGTAATACAATAAATCTCTGATCACTTATAATACTTTTTTTCTTCTTAGTCATGACTATCCTCCTTAATCGATATTTCTTGTAGCCTTATCCATGATGTGTTCCTGTGTAGCTTCGGAAATATCAATATTTCCAGTTACTTTACCTTCGCACATAACGATGATACGGTCACTCAGACGGAGAATTTCTGTCATTTCAGAAGAAATCATGATGATTGATTTTCCTTCTGCTGCCAGTTTACTCATTAACTTGTAAATTTCGTTCTTGGCACCAACGTCGATACCTCTTGTAGGTTCGTCGAAAATCAGGATGTCACTGTCGCGGGTAAGCCATTTCGCAATAACGACTTTCTGCTGGTTACCACCGGAAAGGTTAACTACCAGCTGATCACCGCTTGGTGTCTTAGTTGCCAGCTCTTTAACATATCTTTCGCTGACTTCTTTTTCTTTTGCCTTATTGATGAAGATTCCATTTGTGAACTCTTCCATTGTTGCCAGTGTTGTGTTTTCGTTAACAGATTTCTGAACGACAACACCATATCTTCTTCTGTCCTCTGACAGATAACCGATACCATATTTAACAGCATCCTGTGGGCTGTTGATTGTAACTTCTCTAAGCTGACCGCTCTTGTCCATAATGGAGATCTTTCCACTCTGTTTCGGGTCTGCTCCAAAAAGTGCTCTTGCAGTCTCTGTACGTCCTGCACCCATAAGTCCTGAGAAACCAAGGATTTCACCTTTACGAAGTTCAAAGCTTACATCCTGAACCATCTTACCAG
Source organism: Blautia sp. 210820-DFI.6.14 (assembly GCF_020558815.1). NCBI lineage: Bacteria > Bacillati > Bacillota > Clostridia > Lachnospirales > Lachnospiraceae > Blautia > Blautia sp. 210820-DFI.6.14. The sequence continues at coordinate 41,341 of NZ_JAJCKS010000001.1, forward strand.
CGTTCAGATGTTCTACTTTAAGAACAACCGGTGCATCCGGAGCAACCATGCTGTGTTCCTTAGGATCTTCATAAATAACACGACCAACCATCATGTTGATGATGTCTTCTTTTGTACTGTCTTTTGTGATCAGTGTTCCTACATATCCACCATCTCGCATGACTGTTACACGGTCTGTGATAACCTTGATCTCATCCATACGATGTGAAATATATACGATACCGAGATTCTTCTCACGAAGATCACGAATAATTACAAACAGGTCAGCGATTTCTTTTTCTGTAAGAGCTGCTGACGGCTCATCAAAGATGATAACTTCTGCTTTGTGGGAAATAGCTTTTGCAATTTCACACATCTGCTGTTTACCAACAGTAAGGTTGCTCATCTTTTCTCTCGGGTCGATGTCGATGTTCAGATCCTGGAATAATTTCTTGGAATCTTCAATCATCTTCTTGTCATCTACACGGATACCTTTCTTCGGCTCACGTCCGATAAAGATGTTCTGTGCAACTGTAAGGTCACCGACCATATTTAATTCCTGATGTACAATTACAACACCATTATCCTGTGCTTCACGAGTGTTGTGGAAAGCAACTTCCTGGCCTTTGTATGTAATAGATCCGGAATCTTTCTGATAAATACCGGTAAGAACTTTCATAAGTGTTGATTTACCAGCACCGTTCTCTCCCATAAGTGCATGTACTTCACCGCGTCTCACTTCGAAGTTAACGTGATCCAGGGCATGAACTCCAGGAAAGGACTTATCAATATCCTTCATTGTTAAAATAACGTCACCCATTGTTTCATCCTCCCTTTCGATCAGTTCTTTCTACGTCTTGCAGAAACGTCGGCATATACAGCTACGATAACGATGATACCTGTGATGATCATCTGCTGTCCTTTACCAAGGCCGAATGCCATGATTCCCTGCTGCAGAAGAGAGATAATAAATACACCGATTACAGTACCGCCGATGGAAGCAAGTCCACCAACCATGGATGTACCACCCATTACACAACCAGCGATTGCTTCGTTGTTGTACTGATCGCCATAACCTGGCTGAACGGTTGTATATGTTGCTACAAAGAAAAGTGCTCCGATTCCAACAAGGACTCCACAGATTACATATGCGAGCATGTTCCATTTCTTGGTATCTACACCAGAAAGTCTAACTGCTTCACTGTTGGATCCAAGGCAAAGGATGTAACGTCCTGGTTTTGTGTTGTAAAGAACGATACCACATACAATTGCCATTCCAAGGAAGATCACCAGACCTACCGGGAATCCATTAACTGATACGATGCTACGGAACCATCCGTTTTTCGGGTCAGTGCTCAGCGGCCAGCTTACAGACTGTGTTTTTGTAAATACAGAAGCGATACCTTTTGCGATATTCATGGAAGCCATGGATACGATGAACGCTGGAACGGACAAATAAGATACCAGCCATCCATTGAAGATACCGAATGCAAGACCGATCAGAACGCAGATAACCATTGCTGCTGCACATGGAACACCATAAGATGTCATACAGTAACCGGATACCAGTGCACAACAGAACATAACCGGTCCGATGGAGAAATCGATTCCTCCGGTTGCAATTACGAACGTAACTCCCAGTGACAAGAATCCCAAGAAGTATACATAGTTTAAAGTGGACTTGATGCTGTCTCCAACAGGGAATTTATTTCCCAGCACTAACTTAAAAACTGCGAACATCAGAACAAGAATACATACAAGTAAGATTCTGTTCAGGCCGAGTTTTTTGATTATTGGATTTTGTTTCAGCTTTTCCAATGTTTCACCCTCCTTAAAAGTTTTATACACATCTCTTGCGTTTTCTATATAATAACGTTAATTCTGAACAATTGTAATGGAATATCTTACAAAAAAAGGTTAAATATTTACGGTTCGTCCATAAATATTTAACCTTTTTTAGAGTTTTTTCACTATTATATTCTTTTTTTAACCTTTCTGTTCACAAAATCATCAGGAAAGTTTGAGCGTATTGAACGGAAACAGCAGTTTCTCGATCTCACTGTTGTACATATTTTCGGGAGTCACCAGTTCACAGCCGGAATTTACATCTTTTTCATAGCTCTTGCCACGAAGCATAAGGACTGTCTCCTTCACACCCATATACCCCATCTTAAATGCTTTCTGGACAACAAGACCTTTGAAGACTCCATTTTCCATCAGCTGTACTGCCTCCTGGGAGCTGTCGATACCGACCACCTGGATTCTCTCTTTGGCTCCGGCTGATTTTACCGCACGTGCCGCACCGACAGAAGAATATTCATTCATCCCGGCTACCATCTTGAGATCCGGATATTTATCCATCAATTCCAATGTCAGCTTGCGGGATTTCTCATATTGGGAATCACAGTAAACAACATCGACAATATTGTCTGCCAGATCTCCGAGTCCTTTGCGGAATCCCTCTTCTCTCTCCACTGCGGTAGATACACCCTTCACATGGGCCACGATCGCAATCTGATCATCCGGTCCGAGAAGTGATGCCGCAAATTTACCGAGTTTCTCTCCTGCTTCCAGATTGTCCGTTGCAACCGTCAGATCCTGTACCGGTTCTTCCGTATAAGAATCAATAAAGCTGATCTTGATTCCTTTTTCTTTCGCTTCGTCCAACAGTTTGTTGGATTCTGTAAAACTGGATGGTGATATCAGGATCGCATCTGGATTTTCTTCGATTGCTTCCTTTAAAAGTGCATTCTGGCGTTCCACGTCATTTTCCTCGGATGGTGCCTTGATTTCAATCACTGCATTATACTCCTGTGCTGCCATTCTGGTTCCAAGGATCAGTGCCTTCCAGAAATCATTTGTCTTGTCTACGACCTTTGGAATATACACAAGTGAAAGCCTACGCCCATCAATTCTTTTCTGGTGATACCAGATGCCACATCCGATTCCACCAATCAGACAGACTACCAGAAAGATACTCAGCCATTTTTTCTGTTTTTTCATAACTGCCCCTCCTGTCTTCCCGGAATCGTAATCGTTGCAGTAGTTCCTTTTCCTTTTTCGCTCTCATAGGTAATTCCATAATCATCACCATAGTACAGTTTCAGTCGCTTCTGTACATTATACACACCCACGCCATTAGAGTGATAATTAACTTTATGTTTATCATAAATATGTGCAAGTGTTTCTTCGTCCATTCCAACACCATCATCAATCACCTGAAGCACTGCATTCCCATCTTTCATAAAACCTTTTACAATAAGAAGTCCTTTGCTCTCCTTGTACTTAAGTCCATGATAAATGGCATTTTCTATGATTGGCTGCAAAACCAGTTTGATCAGTGGTATATATAATATAGAAGAATCTACGTCTATCTGGAACTCCAGTTTGTCTTTATAACGCATTTTCTGGATCGTCAGATATCCTCTTGCATACTCCACTTCTTTCGCTATCGGTACAACTTCGTCCTCATTACTGATACTCTGGCGAAGTAATCTTGCCAGTGAAGCGGTCATCAGGACAACTTCTTTATTCTTTTTTCCTTCTGCCATCCATATGATAGAATCCAGCGTATTATACAGAAAATGTGGATTAATCTGTGATTGCAGTGCTTTCAGCTCGCTCTTTCGTTTCTCTTCCTGTTCATGGACATTCTGTTCCATCAGTTCCTGAATCTTATGCGTCATGACATCAAACGATTTTGTCAGACTTCCGATTTCATTTTTTGAATCTACCACAACATCCGAAACACCGAAATCTCCTTCCTGTACTTTTTTCATGGAATCTCGAAGTTTCTGAATCGGAAGTGTAATACTTCTTGCCATGAATCTTGAAAAAAGAAGTGCTATAATAACCAGTACAATAGCTGTCAGCACATAAACACTCTGAGCCTGGCGGCTTTTGCTTAAAAGTTCTCTCACACTGGTACAATCTACTACTGTCCACCCTGTTTTATCTGACCGGGAGATTGAATAAAGTTTCCCATTATTAGTAGTTCCTGTCAGAACTGTATCTTCGTCCGTATTCATGATCAGACTGATATTTTCCGTCTGCAGCTCATTGTACAGCTGCTGCTGTTGTGGATGATACACAATATTTCCTTTGGCATCTACAATAAATGCATATCCTTTTGTTCCAACGGTACTCTGGTCACATAATTCGCTGATTGCACTGTAATTCAGATCAATGAAGAAAACCCCCTCTTTTTCACCACTTCCATCGCGGTTTCGAATTCCTCTGCTCAAAGTAATCACCCAAGGTCTCTCTCCGCTGATGATATGCTGCACATGTGAAGATGTCAGCGTCGGCGCCTCAGGACTTTTTAATGCTTTTGTGTACCATTCCTGTGTATTCAGATCAAGATCTCTATTCACAGATTTACTTCCATCATTGATCAGCATCCTGCCATTTTTACTTATAATCCCAACATTACGTATATCACTACGGCTGTCCAGTATCGTCTGAAACTGATTCAGGATACGATAGCGGCCCTCACTGTCAACTTCATCTGCAAACAGATAGTCCTGCACATCTTCATTACTTGATATCAGATAAGCAATATTTTCCATATAATCAATATAAGAATCGATGTTCTGATTCATCTGCTGAATGATCGTATGCGTATATTCGGAAGAATTTTCAAAAATTGAGGTATTTGTAAATCGCATAGAAACGCCCGTAACGACAACAACGGCACTGAGAATCAGTACCGCCACTGTAGCAAAAATAACACTCTGTATGCTGTTGAATCTTCCAATAAACCACGCTGAAAGATTTTTCTTTTTCATTTACGCTTCTCCCTTGCATATTCTGTAGGTGTATATCCCGTCATCTTTTTAAATGAGATTCCAAAATAATGAGGATCTGAAAAACCAACTTTTTCCGCAATCTCATAGTTCTTCATTGTTGTATTTTCAAGGAGTTCTTTTGCTTTCTCCATTCTGGTTCGAATCAAAGCCTCTGTGAATGTTTCTCCTGTTTCATCTTTAAAGATCGTGCTGAAGTAACTGGTACTGATATTTAAATAAGAACAGATACTGTTCAGGCTGAGATCCGGCTCCATATAATTCTTCTGTATGTAGTCAATCGCCAGTCGGGCCTGTCTTTCACTGCTGGAGGTATTCATCTCTGACAGAATTGCAAAAATTCTGTCTGTATGTTTCTGTACGACTTTGCATGCATCTTCAAAAAACTTCTGGTCGGTTACCTGACGCAGCAATTCATCTCTGCCTTCCCTGATTCTGTCCATATCTGCCGATACGTCTTCGCACGCGTTGTCCATAGTTCGGATAACCTGCTGCAGATACATACATGCACGGCTCTTTTCCATAAGTGCCTGACGAATTGCAGTTTCAATATCGTAAAGGATCTGATCCACCTGTTCTTTCTGTCCGGTTTTCATTGCTTCTTTCAGTTCAGACAGGTTCTCATCAATCGCAATTTCCTGCACCGGATGTTGTTCTTCCATGTCGATAAAAAGGTTTCCGCCAAGCAGATATCGATACTGTAACGTCCGTTCTGCCATATCATGCGACTGGATCAGTTCTTCCGGCTTTTTTACCCACTTACCAATTCCCATAGAGACATCAAAGCCCATAACTTCTTTGGTCTTTTGCTGAATCTCCAGACAGATTTCTTTTGTTTTGACAGTAAAATTACGGCTCCAGTTTTCCCGGAAAAGAATACATACACGATTGCTGCCCTCCTGATAGGCAATTCCTGCATTTTCCCTGGTTACGATCTCATCACTGATATTAAACAACACAAACGCCATCAGTGCACTTTCCTGTTGTTTTTCTGTATCCAGCTGATACATTCCCGAATATAGATCTATATCGAACAGTGCAACACGATAGGCTGCTGCTGAAATATCAATTCCCATATCCTCAAGACGTTCAATGCTCGCATTCACATCCGTCGTACAATTTACAAGCGCTTCTATATTTTTTGACCGGATCATCTGCTTATTTTTACGGTACTTTTCCGAATTTTGGGCCAATACATCCATTTTAGTTTTTTCAAGACGCTGTTGTTCCACTTTTTCCTTCATTTTTTCAATTACTTCGGTAAGTTCTGTCGCTGTCACCGGCTTTAGCAGATATTCACTTACTCCATACTTAATTGCCTTTTTTGCATATTCAAATTCTCCGAACCCGCTAAAAATCACAATTACAATTTCCGGATAATTATCATGCAAAAAACTGCTCAGTTCCATTCCATCCATATATGGCATCAATATATCCGTCAGTACAATATCCACCGGGTGTTCTTTTACAAATTCAGCTGCCTGTTTTCCATTTTCGCAGTCGCCTACGAGTTCACAGTCGATTGCACCCCAGTCAATGTTCTCTTTAATGGCATCACGGACGAGGATCTCGTCATCCACCAGTAATATTCGATACATGTATTTACTCCCCCATCTTTAAATTCACGTGCCTTATCATGTCAGACTAAGTCTGACTATTTTTTGTCAGTATTTTATTGTAACATGATTTGAAGAATTTGTGTAGTTATTTTCACAGACACGTGGGTGAAATGGGAGTAATACTAAGTGGTATTGCACTATGTATCATCGGTACGTGGGTGTGAGTAGAAGTATCTCTGTCCACCCACTGGACTGTGGAAATCATAGTGAAATCATCCCAATTTCCGGCACTTCACTGACCTTTATCATGCTTATTTACTTCCAAGCCACCCAAACTCGGCTATTTTTGTTGATCCGTTCAGTACTTACTCTTTTACAGGTCATTCACGACCCGTTATTTCATGGACTTGTTTAATACTTGCTTTAATCTCAGCCATCTACAATTCAAAAACTGATATTTTTCCAATAAAAAGCCCCACACAGGCATAACCCGGTGGGGTGTGCGAGGGGAGAGCGGCCTTCGCAACTATGAGCGCCCTCCCCTCGCAAAATTTTTCAATTGTCAAAATGATTGACGGGGCTAAGGGCAGTTTCCTTACTTAACAATAAATCCCTCTTCATCCCACAGATCATGCCAATCCTTTGCACCTTCCCACAGGAATACCTGGCCTTTAACCAGACGGTTTCCTCTTTCCAGTGTTCCAATCTTGGCCATTTCTTCTTCTGTCAACGGATCTTCTGTCACACACTTCAGATTACTTACATAATTATGTACAGAGAATGGAATAGAAATCTCACCTCTCTGATGAGCCCATTTCAGAGCGATCAGTGCAGGATGAACACCGTGTGCTTTGGCAATTTCCTGCATTTCCGGTGTCTGCATATCCGCAACATCTTCCGGACAGATATCTCTTTCCGGTCTTCTCGGTGAACCGAGTGGCATATAGCCTACCGGCTGGATATTATGAGCAACAAGATAATCATACTGTTCCTGCTGCTGGAAGCATGGATGAAGTTCCAGTTCACAGGCTGCCGGTTTGATTTTCATTAAAGGAAGAACCGCTTCCAGTTTCGGGATGGTCATATTGGAAATACCAATATAACGGATTTTTCCTTTTTCTACCAGTTCTTCACACTGACGATATGTATCCATGAATTCTTCTACGCTGAATGGTCTGGAATCTGGATTTCTGGAATCTACATCACAGAATGGTGCATGATAGTTCGGGAATGGCCAGTGAATGAAATACAGATCTACATAATCGCACTGAAGATCCTGAATACTCTTTGTGCAGGCTTCTTCGACCTTTCTGTGCATGTCATTCCATACTTTTGTCATGATAAAAAGATCTTTTCTTTCTACAACACCTTCATCAAAAGCTGTTTTGAAAACCTCACCTATCTGATGTTCATTTCCGTAGCATGCTGCACAGTCAAACATACGATATCCGCTGCGGATTGCACCTGCAACTGCTGCTGAAACATCTTCAGCGCTTACTCTGTCAGAACCAAAGGTTCCCATACCCATACATGGAACTTTTTCTCCTGACGGAAGTGTTACCTTCGGCACGATTGCCGGATCAATAAATTCTGCCATTTTTGTTTCCTCCTAAATTGTATTATATAGTTTTTGTACAACAATCTGTGGAAGCAGTTTTTCCATATCTTCCATTACAAAAAATCCCGTTTCTTCACGCATTGCCGCAGCGGCTGAGATTGCACTTGCTCTTCTTAAAGTTTCTTCCAGAGAAAGGCCCTCGCTTAATCCAAGTGCAAAACCTGCGATCATGGAATCACCGCATCCTACGGTATTTACGGCATCAATTTTCGGAACGATTGCACGGAAGATGCCTTCTTCACCAACAGCCAGAGAACCATCTGCACCAAGGGAAACTGCTACGATCTCCACTCCGTTTGCATGGATTGTCTTAGCTGCATCAATGATATCCTGAATGTCATCACAGTGTTTGCCTGTCAGCATACGGATCTCATCAATGTTTGGTTTGATCAGTGTCGGACATGCTTCGATCCCCATTTCAAGAAGTTTGCCACTGGTATCAAGGATCACCGGTTTGCCAGCTTCTTTTACGATTTTGACCAGTCTCTGATATGCAGTTCCATCAAGCCCCTTCGGTACACTTCCGGACATGGAAACAACATCTGCATCCTTAACCAGCTCTGTAAATTTTTTTTCAAATCCCCGGAAATCTTCTTCAGTCAACGTAAATCCCGGTTCCAGAAATTCTGTCTGTACATGATTCACTTCATCCCATATATTGATGCAGGATCTGCTTTCCGCATCTACATGATAAAACTCACCTTTGATTCCAAACGGTTTCAGAGCATCTTCAATATAATTTCCTGCGTGGCCACCTACAAATCCGGTTGCTACGACTTCCGCACCATAAATAGATGCCGGCTTGGATACATTAAGACCTTTGCCTCCGGGAACGTAAGAACATTCCCGGACACGGTTTACTTCACCTGCTTTAAAATCATCAACTACATATCGTTTATCGATTGCAGCATTTAATGTTACTGTCAGTATCATTTTATTCTTCCTCGTTTGATAACAGGATCTTACCTTTTACAAGTCCTGGTGTCTTAAATAACTGGAATGCTTCCTGTGCCTGACTCATCGGGATTTTCTTATAAATGAAGCCCGGATCAAATTTCAGCTGACCGGTTGCAAAGTAATGTGCTGTCAGATCCCATTCACGTCCCGGGAATGGTGCACTGTAAGACATCCATGAACCTGTCAGTTTGAACTCTTTACGGTTCATATTTTCCCACTGTTTTGGTGTAAAGGTCAGATTCTCATGCGGTGTTCCGATAAAGCATACATGAGCTTTGTTTGCAGCCAGTTCAAATGCCATATGCATGGTCGGAACCTGTCCGGCTGTCTCAAATACGAAACCATATCCTTTTCCGCCTGTGATATCCATGGCTTTTTCCATATATCCTTCTTCTTTTGTATTGATGACTTCATCTGCACCAAGACGTTTTGCAAGTGCAAGACGTTCATCACTGATATCGAATACAACAACTTTTTTGGAACCGAAGATCTTTGTCCACTGCATAGTAAACATTCCGACTGTACCACCACCAAGGATTGCAACATATTCGCCACCATGATAATCATTCTGGAATACACCGTGGATTGCTACTGTTGCAGGCTCAAACATAGCGCCCTGTTCATATGGAACTGTCTTATCAAATGGTACTGCATTCTGCTCCGGAACTACAACATAATCTGCATTGCTGCCCTGCTGTCTGGATCCAATAAAGCTGTAATGTTTACAGAGTGAGAAGTTGCCCTGCTGACAATCGTCACATTTCATGCATGGAAGAAGTGGAGCACCGGATACACGATCCCCAACTTTGACTTTGGTTACGCCTTCGCCAACTTCTACCACATCACCGGAAAATTCATGTCCCAGAACAATTGGATAAAAATGAACTCCGTGATTGAGAACACGAGGAATGTCAGAACCACAGATACCCGAGTATCTGACTTTGATTTTTACAGTTCCTTTGGTTACTTTTGGTTCTTCGACTTCCTGATACTGTACGTCTTCATTTGCAACTACTACTGCTGCTTTCATAATATATATTTTCTCCTTTCATAAAGGAGGGAAACGCCCTCCCAGCTTTTATTTCGCGGTCATCATATGGGCCAGGGACTTATAGAGTTCAAGATAAGTCTGATAAGTCTTATCATAAACTGCTTTGTTCTCCGGACTCGGTTCATGACGGCGGGTTTCTTTGACAGTAAGTGAAACTGCCTCATCATAATCCTTATAGAATCCAACTCCTACGCCTGCAAGGATTGCTGCTCCAAGTGTCGTAGCCGTATCAGATGCCGGAACAACGATCGGTTTACCTGTGATATCGGATTTAATCTGTGTCCAGAGTAAAGAATTCGCAGATCCACCCATAGCTCTCAGAACTTCTGCCTCCGCTCCGGCTTCCTCTGCAACTTCCAGGTTATGTCTCAGGGAAAGAGCCACTCCTTCCATGCAGGCACGCACCATATGTCCCTTGGTCTTGGCAAAATCCAGGCCGTAGAAAACACCTTTTGCATACGGATTCCAGATTGGTGAGCGCTCTCCGGACATATATGGAAGAAATACCATTCCATCACATCCCGGGGCTACTTTTTCTGCGATTTCATTAAGCTGATCCAGTGATGAAGCTCCTGTCTCTTCTTTCATCATACGCTCATAGTCTGCAAATTCATGTTCAAACCAGCGCATGACTCCACCGCCTCCGGTAGTTCCTCCCTGAAGGAGCCACTTGCCCGGAACAACATGATAACTGAGGATCAACCTTGGATCAGCTTTGTACTCATCTGTACAAATGCTCATTCCCCCGGCCTGTCCTCCCTGTTCCTGTGTTTCTCCTGTATGGATCACACCAGCTCCAAGCGTTCCGCATGCAGCATCAAGTCCACCGGCAACAACCGGTGTTCCCTCGGCAAGTCCACACTCTGCTGCTGCCTTCGCGGTGACAGTGCCTACCACATGATCACAGTCACATATTTCCGGAAGGAATCCCATCGGAATTCCAAGCTGTTCACACATCTCTTCATCCCAGCATCCTTTTTTCATATCAAAGCAATGCAGTCCATATCCCTGAGAAACATCCTGCGTGATCGCATCTGTCAGTTTAAATGCAATGTAGCTGTTCGACTGAAGGATCTTGTATATTTTTTTATAAACCTCCGGCTGATTTTCCCTGTACCAGATGATCTTTGCTGTAGAATAAGATGGCTGAAGGGAATTTCCTGATATCTTAAAAATCTCATCAGCTCCAATCTCCTGATTCAGTCTGTCACAAACAGACTGTGCTCTGGTGTCCATCCAGATCGGAGTATTGGTAAGGACTTTTCCTTCCCGATCTATTGCGATTGCCGACCAGCTCTGTCCGTCAATTCCCACTCCGGCGATTTCTTCTGGTGCGATTCCGGCTTTCTGTATCGTTTCCTCTGTTGCCTGGCAGACTGCGCTCCACCATTCTTCAGGATTCTGCTCCGCCCATCCCTCATGCGGATAATATACCGGATAAGCACCATTTGCAGCTGCAAGGACTCTGCCTTCTCTGTCAAATACAGCAACCTTACAGGCACTTGTTCCGATGTCAATTCCAAGTAAATATGATTTTTTCATTTTGCTGCTCCCATTTTCCGAAATATCCGGATTTTCTTCTCTTCAGCTGACACTCCGATCTGTTCTCTCTGTATCATTTTAAAGTATTTACAGACTTGCCTTCTATGATTTCTGTCTGCAGTTTTTCTGTAAAAAACTCTTCTGATTCTTTTTTGCCATTTTCCAGATGTTCCAGCATGATTCTTGCCACTTCTCTGGCAATTCCATCCGTTGGCTGTGATACAATCGTCAACTTTGGGTTACATGCTCTCGCAAACTGCAGATTGTCAAAACCAATCACAGAAAGCTGTTCCGGTATCTGTATTCCAAGTTCATTTACTCCGATCATGGCCCCCATTGTCATTTCGTAGTTGGTCACAAACACCGCTGTCATATCCGGATTTTTCTGCACCAGTTCCTCCAGACTCTGTACACCGCCCTGAATCGTATAATCTCCATGACAGATCAGGGATTCTCTGACCGGAATTCCGGCCTTTTTCAATGCTCTGTAATATCCGGCCATACGTTCCTGTGCAGTAAAAATCCCCTTCGGTCCACCGATGATCCCGATATAGCGATGACCTCTTTCTATAAACTGTCGTACTGCATCCTCCGCAGCTTTTTTATTGTCCACCAACACACTGTCACAGGAGATTCCCTGTATCTTACGGTCAATCAGAACGATTGGTTTTCCTGTCTTCTGAAATTTCTTCAGATGATTTCCTTCTTCATCGACCGGCATATTAATAACTCCGTCAACCCGCCTGCGGATCAGGAACTCTATTGCCTCCCGTTCCAGTTTCTTATCGGTTCGGCAGTCACAGACGATCGTGGCATAGCCATGACTTCGAAGGATATCTTCCATACCCGTTATGATTTCAGCGCAGAATGTATTATTCAGCTCCGGAATCACTACACCTATTGTTTTGGTCGCATTCGTCTTCAGCCCTCTGGCAACTTCATTGACTTCATAATGGAGTTCCTCAATGGCTTCTTCAATCTTTATTCTGTTTTTCTCTCGGACATTACCGCCATTAAAATAAGAAGAAATCGTAGCCAGACCAAGACCAGTCCGTCTGGCGATGTCTTTCATTGTTGCCGCCATTATGTCTCACTGCCTTCTGTTTCCACTGATATTTCTGTGTACTGAATCATGGTTCTCGTACTTTTGTTTTTATTCTGCTTTTCCGTCACATCCGCAGACTTTCATTCTTGCCATAACCAGTTCCTTCACTGCTGCAATAGCTGTCTTGCCATATGCTTTCGGATCAATGGTATCCGGTTTTTCTGCAAGAAGTTCTTTCACTGCCTTAGAATATGCTGCCCGAAGTTCTGTAGCAAAGTTTACTTTGCAGATACCACGTTTTACACAATCCATAACATCTTCATCACTGAGTCCGGATGCGCCATGGAGAACCAGCGGAATGTCTACAACTTCACGAATCTCACTGAGACGTTCTTTGTCGAGAACCGGTGTTCCCACATAGAAACCATGTGCAGTTCCGATTGCAACTGCAAGAGATGTAACTCCTGTACGCTCTACGAATTCTTTTGCTTCCTGTGGATCTGTGTTGGTGTCTGCCTCTGCTTCCAGATCATCTTCTTTGCCGCCGACCTTACCAAGTTCTGCTTCACATGGAATATCAAGTGCTTTTGCTACATCTGCCACACGTTTGGTCTCTGCGATGTTTGCTTCAAAATCCAGTTTGGATCCATCGATCATAACAGAAGTATATCCTGCATGTATTGCCTGCATAGCAAGCTCAAAGCTGCTGCCATGATCCAGATGAAGGCATACCGGAACAGATGCTTTCTTTGCTTCTGCTGCAACGATTGCCGCATAGGTATCTACGGTACCGTATTTAACTGTAGATGGTGTAGTCTGAATCATAACTGGTGCTTTGAGTTCTTCTGCTGCCTGAATGATTGCTTTGACCATCTCCATGTTCTCTGCGTTAAATGCACCTACTGCATAACCGCCTTTCTGAGCTTTGGACAGCATTTCTTTTGATGTAACAAGTGGCATAATGATTTTCCTCCTCATAATATATGTATGATTTTTGTTCTTACTGTTTCTGTAATGCCGGATAACATTTGCAAAACCGAAACGTTTCCGTTTGAGCCAATCATACCTCTGTTCTCTGCTTCTGTCAACCATAAAATATTCACTTTTCACTTTCTTCAAAACAGTGTAAAATATTCATCTTTTATCGGAAAATATTCTCTTGCAAAGTATCATAAATGCAGGTACATTCTTTATATAGAGGCTGTCTCTGTGCGAGATATGCCATAATTCAGTAAAAATTTGAACGGAGGCATAAAGATATGTTAAAAGGAATTCCTGAAATCTTATCACCTGAATTATTAAAGGTATTATGTGAAATGGGACACAGCGATCGTCTTGTTATCGCAGACGGTAACTTCCCGGTTGAATCTATGGGTAAAAATGCGATTACCATCCGCTGTGACGGACATGGTGTTCCGGAAATTCTGGAAGCGATCCTGAAAGTTTTCCCACTGGATACTTATGTAGAACATCCGGTTAACCTGATGGAAGTAATGCCTGGTGACGATGTAGAAACCCCAATCTGGGATACCTACAAAGAGATCATCCGTAAATATGATGACAGAGGAGATGCTGTAGTAGGAAACATCGAACGTTTTGCATTCTATGATGAAGCCAAAACAGCTTACTGCATCATTTCTACAAGTGAAAAAGCTCTGTATGCAAATGTTATGCTGCAGAAAGGTGTTGTTATCAACAAATAATCATCGGCCATCTTTTTTCCTAAGTTACCCTGGAGATTTTCGAATCTTCAGGGTATTTTTATGTCAACTTTCTGTTTTCATCCGGTTGCTTTTATTCTCATATGTGTTATGATAAAAAAAATCTGTTTTCAAGTGCTGCTATAAACGTTTTTAAAATCGGAGGTTATTATGCATTACCATAAATCACCTAAAAACAGACGAGTCCTTGCACTGCTTCTTACTGGCTCGCTCCTTTTCGGAGGAATTCCCGTTTATGCCGGCGAGTACAGCAATGTTGAATTATCAGCCGAAGACGATGGTTCTGATCTGACAGTTGATTCTGATTCAGCAGCTGATATGGCTGCTTCAGATGACACAGTGGCTTCAGAGGATACGAATCTGTCCATTGATGCAACAGATTCCGATGTATCTACAGACGAGGAAGGTTCCTCTATTGCGGCAGTCAATTCTGATAAAGAAAATGAATCTGACGATTTTAGCAGTGATGACAGCCAGGAAGTTTTCTCAGACGGGACAGCTACTGACATTGACAGCGAACTGGATTATGTTCTCGGGCGTCCAATGACAGATGAAGAACGTGAAGCCCAGCTCGCCATGATCCCGGAACTTACCGATATGCCTGTAACGGATGAAGTCACCAGTGATCTGGATATTGTACCCTATGCACTTTATCCAGAAGAATACAACTCGGCAAAAGAAGGGCTTGTCACACCCGTAAAAAATCAGAGTTCGACCAGCCTCTGCTGGGATTTCAGTCTTACCTCAAATATTGAGACCTCTCTTCTTTCAAGAGGACTCGGATATTATGATCTCTCAGAAGAGCATCTTGCTTATTTCTGGGCCAATCGCGTAAATGATCCTCTTGTTAATACTCCCAACGACAAGATCACAAGAACCAATGCTGATTATCACGGAACCGGAAATGGTCAGGTGGCTTCCTTCTTCTTAAGCACCTGGTCCGGTATGACCACCGAAGAAAAGGTACCTTTCTCTTCCACAACCAAAACCTGGCCGGAAGATCTTGCATACGACAGTGCTGCATATATGGAGGATGCTGTCTTTTCGGAATACGATGAAGACCGTGTAAAACTGCTTTTAAGCGAATATAAATCTGTATCGGCGATGATGTACTGGAATCTTCAGAATTATACTGTCAATACCGCAGCCTATTACCAGGCTGTTCCTAAACTTTCCTCTAATGGTAAACAGATGGTCAATCATGCTGTGACAATTGTGGGATGGGATGACAACTATAAGAAAGAAAACTTTATAGATGGTCCCAAGCCGAGCAGAAACGGTGCATGGATTGTCAAAAACAGCTATGGCACAGGCTTCGGTGACAAAGGCTATTTCTATATGGCCTATGACAATGCAACCTTTTCCAACCTGGTCTGCAATACTGCATCAACTTCAGAAGAATATAATAATAATTATTTTTATGATGGTGCTTCCGCAGGAACCGTTGTCTTTCCAGGTATTTCCAATGGATACTATGCTTCCAATATTTTTAAGGCAACCGCCGGAAAAGGAAAAGATGAAGAGCTCGGTGAGATCGTTACTGCAGTTCCACAGGATAATACTGATTTTCAGATTCAGATTTATACCGATCTGACGAATCCTTCTGATCCGACAAGCGGCACTCCTGCTTATGCCACACCAATGGAATATACGCAGGCCTTTGCCGGAATCCAGACCATTCGGCTTGAGAAGCCGGTGAAGATTCCACCGGGAACTCTCTACTCTGTTGTTCTTCAAATTCCGAACGGTTCTCAGAGATATTATCTGGAAAAAACAAGCAGCAGCAGTTCCTGGTTTACAACAGTTGCCGGTATTGATGCAAATCAAAGTTTTTATTCCGCAGATGGAAAAAGATGGACAGATGCAGCCAAATCCGAGTATTGTTTCTCCATTAAGGCACATACCAGAACCCTGAGTACTTCGACAGTCGTAACTCCTGATCCTGACCCGGATGAAACACCGATTGTTTCTCCGGCAGTGACACCGGCAGTTAGTCCAGAAATAACTCCGGAAATTGAAATTCCAGATGACACACCGGATACACCGGAACCGCCTCCTACCATGACACCAACACCGACTCCTGTAAGTCATCGGATTAATTACAATAAAAACAGCAGTCTTGGGGTCGGAAATATGCCTTCTGCATCTTCCGCACAGGAAAAACAGACTATTACAGTTGGAAATGCACCATATTGTAAAACCAGATTTTTTGCCGGATGGAATACCCGCTCCGATGGACGGGGAAAGAGCTACAGTCCGGGGCAGAAAATACAATTAAACCAGAATCTCACACTTTATGCCCAGTGGAATTTCACCTATGTTTCATCTGCAAGGCTGATTTACCGGGTTGTCGGAAAACAGGCAGTTACCTGCTATGGAACAACAAACAAAAGGATCACCAGGGCCAGCATTCCTTCAATAATCCGTTACAAAGGAATCACCTATCGCGTCACCTCAGTCTGGGCTAATGCCTTCAAAAACAAATCGCGGCTCACCACTGTTTCCATCGGAAACAACGTCTCCGTGATCGGCAAGAATGCTTTCTACAAGTGCAAGAAGCTCAAAAAGGTTACCATCGGAACCGGCCTGACACAGATAAACTCCGGAGCTTTCCGCGGAGTCAAAAAGGGATGCACGATCACGATCAAAAGCTTAAAGCTTAAGAAGGTTTCCTCCAAGATCGACCAGTCCACCAGCAAGATGACCGTATGCGTTCCACGAAAGAAATACAAGGCATACAAAAAAATACTCTGGAAGAAATCCCGGACGGTAAAAATTAAAAAGTTTTAAATAGCAAAAAGGAACAGGGAAGATGAAATTTCATCTTCCCTGTTCTTTTTTGCTGTTTTCTTATTTCAGTGTAATCAGAAACTGATAGGTCGTATCCTTCTGAAGTTTCAGAATATCCTCCGTGCAAATGATCTCTCCGTTCTCCGATTTATACCATATATTATTTATTGTCCTGTCACTGTTCAGTGCATAACTGCCGCTGACACTCGGAGTTGACTGAACGATGAGCCATTTCTTTTTACCCTGCAGAATCAGGGTTGTCATCGCCTCTGTACTGATCTCATCTGGTGCAGCCCTTCCCAGAATGATCTCCTGCGTATCTTCAAATTCTTTTCCTGTTGAGACTTCCTTCACAACAGCATGACAGATTTTGTGAATGTTTTGCTCCTCATCCTTCGAATCTTCATAGCTAACCGTCAGACTGTAATTCGAATCTTCTCCATCCAACAACTTTTCTGATCCGTCCGAATACACCAGAGTCACAGAATATGCTGAAAGTTTATCTACATAATCAGAAAAAACGGCCGGAACTTTCTCCAAATCCTGATCCAAATTTAATTTTAACGAGCTAAGCGCTGCTTCATCTCATATTCACTTCTATTCATCAATGCGTCATTCTCATTGATTTTTCTCAATTTCATGTATATTTTCATCTTTTCAGGCTCTTCATGTATTTCTTCTGTGCTTTGTCAAGAACTCTTTTGCACAGAAAAAGACAGGGGATATCTTTCCAGAATATTCCCTGTCCTTCGCCTTGCGTTCATTTTAATCTTCTTATTATTTTATTTCTTCTTATTATGATAGACCAGCAATCCAATCACTGCAAGTACTGCAATTCCGATAATCCATGTGAACGGATTCTGATACCATTTTGTTTTTGCAGCTTTTACATTCTGCCCGGATGCCTCACGGCTGTCCTTTGTGTCAGAGTTTTCTGCTTCAGGCTCTTTGGAGTCTTTTTCTGTATTTTCAGCTTCATCTGCTTCTTCTGTAACTGCCGGTGTTGGTGTCTCAGTCGCTTCTGCAGCCTCAGTTGGTGCCGGTGTCTCCGTTGCCTTTGCAGTCTCTGTCGGGACTGGTGTCTCGGTCGCTTTAGCTACTTCGGTTGGTGTTACACTCACTTCTGCCACTGCATCCACACTCTCTTCTACTGTATCCGGATGTTCCTTCTTCCATTCTTCTGTTTTCTCCAGATCTACCCAGCCTTCTGTTCCGTCAACTGTGGTCACGCCCCAATGGCTTCCATCCACCATTTCGGCATCCTGTGTGATATGAAGAGTCTCGCCATTTTCAATATCGCGCACTCCCGGAACTTCTCCATATTTTGTTCCAGGTCCCTGATAAAGCTTCTGTGATCCTTCTTCTGCATATGCATTTACATCATAATCAGCATTGTAATTCACCTGATCCTTACCTGCGATATAAAGTTCAGAATCAATTGCTTCTTTTCTGGAATCCGCCGGCCTGCACTCGTCAAGCGGGGCGTATCCATACATACCATGATATTCTGTGTATCCCCACGTACGGTTATTCTCGGTATCCTCTACTTCTCCTTCTATATGAAGCGCCGTTCCATTCGGAATCTGCTCATCATTCAGCCTCGTAGATTCCAGATCCGGCTGTGAATAAATATCGATTCCTCCTGCCTTTGATTCTACGATCATATAATAGTCTGTCGGATAATCCGGTCCTGTCTTGCCGGTCTGCACATCTGCCATGACATTGACGCTCATCAGAAGTCCCAGTATCATAACCAGAAAACTTTTCGTCAGTTTTTTCATTTTCTTTTTATCCCCTTCACTCGCGTGTTTTCCTGTATTTCGTAAACCATCATACCACAGTACCGTTATAATGATAATCTTTTTTTGTCATAAAAAAATGTAAAAATCAACAAAAAGCGGAAGTTTTTCGACATAATTTACGGAAAGTACAAAGACCCCGGAGTCATCTCCGAGGTCTTTGCTTATATCATGGCATTTTGTCTGATTATTTGTACAGAGGTCCGTAGTTCTTGCAAGCGCGGAAATCTGCACCTTCTTTGTCCATTCCGAATGCATTCCATGCTGCCGGACGATAAATATCTTTTTCCGGAACGTTGTGCATGGATACTGGGATACGAAGCATAGAACACATTGTGATCAGGTCAGCTCCGATATGTCCATAGGAGATAGCACCGTGGTTAGCTCCCCAGTTGTTCATTACATCATAAGCTGTCTTGAACGGTCCTTCTTTGCCATCGCATCTTGGAGCGAACCATGTGCATGGCCATGTGTAGTCTGTACGTTTCCAGAGTTTATCAGATACTTCTGCCGGAAGAGCTACTGTCCATCCTTCAGCGATCTGCAGAACCGGTCCAAGTCCTTTCACAAGGTTCAGACGGATCATTGTTGCAGGCATCTGAGCTTTTGTTTCGTAACGGCTGGAGTATCCGCCTCCACGGAAGTATCCGTTGTCGGCCATACACCATTCTGTGTTATCCATGATTGCTTTCTGGTCTTCTTCTGTGATATCCCACCACTGTTTCATAACAGCATTGCCGTTTTCGTCTTTAGCTTCGCCGTTAGCATCGAGGCAAGCAGCACCGGAGTTGATCAGGTGAAGGAATCCGCCAGCTTCTTTAGCTACGCCTTCAAGGTCATATCCTGTAGCTTTCTTAACAGCCTCTGGGCTCCAGTATGTACGAACGTCAGCGAAGATCTGAGCTCTGTTTGTAAGGAGTTTCATGAACATCATTCCAAGACCGTTGAGAACGTCATTCTCTGTAGCGAGGATGTATGGCTCACGAGCTCCGTTCCAGTCGAAGGATGTGTTCAGCATAGCTTCTGCGAAGTCACCGTTTGGATAGAAGTCTGTCCACTGTCTCTGTCCCTGGAAACCAGCTGCCAGAGCGTTGTGTCCGATTGCTTCTTCGGAGAATTTCGGATCAAGTTTATCACAGCCGTTCATCAGTTCTTTGATGATAACTGCCATCTTAACTACAAATTCAAACTGCTCTTCTTTCTTTTCTGGTGAGAACTGCAGTTCTTCAGGGTTCTTGTCCCAACCAATCTTACATGTTTCTTTCGCCCATTTGAGAGCTTTTTCGAATTCTGCGTGATCGTAGATACCTTCTGTCATACGACGGATGATCTCAACCTCATCAACGGATTCAACACGCATTCCAAGATAGGATTCGATGAAATCGGAATCAATGATAGATCCGCCGATACCCATTGTAACGGAACCGATCTGCAGGTAAGATTTGCCTCTCATGGAAGCTGCTGCAACTGCTGCACGTCCGAATCTGAGTAATTTTTCTTCAACGTCTGCCGGGATAGATGTGTCATCAGCTTCCTGAACATCATGTCCATAGATACCGAATGCCGGAAGACCTTTCTG
This sequence comes from Blautia sp. 210820-DFI.6.14, assembly GCF_020558815.1. Classification (NCBI taxonomy): domain Bacteria; kingdom Bacillati; phylum Bacillota; class Clostridia; order Lachnospirales; family Lachnospiraceae; genus Blautia; species Blautia sp. 210820-DFI.6.14. Next base: position 61,786 of record NZ_JAJCKS010000001.1, read on the forward strand.
TGCATGTGTAGCAAGTACGGAAGCAAGGTAAACTGCTCCTGGTCTTTCTGTTCCATTGAAGCCCCATACAGCTTTGATTGTCTGAGGATCCATATCCATTGTTTCTGCGCCATAGCACCAGCATGGTGTAACTGTAAGTGTAATGTCAACGCCTTCTTTACGGAATTTGTCAGCACATGCAGCACTTTCACCTACACGTCCGATTGTTGTATCAGCAATAACAACTTTAACTGGCTCGCCGTTGGAATATCTCAGATTTTCCTCGAAAAGTTTTGCAGCGGATTTAGCCATGTTCATTGTCTGCTCTTCAAGAGATCCTCTGACATCGAGTGCTCCTCTACGTCCATCGATTGTTGGTCTGATACCGATAACCGGATAGCTACCTACTAATCTGCTCTTTGCCATGATTCATTACCTCCATTTAATTAAGTACTTTATTATACGAGAAGTTTTTACTAAAAAATCTCGTTGTTTCCTATATTTCATAGTATACAATTGCCAAACGTTAATTACTTGTGTTATAATAGCAAAAAACAGTACAATATTCACTTTTTTTAATTATTTTGTAAATAATCTGTGAACTTATGATAAGGAGGCACTTATTTTGCACGATCTGGACCGCAACGAGGACCGTTTAAGAGGAACTTATGATTTTCCATTTGAATTTCATCATATCGACCACAATCATCCCCGCTACGTGATGTCCTATCACTGGCATGTCGAATATGAGATTATTCGTATTCTGGATGGCTCACTCACTGTCACTTTAGACGAAAAAAGTTTTACTGCTACTGCCGGAGATATCATTTTTGTGCATAGTGGAATCCTCCACAGTGGAATTCCTGAGGATTGTGTCTATCAGTGTATCGTCTTTGATGGAAACACTTTTCTCAAAAATAATTCAGTCTGCGCCGGATACATGCAGAAGATCATTCATCAGGAGATTTTGATCTATCATCATTTCACTCCGAAATATGTGGACATTTGTGCAACTGTAAACAGTCTTTTTGACGCATTATGGAAGAAACCTTCTGGTTATGAGCTGTCTGTGCTTGGACAATTTTACCACTTTTTTGGTCTGATTTTTGGTAATCATTACTATCTGGAGAGTGTCACACGCGCACGCCGCGATTATAAACGAATCCTGCAGCTGAAGCAGGTCCTGGATTTCATCGAGCACAATTATGCTTCTCCACTGACACTGCAGCAGCTTTCTGCCTCTGTATCCATGTCACCGAAATACTTCTGTCGTTTCTTTTCCGAGATGACACATCAGACTCCAATGGATTATCTGAATCACCAGCGGATCGAACAGGCCTGTTATCAGCTTTCCACCACTGATGACTCGATCACGGAGATTGCATATCGAAATGGTTTCAACGATCTGAGCTATTTTATCCGGACATTCAAGAAATATAAGGGGATCACTCCCGGGAAATATAAAAAAGCATAGTATAGAAAAAGAGCTCTGAAGACTCACACCTGCGCGAATCTTCAAAGCTCTATTTTTATTATCACATTTAAAACAGTTGTATTACAGTACCTCATTCAGTACAGATAATCCATATTCTGCAAGGCTGTGATCTTCTTCACCGGTACCACCGCTGATTCCCAGTCCGCCGATGATGGTATCACCCACTTTAAGTGGAACTCCACCGCCAAAGATTACGATCTTGCCATTATCCATCTTGTCTACGCCATAGAAAGTTCCACCAGGCTGAGCCAGAACGCTTAATTCTTTTGTGGACATCTTGACCGCAACAGATGTATAGGCTTTCTTAGTTGCCACATCAAAGCTTACAAGAAACGCTCCATCCATTACATGGACGGCGATTGGATTTCCATCCGGTCCACAGACTGCAATAACAGCCTTCTTACCGCGACGTTCTGCTTCCTGTTCGATCTTCTCGATCAGACGCTTGGCACTGGCAAGTGTAATTCTTCCCTGAATGCCCATTCTCTTTAAAACTTCCTGGATCACAGCTTCATTGACTGCTCCTGTCTGATTCTGGTTCTCTGGCATGGTTCTGACCTCATCTTTTCCACCGTCCGATGTTTTTTCTGTCGGTTTATCCACCTCTTCAGCAGACATTTCCTCCATCTTTGCATCGGTATATCTGGCAAGTATATAAAGATAATCTGCCAGCCGGTTCATATATTTCTTAGCTCCGTTGTCCGCTCCGAATTTCACACTGACTGTTGCAAGTGCTCTCTCAGCCCTTCTTGCTACCGTTCTGGCTACATCCATTTCAGCAGACAGACGACATTTGCCCGGCAGGATAAATTCCTTCGGTCTCTGAAAAAGGCCTTCCATCCGGTTGATCTCGTCTTCCAGATATTCTGTTTTAACGTCGTCAATCCTGTAGTCTCTCTTGTAAGGATCTGCCACCCCTGCCATGACCGTGATCAGTGTACGCTGGATTTTCTCCAGAAACTGTATCGTGTCTTCATCCTTCAGCATGGTCTTAACCAGGCCCAGATGGCTGGTCAGTTCATCAATGGTTCCCACCAGCTGAATGCGGTCATCTGACTTGGAGACATTTTTTGTATGGACAAGGCTTGTCGTTCCCTTGTCACCGCCTTTTGTATAAATGTTCATCTTGGCATCTCCTGTATTGTTTACTGGTAACTATTTTACTCTCGAAAAATAAAATATGCAACAGGTTATTCTCCCCTGTAAATTGCTTTAAATGGCATCTTTTTAACTGCTCTTGCACTGTTTGCCCCCAGATTCCGGCACTGCCAGAAACGTGGTGCATTCAGTTCAAATACGTTATGTCCTTTTGGAAGCCGTCTCATCTGCATGGCAATCCTCTGACCACTCATTCCGATCCCCGATCCAAGCATGGAATCTTCTGCTGCCGCATGAGCCAGTTCATCCAGCTCCCCGGATTTTTCATGCACTTCAAACAACAGCCCCTCTTCTTCAATTCCTGAACAGACCTCGTGAAGAAGATCTGAATCAGCTTCCTGTGTATAAATAATGATCGTCGGTTTATTTACAACCACGTTTATCCCTCCTGGGTACTTCCGATATAAGACAAAAGCAGGCCCGTTGCAACTGCATTTCTCGGCCCTTCTGTTCCGCGGATGTTTCCGCGTCCGCATACAATACGGTATTCAGAAAGTGCCTGCATCAGCATTTCCGGTATCTCAAAATCTTCGGCTGAACCACCTACCAGTACCACATTCGGAATAGAGCGAAGATCATGCTCCGGTGCGACCTGACGAAGCGCACGAATTGCATTTCGTACAAAGACTTTGCGTTTGGCATCTCTTCGTACTTCCAGAATCCGCTCCATAGGAATATCTTCTTCAATACGGAGCATTTCATCCGGTGCCAGCAAAACTACATGTCCATAATATCTTGGATCAATGGATTCCTCGAAGAACTGCATAGCTCCATTTTCCAGCCGTAAATGAAAAAGACTTTCCACTTTTCCCATCGGATATTTCTTGATCTGTTCGGCCGTTGTCCGACTTTTAAGTCCCAGCTCTGTCTGGATCAGCATAGTTACCAGTTCACCGGCACCAGCCTGATGTGTAGTACGTACTCTGCCATCCGATTCCAGAACTGCTGCATCGGTAGAACCGCCTCCCATATCCAGAATAGCAAGCGGAAGTTTTGTTCCAGGAGTCGTCATGGCTCCAAGGGATGCCATAACAGCTTCTACACCGGCAACAACTGCTCGGATGTGAAGTTCCTGTTCCAACCGCTCTGCGATCTTTTGCATTGGAAGATGCGCAGTTTTGACCATTGCTGCAATACCAACCGCTTTTTCCATGCAGGTTTCTCCGGCAAGTGCACCGGAAATTTCTACAGGAGCAAGTGTGTCAACAGCAAGAATATCTGTGATCCGCACATCGTGATTCTCAGATTCTGCGACATCCGCCATACTTGTCCGGATACGCGTCAGCATATTTCCTACATTTGTATTGGGCTGACCATCGATATCCCGGATTTCTCCGGCTTCTGCCAGTCTGTCCATGATCTCGTCAGCGCCTCGATCTATATTTATGGATAATTCCTGCTGTCCATGAAAAACAATTTCACCTGCAGGAAGAATATTCTCTTTTATGTTCCCGTTCGGAGTTCGGATCACAACAGCACTTCTTTTGCCAATCAGACTTTTTGCAATCGGTGTGACTGCTCTTGTCTCATCTGCATCCAGTCCCAGAAGTGTCGCAATTCCATATGGATTGGAAAGCATCCGGATACTCGTACCCGGAAGTGCGACCTCAATTGCTGCCAGTTTCTCCTCCGGCACCTTGTCGATATGTCTTACTTCATCGACGATCGGGATTTTTTTGTTTAATCTGTTCTCAACAAGGACTGCCTCATCTGCCTGAAGAATCAGTCCACGGATATCCAGTCTCTCTTCATACTGATTCAGCTTCGCAGCTACTTCTTCGTAAGAAAATTGTGAGGATGCAACCAGAATATATGGTGTATTCTGCATACCTCTGTCCATATTTTCTATGAAAAGAAGCCTGCCCACTGCCTCACCTGCACCAGCCGGCGTGGATGGGTTATGGCCGATCATAGAAGATTCTGTGATAATCGTCTCTGTAATCGTTTCCATCGCCGTATCACCAATGACCGGAGCCGCCTCATTAAGCCTCACCAGATCAAGCTTTTCCAGTGGCATGCCAATCGCACTCATGGCTTCCTCAAGAGCTGCCTTGATTCCGTGAACATTCGGAAGCGTTCCCTTTGTTCCCGTGGTAATACGTGAAGCACTGGAGAGAAAACGGAAACTTCCATCCTCTCCTACGCTTCCAATACATACTTCAGTTGTGGAATTTCCTATGTCAACACCTGCAATCAGTTTCAACGAAGAATTCCCCTTTTTTCGTAAATTTCTGCTGCCTCAAGTACCAGTTTGGCGCAATGAGGAGCGTTGTATTTCTGAAGAAGTTCCTGCGCCATCAGAATCAGTTCTTTCTTGGTTGAACGATTCGGACGCAGTTTGTTATACATATCAAGAATAATATCATCAGGTACATTGACAAGTTCAGCTGCCCTCTGGAAATTTGCATCCATTGTCGGGTTATCTGCTTCCTTTGCAACCTGTCCCTGTTTTTTTAATGTTTCAGCGGAAATCTTAATGTCATCGGCTGTGACATTTCCTTTTTTTACTTCATCCAGCGTGATCTGAGAAAGCTTTTTGCCGGTTCTTGAAGTAATGGTATCCGCTTCACTCTGTCCTAAAGGATAGCTGCTCATTTTGTACCCTCCCATTCAATCATGCCTTTTTCCGGATCCAGCTGCTCTGTCTCAATAATATGAAGAAGTGCTGCTTTTACCTGATATTTTGCACGTACCATTGGATCGTTGGTACATTCGATCGGTGTTACCTTTTCGCCTTTTACATATTTGGCAGCATTACGTCCAATCTTACGATAGGTATCCAGATCCATCAGTGGTGCCTGTGGAAAAAGCTCCAGATTGGACAGTGGATACAGATCTTTCTGATGGATGACAGTTGTTCCTTTTGACTGCAGACCAATGCCGATTCCGGATCCGGAAAGCTTCGCTGCTTCCAGTCCCATAAATCCTACATCTGAGGTATCCAGCACTTTGACAACTCTTGATGTCATACCTTCTTCCTCGATTCCTGCACAGATATTGCGAAGAACTTCCTCCAGTGGAATGCCACTCATCGTCTTGGTGATCTCTGTTTGGAATGCTGCGCCGACTCCGATCACAACTTCTTTCGGATCAGTGCCCTTTGAGGCCCTTACCGCACCTTCATAAGAATGTTTCGGACGCATTCTTGTTTTTCCGGCAAAACTTCCTGTTCCTGCCGGTGCCGGTGTACTGCTCACATTCTGAGGCTGTGCACCGGATGCCATAAGCTGTACAACGACTGCCTGTGTTACGGCACGTACCAGCTGCTCATTTACTTCCATGGTGCACCTCCTTAAATATCATTTGCGTTGATTCTGTGAGGAATCGCTTTGATCTCCTCCCAACGCTTACCTGAAACCCGATAACCGGTTCCCGGTCCCATGTAATCGTTTGGTGTATTTACTCCGGACATTACCTGGAAATTTTTATCCAGAATTGCTGCCGTCTGCATATAATCACCGATTACTCTCTGTTTCAACATGTTGAGAATATTGTCTGCAAGAACAGTATAGCCGCTCTCCGCAAGCGCTTTGACTACATCAATTCCCGTGATACCTCTCTTCATCATGTCATCTGCAGCCATAAGGTCGGATGCCACATCTCGTTTGAGTGTATCTTTGCTTCCATGCGCATAGGTAACTGCTTCAACCTGCTCATCTGTCACTTCTGTAAGGCCCAGATATTTAAAGACTGCCTGAACAGCTTTGCCTGCTTCATGACGAACACGGATGACATCTTCCTCTGTAACAGGACGAAGACCGCCATCCACCTGCATATCTCTCTGCAAAACATTATAATCATCAAAGTCCTCGGCATCAAAATTGGATCCCGCGAACATATTGTCGTAGTTTGGTTCTGCTGCATATCCGGAGAAAATAAAGTCTGTTCCCGGCATAAACTGCAGCATGGTTCTTGCTGTTCTTCTCATATCGGAGTTTGAGAAACTCTGGTCATTGGAAGATGCACACTCGAGTCCGAGAAGCGCTGCAACCAGATTCTCTCCCATAACTTCACGGATACCCGCCGGAACACCGGCAGCAACACCGATACAGCTTACTGAACCATTCTGGATTCCCTGGCTTCCACAGCCCTTTGTAACATAAAGGCAGCGGCATTCCAGATAAAGCATAGATTTCTTTTCACTGCTTCCCATCAGGACTTCAGATCCGGCACCTGAGGTAAAACGTACCTTCAGACCTCTTGACGCATAAGCAGAATTCAGAAATGCTTTAGAATATGGGGTGTCATCACCATCAATAAATACTTTCTCGGTACCATATACAGAAAGTGTTTCTGCATACGTTGTCAGGCCTCGGATACCAAGTTCCAGTTCCGTTGCCTCTTCCGCAGAACACTGCGTCAGGACACCCGGACGACCTGTCTGGGATCCGATCAGAAGTGCCATGGCACTGAACGGAGCGTATCTGGCAACACCCATTGTTGTCTCTTCTTCACTGAAACCTCGAAGGGCTCCCTCTGCTGCATCTGCTGCGATCTGTACCGGATCATCTTTCAGGTTCGTGATATGGGCCTGATTTCCAGGTACTTTTCTGGCACGCATTTTCTGCATACCCATCATCAGCTCAACAACATTCAGATAATTAATTACTTCAACCATTTTGGCCGGTGTAATACCGGAAACGATTTCCAGTATTTCTTTACGTGATACATGAATGTCCACGATCTTTCTGGCAATCTCCAGTGATGGAATTGCCATGAATGCTTCCGCCCGGTCCGCACGGATCGCATAATCAGCAATAAACTGGTCCAAGAAATCAAACTCATCGCGTTTCTTTCCGTCCAGTTCTGTGATGATACCATCTTCTATTTTTACAGAAGGTTTTGGATCGTATGGGCTGTGCATTGACACAAATCCCATTTCCGGCCACTCATCGATGAATCCATCTTTGTTGACCGGTCTATGATCCAAAACCTCTATTCTTTTCGATCTTTTCATAGGTCTACCTTCCTGGAAAAGTCATGTTTTATAAAATTAGAAAGACCAGAGTTTCTTGTAAATCTTCATAATATCCTCTTTGGTCGGGGTTCTTGGATTGCTTGGCGTGCACGCATCCGCAAGCGCTGCATCTGCCATCTTATCAATTGCTCCGAAGTATTCGTCCGGGCTGATTGTTCCAATCTCCTGGATTGTCATAGGGATATTCATTTCTTTCTGCATAAACTGAATCCAGTTTACAAGAGAACGAACGCTCATTACCTGGTTGTAATTGCTCAGTCCCAGGATATGTGCTACAGATGCGTATCTCTCTACTGCAGGAAGATATGTTTTCTGGCTTCTGCTTCTCTTGTTGATATTTGCATTAAACTCAACAATATGAGGTAAAAGCATTGCATTAGCTCTTCCATGAGGAATATGGAACTGTGCACCAAGCTGATGAGCCATACTGTGTGTGATTCCAAGACCTGCTGTATTGAAGGAAAGTCCTGCCAGACAGGATGCTACGTGCATTTTCTGTCTTGCGTGCATATCACTTCCATCAAGATAAGCTCTTAAAAGGAATACACCACAGATCTCCATTGCTTTTTCTGCAAGTGCTGCTGAAAACTCATTGTGGCCTGTGCTCACATAGGATTCCAGCGCATGGGTAAATACGTCCATACCTGTATCTGCTGTGATAGCCGGTGGTACACTCTTAACTAATTCTGCATCCAGGATTGCTTCATCTGCTGTAAGGTCAGGTGAAACAAGCGGATATTTAACTTTTGCTTCTGTGTCGTTTACGACCGCAAAGGATGTAACCTCTGAACCAGTTCCACTGGTAGTTGGAACGGCAATCAGTCCTACTTTACCGTAGTTATTGATCTTCAGTGCAAACTCACGGATTGCTTTAGAAGAGTCGATAGCTGAACCGCCGCCAACAGCGACAACTGCTTCCGGCTGATAGCTAAGGAACTTTTTAACTCCGTCTGCAATCTTATCTACAGGCGCATCCGGTACTACGTTGCTGAAAATATCATATTCAATGCCGCCTTTTGCCAAAGGCTCTGTGATCAGATCAATCATTTTGCTCTGTACTACAAAAGGATCTGTAATGATGAGTACTCGTTTGTATGGAATCTCTCTCAGACGATCCAGAGCATTATCTCCAAAATGAATGACTGTTTTCATTCCAAAGGTCTTCATATCTGTTGCTTCCTTTCTATGGCTGCATACCAGGATAACGGCACTCTACACCTTCTTCGGCAAAATGTGCCAGCCACTTCTCAGACGGCTTCCTGTCTGTTACAACCACATCTATATCCCGCAGTTTTCCTGCAACGGAAAATGCGGTCTGATCAAATTTTGTACTGTCTACTACCAGAATCTTCTCACGGCCGGACGCAATCATTGCTTTTTTGGTCGTGCCAAAAGCTTCCTGCGATTCCATGATCCCCCATTCATGATCCAGTGCCTTGCAGGAGATGATTACTTTGTCCACATAATAGGAACGAATCGCATCTTCTGTCTTTGACCCAAGAAAAGCAAGATATCCCTCTTTCATAACGCCACCGGTGGAAATGATATTCCATCCCGAAACATCAGATAATTCCAGAAGGATCTCCATGGAATTGGTGATCACGGTGAGTCTTTCTTTTTCTTTCAGTGCCTTTGCAATAAATACTGCAGTGGTACTCGCATCAAGAAAAATATGATCACCTTCCTGCACCAGAGAGGCTGCTATATCAGCCATCTGCTGTTTGCCGCTTACATTCTGGTTTTTTCGAATATTAAAGGGCAAGTCAATGCTTACATCCTCATTTATAACAGCACCACCATAACTTTTGGTGGCCAGTCCCTCTTTTTCAAGCTTGTCGAGGTCACGGCGAATTGTTTCTTCAGAAACCTCATAAAGCTGACTGAGTTCGCTTACAACGACCCGTTTCTCAGCCTGTAATTTCTCAAGAATTAAATTTCGTCTTTCTAATGCCAGCATTTACTTTGCCCCCTTTTGAGAACATTTATTTTATTTCTTTCAATTCATTAAAGAATAGAATCGATCATTCTCTGATCCGGATGAGCAATTACTGAAGAATCCAGATACATTCCCTTGGATGCTACGAGCTGTTTTGCTTTTTCGATGGAAGCTTCTACTGCTGAAACTTCTCCGGTAAGAAGCATGTAGGATTTTCCACACATACCTTTTGCAATACGTAATTCGATAACGTCTACGATTGCTGTTTTTGCTGCCTGGTCAGCTGCTTCGATGATAGAAGCTGCATCATAGGTTTCAAGGATTCCCAGAGCGCTGATCCCCTCGATCTGTGTTGTTCCATACATAGCCGGGAAGAGAGACTCATGAGGATTACCAAGTACAAAACTGTCGATGCATTTGTCCTCGTAAGTAGTTACTGCAGCGTCAACTGCTGCTTTTACTGCACTTAAATCGCCTGTGATAATTGCAATATATTTTCCCGGACATACGGTCTGTGCCTCGACGATCTCTACTTCAGATGTCTTAACCATGGCATCCGCTGCTGTGATACCTGTGGCAGTGGTTTTAAATTCAATCATTCCGATTGCTTTACTCATTTTCTGCACGTCCTTTCTACTTTGCTGCAATTATGATGTGGCGGTCTGTTACTTCAGTTACTTTACCAGAGATACTTGCATGAATGCTGACACTTAATCCGTCTGCATGCTGTGCGATCATCTGTCCCTTGGTTACCATGTCGCCTGTTTTCACAATTGCCTGTGCCGGTGCGCCGATATGCTGGCTTAAAAGGATCTTAACCTTGGATACCGGAACTACGTTCTCATCCATCGGTGCATCCTTATCATACTTGGTCAGTCCAAGGCGAGCCATCAGACGTTCTTCCGGAACCTTACGATATTCTCGTGAAGGCTGTACCGGTACCGGCTGTACTCCCTGAGGAGGTCTGATACCTGCTTTGCGAAGTCCGCCCTTCATGTCTGCAAGAAGTGTTCTTGGTGCCAGACTCTGCGGGCAGGCATACATTTCACATACACCGCAGGAACTGCAGAATGCAGAATCGATGTATGGATTTACATCTCTGAAATCTCCGGCAGATGCTGCTCTCATAAAGCGGGCCGGATCGATCGGATGTCCAAGATTATGTCTCGGACAAAGGTCCGTACAGGTATTACACTGGCAGCAGATAGATGCTGCACGTTTTAAATCTATTGCTGATGTTCTCTGTTTTTTCATTACGATCTGATGATCTCTTGGAAGAACGAGAACAGCGTTTGTTGTTTTGGTCACCGGATCTGCTCCGCTGCCGATACGTCCCATCATAGGTCCGCCAACAAAATAAACAGGATCTTTGGTAGTAATATTACCAGCCTGTGCTACTACTTCGTCTAAAGTACATCCAAGCGGTACTTTAACTGTAACCGGATGTTCAACTTCTGCTACGACTGATACGTATTTTTCTGTAACAGGCTTCTGGGATTCCATTGCCTGGTATACATTGTAGATCGTCTCTACGTTAAATACGATGACGCCCTGCTCAATCGGCAGTCCGCCAGGTCTGCATACACGTCCGGTAGCTTCATAGATCAGCACAACTTCATCACCCATCGGATATACTTCATCAAGAAGATGAAGTTTCAGACCAGGGAATTCTTCAATGTGCTGCTGCAGCGCTTTGATCGTCTGTACATAAGATCTTTTGATTCCGATGATAGCCTGAGAAGCTCCTACGGTCTCCATAACTGTATGGAATGTTTTCATGATCTCATATGCATGTTTTTCAAGCAGCTGTCTGTGAAGTTTCAGCAATGGTTCACACTCGGCACAGTTCATAAGAATTGTGTCCGCCTTGTCTGTAAGCTTGGCATATGACGGGAATCCGGCACCACCTGCACCTACAACACCATTGTCCTGCATAATTTTCTGTAAATCTTTGATTTCCATGGCGTTACTCCAATCCTGCACCATCATCGACGATTCCGACTATTGCCGCATCGATCGGTGCTGTTTCTTCGCCGCAGCCTATTCTTGCTGCGCTTCCTTGTGCCACCAACACATATTCCCCGATTCCTGCTCCGATAATATCGATTGCAACGATCTGGGATAAGTCATTCTTCATATGATGCACCGGCTCCACGATCATGAATTTCTGTCCTATCAACTTGTCACTTTTTCGTGTGGAAACAATACTTCCAACTACTTTACCTACTATCATGTGTGTGCCTCCGCATTGATTATATCTGTAATCCCTCTATGCCGGTGGCGTATCTGCCACCGGCTGATTCTGAGGAATTATTTACTTTATGATGGTAACTGTATTGCCTGTGGCAATCTTTGCTGCATTTGCTTCATCTGTATCAATGTGCATTTCCAGTGTAAAGCTGTCGTCTACACGGATAGCTACCTGATTAAAGATTGTTCCGCGCTCGTTATCTGCTTTAACAGATACGATATCGCCGTTTTTCACTCCGGCTGCCTGTGCATCCTTCGGAGACATATGGATGTGACGCATAGCCACAATACATCCCTCTTTCAGATAGATAGCACCCTTCGGTCCAACAATTGCGATCGGTGCACTTCCTGCAATGTCGCCGGACATACGTACCGGAACATTCATTCCAAGTTTGATAGCATCTGTAGCAGATACTTCAACCTGAGTTGCGCTTCTGACAGGTCCGAGGACACGTACGTTCTCGATTGCACGAAGCTTCAGACCAATGATCGTAACAGTTTCGTTTGATGCAAACTGTCCACCCATAAGATCTTTTTTCTTTGTGAGCTGATATCCTGGTCCGAATAAAGCTTCAACGTGCTCCTGTGTCAGGTGAACGTGTCTTGCAGAAACACCGATTGGAACCATGAAGCCATTGCCTTTGTCTTCTGATTTATTGATGGCATCGATAACCATCTTTGTAATCAGTTCGATGTTTTTTGATTCCAAGATTACACCTGCTTTCTTCCGTTATTGGAAAATAAATTATTTCAGTACCGGAAGGATTTTTTCTACGTCTGTGTGTGGTCTCGGGATTACGTGTGTAGCAACGAGTTCTCCAAGTCTGGATGCTGCTGCGCTTCCGCTTTCTACTGCAGATTTAACAGCTCCTACATCTCCACGAACCATAACTGTTACCAGTCCGGATCCGATTTTTTCTGTTCCTACGAGTGCTACGTTAGCTGCTTTGCACATCTGGTCAGCTGCTTCGATTGCTGCTGTAAGTCCTCTTGTTTCTACCATTCCTAAAGCTTCCTGTGTCATGATTGTTTCCTCCTTATGGATAAATGAAAATTAAATTATTTATTTTCTGTTTCGTCAGTTTTTTTCTTCCAACGGCTTGCACTTAACTCTACGAGTTTAACGATTTCCTCGTGTGGTCGTGCGATTACTGCATAACTCGCCGGTTTCTTAATTGCGCCTGCTACAGCGGCTTCGACTGCTTCGTTCACCGCTGACACATCGCCCTGTATAATAAGAGTTACCAGTCGTCCGCCCAGCTTACGTTCCCATGACGCCAGCTCAACGTCTGCAGTTTTGCACATGATATCGAGTGCATTGATCGCAGCTACGACACCTGTGATTTCGATAAAACCATATGCTTTACTCATGAGCGAACTCCTTCAGATAAGATTATGTAGCTTATCAGATCTTTGGAAGAATTTTTTCTACGTCGTTGTGTGGTCTCGGAATTACATGTGTAGCAACCAGTTCACCAAGTCTGGATGCTGCTGCGCTTCCGCTTTCTACTGCAGCTTTAACTGCTCCGACATCTCCACGAACCATAACTGTTACCAGTCCGGATCCGATTTTTTCTGTTCCTACCAGTGCTACTTCTGCTGCTTTTGTCATTGCATCTGCTGCTTCGATTGCTGCTGTCAGTCCTCTGGTTTCTACCATTCCTAAAGCTTCCTGTGCCATTGTTTCTTCCTCCTGAATCATTGTCTGTTCATTGTTCAAATATCTATGCCAGGGATATCAGCTGTCAGCTTTTATCCAGGGCGCTGATTTTCAGCATCTTTACCGTATCCTCTGTCGGATTAGGTATTACGTAGTGCTGCACTACACCAGTTCTCCGGTTTGCTTCTGCCATTCCTGCTTCCACAGCGGCGGTCACGTCCTCAACGCTTCCGCGGAATTTGATGCATACCAGAAGCGGTACTGGCAGGCTGTCAGCATTTGCAGGTTTGTTCTTGTCGAACACCTCCAGGCGGACATTTGCTGCCTTGCATCCTGCATCTGCCGCTACAAAGGCTGTTGCCAACCCAAAAACTTCCAAAATTCCTACAGCTTCTGCCATTTTGCTTCTCCTTTATTTCCGGATTCCGGAATTATTTATTGATGATCGCGATCTTAAGACCTGTCATTGCAAGGTTTGTCTGATGTGCCTCGTTGATCTGCTCAAGCGGGAATCTGTCTGTGATAAGATCAGACATCGGAAGTCCGATTGCTTTTGCTCTCTTAAGGAAATCAAATGTTGTTGCATAATCTCTCAGTGTGTATACCCAGGAACCAACCAAGTTGATCTCTTTGGAGCACAGATCGAAGTGCGGGTTGATTGTTGCATCTCCACCATTGATGAAGAATCCAAGTTCACAAAGTCCGCCACCGTTACGGATAAATTTGTAGATGTTTGCATGCGCATGCGGGTTACCTGTGCACTGGAATGCAAAGTCTGCAAGATGTCCGCCCTGAGCTTCTTTAACAGCTTCTGTAAGAGCTTCGATACCTTTATGCTGTGTAAAGTCAACAGATACATCAGCGCCCATCTTCTTAGCAAAGGCAAGACGTTTTGCGTTTCCGTCTACTGCACAGATGTTTTCGATACCCATAGTACGAAGGATAGCGATGCAGATAAGACCGATCGGTCCGCATCCCTGAACAACAACTCTTGAGTTGAATCTCAGGATTCCTGTTGTTTTTGCTCTTTCTACTGCATGGATCAGTACTGCACATGGCTCGATCAGGATACGGGAATCCAGATCCAGATCACTTACGTTGAAGAATGTAGATCCGAAGGATCCTCCTCTGATCAGGATGTAATCAGAGAACCATCCGTTAAGATGTACATCATCATCCGGAAGAAGTCCGTATACGTCTGCTCCACCAACGTTTTTCTTGTTGAGGTCGAACATTGTGATTTCCGGATCATCTTTGAAGATCATACATGTAACAACTTTGTCACCGACTTTAACCGGTTTTCCAGCTGTATCAACTTTAACATTTTTACCCATTTTTACGATTTCACCAGTTCCCTCGTGACCAAGAGCTACCGGGATCAGACCAAATGGATCTCTCTTGAATTCGTGTGCGTCAGTTCCGCAGATACCGCATCCTTCAACTTTAACAAGGATATCGTCATCTCCAACTTCCGGCATTGGGAATTCCTTGATTTCATAGTGTTCCAGGGCTGTCAGCATAGCAACGTGAGCTGTTTTCGGGATAACCGGATCAGCTGTAGGAGCTGCTGTTGCTGCTGGAGCTGCCTGTGCAGCCGGTGCGTTTCCGGTCATTCCGGAAAGTACCTGTTTAACGATTTCTTCGATATTTACATTGTTCATATCCATTTTAAACTTTCCTCCTGATTAGCGAATGCAAAGGCTGTCAGACATTACGCAGCGACGTCTCTTGGTGAATGTGCTTGCACTTGTAAGACCTTCTCCTGTACGGCTTGCAATTGTGAATGTACAGTAACCTTCTCCACCAAATCCAAGTGCTGAATAGGACGGGCCATTCTTAACAAGGATTGCAGTATCGATTGCTTTCGCATATTTAGTAATGTTATCAACATTCTTGGAATGGATGTGTGCTGAATGACGGTTGCCATGTTCAAGCCATACAGCCTGTTCTACAGCATCATCAAAATCTTTTGCTCTTACAATTCCAAGGATTGGCATCATAAGCTCTGTTGTGATCAGCGGATGTTCCTTCGGTCCTTCGAAGATGATGCAGCGGATATTTGCCGGTGCGTTTACTCCGATCATGGAAAGAAGTGTTCTTGCATCACGACCTACACATTTACGGTTCAGTTTACCGCCTGCCAGAACAACTTCTGTTAATTTGTCCTGTTCTTCTTTGGAAGCCAGGTAGCAGTCGTTTTCTGTCAGCATGTAGTGCATCAGTTCATCCACTACAGAAGATACGGCAACAACTTCCTTCTCTGCGATACATGGAAGGTTGTTATCGAATGTACATCCGTTTACGATGTCCTGAGCTGCTTTACGGATATCAGCTGTTTCATCAACAACTGCCGGTGGGTTACCTGCACCAGCTCCGATTCCTCTCTTACCGGAGGAAAGAACTGCTGTAACAACTCCAGGGCCGCCTGTTGCTGCGATAAGCGGGATATCTTTATGTTTCATCATGATATTACTTGTTTCAAGGGTAGGTTTTTCTACTGTTACTGCAATGTTGTCAGGTCCGCCAGCTTCAAGGGAAGCTTCGTTTACCAGATTGATCGCAAAAATAGAAGTTTTGATTGCTGCCGGATGCGGGTTGAATACTACTGTATTTCCGCCTGCCAGCATACCCATTGTATTGCAGAGGATTGTTTCACTCGGGTTGGTACAAGGTGTGATCGCACCGATTACACCAAATGGTCCCATCTCGATCAGAGTAAGTCCTCTGTCTCCTGACCATGCAGTTGTTGTGATGTCTTCTGTACCAGGTGTTTTGTCTGCTACCAGATGATGTTTCAGAATCTTGTCTCCAACGTTACCCATTCCTGTTTCATCAACACCCATACGAGCCATGATCTCTGCATTTTCTTTGATTTTTTTACGGATGCAGGTGATGATTTTTTCTCTCTGATCCATGGACATCTTCTTAACGATCAGTTCAGACTTCTTAGCAGCCTCAATTGCATCGTTCATATCTTTGAAGATACCATGTTTTCCGGTCGGAGCATCTGCAATCTGCATTTTTGCCATTACTTCCTGTACAATATCCTGTACCATGCTCTCACTTATTGGCATGAGATTGTCCTCCTTTAATGTCTACCGATTATCTGAAGTTCAGATATCTTATTTCATTCCAAGCTGTGCCATAACCTGTTTTGTGATGTTTGCAACCAGTTCTGCATCAGTGTTTCCGGCAGCTGCTGCAGGAGCTTCTGCTTTTGCATCGCTTCCTACGAAATCATACTGATATCCCGGGAACTGTTTGTAATCCTGATTGTGGCAAGCGCCACCGCAGTTATGACAGTTAATGCCGTCTTTGTTCTGGCAGAGGTTTGCAGGATGTTTTCCTGGCATACCGAATTTGCGACGGATTTCATACAGTTTCTTGATGTTTTCTTTATCGAATTCCTTCGGGCCACCGAGCAGTTTGCTCTGATACAGCAGCTGTGCATAGAATTCTACGGATTCCATCTTCATGTATGCAGCGTTCAGATCTGTGCTCCATGTAAGAGCTCCGTGATTTTCAAGAAGAACTGCATCAAAGTATGGAAGATATTTTTCAAGGTTATCCGGAATTTCCATTGTGGAAGGTGTACCGTACTCAGCGATCGGAACGCATCCAAGAGCGATAACTGCTTCTGGCATGATCGGCTGTGTAAGCGGGATACCAGCGATTGCAAAGGATGTAGCATAAATCGGATGAGCATGTACTACAGATCCTACGTCTGGTCTCTTCTGATATACTCTCATATGCATTTTGATCTCAGAAGATGGTTTGAATCCCGGGTTAGCCTGGATTACGTTACCCTGAGCATCTACTTTACAGATGAACTCTGGAGTCATAAATCCTTTGGATACGCCTGTTGGTGTGCAAAGGAATTCGTTGTCATTCAGCTTTACGGAAATGTTTCCGTCGTTAGCTGCAACCATGTTACGGTTGTAGATACGTCTTCCGATGTCACAGATCTGTTTTTTGATTTCAAATTCGTTTACCATGCTTATTTTCCTCCTAAAGCAATTTGGTTTTTTGCAGCTGCCCGTCAGCTGAAATTCAGTCCCTGGACAGCCACTTTGGTTTTATTGTATTTCTAAGGAGATTTTACTCCTTATAAACATGATTGTCAAGAATTTATCGTTGTTTTATGTTGTTTTTATCCCAACAAAAATGTTGTTTTTGTTGTTTTCTTTATCAACCACCAATCTGAACATGCAGTGAGCTTGCGGATTCTGCCGCTTTTTTCAGCGTCTGCATATGTTCATTGGTAGGTGGAAGAATTCCTTCCATTAAATATGGTCTTCCAAGTCCAACATATTTATCCTGACCAAGTCTGTGGTATGGAAGCAGATGAAGCTGTTCTACTCCCGGAAGAGTATTGGCAAATTCAGCAATTCCCTGGATCTCTTCTACCGTATCGTTAAATGTCGGGATGACAGGAACGCGAATGATCAGCTTACATTTGCCAGAAAGTGCAACCTTACGCGCATTCTCCATCATAAGCTCATTCGGTCTGCCGGTAAATTCTTTGTGTTTTGCCGGATTGGTGTGTTTGATATCCATCAGATACAAATCCAGATACGGTAAAATTGTCTCGATCGTCTCAAATGGTGCACACGCCATGCTTTCAAGTGCCGTATTGATTCCTCGTTCTTTCGCTGCACGAAGAAGGTCTCTGGCAAATTCCGGCTGACAGAGGCTCTCGCCTCCCGAAAGAGTAAGTCCTCCTCCGGAGCGCCAGTAGTATGGACGATCTTTTTCTACTTCTTCGATCGCCTCCTCTACTGTCACATCTCTGCCAATCACCTTATCTTCACCGAGAACCTTCATCGTCTGGATCTTGTATTCCTGCGATTCCGGGTTACAGCACCATCTACATCTCAGCACGCATCCTTTCAGAAAAACGATCGTACGGATTCCCGGTCCGTCATGGATCGAATACCGCTGGATATCAAAAATACGGCCTTTTGTCTGTAAATAGTTCATACTTTACCTCTTAGAAGCCCTGCTCCGTTCTTCTGATAATATCATCCTGAAGAGATTTGGACAGTGTTGTAAACAATGCACTGTAACCGGCAACACGAACAACCAGATGTGCATATTTCTCCGGATGTTTCTGTGCATCAAGCAGTGTTTCTCTGTCAACAACATTGAACTGCATATGCATTCCCTTCTGATCAAAGAACGTACGGATCAGTGCAACGAATTTTTCCAGTCCTTCCCTTCCTGCAAGTGCAGATGGATGGAATTTCTGGTTAAACAGCGTTCCATTGGATACAATGAAATGATCCAGTCTGGAAACAGATGTCGCAGCTGCGGTCGGTCCGTTGACATCTTTACCTGCAGATGGTGATACACCATCTGCAACCGGTGTATGTGCATAACGTCCGTCCGGTGTTGCACCGGTCTGTCCGCCAAGCGGGACATTCGCTGATACCGGATAAAGTCCTGCATGGAACTGTCCGCCTCGTGGATTATGGTATTTCTGTAACGGGCGGGTGTATGTATAGGCAACATCTCTCGCAAAATAATCCACATCATCAATCGCATTTCCGAATTTCGGAACTTCATCGATCATATGATGCAGTTCTGTAAATTTACGTAGCTGTTCCTCTGAAGGTTTCAGGCGCATTACAGTCTGAAGAACTGCTTTGGCAGTATCTGTATCAATTTCCATACCGCCTTCCTGCATTCCTTTCAGAATCATCTCAGTCATATCAGATACGGACTTCTCATCCAGTCCTTTGTCATAATTCCATGCCAGAGCCTCTTTGTATTCTTTCATGGAAACTTTCTTATCCTCGTATACAAGTTTGCGGATCGCATACAGAGAATCTGCCATATTGGCAATACCAAATCCCTGCGGGCCGGTGAAGTTATAAACAGCACCGCCCTGTTCTGCAGTAAGTCCACGCTGTATACAGTCATCCAGCATAGAAGCCAGGAACGGAAGCGGACATCTTTCTGCATGTGCCACATCGATTGCATTATCTGCATTGACCATAAGTGAAATAAAGTATTCCATCTGTGTCTTATAGGCATCATAAAATTCTTCAAAGCTTGTCATCTGTGTGACATCGCCGGTCTGAACGCCGATCTGTTCACCTTTGTCCATTCCATTTGCAAAAACAACTTCCAGCGGACGACACATATTAAAGAATGCTGCATCATGCCAGCCATTTGTCTTACCGGACTTCTGAGGTTCTACACATCCGATGATGTTATATTCTCTGGCGTCTTCCAGTGTCAGTCCTCTGTTCTGCAGTGCCGGAATGATCACTTCATCATTATAATAAGCCGGTAATCCGATACCTGTTCTTGTAAGGTCTGCTGCCTTGATCAGAAGTTCATGTGGTGAACCGTTCCATACACGAATGGAAAGTGACGGCTGCGGCAGAAATACCTGTTTGGATGCTTCAATACACATGAAAGAAAGGTCATTTGTCACATCCTCACCGTATTTGTTCTGTCCACCGACGATCAGGTTCTGGAAAAGGCTGTATCCTGCAAATCCCTTTGCCGACTCTTCATCACGGCACTTGTTCAGATCATTCAGCTTAACCCAGACACAGTCGATGAGTTCCTGTGCCGCTTCTCTTGTGATCAGGCCTTTGTCAAGATCTGCTTTATAATAAGGATACATATACTGATCAAAACGTCCAGGTGAAATAGAATGTCCGCTGGACTCCATCTGGAGCAGCTGCTGTACAAACCAGAAGGACTGGCATGCCTCGTAAAAGCTGGTCGCTCCGTTTGCAGGCACGCGACTG
The DNA here is from genome assembly GCF_020558815.1 of Blautia sp. 210820-DFI.6.14. Classification (NCBI taxonomy): domain Bacteria; kingdom Bacillati; phylum Bacillota; class Clostridia; order Lachnospirales; family Lachnospiraceae; genus Blautia; species Blautia sp. 210820-DFI.6.14. Next base: position 82,006 of record NZ_JAJCKS010000001.1, read on the forward strand.
CAGTTCTGCGAAATCTGAAGCAGTTCCTGCTTACGTACAGGATCTGTGCACTCTGCTGCCATTTGGGAAGCCAGTTCGGCATAACGCTCCGCATATTCAATAACAGCCTGGCAGGAAAGGATCACCGCATTCAGGAAATGACTCTTTGTAACATAATTTGCATCTCCAACCTGGCATTTTTCCAGTTCTGCCTGTGCTTTATCTATGATTCCTTTGTAACCGATTGCAAGTACTTCGCCATATTTGACGGTCACATGTCCTACCCCATTATAGAAATAGTTACCTGGTGTAAAAATGTTATGTTCGATAGCTTTGATTGCTTCCGGAGCCATATAGGATGTAGCAAGTTCACTGGATGTCTTACCTTTCCAGTATTTATGTACTTCTCTCAACTCCTGCTTGGTTTCTTCTGCAATATAAAACGGGTCCGCACTCCTCGTTTCAACGGTATCCAGTTCATCTTCCAGCCACTGGAAGGAAAATTCCGGGAAAGTCTGACATCCTCTCGGTGCAATCGTACTGCTTCCAACGATCAGTTCATTATCACGAATAATGATCGGGATATTACGGAGAATATGGGCAAAAGCTTCCGCACGCCTTGTGATCATCGGCTGACCTTCTGTAGCCTTATATGATTCAGTAAGCAGCTTTGCTCTGGCAGATTCAATAACCGGCATATTGGCATAAAGTGCCTCGACCAGCTTCGGAATCCTGGATGACTTTGGAACATCTGTGGTATTAAACATCTCCACGCTTCTCCTTTCTTATGGTGTCTCTGGCACCATAGCTCATATGCAATCAAAAGGCGCTTTGGCCCCACGATTCATATAAAATCATTATACCTTACAGGCTTTTATATGTCAACGAAATCCAACATTATTCGTCTGTTTTTTATGCGGTTTTTGTTGTGGTTTTTGTTTGTTTTGTGTTGGTTTTTATTTGGAAGATGATTTTTCAGTTGACTTTTGCAAAACAGACTGCCATACTGGAGATACAGAACGATCTGCTGCCGCAATCATTGCTGACAGACGCTGATTTTTTGAGTTTAAGGAGGGATCATCATGTATCTTTCTGACATACATACACATTCCATCGCAAGTGGCCACGGAACCATCTGCACAATTTCTGATATGGCAAAAGCTGCCTCAAAAAAAGGGTTAAAACTGCTCGGAATCACGGATCATGGTCCAGGCACTCTTGCTGCAGGTACTTCTTCTTATTTCAGGAGTCTGACTTATGCTCCTAAGAAGAGATTTGGAATCGAACTGCTTTTTGGAGTGGAACTGAATATTCTGGATATTGACGGGCATCTGGATCTGAATGACGAATTGCTTGGAGAACTGGATTATGCGATTGCGAGTATGCATGCGCAGAATTATAAGAGCGGAAGCGTGAAGGAAAATACAAGTGCTTATCTGAATGCCATGACGCATCCGTGTGTAAAGGTTCTGGGACATTGTGACAATCCGGCATTTCCTGTCGATTATGAGACTCTGGCAGTCGGTGCTAAGGAGAATGGTGTTATTTTTGAGATCAATGAAGCTTCACTCGCACCGTATGGGTATCGTGGGGATACACGGGCGAATAATCGGGAGATCCTGAAGTATTGTATGAAGTATGAAATTCCGATCGTGCTGTCGAGTGACAGCCATGGAGTGGAGCATATCGGGGATTTTACGTGTGCGGCGGAGTTTGTGCATGAGATGATGTTTCCCGAAAAAATGATATTGAATAATGATATTCCTCGGTTGAAGATGATACTGAGTGAGAGGTAGGAACTATATATTATAATATATTATAACGAAAAAAGAAACAGCTATCCCACCAGTCTGACACGCTGCATTTTCTAATTTTTCTCATGCGCTTATTGATGACTGCTTTTGCAAACTCGCACCTTACGGTGCTCAGACAATGCAACGCAGCCATCGCTAGCATGAGCAAAATTAACGAAAATTTGCTGAGTCAGCTTGGCATGGATAGCTGTTTCTTTTTTCTGTATATAGAAATATAAAGTTAAAGTAAGATGTTTTCTACATTATTATAAATTTTTAAATATATGTATACTATTAATTCCTCTTCTCTCATTTTCCGTATCATCTTTGTGGCGCCACCACACCCCGGCGGAGGTTCACGGCCTTCGGCCGCTGCCCCGAGAGGCCTTCCCGGTTGTGGGGAAGCGGAACTGTCGCAAGAAAATCGTCCTATAAAAAGCTTTGAACTGATAAAGCATGCATCCGATATTCAGGAACCCAGCAAGGCTTTCGAGACTGCGACTGTGCTAGTGGCGGTTGTGGAGCATCTGTCTGAGCGCCAGCGAGTTATGCGGAGCAATCGCTAATAAGCGCACGGGAGCAGCCCGAAAATGAAGCGTGTTCCAGAATATCGGATGTATGTCTATATCATAACCCGTCTTTTTCTTCTCGTATCTTCTTCATCAGTTCCGCCAGCTCGCTGTATTTCCCGGTTACGTATCCGTAATTTTGGGCTTTATGTGGCAACTGGCAGTTCGTGCAGTCTTTTATTCCTGTTTCTGTCATTCGAAAATTCCCGCCACATTTATCGCCCAGTGCATACAGCGGGCAGTAGCAGAACAGACAGTTGAAGTTCTCCGGATCTGCGCCTGCATGACACGGAAAATATTCACATTCCTTATTGCTGAAAAAAGCATAGTGTTTCCCTTCCCAATATGGTTTTTCCATTTACTTTCACCTCGTTATATAAAAAAATCCAGTCACGGCACTGCCGAACTGGTCATCTTCAAAACATATTTCAGAGGATTTGCGATACTGCTCCGGGGTAGACAATGAATCCGTTCAAATATGCGGAGGGAACGAATGCATCCGGAGTAGTATCGCCTGCCATTTAATCATACCCTTTAAGGGGTCGTATGTATGTGGCGGCCACCACGATACATATAGGTATAATTCATACGAACAGGCGAATTCCATAAAAAAATGCCTGCTTCCAACAAGCAGACAACACTTTGGGTTGCGGATACCCTAAGTTGGTTGTTACACTTTACACGGAAGTTTAACCTCGCCATACAAAGCAGGTTTCCTGACTTCAGGATCATCACTTCTTTTCCCCTTCTCATACTATCGTACAATGGGATATCGAAAAGTCGCTCCTCTGTTACAGTGACCGGATCGCTCAGGATTCTCACCTGATTCCCTCTTCTGACTGCTACGCGGATTACAGTCAGCACTTCATATGTTCAATATGGAATTATACTGACATCATAATAGCACGATGTCAGTATGCTGTCAATAACCCACATAACATTTTGTCAAATTTTTATCATTTTATTTACATACCGCATTTCTTTCCAACACGCAGTAACTTCATCTGTTTCAAGAATGCCTCTGCAATCCTGCCGGAGGCTATATCAGATGTGGGATTGACTCCCACCACTGATACTGATTTGTTGCTCGCCACCTACAGAGGTGGGAGTCATCTCACATCTGATATAAACTCCTCCCTTGCATTTTCCCAACACCTCACCTATACTGAATACAGTCTGATAAAGCAGTAAATACAACTTTTCGATAATACAGCTCATCGCCAGACAATAAATTGCACTCTATTTTTCAGGAGGTTCCTTATGATACAGGATATTGCACCACATACTTATCACAATGAATACAGACCGGTTGCTCCGGATGGCAGCAGTTTTGTGCTCGCTTATGAAAACGGAAAGAGTTTCTTTCATAAAAATGATACAGACAATTCTATAACGCTTCCCCGTTTCCGCGAACTGGAAGGAAACGTAAGCGACCTGTACAAAAATTATATCTATCTTTTCTCGATAGATGACGAACGTTTTTATCTGATTCCGGGACTGGATACTTCCCTGCTGCCAGGCTATGAATTCCACGAAAACAGAGAGCTTCGTTATGTACAGCCACAGTATCTTGCTTTTGCTTCGATTACCGGATATCAGCTCTGGTTCTGGTACAGAAACCGCCGTTTCTGCGGATGCTGCGGGTTCCCAATGAAACACGATACAAAAGAACGTATGATGTACTGCCCTTCCTGTGGCCGTCAGGAATATCCGGTACTTATGCCGGCTGTGATCGTCGGTATTACTAACGGAGATAAGATCATCTGCTCCAAATATGAGGGCAGAAGCTTTAAGCAATATGCCCTGATCGCCGGTTTCGCGGAAATTGGTGAAACAATTGAAGAAACCGTTCATCGCGAGGTCATGGAAGAAGTCGGTCTGAAAGTGAAAAATCTCCGTTATTATAAGAGTCAGCCATGGTCCTTCTCCGGTACATTACTTTTTGGATTTTTCTGCGATGTAGACGGGGACGATACTCTCACGGTGGATCATGAAGAGCTTTCTGTAGCACAGTGGTTTGACCGTGACAAAATTATCGGTCAGGACACCGACAGCAGCCTTACCAATGAAATGATGATGGTCTTCGCCGCCGGGAAGGAGCCGAAATAATCCAGCTCCAGGTTTCCAAAAGATACATCACATCAAATCCGCTTGAAGCAAGCATTGGTTTTGTCGTTGCCGATGATCCAGCCTTCTCGCTTAACGATTATATCAACCTTGCTGATGAAAAAATGTATGCCGAGAAAAAAGAACACAAAGCAACCCGTCAATAACTTAGAGGAGTTTTTACTATGACACCATATATCACCAGAGCCCTCGCACAACAGATTGTGAATACTGTCAAAGATCTCTGAAAAAGGCCTTCCTGGAGAAAACCCTTGATAGGCTTTCTCCGGAAGACTTTGAATTGCTTCGTGTTTACTTTTCCTGTGATGCCATGCGATTATATCTGGCATTGAAGATGTAACAATTCTATGCCAGCTGACTGATCAGTTCAAGAATCCTGCCTGCACAAGAACGGATTTCTTCTTCTGTAAGATCTCCGTTTCTGTATGCATTACGAATACTCTCGGCATCTTCTGCATTTCCAGGCATGATAATGTCATTTCCAGCCGCAGCACATTTCCATGCAACACTTCCATCTTCCGGTACGGTTGTATTCCAGTCAGACATGATAACTCCATCAAATCCCCACTCTTTACGGGCAATTCTGGTACACAGATCTTTGCTGTTCGCCGCATGCACTCCATTGACAAGATTGTAAGAAGACATGATTGCTGCCGGCTGTCCCTCTTTCACTGCAATTTCAAATCCACGAAGATAAATTTCTCTGAGCGTCCTCTCTGAAATCTTTACATCCACACCCATACGGTTATCTTCCTGATTATTGCATGCAAAATGCTTAATTGTAACGCCGCATCCCTTATGGCACTGTACACCTTTTGTTACAGATGCTGCCAGCGTTCCTGAGAGGAACGGGTCTTCTGAATAATACTCAAAATTTCGTCCACAAAGAGGATTTCTTTGGATATTCAGACCCGGTGCCAGCCACAGATTGACGTGAAATGCTTCCATCTCAAGCGCAACCGCTTCTCCAAATCTCTGCATCAGATCTCTGTTCCAGGTCTGAGCCATTACAGTTCCTACCGGGAATGCAGTGCAGTACTGATAATACTGGTCAGCACCCTCATGCTCTTCTCTGTCTACCAGGAAACCATTCTCTAGTGCACCCAGTACACCAATTCCATAAACGGTATCTGTTGCCCTGTCCACTTCATAGTGCTGCTGCAATCGGATACCTGCCGGTCCGTCTGCCATGATCAGAGATGGAATACCATACTTGTCAAGAAGTCCTTCTGTTGTCTCACCTGCGGTTCCCGGAACGCGGATTCCTGCTGCCCCCAGAGTACTTGTTGTTTCTGCAATATTTCCGTAGAGAAGCGGAAGCAGATCTTCTGTCATCTGTTCCGTGGCATAAGCTGATCTGTATATTTTTTTCTCTTCTGGATGCGGTGTAAAAATAATACAATGGCTGTTATCTGCTGTTGTTTTTCTGCATTCGTACGTTTTCCACAGTTCTTCTTCTATCTCTGCTGTGTTTTCCAGAACACAGGTATCCTCCAATGATACACTTTGTTCTACTTTTACAGTGCTACTGTATTCGAGAGATACAGAACTGTTTCCGGTCCAGATACCATAGGTTCCTTTTTCTACGATCCACTGATGTTTTTCCTCAGAAAAATATGCCAGTTCTTTCTGTCCAACTGTGATCCTCAATGTTTCAGCTTCTCCCGGCTGCAAAAGCTTAGTTTTTGCATACCCAACGAGACGGCGGTATTCTTTCTTTACCTCTGTCTGAGGAAGAGATGCATAAATCTGCACAACTTCTTTTCCTGCATAAGTATCTCCGATATTAGTAACTTTCATTTCAACTGCAAGTTCTTTCTCCGAAGTCTCAATCCCTTTGAATTCTATTTTAAACTCTGTATAGGACAGTCCGAATCCAAACGGAAACAGTGGCTTTTTGCCAAAGCTGTCAAAATAACGGTATCCGACAAAAATCCCTTCTTTGTACTCTTCGGTATCCAGATTTCCATTCAGATAACTGTAATCCTCTGCAAAAGGGCAGTCTTCATATCTTCTCGCCCAGGTTGCCGTCAGCTTCGCACTTGGTACACAGTTGCCTAACAGGATGTCTGCAACCGCATATCCACTCTCCTGCCCCGGCTGGGAAATATTAAGGATTGCCTTTATGTTCTCTGTATTTTCCAGAATGTCAGTCAGTTCGATCGGACCACCCGCATTCAGAAGCAGGATGACCGGAATCTTTTTTTCATTCAGGAAAAAAAGATCTGCTGCTTCTCTTTCACTCAGATAATAGTCTCCTTTTACCTTGCGGCGGTCTTTACCCTCTCCGGAAATACGGCTGAGCACATACACAGCTGCTTTTGCATCTGCGATATCCTTTGCTTCAACAGCCCGTCCTTCCGGAAGAATAAAAGGGTTGCTTGCGTATGCATCAAATGGATTATCTACGTGCTTTGCATCCTCAAGGATTTTTTCTTTCCAGACATTTCGTGCGTTTTTATAACGTTCTTCATAATCCTCCAGCCAGTCCTCGCTGGTAATAGTCACACCTGCTTCTTTCATTCCCTGATAAATGGAAATATTTTCTCTGTTATTTACATCACCGGAACCAATTCCGCCTTTAATAGTCTTTTCTGCCCCACTTCCAAGCAGTGCAATAGATGAAGCTGTGGAAAGAGGAAGTACTCCTTCGTTTTTCAGAAGTACAATACCTTCCACAGCCGCTTCTCTTGCCAGAGTCCGGTGTCTGATTTCAAATTCAGACAGACTCTGATCCATACTTCCACTGTGTCCCCATACATCTTTCATATATAATCCTCCTGCTAACGTTTGAATTTATTTTATACAACAAAAGAACGACAGCATTCTTTATCCTTTATGCAAGAATATCCTGCCGCGTTCTTTTGACTGATGATAACTTTTATTTTTTACTCTTTTACGCCACCCAGCGTAACACCTGCGATGATATATTTTGACAGGAGCAGATAAACAATAATGATCGGTACGATAGCAACAGTGATCATCATGTAAATCTTACCCATATCAAAGTTCATGTAATCAGCACCTCGTAATGTTGCAATCAGGATCGGAACCGTCATCTTGTTCTTGGATTGGATGACCAATGCCGGTACGAAGTAGTTGTTCCATGATCCAACAAAGGTAAAGATTGCCTGAACTGCGATCGCCGGTTTCATGATTGGAAGTACAATACGGTTGAATGTATGGAACTCTCCAGATCCGTCAATTCTGGCAGCTTCCACCAGTGACAGCGGAAGAGAAGATTGTAAATAACTGTACATAAAGTAAAATACTGCCGGTGAAGCAATGGACGGAATAATCAACGGAAGAAGTGAATCATACATTCCCATCTTTGTGATCAGTCTCAGGAATCCCATTGCAGTTACCTGTGTCGGCATAACAAGGATTGCCATTATAAAAGTAAAAGCAACTTTCTTTCCCTTGAAATCATAAGCATAAATGCCATATGCAGTCAGGGAAGAAAAGTATGTACATAATGCTGCAGAGCATCCGGACACGATCACACTGTTAATGATTCCTCTGAACATTGGAAAGCTTCCATCATTTGCCACACTTCTCAGGTTATCCAGAAAATGTTTACCCGGAATGATAGAAAAGCCTTTCTGCAGTTCTGCATGTGAATGCGTTGCATTGATAAGCAGAATCGCAAAGAAAAACAGACACATAAAAGATAAGAGAATGAGTACAATATGTGCGAAAATGCTCATCACACGTTTTCCTGAATTTGTTTTCATGATCTCGCTCTTCTCCTTTCTTCTTTTGCACGTTTCTTAGCTGCCTTTTTTGAACCATCTGGATCGTTGTCATTGGTCATTCTGTAAACAAAGAAGCAGAGGATACCACTGATGATGAACAGGTAAACAGATAATGCACCTGCCATTCCATAATTCTTGCTCTTCAGATGACTGTTCAGGAACATGATCAGTGTCATGGATGTTCTGTCCGGGTTACCCTGTCCGTTTGTCAGGATCTGAGGAACATCAAACATCTGAAGACCACCGATGATAGATGTGATCAGTGTGTATGCAAGGATCGGACGAATCATTGGCAGTGTAATATAGAAAAATCTCTGAATTCCATTGCATCCATCCAGATCAGCAGCCTCATAGACCTCCACACTTACACCCATAACTGCCGCCATCAGCATGATCGTTGTATTTCCAAACCACATCATAAAGTTCATAAATCCGATCAGTCCTCTTGTTCCCAGAACAGAACCCAGGAAATCAATCGGTGCTTTCAGAACACCCAGAGACAGCAGAATAGAGTTGACCGGACCATTGGTAGAGAACATCGTAAAGAATAATAAGGCAAATGCAGACGCCATGATCAGGTTCGGCAGATAAATAACTACTTTAAAGAACTGTTTGCCGTGGATCTTCATTCGAAGATCTGTAAACCAGCAGGCAAGTACAAGTGCAACCACGATCTGCGGAACAAAACCGATCAACCACAGGATCAATGTGTTTTTTCCATACAGGAACATATCTGATCCCAAAAGACTGATGTAGTTTTTCATGCCGACAAAATTCGGACCTACTACCTTGATACCCGAACGATAATATTCGAAAAAGCTGTATCTTACAGTATCGATCAAAGGAATAAGAGAAAATATCAGATACGCGATAAAAAATGGAAGAATAAATAACAAGCCCCATTTTCCGTAATCAATATTTTTTTTCTTTTTTTTCATAAATGCCTTTCCTTTCCAATAAACAGCAGGGCACTCTGTACCCTGCTGATCTGATCATTTATTCCGGCCACTGTACTTCTGTGATTTCCGGATAACGTTCCATAATTGCTGTTTCAAAGTTTGTTTTTGCTTTGTCAAACTCAACATTTCCCTGGAAATAATCGCTGAAAGCATTCTGGATCAGCTCTACACAGCCCTGATCATAAGCGGAAAGCGGGGCAATTTTGATGTTTTCTGCTACCGGTGCAAAATATTCAAATGGATTCTGTCCACCGAGGAAATCAGAAGCGAATGCATCGTCAGAAGCAGCCTCCTGCATACCGGATTTTGTATTTGTAAAGTCAGCATAGTCCTGGGAAATCTTTAACAGGGTGTCTTTGTCTCCAGTCATAGCAAGGATGATATCTTTTGCATGTTCCATGTTGTCTGTTCCTGTTGCTGCATGGATATAGGATCCGCCCCAGTTGTATTCCTGCGGTGGGTTTGTAACAGCCCAGGCACCGTCTTCGCCATCCCAGTTTGGTTTCAGGGTAAAGTCAATTCCCCATGCCGGGAACAGGAATGCGAATACTTTGGAGTCAGAGCTCATAGCTTTGTTCCAGTCATCGTTCCACTGACCTTTTACAGTTTTGTTCAGATATCCTGCATCCAGCCATTCTTTTGAATCACTTATCCAATCCATGATCTTCTGGTCAACTTTGACCGTTGTGCTTCCCGGCTCTACCCATGAATTTTCGATGCTGTTTCCATACAGACGGAATGTATCTGCATAAGAGGCAAATGTGTAGTATCCTTTTGCTTTCAGTTCTTCTGCTGTTGCTTTTGTTGTATCCCAGTCCTTTAATTTCTCGCCTACTGCTTCCGGATCATCTGTTCCAAATACATCTTTTGCGATGTCACGACGATATACCACAGTTCCTGGGCAGCACTGCCATGTAGAACCTCTCTGTACTCCATCAGTGTCAGATGCTGTTGTTTTTGTAAAATCGTACTGATCTGCAAGATCTTTGTCAGGATCAATTCCGAGGTCTTTAAGCGGAATTGCCACATCTGCATCTTTGTCTGTATATTTATTTACATAGTCTGTCTCTGACAGGAAAATATCTACTTTGTCATCGTCTGCCGCATCCGCCTGATTCATCAGTGCTTCATCCAGTTTCTGCTGGTAAACGCCATCCTGATTCGGGTTAATGACCCAGTGGATCTCTGTTCCATCTTTCAGTGTTGTAACTGTTCCATCCTTTGATGTAGATTCTACTTCCGGATATACAGCTTCCAATCTCTGACGAAATTCATCATTCCAGGAATAAATATTGATCACTTTTCCTTCTCCGGAATCCGCACTTACTACAGTTGCTGCTGAGAATGTTCCTGCAACAACTGCTGCTGTCAGGATTACAGATACAAATTTTCTTTTCATTAAAAATTCCTCCTTATTCAAAGCATTTTTCACTGCTTTCTCTTTGATGATGATACTATATCATTTTTTACATTCAAAATATATTATTAATCTTAACAAAATGTCAGATTCATGTCATAATATAAAAAATCAACACATTAAGGAGTAATGTTTATGGCAATTTCAAAAGACTGGTACCACACTGAAATGGAAAACAATGAGATGGAAATCCTGCACCGTTCTCCCTCCATAGAATACTCTTTTTATAACGCAGTCCGAAGCGGAGACATGGAGACGGTCACTGCAAACTGCAAAAAAGATTCCTTTCTTCATCTCGAAGGAACTGGTGTCCTTTCAAGAAATCCTCTGACCAATATCAAATATCATTTTGTGGTAACTGCCGCCATGCTGACCCGTTATTGCATTAACGGAGGGCTGGAACCGGAGCAGGCCTATCGCCTCAGCGACTTTTATATCTTAAAAATGGATTCCTGCACTTCAGTCCGTGAAGTTGCAGACCTCCACCATATTATGGCAAAAGATTTTACCGGAAAAATGCTTCTTCAGAAAAAAAGTTCTGTTCTGTCCAAACCTGTCATTGAATGCATCAACTATATCTACGTTCACATAAAAGAAAGAATCACCATTCAGGATCTGGCTGACCATACAGGGCTGTCCTGCAATTATCTTTCCCGTATATTCAAGCAGAATCTTGGTGTATCGATCAGTGACTATATCCGTGAACAGAAAATAGAAAAAGCCACTCATCTTCTCAGATATTCTGATCAGTCTATCGTGGATATTGCAGCGTATCTTTCCTTTTCCTCACAGAGTCACTTTATACAGATTTTTGAAGGATATACAGGACTGACACCAAAGAAATACCGCGACAAATACTACAAATCCATGTGGTAGACCAACAGACATGCCACTGTCTCTCCCCGGCATTGAGAAAAACAGAAAACAACCCGGCATTATGTCATTTTACTACATAATGTCGGGTTGTTTTTATTGTAATACTATAGTAATATTATGTGTCTCATCTGAAGACAACTGTTCAATCGTCTCTTTTTTCATGCAGGCACTTCCGCATGCTCTTTTTTCTATTTCCTTTTCGTCACAGTACGCCTGAACGATCTGATATTCTCCATACTCCTTTTTGTCTGGATTGGAAATGTGAATCTCAAATTTCTTTCCTGCAAATTCCAGATAGAGTGATGCATTTCCTTCTTTATCAAACTGTTCTGCCATAAGTGCTGGTGCGATCACAAGATTGCCAATCTCTCCTCTTACTCCAAAAGCTTCTGTGATCATGGTCAGCATATACCAGCTTGCTGCACCGGTAAGATATGCATACAGCCCTCTTCCATCACTGTCAAAATATTCAGGAAGTCCTGGATACATATAGCTGCTTTCAAAGTTCATTGCCGCATGAAGAAGTGTATTGAGCACTTTATATCCTTCTTTTACAAAGCCCTGACTGTAGAGAGCATTTGCATACATGACTGCCATGTGAGAGAAAACAGCTCCGTTTTCTTTTTCACCATAGGCAAAGCCGAACATTCTGCCGAGATCAAATTTCTCTTCTCTGAAATTTGTATTCAGTCGATAACCGCCTGCTTTCTCATCGAACAGATATTTATCTGCACTTCTGCTGATCGCGGCAGTCTGCTCTTTTGTTGCAGTTCCGCTCATGATCGCAAATACCTGGCTGGTCAGCATCATGCGTACACGATCTTTTTCACAGCACTCTACCGGATTCTTGTGGTCATCATAATAACCATTGAACCATCCGTCTCCACCATCTGTGATCCATTCATTCTTTCGGATATTTTCCATCATCCAGTCTGCTTTTTCACGCAGATTTCTGACTATCTCATCAATTCTGACAATCACTGTATCGCCGCTGATGTTGTGTGCACACTTTTTGGTGTAAGAACCCAGCAGTTTTCTTTTTTTGTCTGCATTCTCATATAGATCTCTTCCACAGGAAAACAGACATTCCATTTCACTGGCAATCTCAACCCGGTTAATTCCGCTTATGCGTTCCAGGTTTTCCAGGCAGTCTGCAATGTTATTCATATTTCCTGCATAGGCACAGGTAAACGCCACACTCTCACCATTGTCCCACGCCATATCCATGGCATCGTTCCAGTCAGCTCCATGGAGTTTCATTTCATTATGCTCACCTACATCATAAAAAGCAGTTAAATTCTGCAGAAGAATATGCTCCAGAATTGTTCCGAAATAAATCTCTCCGTTCTCTGCTTTCTGCTGTTTTCCGTAAGCTGTATTCCATTCTTCATCGTGTGTTGTTCCTCTTCCTGACTGAAGATCTTTGAAATATGGAACTTTTTCAAACAGAATATCCATATCACCGGTCTGGTCGATATACAGCTTCGTCGTTCCAAACGGCCAGAATGCATGATCCATCCAGACACGGGTAATATTATTTCTGTCCGCGATAAATTCTCCCTGTTTATTTCCAATAATCGTGGCATTTGTTCCGTCAATACGGACACCGCCATAGTTGGCAACAATCATCTGACGCACTACAGCCGGATTCATGATCAGGAGTGCAAGACAGTCCTGCCAGAGATCTCTCCATCCCCGTCCGCCTTTTCCATAGTCGTGGTATGGGAGAAAAGAACAACCATAGATTCTTCGCAGTACCGGCTGAAAGCTGATCCATTTCATATAGTTATCAGCATCTGCATCACCGGTTTCATAAGATACATTTACTTTTTTCTGCCAGTAGGATTTCACCTCTTCAAGAACGTTCTCCACCTGCTCTTCTGTTCTGTATTTTGCGACAGTTTTGGAAATACTCTCTTTCTTCTCTGTCAGTCCTGCCAGTATGATAAAACCTGCTGTTTCCTGCGGCTTTAGCTCAACATCCGCAAAGCGGATGCCTCCCATTGCCTCTTTTCCCTCAGCTCTGCTTCCTGCCTTTCTGCCTGGCTTGTTCTTTCTTACAGCTTCTGGATTCAGATAAGTACCGCCCTCTCCTATAAACTCCTGCACAGTAGGATAAAACGCCTCCGGCGTATCGCCTTTTTCTGAATATCCATATACAAAATAGGTGGTATGATTCTTCTGATGACCTCTTTCATCAAAAGACAGAACCGGTGTGACTTCCACACCATATTCTGTTGTATTGATTCTGTGAAGAAGCGATGTCACATGACGATGATCTCTAATATTGTCCGCGCTTCTTCCATAAAGTGGTATTGCAGCAATCGGAGTTATTTTTGTCACTTCTTCAGATATATTTTTTATTCTGACCAGTTCAATCTCTACTGCTCCGTCCACATCAACAAAAGAAGTGATTTCTGACTGAAGACCATATTTTGCAGAAGTTCTGGTCACTTTCTGCCACATAAAACCGGCTTCCAGAATGCTTTTATCCTGAGCTTCTGTAAATTTCTGTAATTCCTGCTCTGCTGAAATTCCCGTTGCAGACCAGCATCCCTTACCTTCTGTACGGCACCAGAAATTTCTGGTACTGCGATTATTGTGAAGATTTTCAATACTTACCGGTTCCAAAAGAAAATGGTTCTGATCTGTCTTGCTGTCTCCTCCAAGGTTCGGCGTGATACTGGATTTCAGTCCTCCATCACCCGCCAGCGGAAAATACAGACCACTGTAGTTTTCCGGACTCTGAATGGTAAACGTTCCTTTTTTATCCTGAAATTTTATATATTTCATGCTGTCTCCTTTTTATGACATGAACAGTTCTACTTCTGTAATCTCTGTAAGCTTTTCCTGAGGAATATAATTTTCTCCCAGTTCTTCTCTATTGACGATCATCTTCTTGAAACCAGATTCCACGTGTCCCGGATTATGCACTGTGATATGAAGTTTACATCCGCGGAAATCTTTATCAATTTCAAATTTATCCCATTCTTTCGGAATAGATGGTGCAATTCGCAGTCCGCCAAAGTCAGGACGCATACCAAGGATACCTTCTACACACCCTACCATAACGGTAGATGCTGTTCCTGTCAGCCAGTGTACATGTGAGCGTCCGAAATTCGGGCTTGCTTTTCCCTCTGTAAACTGTCCATAGCAGTATGGTTCCAGTCTTCGGATCTCTGCCCTGTCATTCTGTGCCGCAGGCGCATTTTCCATAAAGTAGCCAAAAGCTCTCTCTCCATGTCCTCTCAGAGCTTCTGCAAGAATGATCCATCCCTGTGACTGTGAGAAAATCCCTGCATTTTCCTTGGTTCCTGCATTATAGATCACAGCCAGCGCACCCTCAAATGCATGAGCATGGTATGGAGGATCCATCAGGATTGCTCCATATTCCGTATTCAGTCTCTTATAAACCATATCCAGTGCAAGATCTGCCTGTGCATTGTCTGCAAGACCACTGATCACCGCCCAGCTCTGCGGATTCAGCCACATATTAGCTTCCGGATCTGTGCGCTTTCCGATCACAGCTCCATCTTCTGTAAATCCACGGATAAAGCGGTCTTCATTCCAGCAGAGATCCTGGATCAGTTTTCCAAGTTTCTTCTGACTTTCGTTAAGATATTCAATATATTCTTTATCCTCTTTGTATTCTGCAAATTCTCTGAGAATCGTCATTGCGTAATAATACTGCAGTGCTACAAAAGTTGATTCTCCATCTTTTCCAAGTCTGAGACAGTCATTCCAGTCTGCATAAAGACCTGCCGGCATTCCATGTTTTCCAAGATGATTTTCAGAAAATGCAATTGCACGTTTCAGATGTTCATATACGGTTGCCTCACCTTTGTTTGCAAACGGAATCACTTCATCCATGAATGCCACATTGCCTGTTTCTGAAACATATTTATAGACTGTAGGGAAGAGCCACAGTGCATCATCTGCACGATAAGCCGGATGACCTGTTTCCTGTACATAGGAAGCATCGTCCGGAGTATCTTCATGTCCCGGATTATGTGTGAATTTTACAAGCGGAAGTCCACCGCCGTTATCCACCTGTGCTGAAAGCATGAATCGGATTTTTTCCACCGCCATCTCCGGTGCCAGATGAATCACTCCCTGAATATCCTGAACTGTATCGCGATATCCATATCCATTGCGGAGTCCGCAGTAGGTAAAAGAAGCTGCCCGTGACCAGATAAAGGTCATAAAACAGTTGTATGCATTCCATGTATTGATCATGGTATTAAATTCCGGACTTGGGGTTCTTATCTGGAAGTGAGAAAGCTGACCATGCCAGTATTCGATCAGTTCTTCCAGTTCTCTTTTACATACATCCTGGCAGTTTTTGTAATGCTCCACGATCTCGCCCGCTTCTGCATCACCTTTCATTCCAACAAGAAATGTGATTTCTTTTGTTTCCCCCGGAGCAAGGCTTAAAACTGTTGAAAGTGCTCCACAGCTATTCTCATTATAATTTCCCTTATTGCTGAGTTTTCCCGTGATTACGCCCTCTGGATTGTTATATCCGTGATATCTTCCGAGAAAGCTTTCTTTGTCTCCGCACCAGGAATTCACGTCAGCTCCTGCCAGTCCGAAGAATCTGTTGAATACATTTTTGTTATCAATGTTTTCACCTTCTTCCAGACGATCCAGGTTTGCGTGGATCATCTGACGTACACGATTCCCTCTGAAAACCGTCTGTGTGATATACTGAGAATACTGAAGATTTACCTGATCCTGTTCATAGTTACTGTTGTTGGTAAATTCCGCATATCCTGTTACTGTGAGTTCACGTTTTTTCTCAGAACAGTTTGTTACTGCCAGACTCCATACTTCATAAGACTGCTCCAACGGCACATAATATCTTACTTCTGAGTGAATTTCACTGTAGTCTGCCATCATTTTTGTGTATGCTGTTCCATGATGACATTCACTTTTGTACGTCTCCAGATCTTTGCCTACCGGCTGCCAGGATGCAGACCAGTAATCCTTACTTTCATTATCACGAAGATAAATATACCGTCCCGGCTGATCAAACTGATTGAAAATATATCTCAGGATTCTTCCATTTGCTCCGGATTTTGCAAAACTGTATCCCCCTGCGTTATTTGAAACGATTGCCCCATACTCTGGTGAGCCAAGATAGTTTACCCACGGTGCCGGTGTATCCGGACGTGTGATCACATATTCCTTTTTTACTTCATCAAAATATCCATATCTCATATCTCTCATCTCCTGCTCCAGCTATTCTTCGCCTGATTTTTCTTACACTATACCCTATATCATATTTTGAATATACAAAATACAAGCTGAAAATATCAGATTCGTGACATGAAAGTCTTTGTTATAGTCAAAAACTGCGGAATATTACCTGTAAACAATTACTCCGGTCACAAATTTCTTCATGACCGGAGTTCTTTATTTTTACAGAGTTTCTATTTTCACTTTTACATTTGTATTTATTTCTTTTTTGAGATCATATACTGTATTCGTGATCACCGCTTCACCATTGTTTACAAAAACACTGATCTGGTTCGGGTTCACATATGCCTCAATCTCGAACCCGTCTTTCAGCTCCGGTGTCTCAAATTTCACTCTGTGATTCGGGAATTTTTCAAAAAAGGCACTTCTGTCGGTACAGATTTTATTCCCTTCTCTGGAAATCACATATCCACCGACATTTACTTTATCCCCATCCTCCAGA
Organism: Blautia sp. 210820-DFI.6.14; assembly: GCF_020558815.1. Taxonomy (NCBI): domain Bacteria; kingdom Bacillati; phylum Bacillota; class Clostridia; order Lachnospirales; family Lachnospiraceae; genus Blautia; species Blautia sp. 210820-DFI.6.14. The sequence goes on from NZ_JAJCKS010000001.1 coordinate 99,182, forward strand.
GAAAAGCGCAGACGATATCCACTTTCATCTGCCTCGGATGGTTCAGAGATTTCCTTTGTATATACTGCCTGTACATTCGGATGAACGCGGAAATAAATGTGATCTTTCTGCACTTCCACAACACGCGGAATACACATCATTCCCTGCCATTTTCCATCTACCGGTTCCGGCATACGGAGCCATGCTGTCAGGATTCTTCTGCCACTCTCATCCAGAGTGCTCTGTGGTGCATAAAGGTCTGTTCCATAATCAAGGAACTGGTATTTTTCCGGCAGTTTCATATCACAGGTTTCTTTATCAAATGTTACCTGCATGCATACTGTCTGTGCATCGTCTGCCTTACCATCTTTAAACAACTGCATCGGTGAAAAGATCACTACCTGGCTGTTATCCACTTCAAAATAATCCGGGCATTCCCACATCCAGCCAAAGTTTTCTCTGGTTACAGAATTTTCAAATTTCCATTCTTCTCCATCTGTACTTGTGAAGAACAAAAGTTTTCCCTGTTTATCATTGATGGTACTTCCAAGTACCATGTACCATCTGTCCCCGTCTTTCCAGACTTTTGGATCTCTTGTATGGCGTGCATCTCCGATATCTGCATCGTGAATAACCGGAATCACGGTCTTTTTGTCTTTGATGTTATCAAAATGAATACCATCCTCAGAAGTGATCATGAGCTGTGCAGATACAAAATGTTCATCCACACATAAATTGATATCCTCCGGATTTTCTGTAAGATAATTCACACCTGTATAATACAGCTGCATTTTTCCGTCTTCTTCAATCGCACTTCCGGAAAAACATCCGCTCCGATCATCCGTTTTGCTCGGAAACAGTGCAATTCCCTGTTCTTCCCAGTTCACCAGATCTCTGCTGACAACATGTCCCCAGTGCATCCGTCCCCAGCGCGGCCCATACGGGAAGCACTGGTAAAACAGATGGTACATGCCTTTATAATATATAAAGCCATTCGGGTCATTCATCCAGTAGTCTTTCGCTTTTACATATATTTTCTGCATATTCTGCTCACTTTCTTATTTTTCTATGAATGGATTAATTACTTCCATCGCTTTTTCTGCTTCTGCACCTTCTGCATGAATTCTCAGATCTACCGCTTTTGACAGATCCACACTGAAAATTCCCATGATTGATTTCGCGTCAATCACATATCTTCCGGAAACAATATCCATATCACAGTCCAGACGTGTCACAGCATTGACAAAATCTTTTACTCTTTCTATTGTTCCTAAAAAAATCTTTACTTCTCTCATTATCAACGTCACTCCTATAAATAATTCATCTCAGTTTCTTTATCAAAGAAATGAATTTTGGATGGCATAAATACAAATTCAATTTCATCTCCAACCTGGCTGATCTCATATTTAGAAACTCGTGCAACTGCCTGGCAGCCTCCGAACTGGAAGTACAGGTTATTCTCATTTCCCATGACTTCTGTATCTGTGATCACAGCTTTCATTTTATTTTCTTTATAAAGTTCCAGGTTCTGCGCATCCATTTTAAGATCCTCTCCACGGATACCAAGTGTCATCTCGCCTTCTTTACCATTCAGTTTCTTAAGAATAGCTTCCGGAAGCATCAGTTTATTTCCGTCTTCAAATGTTACTTCGTTTCCTTTTAAGGTAACATCAAAGAAGTTCATCTGAGGAGATCCTATAAATCCTGCAACAAATTTGTTTACCGGATGATCATATAATTCCATTGGTTTTCCAACCTGCTGGATCACGCCCTCTTTCATGATAACGATACGATCAGCCATAGTCATGGCTTCAACCTGGTCATGTGTAACATAGATCGTCGTTGCACCCATTTCACGATGCAGCTTGCTGATCTCTGTTCTCATGCTGACACGAAGTTTTGCATCCAGATTGGACAGTGGCTCATCCATCAGAAATACCTTCTGATTTTTTACGATTGCACGCCCCAGTGCCACTCGCTGTCTCTGACCTCCAGAAAGATTCTTCGGTTTTCTGTAACGGAATTCCTGCAGTCCCAGGATATCAATTGCCCAGTCTACTTTTTTCTTGATTTGGTCTGCTGGCATCTTCATGTTCTTCAGCCCGTATCCGATATTTTTTTCTACGGTCATATGAGGATACAGGGCATAGTTCTGGAATACCATCGCAATACCACGGTCTCTCGGTGCTGTCTCGTTCACTCTTTTGCCGTCAATATACAGATCTCCTTCTGTAATCTCTTCGAATCCGGCAATCATACGAAGTGTTGTGGATTTTCCACATCCAGACGGTCCTACAAATGCGATAAATTCTTTTTCTTCTATATTAAGATTAAAATCATCTACAGATTTGTGTTCTGCTCCTGCATATTTTTTTCCGATATGTTTAAATTCTATAAAACTCATAATTCATTAACCCTCCTTGGAACCAGTTGATGTTACACCTTCTACAATCTGTTTGGAGAACAGTGCATAAATAATAATAACAGGGATTGTGATCAGTGTGATTACTGCAAGTGTCTGTCCCATTGTTGTATTGTCATTGGATGTTATGGAGTTCAGACCAATCTGCGCGGTCAGAAGATCACTGGATGTAAATACAAGTGACGGCCAGAGATAGTCATTCCATACTCCAAGGAATGTAAACACACTAACAGTTGCAACGACTGTCTTTGACATTGGCAATACCATGGTAAAGAAATATTTTACCGGACTGCAGAAGTCAAGCTGTGCCGCCTCATAAACATCATCCGGCAGACTTACGAAAACCTGTCGGAACAGAAAGATATTAAACGGATTCACGATCATTGGAAGTACATATCCAATCACGGTATTCAGTAGTCCTGCTTTTGCAATGATCAGAAAGTGTATCGTGATAACGGTTTCTGTCGGTACGATCAGAAGCATCATGATGATCAAAAGCCACTGGTCACGGAATGGAAAGTTGATCTTTGCAAGTGCATAGCCTGCAAGTCCGTTTACAATAACCCCAAGTACGATCAGCAGTGCCGCATATCCCAGAGTATTAAGCATGTAACGAAGGAAATTGGTATCTGTCAGAATCGTAATATAGTTTTCAAAATAATTTCCATTTAAAGCAGGAGGAATAAATGCTGCTATGGAATTCATATCTGCTGTGATCGCTGCATCTGGTTTAAAGGAATTTGCAAGCATCCAGATCACCGGAAACAGGAAGAATATGGAAAGTACCAGCAAAATAACTGCCAGTATCCAGTTAATTGTTTTTTGCTTTTTTGTTAACATGTTTTTTCTCCTCCTTTCCTTTGGTCAGTACATTCTGTATAATTGTCAGTATGACAACAAATATAGTGAAGACAATTGCCATTGTTGATGCAAGTCCCATCTCCCAGTTCATTGTACCGGTTTCATAAATATCATATACAAGTGTGTATGTTGAGTGATCCGGTCCTCCACCTGTCATGACCATCGGCTGTACCAGCATACGGAACGCACCGATTGTAACCGTGATAAATACAAACACACAAAGTGGTTTCAATTCTGGAAGTGTGATATCTTTAAATTTCTGCCATGCGCTTGCATGATCCATCTCAGCTGCTTCATAAAGCGCCGGGTTAATGTTCTGGAGTCCACCAAGGAAAATGATCATCTGATATCCGACACCCTGCCATACACTCATAACTGCGATGGATGGAAGTGCCTGTTTCGCACTGTGAATAAATGGCTGTGCACTGATCCCCAGATGAGCAAGCAGTGTATTCAGGATTCCTTCCGGACTGTAGATATCCATCCAGAGTGTGGATACAACCGCCAGCGACATAACAACCGGAATAAAAAATGCCACTTTGAAGTATTTCTTACAATGTGTGACTTTGTTTATCGCAAGTGCCAGAACAAGTGCTCCGATGCACTGACACGGTACAATAATAAGTACAAATTTTACCGTGTTAAAAAATGATTTTACAAATAATTCGTCTTTAAAAATGTTTATATAGTTTTCCAGGCCTACAAAGTGTGTCATATCCGGATTCAGTGCAAAGTAATCGGTAAAACTGAACACCAGTGTCAGCACCATCGGCAGAAATAAAAACAACGTAAGAAGTACCAGTGCCGGGCCAAAGAAAGCCATTCCTAAAATTGATTCTTTTTTCTTCATTATTCTCTCGTATAACGTTCCAGTTTCGCGTTAATCCTTTCTACAGATTTATCCAGTTCTGCCTGCGCATCTTTACCGCCCAGTCCAACACTTTCAAGTGCCTGCTGGAAAGATGTACTTACCTGTGGATATACAGGAGTCTTTGGTCTTGGGTGTCCATATTTACTCAGCTGCTCGTACAGTGCTTTGTAATTTTCGTCTGTCTGGAATACATCGATCTGTTCAAATGCTTTATATGTAGACGGAAGTGATTTTGCTTCATTCCAGATCCTTACACCACTTTCCACACCACTCATCCATTTGACCAGCTCTGTTGCACCTTCAATATTGTCTGTTTCTGAAGATGCTGCAAATGCCCAAGAGCCTGTCGGTGTATATCTTTCACCATCCCAGTCATCACCAACTACATAAGGTGCAACGCCAAGATTCACATCCGGATAGTTCTCGTAGATTGTGTTGACTTCCCACGCACCGTCAAATTTGAAAGCTGCTCTTCCACTTTCAAACAAATTCTCGATCGGAGCTTCGGACATGTATTTGTTCTCTACGATCTGGTGGAAATAATTCATAACTTCAACATTCTTTTCTGAATTGAAATATCCGTCCACTGTCAGTCCGTCTTCGCTTACCAGGTCTCCACCATTTGCCCAGATAAATGGGGCATAATAATAAATACTTGATTCACCTACCGGGAATGTCATGTCGATCGGGTAGCCTTTCTTCTCATCCATCAATGGCTTCAGTTTTTTCAGAATATCCATAAATTCAGTCTGTGTCCATGGATGATCGGCATCTGGCACCTCAATTCCGGCTTCCTCAAGAATATCTTTATTGTAATAAAGACCTACACTGGATTCCATTACTCCAAGTGCATACAGCTTATCATCATAAGTTCCCTGTTCAAGAATAGATTCGAGATATTCACCTCTCTCATCTTCTGTCAGATCTGCTAACGGCTGTATGATGCCGTTCTCTGCATATGCTGCTACATTAGGTCCGTCCAGAGTAAGAACATCCGGAAGGCCACCTGAGAGCACTGATGAATTTACCTTATCTGAATAGCCGCCACCACTGTCGTTTCTAGGAATAAATTCAATATCTGCAAAATATTTACCATTATATTTCTCATTAAAGCTGTCTACAGATTCTCTGTACACCTGTCCTTCCGGAGTATCTTCAATACTATGCACCCAGATTGAAAGATATTGTTCTCCTTCATCATAGCCTGCTACATCGCCAGGCTTTACTTCTTTTTTCTGACATCCTGTCAGGCTGACTGCCATAGCCAGGCCGGCAAGAAGAATCAGTTTTGCTTTTTTCATGTTCTCCTCCTTTTCCATCTTTCCGTTCTTCGTGACCGGTAAAGTAACCGGTTACTTTATGTATTGATAATAGCATATACTCATTTTTACGTCAAGTATTCTCTTGCATTTCATTGATTTTTACAATTTTAATATATAAGTTTTGTAAAATCTGTACAGAACCGGTTACTTTACCAATTCTGTTACTGGTTAACCTTGTTCTGACTCTCTTTTTCTGTTATACTAAAATTACAATTATTACTGAGTTTTACTGAAAGGAAACTACCATGGGCAAAAAAAATATAACCTTCAATGACATTGCCAAATATACTGGTTTCTCAAAAACCACTGTTTCCAGATATTTCAACAATCCTGATTCCCTCACATTGAAGAATCAGCAGATTATCTCGGATGCACTTGATAAACTAAACTATCAGGAGAATAAAGTTGCCAGGATCCTGGCAAACGGGAAAACCGAATTTATCGGTGTTATCATTCCAAACCTTTATTTACATTACTATTCTGAAATGCTAAACCAGATACTGAAAACTTATGATACCTATGGCTACAAATTTCTTGTTTTTACCGGTGATGATCATAAATCAACTGAACGCGAGTATATTCAGGAACTTCTTTCTTATAAAATAGAAGGAATGGTTATTTTAAGCCATACCATTCCTTCCAGAGAGCTCGCCTCCTACAATCTCCCAATTGTAACGATCGAGCGTGAAGATCAGTTTGTGAGCAGTGTCAATACGGATAACTATATGGGTGCGGTGCAGGCAACCAGTCTCCTTGCAAAGACCGGAGCAGATATTCTGATCCATATCAATGTTGAATTATCTCCACAGGTTCCATCCTATGGACGTATAAAAGGCTTTTCTGATATCTGTGAAGAATATCAGATTCCACATGAACTGATTCTCACAGATACCGGCCACAGTTATGAAGAAAGTTCTCTGATTCTCAAAGATTTACTGGAAACAATTGATTCTAAATATCAAGGCAAAACAAAGGGAATTTTTCTTCCAAATGATACATTTGCCAACATCATGCTCAATCATCTGATTCAAAAGTATGGACAGCTTCCAGATGACTACAAGATTATTGGTTTTGATGATTCTCCAGTTTCCAGTGAAGCTATTGTTCCGATCAGTACTGTTGGACAGCAGATTGACAAGATTGCCGCATCTGCCATGGAAATCCTGCATGAACAGATTACAGAAAGACACAAAAGAAAACCGGCTCTGTCTTCTGAACCGGTTCACAAGATCATTCCACCGATCCTGATCAATCGAAAAACAACTGAGCCTTCTCATTGAAATCTGATATTTTTTATACATAACAAAAACGCTGCAAAAAATGAATTTTAATTCACTTAATGCAGCGTTTTGTTTGCCAAACAGGCGGGCGCCGGACAGTTCCCGGCATCATGCATTTCTAAAACGACTTAAAAAGTCTTTTGTCATCTCATTTTGTGGATCTTCAAAGATCTGCTGTGAAGTTCCCTCTTCTACAATAACTCCATTACCCATAAAGATTACATGCTTTGCCACATCCCGGGCAAATGCCATCTCATGTGTGACAATGATCATTGTCAGTCCGTCTTTGGCAAGCGTTCGCATAACCTCAAGGACTTCTCCGACCATCTGTGGATCAAGAGCTGAAGTTGGCTCATCAAAGAGCAGGATCTCCGGCTCCATGGCAAGAGCTCTGGCAATTGCTACCCTCTGCTTCTGACCTCCGGAAAGCTGCTTCGGCTTTGCATTGATATATGGAGCCATCCCTACCTTCTCAAGGTACATCATTGCGTTTTTACGGGCTTCTTCCTTGCTTTTTTTCAGGACTTTCTCCTGGCCCACCGTACAGTTTTTAAGAACTGTCATATTATTAAACAGGTTGAAGTTCTGAAACACCATACCAACCTTTGAACGATATTCCGGCACATTTACATGCTTATCCATGATGTTCGTTCCATGATATCGTATTTCTCCAGAGGAAGGTGTTTCCAGAAGATTCATGCAGCGCAGCAGCGTGGATTTACCGGAACCGGAAGGGCCAATGATACAGGTAACATCCTTCGGCTTCACTGAGAAATCGATATCTTTCAGAATCTCATTATTTCCAAAAGATTTTCCCAGATGCTGTACTTTCAGAATTGTCTCACTCATTCTCTGCTGTCCTTCCTTTCTTTATAAGAGTACATTCCGCTGGTATGTGTCAGGGTATCAGCGGTTGCAAGATCATAATTATCCGGTCCGTCCATCTTGTGTTCGATCACACGCAGGATTCTGGAACAGGTAAATGTCATGATAAAATAGATAACCATTGCAATTGTGAAGGACTCAAAATATGTATACAGTGCTCCTGCAACACCTTTAGTCGTGTAAAAGAGCTCTACTGTACCAATGATTGAAAGTACACAGGTATCTTTGATATTGATGATCAGGTTATTTCCGATCTGCGGCATGATATTTCGCAGGGCCTGCGGAAGTATTACATTTATCATCGTCTGAACATGTGTCATGCCGATTGCCTTGGCGCCTTCTGTCTGTCCGGGATCGATGGAAAGAATACCACCTCGAACTGTCTCTGCCATGTATGCCCCTGTGTTGATCGATACAATAAAGATTGCTGCAAACCACATAGACATATTGATGTTAAATAGATAGGCACTTCCGAAATAAATAAACATTGCCTGGGCCATCATTGGAGTCCCACGAAAGAACTCCACATAGCAGGCCATAATAAATTTGACAACTTTGATAATTACTTTTTTGGCTGTTGAATCATTTTTGTCCACCGGGATCGTCTGCACGATACCAACCAGAAAACCAATGATACATCCAAAAAGTGTTCCTACCAGCGCCAGCCACATGCTGACACCAGCTCCCTTCAGGAAAGAAGGACCATATTGCTGAAGAAGATATATAATTCTTCCTCCAAAACTCTCAGGCAGCATTTCGCTCCTCCTTTATGATTCTGAAAGTGGCTGTACGGAAATAGCCTCATCCATCATTTTATTATAATCATCTTCGGTCATATCTTTAAGCACGCCATTGATCGCATCCTTAAGTTCATCGTTGCCCTTCTGTACTGAAATACCAATATTGATATCTTCATCAGATACTTCAAATGCTCCGTCTGTTCCACTGAAGTCCAGCAGTTTGAAATCCGGATATGCTACACATGCAGCCTTTCCTGTAGGCATGTCAGTGACAACTGCATCACATTTGCCAGATTCAAGAGCAACCAGCATTGCCGGTGCGCTTTCCTGTGCCGGAAGGATATCAGCATCTGGAATCTGAGGCAGGCAGGAATCATACCAGATCGTATTCTGCTGTGATGTCACTGTAGCTCCTTTAAGGTCTTCTACGCTTGCTGCGTCCTTGTAATCTCCATCATTCTTAACCAAAGTGATGATGGATGCATAATAATATGGATCTGTGAAATCAACCATCTGCTGACGTTCTTTTGTAATAGACTGTCCTGCAATAACACAGTCAACCTGACCGGACTGTACTGCCGGTACAAGAGAATCCCAGTCAAGCTTTACGATTTCAAGATCATAGCCTAATTCATCTGCAATTTTCTTTGCCATCATAACATCATATCCATATGCGTAATCGGAGCTTCCTGAAATCTGCACTGCACCGTTGGAATCATCCGGCTGTGTCCAGTTATAAGGTGCATATCCGCATTCCATCGCAACTTTCAGAGTTTTCTTATCATCCGCACTGACGCTCTGAACGCCTGCAATGCCACAGGTCATAGATGCTGCTACAGCAGCCACTGTCAACATTCTCCACATTTTACTCTTTCTCATTTTCGTTTCCTCCTGAAATGTATATATTTTTTTCATCCATAACAAAAAAAGAGCGCACGGAAGTATGAAGTGCTCCGTTGCGCTTTAAGTCATATTAATACTTTTTCTTTTAAAAGTCAAGAAAAAAAAGCAGCTCCCGAAGGAACTGCCCTGAAATCATATTTATGAAGGTCTTCTTACAGACAGGATTGTTCTGTAAGCAGCGTTGTTGCTGATCTTAATACCATCTCTGGAGTTGGATGCATGTACGATCTGTCCGTTACCCATGTAGATTGCAACATGTCCGCCATAGCAGATCAGGTCTCCTGGCTGTGCATCTGCATAAGAAACTTCTGTTCCCCAGTTCTGCTGCTCATAAGATGTTCTCGGAAGGCTGTAGCCAAACTGAGCATATACACTCTGTGTAAATCCAGAGCAGTCAGCTCCACCTGTAAGACTTGTGCCACCCCATACATATGGGTTTCCAACAAACTGTGTAGCATAATCTACGATTGAAGATCCTGAACCACTGGATGAAGAACTGCTGGAGCTTGAAGAGCTGGATGAAGTATCTACTGTATCCGGATTAACTGTGTTGTCACTGTCAATCACATTTCCATATTCATCATATTCTACATCACTGCTTCCACTGTCTTCTGTAGTTGTTTCTGTTGTAGTCTGGCTCGGATCAACCTCGTTTCCATCTTCGTCATATACAGTATCTCCGTTTTCTGCTGCTTCTGAAGCATCAACTTCGTTACCGTCTTCATCATATACTGTCTGATCTTCCTGTTCCTGCTGTGCAGCTTCTTCCTCGGCTGCTGCAGCAGCTGCAGCTGCTGCTTCAGCTTCTGCCTGACGTCTTGCCTCTTCTTCGGCTGCAATACGTTCTGCTTCAAGCTGTTCAATCTCCGCCTGCTGTTCCTGAATCAGGTTTGCATATTCATTTGCCATTTCCTGTGCATATGCAATTTCATTATCACAATCTGCAGAATTTGCTTTCTTTGTATCAATCTGATTCTGAAGATCTACAGACTGTGCTTCATATTCCTGTTTCATACCTTCCAGTTCAGCTTTTTCCTGCTGATACTGATTTCCAAGGTTTGTTACCTGTGTAATTGTGTTTGCATATTTTTCAAGGCTCTGTCTGTCATAATCATACATTTTCTGAGTATACTCAGCTTTTGTAAGAAGATCAGAAAGATTATCTGCACTCATCATCATCTGGAACCAGGCTTCATTTCCACCTTTTTCGTACAGATACTGGATACGCTGTTTCATTGCTGCGTACTGTTTGTCTTTGGCATTCTGTGCCTTCTGCAGATCAGCCTGTGTCTGCTGAATGTCTGCTTCTTTATTACTGATATCCCCTTCCAGGGTCTGAATGGAAACCATGACATTCACAAGATTTGCGTCCAAGGAGTTGATCTCATCCTGTAACTGCTGCTTAGCGGAGTAGAGCTGATCAATCTGAGCATATGTAGCATCAAGCTGTGCGCTTGTAGCTGCCTGTTCCTCTCTCAGTTCGTCTTCTCTTGACGCGCTTACACTGACAACCTGAGTTGCTGTCATCATTAATGCTAACGTCAGGCAAACAATTCTTTTTTTCATGTTTCTCACCTCATAATCATTTTAACTCTATTTTGTAACAATTGTGAAATATCTTTCTTAAGTTCTTATACATATTAACACAAGGTTCTTTTGATTGCAAGAGTAAATCGATAAAAAATTTAATATTTTGTAACATTTATTAAAAACTCCGCAAAAGAAAGGAGAAGTTCCCGTGTCTGGAAACTTCTCCGTAACATTTCATTCTTATTTAAAATCCAAACAATTCCTGAAGAATTACATCTGCAGTCTTGTTCTTAAAGTTATCCGGATCAGAAAGAGTGGAGCTGTACCATCTCATATAATTTCCTCTTCGGATGTAGTTACCGCAGGATGGACGATAGGTATACTTCTTAAATCCTGCATATCTGGACATGTATTTATTTGCAAGAGCTACTGCCTGGCTGTCATAATCACCATCCGGTGTACAGGTTCCTGCAATCTGGCATCCTGCATTCGGAGTGGAATGAACGATCACGGCACTCTTATCGGAACACTGTCCAAGAACGATCCATGTATGACCGTCATCATATCCGATGTCTCCCGGATATACCTTCCAGCCTGTCTGGGACAAGTAATTCTGATTTACATAGGTTCCCCATTTTAATGTATTCTTATAATAACTGCCGATTTCTCCTGATACAACCGTATAACTATTTCCATTTCTCATAACCTGCTGTGCTGCCCATCCTACAAATCCGGAACAGTCAAGTCCTTTTGCTCTGTTTGCAGTACTCAGATCACGATAATTATTATAGTTATAACTACTTGTCTGGCTGAGATAAAAGCTCTGCCAGGTCGGGCTGACACCGATCCTTGTGGAATCATACCAACCGCCGCCCCAAATATACAATGCCTGTCCAACCGGTTTCAATGCCCCGGCAAGATAATTCTTGAGCGTTTTGATCCCGGTCTGCTCAACCGGTTTCGGATCATTTGCAAAATAGGTATTGCTTGTCGTACTGCTGTCATTTGCAGATGAATAGGTCATAATACCTGTTGAGCTGAATGTATAGGTCACACCATCAATCGACTTGGTACCTGTAACCATCTTGAAACTACTCTTGTCAAAGTAATATTTATTTCCACTGATCGTTACCCAGCCGCCCGCTGCGATTCCCGTACTTGGATCAAAATAATATGTAGCACTGCCAACCTTTGTAAGTCCCTTGGCCATAACACCGTTGCTGCCAAAGTATCTTAATTCTCCTTTGGCAGATTTTGTCCAGCCGCTAACCATTCTTTTGTATTTGGCATTGAAATATCTCGTCTCATTTCCGGTATTCACATAACCGCTGGCTGCAATTCCTGTACTTGGATTGAAATAATAATAATATTTGCCGATTTTTTTCAGTCCCATATACATCTTACCATCGCTGGCAAAATACCACTTCTGCCCCTTTGCATTTTTCAGCCAGCCTTTTGCCATCGTATAATTCGATGGCTGGAAATAACGGACAACTGCGCCATTGGCAGATCTTACAAATCCCCTCTTCGTGTAGCCGGTCTTGATATCGAAGTAATAATATTTACCGCCGATCTTTTTCATTCCGGTATACATAACACCATTTTTTTTATTAAAATAGCGCTTTGGTCCTCTGGAACTTCTCTGCCAGCCTTTCAGCAAGACGCCTGTCCTTGTATTAAGGAAGTATTTCTTTCCATTTAAAGTAAGCCATCCCTTAACTTTCTTTCCGTTTTTATAATAGTATGTTTTTCCTTTTACGGTTCGAAAACCAGTTGTAGCAGCCTGCGCATCTACCGTGGACGCCTGAAACGCAAAGCCTGCAGCAAAAAGCATCACTCCTAAAAATATGGCTGCGATCCATGACTTTTTGCACACCTTTCCCATACGGTCAACCTCTTTCTACGAGTATAAATATTCGTATTTTTTACAATCTTGTTACAATATTATGTAGGTATTATATATCATGTTTGTAACAACGTCAATAAAAAAGTAAAAACCTGCCAATATATTCCCCTCCTGGAGTGCAAAAAGGACCGGGTCAAAAACCCGATCCTTATTTTTTACAATTTCATTTCATATATTACAGAAGATGTTTTCTCAGTTCAGCGCCATCCAGTGCACTTAAATATGCCGGTGCAACATCAAATACTGTTTTGCATCCTTTCTGTCCTTCCTGGCTCATGCGATATGCAGCTCTCGCATATGCAACGATTACGGAAGATGTAAATTCCGGATTGGAATCCAGCTTCAGGCTGTATTCAATCACATGACTGTTCTCATCGTTCCAGCCGGTTTTGCCTGTACGGATCACAAATCCACCATGCGGAATTCCACTGTGATCACGTTTCAGTTCTTCTTCAGAAATGAAATGTACTGTTGTATCATATTCATCAAAATAATTCGGCATTGTCTTAATCTCATTTTCAATGCGTGCAAGATCAGCACCTTCCTCAGCTACTACGAAGCATTCTCTTGTATGCTTCTGTCTTGTAGTCAGTTCCGGATTTTCTCCGTTTCTGACTGCTTCCAGTGCAGCTTCTACAGGAATTGTGTACTGTTTTCCATCTTTTACTCCATCAATTCTACGGATTGCATCGGAATGTCCCTGGCTTACACCCTTGCCCCAGAATGTATAATCCTTTCCATTTGTAAGGATTGCGTTTGCATACATTCTGTTCAGGGAGAACATTCCCGGATCCCAGCCAACAGAAATGATTCCTACATGATTGCTTTCAGATGCTGCCTTGTCAACATTTGCGAAATGTTCCGGTACTCTGGCATGTGTATCAAAACTGTCTACCACATTGAACCACTGTGCATATTTCGGTGTCTGAACCGGCAGATCTGTTGCACTTCCACCGCAGAGAATCATAACATCAATTTTATCTTTCATCTTTTCTGCTTCATCTACATGGTAAACAGATGCTGAATCTGTAAGAATTTTTACAGTTGCAGGATCACGACGTGTAAATACTGCAACCAGTTCCATGTCCGGATTATGTTTAATTGCGCATTCTACGCCTCTTCCAAGATTACCATATCCTAAAATACCAATACGAATACTCATTGTGATTTCCTCCTGTTATTTCACTTCGGTAGTTACTGCTCTGTTCACAGCAGCTTCCCATATGCTGTTCTTTGCCGCTACATCGCTTTAGCATGACAGCACACCCATTATCATAATATCCCAATCGACAATTGTCAATTTTTTTATAAAAAACCTTCTAAAATATTTTATTGATATTCCAGAAGGTCTGTTATTTCTTTTCATTATTGACGATTCTTCTCAGCAGCAGAACATTCCACCACCCGGGCAGCAAAGATTACATGCCAGATTGGCCAGGCAAAGCTTCATACAATAATCGCTTCCGTCACTTGGCATTCCTCCAAATGGATTCTGCTGTTCCTGATACCAGGTTCCTCCGCCTTCCAGTCTCTGCAGCAACATCTGGTACTGCATATTATCCGGTTCCATATTTACTGCACTTCGTGCATCATTTAATGCATTTACATTATTTCCCAGTCCCATATTCGCCATCGCGGACAAATAATACCACTGGCCGTTTCTCTGCTGAAGTGATGAGAGTACATTCATTGCCTCTTTGTAATGTCGGCTGTTGATATAATTTGCCGCTGCCTGTCGGCGCACTGCCTCTTCATCCTGATACGTATTCTGGCCCTGTGTACCAAAGCCTCCAAAACCACCATATGAATTATAGTTTCCTGAAGAACCATATTCCCGTTCTTTCATGATCTGTTCATATGCCTGCTGGACTTCTTTAAATTTTTCTTCTGCCTGTGCTTTGTTCGGATTGTTGATATTGGCATCCGGATGATATTTACGACTCAGCTTACGATATGCCTTCTTTATTTCATCATCAGATGCATCTCTCGAAACACCCAGCACACTGTATGGATCAAACATCTTCTTTCTCCCGCTCTTCCCTGCGCTTTCGCGATATACTCTCAAATCTGCACCATACTCCGGAATATAAAATATTCCGCAGGATGTCTGCATATTTTATAATAGGAAGTTTTTCAAATTCCCGACAGGTTTCTGCCATCATTAGCAGCAACATATTTTTTATCCTGTCATCAAACCCTTTTATTATATAATCTTTTGCAAAAGGGTTGTAATTTCCTTTTTTTACATCATATTCCACATCATCGTAGGCATCCATCAGGTAAATAAACTTACCCAAATAGAATCCCATGCGGCGAAGTGTTGGTTCCCAGAAATCTTCTCTGTATGCAAAGATTTCTGCCATAATTCTTCCAAAACAGCCCGAAACACGATCGATATCTGTCTCTCCCTTCTGTTCCATCTCTGAAAGTTCATTCAAACAGGAAATGATCACATCGATTTTTTTCTTCCATTGCTGTTCGCTTTTTTTCTCTTTACTCTCCAGAAGCTTCCCATATGCAAGACTTAAGATTTTTTTCTCGTCATTCCAGTCATCCTTACACTTATAGTAAGTCAGAAAGATATTCATATCGGCTCCGTATTCTGTTATGGCATTTTTCCGTACCGTCTGTTTACGTACCGGATGTACAATACATCTGGTCGTACCTTTTCTGGTCGGTGGCTCATACAACGCACTGAGCAGAAGGATCACAAATGTCATATCATAGCTCAGTGTGATCTGCCCGCTTATCCCGTAACGCTCTCTCAGCTCCCTGCACAGTCCGCAGTAAAAAGAACGGTACATATCAAAATCTTTAAATTTAATTTCCGGCTTATTCAGCACCACATACCCAAACATACAGATACCTCTCTGTCAGTTTATCAGCTTCTTTTGACAAATTTCGTATGACATTTCGGACATTCGATTTCAATCTTGCCTTTGCCTTTTGGAATACGGATCTTCTGACCGCATCCCGGACATGAATAAATATGATGGGTCTTTCTCTGGTTCATCATATTTTTTTCCCGGTTAAATCTCTGTCTGAATTTTGCTGTTGCTGCAAGATATTTTTCATTCTCTGCATATCGCTTCTGAATGTCTCTGGACAGCATTCGATAATATGTATATAAAAGCACCAAAAGCCCTATCGTGTCAAATAACGCGCCAATTCTGTTTCCACCCGGGAAAAAGATAGAAATAATGATTGCTACAAGTGCAACTCCCATTGTGAAACGTGCAAATGCGTCCACTCCATAACGTCCCTGCATAAATTTATTAAATTTGTCTCTCATTTAAGTCCTTCTTTCTGTCTGTTCATCCGACTATTTCTCATCGCATACCTGGAAGATATAGAATTTCAGATAATAAGATTCATCAGATGCCCAGAGAATCGGGTGATCCGGTGCCTGTGTTCTGTATTCCACCTGGCGCAGTCTCTTATGTGCACTTCTGGCAGCCTGACCGATCGTTTTGGTAAACAGTTCATATTCCATAAAATGGGAACAGGAACAGGTCGCAAGGAATCCTCCGTCCTTTACCAGTTTCAGTCCGCGAAGATTGATTTCCCGGTATCCCTTGACTGCATTTTTGACAGAACTACGTGATTTGGTAAATGCCGGTGGATCCAGAATCACCACGTCATATTTTTCTCCCTCTTCTTCCAGTTTCGGGAGCAGTTCAAATACGTCTTCGCAAATAAATTTTACTTTGTCATCCAGCCCGTTTAATTTTGCATTTTCTGTTGCCTGATCCACAGCAAGCTGCGATGCATCCACACCTGTAACTTCTTTCGCTCCGGCGATTCCCGCATTCAGGGCAAACGAACCTGTATGTGTGAAACAGTCCAGTACTCTTGCATCTTTGCAGAGTTTCTGGATTGCAAGACGGTTGTATTTTTGATCAAGGAAAAATCCTGTTTTCTGTCCGTCTTTGATATCTACCTGATATTTTACACCATTTTCCACAATTTCAACCAGTGTAGGAAATTCCGGTCCGATAAAGCCTTTATACAGTTCCATTCCTTCCTGTTTGCGGACCTTTGCATCACTTCTTTCATAAATACCGCGAATCTGGATTCCGTCTTCTGCCAGAACTTTTTTGAGCAGTTCCAGAATCGTATTCTTCAGACGGTCAATTCCCAGTGCCAGTGACTGTACGACCAGAACATCTTCAAATTTGTCTACAACAAGTCCCGGCAAAAAATCTGCCTCTCCGAAGATCAGGCGGCAGCTGGATGTATCTGTTACTTTTTTTCTGTACTCCCATGCATCGCGCACTCGTTTCTCAAGAAATTCTTCATCAATTTTCTGATTTTCATCTCTTGTCAGCAATCTGACTGTAATCTTAGAATTCGTATTGATAAATCCTCTTCCCAGCGGATATCCGTCAAAGTCATGAATCAATACAATATCTCCATTTACAAAACTGCCCATGATCGTTGCAATTTCATTATCAAATATCCACATTCCGCCTGATTTCAGAAGACGGCCCTCTCCCTTTTTCAGTGTAACCACTGCAAGACTCATAGTTTTTCTCCTTTCGGATCCTTCTCTTTTGGTTTTCAAAGTTATATCTGAGATAAAAAACTCTTTTTATTTTAGCACAGAAAGATATGGATTTCCAGCTTTTCACAATCTCTTCACAGCACAGTTTCCTCTAAAGGGACAAAAAGGATGCCTCCCCAAAGGAGACATCCTCATCTTGCATCGCTGTTTTTTATCTTTAGTAAGTTTCTTCTGTAGTTCCATCTTCAGAATTTGCTTCTGTATTTTCGTCAGTTCCGGCTTCTGCGGTATCTGTGGAAGTATCTTCAGATGTAGTTTCTCCATAAAGGTTTGCAAAGAACTTCATTGTATCATCATACAGTTTCTGTCTTACTTCAGCATCTACATTTACAAGCAGATCATCATCTGCAATTTCTGTATCAATACTGAAGACTGTCTTCATCTCTTTATCCAGTACGTTCAGCTCAGCTGAGAAATATTTGTCTGTGTCTGCCGGTACATAAGAAGCCCCTGCATCATTTAATACTTTGATATAGGTTTCCAGAACTTTTTTGCTGAGTTTGGAAGCCACATCCTGATCAAGTGTTACCGGAAGTTCTGTCACATTCGGTACAATGCTCTGAAGTACAGCAAGATCTCCCTCATATTCTCCCTTACAGAACTGCTGTGCCTGCTCAAATTTTGCTTTGCCTTCTTCTGTCAGTGTTTCTGTATTCAGAGTATCTTCTGTAGAAGCATCTGTGTTTTCGTCTGTTCCTTCTGTGGAACCATCTGCATTTTCTGTTGTTCCATCTGCAGAAGTATCTGTATTTTCAGTGCTTCCATTCTCTGTTGCTGCTGGGATTTCTTCACTGCTGCTGTTATCTGTACTGCTGTCTGTGCTTTCCTGAGGTGTGTCTTCTGTAGTTCCATCTGAACTTCCATCTGTATTTACGGTTCCGTCTTCTGTCGCATCCGGAATTCCTGTGGAACTGTCAGAACTGTCACTGCTCTCACCTGCATTGTTTGTATCTGCACCTGTCTGCTCTGCAAGTCCCGGATCCTCTGTAGATGTCTCTTTGACATTTCCGCCAAGCGCGCCACTGTCTACATTCGTTGTAATATCTTCACCGGTACCTTCATCAGCAACGTCGCTCTCGATCGGAGTTGGTGTAGGCTGCCCTTCTGCTTCTGCTTTGCTCTGTTCCAGATTCTGCTGAATATTTGCAAGAGTCTGTTTCATTTCCTGAATATCATAATTCTGCTGTGCGATCTGCTGAAGCAGTGATACGATCGTGTCGATCTCATCCTGACTTAAGCTTACACCATTCTGCTCAGCGATATTATATACAATATTGTAGATTTCATCTGCATTCTGAATATTGTCACCAATGATCTGCATCTTTGCCTGGTTGATGATATTGGTTGCATTATCCTGTCCAACCTGCTGAGCCACATCACCTGTAACTACAACTTCTTTGGCTGCAAGGTCTTTCTTGGTAGAATCCAGTTCCTGTCCACTTGCAGACTCGTATGCTTTCATGACACCGGTAAGTGCACCAGTACCGGATACTTCATACGGGCATGCGGCAACAACTTCACAGTTCGTTACTCCTGCTGTAGAAAGTGCTGTTGCGATCATATTACATGTTACATAATTCAGATTGGCTGTACGCACCTTGATGCCGCCGGACTGTGTAGGTTTTACATAGGCACAGCTCAGTGTTCTCGTTCCAATCTGTTCACTTGGAATATATTTGCCAAGCAGATCATGCTCATCCTGGTTGGTAACACTGATAACCTGCACCTGGCTCGCATCTGCCTTGAAATAATTCATCATTGTATTTTTCTGTTCGTCAGTAAGATCCGCTCCAAGTGTAACTACCTTTGACGCATCTGCCATTGCAGGAATCGGTGTGCTGACTGCCAGACACATACTGCAGAGCATTGCAACGATAACGCTTCTTTTCTTCATATCTTCATCCTCCATTGTTCACGCCGACAGAAAATCCGAGTATCTTCCGACCGGCAATTACATCTTCTTTTTAATATCCAGTATTATAACATACATTCTGCCATAATTGTATTTTTTATTTTCTGATACCAGACAGAATCATGGGCATGTACAGCACGAAACAATTTTCAGATATCATATTACTTCCATAAATACCTGGATCGTACCGCCACATACGAGTCCTTCCTCTTCTGCCTGTGAAGCAGTCATATCTACTGTAAAAATCTGCCCCTGTGCACTCTCTTCATGAAGCATTCGCAAACAGAGATGCTGTACTTCACTTTCCATGCATCCGCCTCCGATCGTTCCTATGATTCTTCCATCTTCAAGGACCAGCATCTTTGTTCCAATGCCTCTGGGTGCTGAACCTCTTCTTGCAACGATCGTCGCAAGTGCCTTCTTTGTGTCCGGCTCCTTCTCACCAGTCAGATAGTCCAGCAGTTCTGCGTCATAACCACTCGTCTTACGCACACTGTTTTTCTCTTTGATCAGTTCTGAAACAATGGAGACTGCAATTTCCTCCGGTGTTTCTGCATGGATATCAAGTCCTACCGGTGTATGTATCTCATCCAGAACCTTTCTGTCAAAACCATCTTCCTCCATCTGTTTTTTCAGAAGAGCCGATCTTCCTCTGCTTGCCATCATTCCGACATAAGCATAGGGTTTCTTCAAAATTTCCTCCAGACATACCCGATCATAACGATGCCCTCTGGTCACTACCAGAAAATACGTATCTTCACTTCCCGGAATCTGCTTCAGTGCATTTTCAAAACTGTCACAGATCACCTGATCCGCTCCTGCACGTAGTGCTTCTCCTGCAAAACTCACACGGTCCTCCAGAACAGTCACCGTAAATCCAACTTTTCCTGCCAGAAGGATCACCTGCTGTGCCACATGTCCCGCTCCACAGATTGCCAGATGTGCCGGCTGTTTCAGTGATTCCACAAATAATCTTCTCCCATCTGCTTCTGCAATACCACTCTCCCCCGGCTGCACCAGTTCCCGCAGCCGTTCTGTCTCTATGTCTCCGCTGCCGCATTGTGCTTTCACTTCTCCGTCCGCCAGGAAATATCTGCTTCCAGTCCCATTTCCCTGTATCACGGTCACCAGAAAATTATTTCTTCCCTTCTGTCCGTCTTTCAGTACATTATATAATTCAAAAAGCTTCATCTTATCCCTCCTGCGGATCTTCGGCTGTTTTATCTGCTCCAAAGTATAGCATGTCACAGGACAGTTGTATAGCAATTCTCTGTAAATAAAAGAAGACATACCGATGTTTCCACATATGGACTACATCTGTACGTCTTACTTTTACAAAACGTTTATCTTCGGCATATTTATCTTTTATAATGCCTTGTAATACAGCGCAACAATATCCTGTTTTCGCGAAGAACGTGGGTTTACAGCAATATTTCCACTCTTCATGGCATCATCTGCCATCGCATCGATTTTACTTTCAATCTCATCCTCTGATACTTCTTTTCCTTTGGCCGCCTGGCGGATAGCTGTTGTCAGATCTGCCGGAATTCCGATATCTTCATTCAGTTCACGTATTGCGTCAACCAGCATCAATGGCTCGAACTCATCTTCAAATGCCAGAATCGGACTGATGTAATTATAGATTGTCAGATATCTTCCATGGTCTGCCAGGGCATTATATTCAGCAATCACCGGGAGCAGCACTGCATTTGCTACTCCATGTGCTACATCAAAAAATGCACTCACCGGATGACTCATCGCATGCACATTTCCAAGTCTTGCAAAAGAAAAGGCAATTCCTGCAAAAAGTGACCCTGTCAGCATGGCCTCTGCTGCTTCCAGATCTGTACGTCTTGCAACAAATCTGCGAATATTTTTTCCAATCAGTTCCATGGCTTTTTCTGCCATGGCATCGGAGAATGGTGATGCAGCGGTAGAAACATATGCCTCTTCCGCATGGATAAATGCATCAATTCCACATGCCGCTGCCACAGAAGCCGGTGCAGATGTCAGAAGCTCCGGATCAAGGATTGCATATGATGGAAGAAGTTCATAACTGAATACTGTCAGCTTATAATCCCTGCTATGATCCGTAATAACAGAAAATGCAGTCACCTCTGATCCGGTACCTGCGGTAGTCGGAATCGCGATCAGCGGAATGATCTTGCCCGGTACTTTATGTGCCCCTTCATACTCTGTGATACTGCCGCCAAATTTTGCTGTCACACCAACTGCTTTGGCAACATCCATCGGAGATCCTCCACCAAGTGCCACGATAAAATCTGCTCCGGCTTCTTTAAATGCCTCTGTAGCCTTTTCAACAGTCGTCACGGACGGGTTGGCCTCTACATCCGTAAAGATATCCACTTTCATACCAGCTTCTTTCAGATAATCAGCCGCTTTGTCCACAATTCCCATTTTTCGCAGTGTAGGGCCGGAAATCAGCATGGCATGGGAACCACCCAGTTTTTTTGCACATTCCGGAAGTTTTGCCATCGTTCCTGCACCTACCATAATATTCTGTGGAATAAAAAATTCAAATGCTTCCATAACTAATCAGCCTCTTTTCTTCTATATAACTATATCATATCATTCAAAACTCCATATTTCCGATCTTATGCCGTCATTCTGGAAAGTACACGGTCAATTGCCGCATCAATAACCAGATCCAGTTCTTTATCATCAGCCTCCGGCATAAGAGATGCTGCATCTTCATCCGAAATGATCTCAATAAGGCTGCCGAATTTTTCTTTGTATTTCACTTTGCAGACTGCATAAAATACAACACCAAGGAGACTCCATGCACCTACCATCATCCATTCCTGCATGATAAGTGTTCCGCCGGAACCCGGGATACAATACACCAGAACCATACAGCCGGAAAGGATCACTGCCATTGTACCTACAAATTTGTAAGCCGGTACACGATAAGGTCTTGGCATATCCGGTTCCTTTTTGCGAAGGATCAGGAAAGAGAGTGAAACCATACAATATGCAAGACAGCAGCCAAAGTTACCTGCATCGCAGATCCATACCATCATGACACGTCCTGCGAAAGGAGCGATCATCGTAAGGATACCTATCAGGATCAGTGCATTGACCGGTGTTTTGTGCTTTGGATGGAGTTTTGCAAATACTTTCGGAACCATGTAAGATTCTGCCATAGAATACAATGCACGGGAACCACCGATCATAAAGGAGTTCCAGGATGTAACAATACCGCACATACCACCTACGATGATAACCTTTGCCATCACCGAGGTTCCAAAGGCGTTTGCCATCGCATCTGCAGTTACCAGTCCTGTTGTACTCTGCGAAAGTGCAATCTCTTCCGGATTCAGAACATAACCAACTGCAAGGATTACAAAAGAATAAAATACAACTGCAAGTACAACTGACAGAATCATCATTTTACCAATCTTTTTGAGTGGTACATTGATTTCCTCTGCAGCCTGCGGGATAACGTCAAAACCAATAAAGAAAAATGGTGTGATAACTGCGACTTTCAGTACATTTTTTGCCATGGTACCAGTTGTCTCACCCATAAACATCTGTCCCTGAAGATTATCCACATTACCATTTATAACAGAAGCTACGATCAGAAGAATTCCTGCACCACCGATTATACATGTAAGAACTGTCTGAAGAACAGCAGCTGTTTTTGCTCCCATAATGTTGATCATCATGATTAAGAAGGCAACAATAATTGCAACGATCAGCCAGGAAGCATAGATATCAAATCCGGCAACCGTATAAAGATAGCCTTTCAGAAATCCCGGCCACAGATAAGTGATGATCGTTGGAAACGCACAGGCTTCAAAACAGGTAACTCCTACATATCCAAGAATGATCGCCCAGGTACAGATAAAGGAACCGGTAGGTCCCATTGCCTTATAGCTGAATACGTGCTCACCACCACACTGTGGCATGGCTGCGGTAAGTTCTGCATAGGTAAGACCAACAAAGAAGATCATGACACCACCGATTGCAAAGGCAAGTGCTGCTCCGACAACACCACCGGCATCGATCCATGTTCCGGAAGATACAACCCAGCCCCAGCCGATCATTGCGCCAAAAGCGATTACAAGAATGTCCCATGCACTGAATACTTTATCAAATTCTGATTTTTTCTGTCCCATAGTCTTATTCCTCCTCGCTTCCAAATTTTCTTCTGATCAGTTCTTCCAGGTATTCTGCAGTTCCTTCTATTCCAAGATATGAGCTGTTCATAAGAATATCCCGGTTATGACGGTCGCCTCGGTTGCTGCCTGTCAGCGCCAGATGACGTTTATGGTATCTTTTATCTTTTTCCAGTAATAAGATCTTTGCATCTTTTTCAGAAAGGTTGTGACTCTCCATAATATTATGGATACGTACCTCATCCGGAGCATAAATAAATGCTCTTAAAAGATCAATATCTTTTGTATCCTTCAGGATATAATCTGCGGAACGGCCAATGATCACGCAGGATTCTTTCTCTGCAAGTTTTCGTATGATCTGCTTCTGCACATGGATCGCACGGTCAGTCAGATCCGCATACTTGGAAAACGAGCCACGTACATCGCCTTCTGCACCTTTACCGGCAATCGTTCCGCCCTCCTCTACTTTTTCCATGATCTCTTTCGGAATTCCGACCTCTTCAATGATCTCATCGACAAGATCACGATTGTAAAATTTGATATTGAGGTCTTCCGCTATTTTTCTGCCAATGGCATTTCCTTTGGCTCCATATTCACAGCCAATCGTTATAACCAGATGTCTCATATCGATTTCCTCTCACACGAATTTTTGTTACCGTTTTTTCTTAATCACACTTTTATTCTGTAACAAAAAAGGCGTGCGAACCATACCCTGATGATCCGCGACGCCCTTGTCACTTTTGTCTGTATTTATTTTTCCAGAGATTTGATCGTATCTTCAATGATAGCAACTGCTTTATCGCACTCTTCTTCTGTTACGATAAGCGGTGGGATCATACGGATAATGTGTGCTCCGATCGCAGTGATCAGAAGCTTTCGATCCAGACAGCCATGTTTCACATCTACCCCGCCAATGGTATCATCAAATTCCACGCCTACCAGAAGGCCCTGATGTCTTACTTCTTTTACATGCGGAAGTTTTTCCAGTTTGGATGCGAAATAATCGCCGACTTTCTTTGCATTTCCTGCAAGATCTCTGTCAAGAAGTTCATTCACTTCTGCAAGTGCTGCTGCACAGCTTACCGGATGTCCACCAAAGGTTGTTCCGTGAGAACCTGCTGTAAATGCTTTGGCAACTTCTGCTGTTGCACAGATTGCACCGATTGGCATTCCGCCGCCAAGTGCTTTAGCCATGGAAACAATATCCGGTTTGATGCCATAATTCATATAAGACATTACAGCACCTGTTCTGCACCATCCTGTCTGTACTTCATCGATCAGAAGGAGCATATCGTTTTCATCACAGAATTTACGAAGTCCCTGCATAAATTCCATTGTTGCAGGATGTACACCACCTTCGCCCTGTACCGGTTCGACCATGATCGCGATCGTATTTTCGGTACATGCATCTTTGAATGCCTGCAGATCGTTGTACGGTGCATAGGAGAATCCATAAGTCATTGGTCCGAATCCAACCTGACATCCGTTAGCCGGCTGACCTGTTGCTGACATGGCGCCGAAAGTTCTTCCATGGAATCCCATCTTTGCAGTTACGATATGATAACGGTTCGGTCCGTATTTTTCAATACCATATTTACGTGCCATTTTGATCATTGCTTCGTTTGCTTCTGTACCGGAGTTCTGATAGAAGATCTTGTCCATTCCGATCGTTTCACAGACTTTTTCAGCAAGCAGTGCCTGTGGAATGGTATATGGATAGTTAAAGGTATGCATGATGTCTTCTACCTGATCTTTGACAGCAGCTACAACTTTCGGGTTACAGTTTCCTGCACTGTTTACTGCAATACCAGCATAAAAATCAAGATATGGTGTTCCGTTTTCATCGTATATATACATGCCGTCTGCTGTCTCAGCAAGAAAATCAAAACGTTCATAAGTCTCGATCATGTACTTGTTTACTTTGTCTTTGATGTCCTGAAAAGTTAATCCTGTGTCTTTTAATTTCATTGCTGTGTCCTCCCATATCTTTAAGATAATAAAAAAAAGCAAAGGCAGATTTCCGTTACCGGTAAGCGCCTTTGCTTTGTTTTTTCTGTGTATTATTTTGTACAACATTACAATATCACTGACACTATTATTTGTCAATAGATTTTTTACCAAAAAGATTTTTGTTGATTTTAAAAGACTTTTTGTATTTTAGAGATATATTATGCAATTTTCTTTTGTGCATTATATTGTACATTTTGTTTCTGTATGTTATTACATTTTGTTTGTTCTGCCATTCCACTTCCTTATCACTGTTTTCCGTGATAATCAAGGAAAAAGCAGGTACAGCAGGCCTTTTCCCCACTCTCATTCCGGTATATATGATCCTGGTCTGTCTCAAATTTGAACACCTGATCTTTTCGAATCTGACAGCTCTGTCCATGACATTCTACAGTCAGCACACCTTCCGTCACAACCAGATACTCGCGTGTCTTCTCACCATGACTTCCACTCACATAAATACCGCCGGGCTCAACTTCGATCCGATACACTTCTATAAGGCGTGTATCTTCATACGGCAGGCAGGTCCAGACACGGTACTGTCCTTCCAGTTCCTTGGTCGGAAGCAGTTCTTCCGGTGTCACGAGACAGCAGTCTACTCTCGGCGGCTGGATCAGTTCCTGGAATTCGACTCGAAGACCGCTGGTGATCTTTCCAAGCACCCCAAGCGATGGATTAGCCGTTCCTCTTTCAATCTGTGCCAGCATACTTTTGCTGACGCCAGTCTGTTCTGCTGCCTGATCCAGGCTCATACATTTTGATTTTCGAATTCTTTTCAGATTTGCCGCAACATTTTTTGATAAATAATCCATAATTTATATCTTTTCTTTCTCTGTGAGCATTGATGCTTTCCACTCAGTTACGCTTAAGTGCCATTTTATTTCAGGAATTCATCGACATCTATTCCTCTGAATGACCGGATCGTCGGGAAATATCTGTGTTCCGGCGGTTCTTTTTCCTGGGTATACCAGATTCCTTTCAGCCCGCTTTCCCAAGCACCTTCAATATCCTTTTTTACGTTATCACCGATAAATGCACATTCTTCCGGGCGAACTCCCGCCTTTTCCACACAGATATCAAAAAAATGATAATGTGGTTTCTCTACCCCCGCTTCTTCGCTGGTAACAATAAAATCAATATATGATGTCACACCAATTGCTTCCAGTTTTCTGTACTGAACGTATGCAGTCATGTCTGTCCCGATTCCGATACGAATTTTTCTTTTTTTCAGCTCTTTCATAAATTCCAGGATTCCCGGATTTGACTGTATATGCTGAATAAATGTGTCCCAGTAGGCATGATACATATTTCGCGCATGCGGAAAAAGTGGCTGTTCGAGAAGTTCCAGCATACACTGCATCCGCAGCATACGGCTGTGGATTGCAGCAGTATCTGTTCCGATCCGGTCTGTCATGATTCGTCCGGCCTTTCTGTAGCAGGTCTGCATCTCGTCTGTTGTAATCCCAAACGAATCCCTGCAGTATACAGCCAAAGCTTCCATTCCATAAATATGATTTTCATCATAACTGTATACGGTATTGTCTATGTCAAAAATGACCGCTTTTATCATCATGTTTCTCCTTGTCTTTTTTCCTGATTTCTATCTTACCCTATTCTTTTCCTTTTGACCATATAAAAATGCCGGTGCACATCTGTTTCTTTCAGATATACACCGACTTCTTCTTACTCTAAAATATGCTCTCTTCCCATGGAAATGATAGTTCTTACGTGATCATCTGCCAGAGAATAAAAAATAGATTTTCCGTCTCTACGGGCCTTCACCAGTTTATTCTGCTTGAGGATACGAAGCTGATGGGACACTGCGGACTGGGTCATGTTCAGGACCTTTGCCAGATCACAGACACACACTTCAGATTCAAACAGCACAAACAGGATACGGATACGGGTAGAATCCGCAAATACCTTAAACAGATCTGCCAGATCATACAGCTCTTCTTCGTCCGGCATGGTCTCATTCACGATCTTTAAAAGATCTTCATGAATCTCCTGGCAATCACAGATGATTTCTTCTCTCTCTTCTGCCATATTTTTCTCGCTTTCTCTCTAAACTATTCAGTTCAAGTAACTACAATTTTTTAACAAACAAAGTTCTGATCGCATTCAGTACTGCAATGATCATAACTCCGACATCTGCAAAAATCGCAACCCACATATTGGCAATACCCACTGCACCAAGAATCAGACAGATTACCTTGATTCCGATTGCAAAATAAATATTTTCATATACAATACGCATACATTTCTTCGCGATACGGATTGCCTTGACGATCTTCATCGGATCGTCATCCATAAGAACAACATCTGCTGCCTCAATAGCCGCATCCGATCCAAGTGCTCCCATGGCAATACCAATATCTGCTCTGGAAAGTACCGGAGCGTCATTGATACCATCCCCAACAAAGGCAAGTTTCTCTTTCTCTGTCTTTTTTGCGAGAAGTTCTTCTACCTTACTTACTTTATCAGCCGGAAGAAGTTCACTGTATACACGGTCTACACCAAGCTCACCTGCTACCTGCTGTGCAACCTTATCAATATCGCCCGTCAGCATGACCGTCTCTTTAATGCCATTTTTCTTAAGATTTACAATTGCCTCTTTTGAAGTCGGTTTCAGGACATCCGAAATCAGGATATGCCCTGCATAAGCTCCATCGATTGCAACATGGATGACCGTTCCGACCTGATGGCACTCTACTGCCTCCACGCCGATACGTTTCATCAGTTTTGTATTTCCGACTGCAACAGAGATTCCGTCCACCTTCGCCGTAACACCATTTCCGCTGATTTCCTCTACATCTGTGACACGTTTCTGGTCAATTTCCTTACCGTAAGCAGTTTTCAGGCTGCGGCTGATCGGATGTGACGAAAAACTTTCTGCCAGTGCTGCATATTCCAGAATCTTTTTTTCTTCCATCGTGTTATGGTGAACACCTACAACTTCAAACACACCCTTGGTCAGGGTACCGGTCTTGTCAAATACTACATATTTTGTCCGGGCCAGAGTTTCCAGATAGTTGGATCCTTTGACCAGAACACCGGCATTGCTGGCTCCACCGATTCCCGCAAAGAACCCCAGCGGAATACTGATGACCAGAGCACAAGGGCAGCTGATTACAAGGAATGTCAGGGCTCTGTAGATCCACTGGCCCCACATTGCAGGATCGTGAAGGAGCACGAGATTTACAAGCGGCGGCAGGATTGCCAGTGCAAGTGCTCCATAACATACTGCCGGTGTATAATAATGGGCAAATTTTGAAATAAAATTCTCAGATCTGGATTTACGGGAACTGGATTCTTCAATCAGTTCCAGAATCTTCGATACGGTCGATTCGTCAAATTCTTTTGTTGTCTTAATCTTCAGTACACCGGTCATATTGATGCATCCGCTGATGATCTCATCTCCCGCTTTTGCACTGCGCGGAAGGCTCTCACCGGTCAGTGCACTGGTGTTGAGGCTACTGTTTCCTTCTACGATCACGCCATCAATCGGGACTTTTTCACCCGGCTGTACGACGATAACGGAACCAACCTCAACTTCATCCGGATCTACTTTTTCTAACTTACCATCGTTTTCAATATTAGCATAATCCGGGCGGATATCCATCAGTTCGGTAATGTTACGGCGGCTCTTTCCAACTGCATAGCTCTGGAAAAGTTCACCAATCTGGTAGAACAGCATAACCGCGATCGATTCGTTATAATCGCCGCTTTTTTCATAAACTGCCAACGCAAATGCACCGATCGTTGCAATGGCCATCAAAAAGTTTTCATCGAAAACCTGACCATTTTTGATTCCTTTAAATGCTTTCTTTACAATATCATATCCGATAACCAGATAAACTGCCAGATAGCAGATAAATCTCGGAATTCCCATAATCGGAACGAAATGCAAAACGATCAGTAACACCGCTGCTATGATGATACGTGTCAGCATTTTTTTCTGCTTTTTATTCATAACCTCTTTCCTCCCGCCATTTATTTAAATGCCCTGCCGCATCCGCAGCAGAGCATTCTCATTTCATCTTATAAATAAATCTCGCAATCGTCTTCTACTTTCTTACAGTTCTTCAGAACTTCTTTCATTACGCTGTCCGGATCCTGTCCTTCTTCAAATTCTACTTTCATCTTGAGCATCATGAAATTCACGCTTGCATCTTTAACACCTGCTGTGTTCTTAGCTACTTCTTCCATTTTATTTGCACAGTTTGCACAGTCAACTTCAATTTTGTAAGATTTCTTCATAGTAGTATTCTCCTTCTCATATATGTTTTATTCACGTTTTCATATGAACATTCATTCATATGTTTGATTGTATTATAACACTACCCTCATATATGTCAATATATTTTAAAGAACTTTTCAGACGATTTATGCACAAAAAAATCCTCTCAGTATTGTAAAAATATACTGAAAGGATTTTCTCTCTTTTATTCCTTCACCAGCAGTGCCACTGCTTCTGTCCACACGGTCTCGCAGAACTGGTCTACACAACAGGCTTTTTCAAGTCGATATCCCGCCTGCAAAAATGCCTCCAGATCACGTGCAAGGCTGGTTGCTTTACAGGAGACATACACAATACGGTTTACCCCATAGGAAAGGATCTTCGGCAGCGCTTTCGGATGGATTCCATCGCGAGGTGGATCCAGGACGATCACATCCGGCTTCTCAGTCAGATCATCCAGAACCTTCAGGACGTCACCGGCAATGAATTTACAGTTATCCAGTCCATTCAGCTTCGCATTCTCTCTTGCTGCTGCAACTGCATCTTCCACGATTTCCACACCGATCACTTCTTTTGCTACCGGAGCAAGCAGCTGCGCGATCGTTCCGGTTCCACTGTAAAGATCGAACACTTCCATTCCACTCGTATTCTGGATATAATCACGCACAATATTGTACAGTACTTCCGCAGCCAGTGAATTCGGCTGGAAGAAAGAAAACGTGCTGATACGGAATTTCAATCCGAGCAGTGTCTCATAGAAATAGTCCTGTCCATAAAGTATCCTTGTCTCATCGCTCTGAACTACATCTGAAAGTGAATCATTGAGAATATGCATGATTCCAACAATCCTGCCCTCCAGTGGAAGAGCCAGAAGCTGATCTTTCAGCGGTTCCAGATCATACTCTTCCTGAGTGGTCGTTACAAGATGCACCAGAATCTCACCGGAAGTAACACCTCTTCTCAACATCAGGTGCCGCAGATAACCGGTGTGCTGCAGTTTCCTGTAATAAGAAGCTCCTTTTTCTCTGAAAAATTCTCTTACACAAGTCAGGATATCCGTCATATCCTTATGCACCAGCTTACAGTCGTCAGTATTCAGGATATCATACGTACTTCCTTTCTTATGCAGGCCAAGGGACAGTGGTCCGTCTTTGACCTCATCTCCAAAAGAAAACTCCATCTTATTGCGGTATCCGAATTCGATCGGGCTTCCGTGAATACCCTCCCATTCAAAAGCTGCATTTCCATTCTCATCTATCTGACCACCCTGGATCAATGCCTCTTCCAGAAGCTCTCGTATCTGTGTCTCTTTCATATGAAGCTGGTCTTCATAGGACATTGTCTGATACATGCAGCCACCACATGCCGGAAAATTGCTGCATACCGGTTCTCTTGTCTCCAATGGTGATTTTTCCATTACCTCCAGGATACGTCCCTGTGCCCTTCCGGAACGTTTCTTCTGAATCATAAAGCGTACCTTCTGTCCCGGAATTCCGTTCTTGATCAGAACCTTCTGATCCTCCACAAAAACATATCCCTTATTCGGGAAGTCCACCTTCTCTATTACACCTTCGTAAATTTCACCTTTTTTCATGCTTTCTATTCCTCATTTATATATTTGAAACACTTGCATCCAGCTGTCTCTTCGTAACCCTCACTCTTTTGTCTTTGACAGAGCAGTAAAACAGCCCCGGTTATCTGCCGGAGCTGTTTGAACTTCATGCTACGCTTACTCTGTTGCCATTCTCTCTGCAAGCAGTCATCTTACTCTTCTTCATCCTCGAAGTAATCATCAAAATCATCATCGAAATCTTCTTCAAAATCTTCCAGATAATCCGGAGCAAAGAAGCGATATACTGCAAA
The DNA here is from genome assembly GCF_020558815.1 of Blautia sp. 210820-DFI.6.14. Lineage (NCBI taxonomy): Bacteria > Bacillati > Bacillota > Clostridia > Lachnospirales > Lachnospiraceae > Blautia > Blautia sp. 210820-DFI.6.14. The sequence continues at coordinate 130,606 of NZ_JAJCKS010000001.1, forward strand.
TGCGATTCCTGCAACTGCTGCAACTGCGCCTATGATAGCCAGTACCCAGAGGACTGTATTTTTTTCTTTTTCGTCTTCTTTTTTCTTTAAAGCAGCAAGTAAATCCTCAATTTTCTCGTTCAGGTTTAAATTATTCAGATTCATGACGGGCACCTTCCTCTCACTCATTTATAGGTCATAGTATACCACTAATCCATCCATTTTACCATATTTTCTCGCAAATTTTCGATTATGTTTCTGCACCTTATCCATCCAGAACTTCTGATACACCAATCCGCTCCCCAAGTTTTACTCTTGTCTCAATTCCCTTTTCGGAATTCATAAAGATGTCTGGATCAGGCAGTACCCGTTCCTTCTGTGTCATCAGTATAACCGTCGAACCACCAAATGCGAAATTTCCTTTTTCTTTTCCCCGTTTTACACGGCCACGAAGTGGTACATTCTCAATCCTGCCGACCATCAACGCTCCGACTTCCATCATCAGAACCGTTCCAAAATTCACAGTCTTCAACAACGCATATTCTCTTGTATTTTCTTTGTAAATTGGATACACATCATTGGCGACCGGATTGACCGTATGCAGTTCACCCGGAATATGCACTCTCCGGGATTCAAATCCATCATCTATATAGATATATCTGTGATAATCGTCCACACATAAACGGAACACCCAGAGAAGTCCGCCTTCGTATCGTTTCGCCAGAACCGGATTCTTCAGAAGTTCAGCAACTGTATAGGATGTATGTTTGATTTTTACATGACAGTTCTCACTGATCGGATAAACACTCACCCTGCTGTCGCAGGGACTGACAAAAGCTTCCGGTACCATATCGATTTCTCTGGCACCCTCTCGAATCTGTCTGGTAAAAAAATCATTGTACGACCAATACTTTTTCGGTTCATAATCTCTCATATCAATTCCTGCATGTCTTATAAATGCCGGAACCGCCAGTGCAGATACTCTGGAGTCCAGAATTCTGCCCCCAATCTCTGAAAGTACAGGATTTACAAGCGGTTTAAGTAAAGCCCTGCCAATTGCAGAGCCATACATTTTTTCCAGGAATCTGTCCTGAAACGAATCATTTTCAGTTACATGACCTTTTCGGTCTGCCGTATATGTTGTCATGCTGCTGCTCCTTTCAGTTTCCTGATCGTATGGTAATGAGCCCACCATCCTTCTTTGTAAAAAAGAATAAACAGTACTGCCACTGCCACAACTGCAACCAGTACCACCAATTCCTGATTGGTCGGCTTGCGGAAACGGAAATTAAAAATAAACAAGAATCCTACGATCAGCATCGCTGCATGAAGCAATCCCACAAAATAACGAAATCCCGGAAAAAATACCGATGCCACAAACAGAAGCGGCATGATCACAGCCATAGATGTGATCGGAAGTCCCTGATAGTACTTGCGGTTCTCAGATGTCTCGCTCTGGCGTTTTGCCTCCATCACATTAAAATATGCAAGACGGATCACTCCTGCCATCCCGTAAAATGCAAGGATCGCAATGCTGTATGCTTTACACATTCCAAGTTTGTAGCCCAGAATGATTGGAAAAATCCCAAAACAGACAATGTCACAGAGAGAATCGATCTGAATACCAAAGGATTTCTCATCATCGGTTCTGTTCTTCTTTGTCCGGGCTATCTTTCCATCAAACATATCACACAGTCCGGAAAAAGCCAGACAGGATACTGCCAGCGTAAGCTTCCCGTCAATCGCACAAAACATACCCAGGATGGATGAAACAAGACTGATATATGTAACAACTACTGTATAATCATAAAATCCTATCATTCGTAACTCTCCTTATTTTCTTTGCCATGCCCCTGTCCGATCGTAAGCTGTGCCACAATCGTAAAAAGTGCACTGATCAAAAGCTCCCCATAATAACCAAGTCCTCTGCTGAGAACCATCCCCGGCAGAAGTAATGTGCCAAATACCGGGGTGAATATTGTCAGGAACAGTGTCTCACTGATTCCCATACCTCCCGGAAGCGGAAGCATATCTACGGAAACCGAGATCACTGCCTGAAGAAACAGCACCGTCCAGAATCCTGTTCCTGACAGTGAAAATGCTTTATATACAAACCATGTTACTGCAAACATTGCCATTCTCTGTACAAATGTGATCGCAATGATATTCACGATCACTCTCGGATGTGTCTTCAGATAAGCAGCTGTATCTCTGTAAGTATCCATGGAATCTTCCAGTTTTTTCAGCCTTCCTTCTTTGTGACGAAGAATACGGAATTTCTCAAGAATCGAAAGTCCCCATACAAGAAATGATCTGGCAAGCAGTGGATGAAATACCAGAATCGTCATAAAAGTCACACAGAAAATATTCAGTCCCAATCCCAGATAGAAAACAGGAAGAATTCCTTCCAGATACTGATGCAGGAATCCTCTTCCAAACACAGCCACTCCGATACCAACCACCACCAGCACCAGCTTATAGGTGATCGTAATGATCATCAGAATAACCGCAGAAACTGGAATAGATATGTTTTTCTTTTTCATATAATATGCCTGCATTGGCTGTCCACCACTCGCAGATGGTGTAATACAGCTGAAAAAGAATCCTACCGATGAAAAGAGAAAACAGGTCCTTTTTTTCAGTTTTATTCCATAGGACCGCATCATATACCATATGATGATCGACTCACCCCAGATAAAGAATGCCACCAGTGCAAGCCCGGGCACGAGCCATCGTTTATCCGCACTCCGAATGGCATCCATCATAGCTCCGAGATCTTCTCCATGAAACACTCCATAAATTGTGAGCACAAAGACAATGATCAGGAAAGCTCCATTAAAGATCACTCTTCTATTTTTTTTCATAAGCAGCTCACCCTTCTGTAGATTTCAGAATCTTTTTCTCGATCCTGCTGCCAAATCTTTCGTAAATTTTGTACAAATTTGTGTTTCTTCCGATACAGAAACACAGTTCTGCAAGAAGGATTCCTCCTGCCACGTCCACCAGAACATGCTGTTTCGTCAGCAATGTAGAGACAAACACAAGAATTGCCAGCACTGCCGACACTCTCTGGTACCATACCGGAATTTCTTTTCTTCCGCGGATACCCAGATAGCAGAACCAGCTGACCAGACAATGAATAGACGGAAACAGATTATCTGCTGCATCAATAGAGTACAGCCACAAAGCAAGCTGATTCCATAATCCTCCATCTGTTATCACTGGTCTAGTATTCGTTGTGGGATACAAAAGAAAGAAACCAAGGCAGATACATCTTGATATAAAATCTCCTGTAAAAAACTGGTACACACTGTGTCGATCCTGCCTGGCAATCAGAATGTAATTGACGATCCAGAAAAGATAGCATCCAAAATAGATAATCAGAAACTGTGGGACAAAAGGAAGGCTCCTGTCCACAGCAGTTTCTATATTGTGGTGGTACCATCCACCTGCGATCATTCTGGAACCTGAATAAACAAGACAATTAAATACAAACGAAAAAATAACCGGGAAAATTCCATATGCAGGGAGTATCCTCGTGAGACCTTTTAAAATTTTTTTCATTCTGTACTCCCTTCGAATTTTCATGTATCCAGTATATCATTCATTAAAAGGTAAAACAACTAAAGTACAGAAACTTTAAGATTTCTTAAGAAAATTATAAAAAGTTATATTTTCTTAAGTTTTGCAAAGGCAGCGAACATTTTTTTAACTCCGACTTTGTCAAAATCTACAGTAACCTCATAATCTCTGCCGCCTTCTACGATATCCTTAACGATGCCAACACCAAATTTAATGTGACGGACCGTATCCCCAACACCGTAATCCAGGGAATCCGCTTTCGTTACCTTAAAATTCTGTGGCTGAAATGCCTTCGTATGGAAGCTTTTCTTCATCTGCAGATAGCTGTTGAGCGGAGATTTTGTCTCCGGGATCTTTGGTTTGTGTTCCTGAACAGTATGTCCAAGATCCACCAGTTCCCGTGGAATCTCTCTCACAAATCTGGAAACGCGATTATACTGCGTTTCCCCACGCACCATACGCTGCTGCGCACTGGTCATAGTCAGTTCTTTCATGGCTCTGGTGATTCCCACATAACAAAGCCTGCGCTCCTCTTCCAGCTCCGACTGGTCACCGGAAAAGATGCACATACTGCTCGGGAACATGCCATCTTCCATTCCGGCAAGGTATACATATGGAAATTCCAGTCCCTTTGCACTGTGCAAAGTCATCAATACTACATAATCCTGATTCTCATCTACAGAATCAATATCCGCGATCAGCGCAATTTCTTCCAGGAATCCAGATAATGTTGCCTCTCTGTTCTCAGCCTTCATTGTCTCTTCATAAGAAACCGTTTTGGATATCAGCTCATCGATATTCTCCACCCTGGCTCTGGATTCTTCTGTATCTTCTGCTTTCAATTCATCCACATAACCGGTCAGATCTATGATTTCCTCCAGAAGCTCCGATACAGAATATGCCTGTGCTTTGCTCTTAAGTGACTGGATAAATGTAACAAATCCATCCACTTTTGAAAGACTGCGTCCGATCGACGGCACTTCCTCTGCCACACGGAGTGCATCATAAAAACTGATATTCATCATGTCGGCATAATCCTGGATTCTGCCGACCGTTGTTGCTCCGATTCCACGCTTTGGTACATTCAGGATTCTACGTACCGCAAGATCATCCGCTGCATTGTCTACCGTTTTCAGATAGCAGAGCAGATCTTTGATTTCTTTACGTGCATAGAAGTTCACTCCCCCTACGATCTTGTAAGGAATGTTTGCAAGCAGACACTTCTCTTCAAAAAGACGGGACTGTGCATTTGTTCGATAAAGTACTGCGCAGTTATGATACTCTGCTGTCCCTTCTCTGTGTCGTCGGGCAATGTCCCCTACAACAAATTCAGCTTCCTCATATCCATTCATAAACTGTCGGAAATGAATTTTCTCTCCCTCCGGGTTCTCTGTCCAGAGTGTTTTTTCTTTACGCTCTGTATTATTTGCGATCACACCATTCGCTGCATTTAAGATATTCTGCGTAGAACGATAATTCTGCTCCAGACGAATAACTTTAGCATCCGGGAATACCCGCTCAAATCCCAGGATATTTCCAATATTGGCTCCACGGAATCTGTAAATGGACTGGTCATCATCACCGACTACACACAGATTCTCATATCTGGATGCCAGAAGACTTACAAACTTAAACTGTGCCGTATTGGTATCCTGATATTCATCTACCATAATATAGCGGAAACGTTCCTGATAACTCTGCAGAACATCGCCACAATTCTGGAACAGTTCCACTGTCTTGCATATGAGGTCATCAAAATCCAGCGCATTATTCCGACGCAGTGCTGCCTGATATTCACGATAAACCTGCGCTGCTCTTTTCTGGTTAAAATCAGCACCTGCATTCATTTCCATTTCATCCGGAGTCAGCAGCTCATCTTTTGCATGTGAAATCTGAGCCAGTAGTGCACGTTCCTTCACTTTCTTGGTATCGATATTCATTTTGCGACAGATTTCTTTGATTAGTATCTTCTGGTCGTCCGCATCGTAAATCGTAAAATTATTATCATAACCGAGACGGTCTATATGGCGTCGTAGGATCCGCACACATGTCGAGTGAAAAGTTGATACCCATACACTTCCCCCTTCGCTTCCTGCGATCTTGTCCACACGTTCTCTCATCTCGTGAGCCGCTTTGTTGGTAAATGTGATTGCCAGAATATTCCACGGATTCACACCCTTTTCTGCGATCAGATAAGCAATCCTGTGTGTCAGTACTCTGGTCTTTCCTGAGCCGGCTCCTGCAAGAATCAGAAGTGGTCCATCCGTATGCAGAACAGCTTCTTTCTGTCGGTCATTCAATGTATCATAAATTGTATTCATCAATTATCTCCTGTTTCTTTGTGGTTACTTATTTCGAACTGATGTTTTCTTGCTATCTTTTTAATTATACATGAAACCTGGTATGGGGTAAAGGAATTTTAAAATCATTTACAAAAACCATTTACAAGTAGTATTTAAAACTATATAATAGAGCGTGCAGGTATTAGAAATACCATTCTGCCTTTATTTCAGGCAAAGGAGATGAATTTATGTCAGTTAATACAGACTCCATGATCCGGAATATTCTGGATCGTGTTTCCAGAATCGGTTATGTAAAACCAGAGGATATTCCCAATATAGATCTTTATATGGATCAGGTCACTACTTTTATGGAAGCACAGCTTGCTCATTCCAAACGCTATGAAGATGACAAGATTCTTACAAAGACCATGATCAATAATTATGCCAAGAATAATCTGCTTCCTTCTCCTGAGAAGAAGCGCTATTCAAAAGAACACCTGCTGGTTCTGATCTTTATCTACTATTTCAAAAATATTTTATCGATCAGCGATATTCAGACTCTGCTCGGACCACTGACCGATAAATATTTCAGATCTATGGATGATATGGATCTCACTGCTATCTACAACGAAGTATTCAGTATGGAAAAAGGACAGATCGAATCTCTTCAGAAGGAGCTTCTGGAGCGCTATGAAATTGCTCAGGGAACTTTTGAGAATGCACCGGAAGAAGACAGGGATTTCCTGAAATTATTTTCTTTCATCTGTCTTCTCAGCTTTGATGTTTATGTAAAAAAAATGCTGATCGAGCAGATGATCGACGAACTCCGTGCTTCCACGGATACAGACACAAAACATAAGAAAAAATAATACAGCATCAGAAGTACTGATCCTGTATTACGTAAAAATTACCTGCATCACTGCAGGTAATTTTTATTTACATAGCCGCTCTTTCCAAGTCTGGAAGAATATACATACCAGTAAGTACTTCCACTGGAATCCTGGACCTGAACGGTATCGCCGTTATTCAACTGTCCGATCTCATTTGCATCATCATACGCTTTTGCATTACGAAGTGCCAGATAGCCACTCTTGACTTTCACTGTCTTTGTAACAACCGCAGATGCTGTATTGTCTTTATTTTTTACCAGATAATCTTTATTTACATATCCGCCCTTTCCAAGTCCCGGTACATATACCAGCCAGTAGGTACTGTCACTGGCATCCGCAATCTGTACCTTATCTCCTGTATAAAGTTCTGCAACTTCATTGGACGATTTAAACGCCTTGGCATTACGAAGCGCCAGATATCCACTCTTGACACTTACATAACGTTCACTTGAAGAATTCGCCAGATATCTGCGATTTACATATCCGGATTTCTTGAGTCGTGATGCATATACATACCAGTAGGTGCTTCCACTGGAATCTGTCACATCAACGGTATCACCTGTATAAAGCTTACCAATTTCATTCTTATCATCATATGCCTTGGCATTTCGGAGAGCCAGATAGCCATCCGCTACTGTAACTGTGTAGGAAGTGGTGGCCGCCCATCCTGTCTGCACCGTCATCGGCATAACAAGTGCAAGTGCGATCACACATGCGAAAATACGTTTCAGGACTCCTGACCTCTGCATTGTGGAAAATCTCTTCTTCATAATGTTGCCCTCCTTTGTATTTAGTTTTTGCTCCCCGTGACAAGTCTTCGAGTAAATACGACACCGAACCGTTCTTGCCAAATTTTTTATTATAGTTTATCATATAGGAAACAACTTTTTGTAAAATAAAATTTCTCGGGAGGATATATATTCATGCGCAAACTATTATCTGTTTTTCTTGCCGGATGTCTGCTTTTACTGCTTCCTGCCACGATCTGGGCTTCTGCGGAAACCACCTATGAAAGCGAACAGGGACAGGCCATGATCAAGGCTCCATCTTCGGCTTCTCCAAATGCTTCTGCCAATACTGAAGCCGATGTCGATTCTTCAGATGACTCCGAAGGTACTTTGAGTCCTTCCGGTTCTTCCTCAGGCATGGACTGGTCTGCCGCAAACACGGCTTCAACTCCGTCTTCCGCTTCCAGGCAGTTTACCGTCTGTATTGATCCGGGACATCAGGGAAGCTGGGTAGACATGAGTGCACAGGAACCTATGGCTCCAGGTTCATCTCAGACCAAAAATAAAGCTACGACCGGTACTGCCGGTAACTACTCCAAGGTTCCGGAATATGAAGTCAACCTTGAAGTTTCTCTTGTCCTTGAAAAAGAACTGACTTCTCGTGGGTACAAGGTTGTCATGACCCGCGAGGATAACGACAAGGCCATCAGCAACAAAGAACGTGCAGAATTCGCCACAGAATCCGGCGCCGATATCACGGTCCGCATTCATGCAAACAGTGACAACAGTGCTTCTGCTGCCGGTGCTCTTACCATGGCCCCAACCAGTTCCAATCAGTATCTGGACAAGGAACTCATCGAAAAAAGTAATGCGCTTGCATCCTGTATCATCGACAGTTACTGCAATGCCACCGGACTTGCAAACAAAGGCGTCATCTCTGCCGACAATATGACTGGTACCAACTGGAGTACAGTTCCGGTTGCCATCCTCGAAATGGGATTTATGAGTAACCAGAATGATGATCTTTACATTACCAATTCCGCAAATCACGAAACTATGGCAAGGGGAATTGCCGATGGAATCGATGCATATTTCAATACTGTCGAACCGGCTATTACTACTGTCGGAGAACACCTCGCCGATCTCACCTCACAGCTGGAAAAGAACTATACGGATCCGCTTGAACAACAGGGAGAACTCTGGGCAATCGCAGCTATGGATCTGAAGACGCAGGCCTACAGCACAGTCAATGCCGAACAGTCCATGCAGTCTGCCAGTGTTATCAAAGCATTTATCATGGCCGCTGTTTATGACAAACTGATATATCCAGATGAAGGAACTACGATTTCATCCGATTATGAAAGTACTCTGAAACCTCTCCTCACCAGTATGATCACAGTCAGTGACAATGACTCTGCCAACGAACTGGTCCGCAAGCTCGGTGGAGGCGATTTTCAGACAGGAGCTGCTATTGTCAATGAGTTCTGTCAGGAGCGGAACTACACCTCCACGCATCTTGGCCGCGAGTTCCTGGCTTCTGATCCAACCGATGACAATTACACAAGTGCTTCCGACTGCTGCCGACTGCTCTCTGATATTTACAACAGTTCTCTGGTAAACGCAGAAGCATCTGCCGAAATGCTTGCGCTCCTTACAAGCCAGACAAAGACAGCCAAGATTCCGGCAGGTGTTCCTTCCGGCACCGCAACTGCCAACAAAACCGGAGAACTTGCAGATTCCGGAAAACTCGGTGTTGTCGAAAACGATATTGCCATTGTCTTTGATAAAAAGCATCCATATGTGCTCTGTGTACTTTCCAATAATATTAAGAATAATTCCAGTGCACAGAATACGATCAAAAAAATCTCTGCGGATGTCTATACATATATGACCACAAAACAAAAGTAATTTCTCACAGCAACAAAAAAGGAACAGACCTTTGGATTATTCCATTGCCTGTTCCTTTTCCCTGTATTTCTTTATTCTTTATTCTTCTGTCTTTCCTGCGGTTTCTTTTTCTTTCATTCTGGAAAAGACCATCTCATATCCGTCATTTCCGTAGTTGAGAGAACGGTTCACACGGCTGATCGTCGCGGTGGAAGCACCGGTCTTCTCTGAAATATCCAGATATGTGCGTTTGTCTGTCAGCATCTTTGCAACTTCAAAACGCTGTGACAGAGAAAGAAGTTCATTGATCGTACATACATCCTCAAAAAATGTATAACATTCTTCTTTATTCTTCAGACAAAGGATTGCTTCAAATAAATGATCAACCTCTTCTGTTCTGATTTTTTTACCCATAATCCCTGCTCCTTTAGTTACATTGTTTGTACTGTTTCATATACATGGTATTTTAACACTTTAACATGCAAAAAACAAGGACTATTTTGACGCATTAATTGTAGTTGTTTTTTTCTGATGAATCAAGTATACTTAAGAACAAATGTACGTGTTTTATAATTTTTGATTCAGAATGGAGCATCTGCTATGGATTTATTTGAATATGCCAAATCAAAAACACTTGACCGCGAATCTCCACTGGCTTCCCGGCTTCGTCCTACTACGCTGGATGAAGTCGTTGGGCAGGAGCACATCGTTGGCAAAGATAAATTACTGTACCGTGCGATCAAAGCTGACAAGCTGACTTCTGTTATTTTCTATGGACCTCCCGGAACCGGAAAGACTACCCTTGCCAAGGTAATCGCAAATACTACCAGTGCAAGTTTTACCCAGATCAATGCGACAGTCGCCGGTAAGAAAGACATGGAAGAAGTCGTAAAAGAGGCACAGGACCGTCTTGGCATGTACGGCAAAAAAACGATTCTTTTCATTGATGAGATTCACCGTTTCAACAAAGGCCAGCAGGATTACCTGCTTCCATTTGTGGAGGACGGTACGATCATTCTGATCGGTGCAACTACTGAAAATCCTTATTTCGAAGTAAATGGAGCTCTCCTTTCCCGCTCCATCATTTTTGAACTGAAACCTCTCAGTAATGAAAATATCCGCACGCTGATCCTCAGAGCCGTAAATGACTGCGATAAAGGCATGGGAAATTATGGCGCCGTAATTGATGACGATGCCCTGGAATTTCTGGCTGATATGGCAGGCGGTGATGCCCGCAGTGCCCTGAATGCGGTAGAACTTGGTATCCTTACTACCCCCAAAAGCGAAGATGGTTCTATTCATCTGACACTGGATGTTGCGTCTGAATGTATTCAGAAACGAGTCATCAAGTACGACAAAAAAGGCGACAATCACTACGATATCATATCCGCCTTTATCAAAAGTATGCGTGGTTCCGATCCTGATGCAGCAGTCTACTATCTTGCCAAGATGCTCTACGCCGGAGAAGATGTCAAATTCATCGCCCGACGTATCATGATCCTCGCCTCAGAGGATATCGGAAATGCAGATCCACAGGCATTGCAGGTCGCCGTTGCTGCCGCACAGGCTGTTGAACGTGTCGGCATGCCGGAATCACAGATCATCCTTTCTCAGGCAGTCACTTATATGGCCTGTGCTCCAAAGAGTAATGCCTCCGTCAATGCCATTTTTGCCGCCATGGATTCTGTGAAACACACACAGACAACTGTTCCGGTTCACCTGCAGGATGCTCACTACGGCGGTCATGAAAAGCTCGGCAAGGGAATTGGATATAAATATGCTCATGACTATCCAGATCATTATGTTGATCAGCAATATCTTCCTTCTGAGATTGAAGGTTCTCATTTCTATGAACCAGGTGATCTTGGCTACGAAAAAACGATAAAAGAATATCTACAAAAGATAAAAGGGAGAACTGATTAAATCAGTTCTCCCATCAGCATTCCATAAATATCCTGTGATTTCTTAGCCCAACTGTGGCACATCGCCTGTGCAGCTTCCCTGCTTGGTGCTGCCAGTGTCAGATCCAGCACTGTCGTATCTTTTTCAATGATCTGGCAGCGCACTGCATAATTTCCCTGTGGTGTCGTATAATAATCTGCCGGTGTCAGGATGCGTTCCTGCACCTGTCCGCCATGCGTCTGCAGATAATCTTTTACTTCGTTCTTAATCTCACCCGACAGTTCTTTTTCAAAATAAGAAAGTGTCTTTTTTCCCTCTTCCGTAATCTCATAATAGGAACTGTTGGAAATTGTTCGCTTTCTCAGAAGCTCTGTTTCTACCAGTTCAGAAAGTACTTTCTGAAGCTGAAAATAATCTGTGTAATCTCTGTCCAGTATAAATTCTGAAATCTGAGAATTTGTCAGTGTTTCTTTTGAATGTTTCGCCATATATAAAACGATCAGTTTATAAGTTGTAAATGGTTCTGCCATTTCAATCACCTCTTTCTCACACAAGTCAGGCTTCTCGCTTCTTATTGCAGCTGTTTGCCCTGCCAGCTGTTACGAACCTTCATTTCGTGATGAAGAAGATTCAGAACTTCCCGCTTCCGGCTTGCCCACAATGGTGCGATAAGCAGCTTCTCCGGTCCATCTCCCGTCATTCTGTGAATAACGATTGACGGATCCAGATATTCCAGACAATCTATCAGTAAATTCAGATATTCTTCTCTTTCGTAGACTCGGAATTTCCCGGCCAGGTAATCCTCTGCCAGATCGGTTCCCTTCAACACATGCAGAAGCTGCAATTTAATTCCCTGAATATCCTGTCCATTCAGATACTGCATTGTCTCCAGAATGTCTTTTTCTGATTCTCCCGGCAGTCCCAGTATCGTATGCACGATCACCTCAATCTGGCGCATCCGCAAATTCTGTACTGCATCTTCAAAACAGGAAAGCGGATATCCTCGTCGAATATAGGCAGCGGTACGCTCATGCATCGTCTGAAGTCCAAGTTCTACCCATACCGGTTTCCTCTGGTTCAGTTCATTCAGGAGCTCCAATACATCCTCACCAAGACAATCCGGTCTCGTTCCGATGGATAATGCGACCACCGACGGATGCGCAAGCGCTTCTGTAAAGATTTTCCGCAGGTATTCCACCGGTGCATACGTATTGGTATATGCCTGAAAATAAGCAATATATTTATGGATCGGCCGCTTTGCAGAAAGCAATGCGATCTGACTGTCGATCTGTTCTGTTACCGACAGCTCTGCATCTGCAGCAAAATCCCCGCTTCCACCGGCACTGCAGAAAATACAGCCTCTGCTGCCAAGCTTACCATCCCGGTTGGGACAGGACATTCCTCCGTTCAGAGTCACCTTATAAACTTTTTCTCCGAACCTTTCCCTAAGCATATGATCCAGCGAATGATACGGCTTTCCATTCCAGTTCTTCTGCTGTGTCACCGCATCTGTATTCATACTTCTGTGCCTTCGCTTTTCTGTTCTTCATTTTCTTCCTTCGGCATATAATGATCAAATATTTTTACAAGGAAGAAGGAATTACAGTACGCGATCACTCCGAATCCCATGACCAGAAACAGAGCAAACAACGTGGACTGTATCTGATAAGAGCCTATAAATAACAACAGCAGCGGACAAAGTCCGATCAGTACCATGACAACTGTATACGGAAGATGGCGGATTGCCATGAACAGTGCATTTTTGATCGTATTACGGATCGTATTGTAAAACCTGGCAAGAACCGGATAAACATATAAAAACAGTACATAATATATGATCACAAATGCCATAAAGATCACATGAAAAATCTGACCGGCACTTCCAGGCATATTTTTGGCAACATTCAGATCCAGATAAAGAACCGCACCAACGGCGATCATGATCAGATTAATAATTGTCGCCTGTTTGAAATTATCTTTAAAAGATTTAAAAAAGCTCCGAACAATATAAGCTTCCTCATTCCGGACCATCTTCAGTGTCACATAATACATAGCCGTAATAGATGCTCCGGCAGTAACGATCGGAATACAGCAGACCAGACAGATAATATTCAGGATACAAAGATCTGCCACCTTATTCATAAATGTAAAAAACTTATTGTCCATACTGAAAAAACGTCCCATATGCACAGCTCCTTTGTCTCTTTCTTCTTCTCCGGCTTATGCCTGTCTCTGCTTTACAGTATAACGAAATTCCTGAAAAAAAGCAATCAAAACCCAAACGGTTGTTTTCTTATGTGTTACTATGTGCAGCATTCTGTTCTGGATTTTATGGCAGGATCAGCTGATCTACTGTTACAAGTTCATATCCCTGATTTTTCAGTTCATCGACAACCTGCAGCGCCGCTTCAACAGAAGTATCATATTCATCATGCATCAGAATGATCGCGCCATCCTCTATCTGTTCCTGCACTGTACGAACGATTTTTTCTGTATTCTGCACCTTCCAGTCCAGTGTATCGATCGTCCAGAATACAGGAAGCATCTCCACACATAGTTCCAGATTTTTCTTCCAGGCACCAAACGGCGGGCGCAGGTACAGTGGATAAACACCTGTTGTCTCATAGATCAGATTATTTGTTTTCAGGATTTCTTCCCTTGCCTTCGTCTCATTCAGTTTATCCAGCTGTACATGATGATAGGTATGGTTTCCTACCAGATGCCCTTCTTTCTGCATCCGTTCTACAAGTTCCGGATACTGTTCAACCTTCTCTCCAAGAAGAAAAAAAGAAGCTCTGACATTCCGCTCTTTCAGACCATCCAGAAGAAGTGGTGTATATCTGATATCCGGTCCGTCGTCAAATGTCAGTGCCGCCTGCGGATGCTTCCATTCTTTCACAGCTATTTCCGTAACTGATGTTTTTTGTGCCTGGGCCTGCATGGATTGCTCCACCAGCCGCATCATCCCCGGACCTGCTATATTTTCAGCCAGGATTCTGCCTGAAATACGGTGCGAGTCCATACTTTTTACTCGCACCGCAGTTATGATCAGTACGATCACAAATATCCCAATTCCTGCTTTTCTTTTTTTCATATTCCGGTTTCAAATCCCAGACATAACTATCCTTCTGTTCAGTATATGAAATGTGGCAGAAAAAAAGCACCAGGGCTCGCAAAAAGCCCTCAGTGCTCTGTAATGGTCCTGTATTTTATTTACCAAGCATGATCTTCAGCTGTGTTTCAATTGCATCCACACATTTGTCAAATCCGAGTTTTCCACTGTTCAGACAGAGATCATAATTCGTGGCATCACTCCACTGACCACCTGCAAATTTACGATAATAATCCTGTTTACGCTTATCATCTTTGAGAAGGAATTTCTCGACATCCTCTCTTGATCCGGAGATCTTCTGAGATGCCTGCTCTACACGGAACTCCCATGGTGCATGAATGAATACACGCAATGTATTCGGTCTGTCCTTGAAAACATAATTGACACATCGTCCGACAATTACATAGGATTCTTTCTCTGCAAGATCATTGACCACTTTTGCCTGATAGTTGAAAAGATTTTCATCTGAAATGAATTCCTTACTTCCCGGCTGATGCAGATTTCCTTTGTAAATGCTTTCTTTATTTCCAAAAAGAGAACCCTTTACCTTATCTCCCTCTTCTACTTTACCGAAAAGTTTTACATCAATTCCGCTCTCATCAGACGCCATCTGGATAATCTGCTTATCATAAAAAGAGATTCCCAGACGCTCTGCCAGCATTTTACCAACGGTGCGACCGCCACTTCCATACTGTCTTGCGATTGTGATTACAACCTGATCCATACCGATTTCCTCCTTATTCTCCCAGATATGCTTTCTGGACAGATTCATCATGAAGCAGATCATCTGCTTTGCCTTCCAGAGTGATGCTTCCTGTTTCAAGGACATACGCTCTGTCAGCAATAGAAAGGGCTTTCTTCGCATTCTGCTCAACAAGCAGAACCGTTGTTCCACTCTCACTTACTTCTTTGATAATATCAAAAATCTCATTTACAAAGATCGGTGACAGCCCCATCGAAGGCTCATCCATCAGAATGATCTTCGGTTTGCTCATCAGCGCACGCCCCATTGCGAGCATCTGCTGCTCTCCACCGGAGAGTGTACCTGCACGCTGTCCTGTACGTTCTTTCAGACGAGGAAATCTTTTGTATACCATTTCCAGGCTCTGAGCGATCTCGTTCTTGTCTTTTCTTGTATAAGCACCCATCAGAAGATTCTCATATACAGACATATCTGCAAATACTCGTCTTCCTTCCGGCACATGGGCCATACCCATCTCAACGATCTTATGTGCCGGTGTTTTGGTAAGATTTTTACCTTCGTAAATAATACTTCCTGCTTTTGCCGGGATGATTCCGGTCAGTGTCTGTAAGGTCGTGGTCTTACCAGCACCGTTTGCACCGATCAGTGCAATAACTTCTCCCTGTTCTACATGAAAGGAAATTCCCTTCAATGCCTGAATCACGCCATAATAAACCTGGAGATCTTTTACTTCCAACATTGACATTTGATCTTCCTCCTTATTCTCCCAGATATGCGGTGATAACAGCCGGATCCTTCAGAACTTTGGATGTCTCACCCTGTGCAAGCACCTGTCCGAAGTTCAGTACAGTCAGCTCTTCACAGATACCGCCAACCAGCTTCATATCATGTTCGATCAGAAGAGTGGTCATATCAAAATGTTTCTGCACAAAACGGATCGTATCCATCAGTTCCTGTGTTTCGTTTGGATTCATACCGGCTGCCGGCTCATCAAGAAGAAGGAGCTTCGGATCTGTAGCCAGTGCCCTGGCGATCTCAAGTTTACGCTGCTTACCATATGGAAGGTTTCCTGCAAGTGTCTGAGCTTCCTTGTCAAGATCAAATACTTTCAGAATCTCCATTGCTTCTTCATTCATTTCCTTCTCGACTTTATGATACTTCGGAAATCTCAGGATTCCGGTCAGTGTGGAATAGGGATGATGATTGTGCAGTCCTACTTTAACGTTGTCAAGAACCGTCATTTCTTTAAACAAACGGATATTCTGGAAAGTTCTCGCAATACCGGCCTTGTTGATCTCTATTGTACTCTTTCCTGTGATATCCTGTCCGTCGAGTTTGATAATACCTTCTGTTGGTTTGTAAACACCTGTAAGAAGGTTGAAAATTGTTGTTTTTCCTGCACCATTCGGTCCGATCAGGCCATACAGCTGGCCCTTTTCGATAGATACATTAAATCCGTCAACTGCGCGAAGACCGCCGAACTGAATAGCCAGATGATTTACCTCTAACATTGCCATAGTTAAGCTGCCTCCTTTTTCTTTGCTGTTCCTTTAAATTTTTCAACTACTCGTGCTCTCCAGTTTCTTGCTGCAGGAGCCCAGTTAAAGAGCATCATAACGATCAGGACAATCGCATAGATCAGCATACGGTAGTTTGCAAATCCACGGAGAAGTTCCGGAAGTGCATAGAGAATGATCGTTGCGATCATAGAACCTCTTAAGTTTCCGATTCCACCAAGCACGACATATACCAGAATCAGGATAGACATATTGTAGTCAAATCCGGATACCTTTAACATAGAAAGGTTATGTGCATACAGTACGCCTGCAACACCTGCAAGAGCTGCTGAAATAGTAAATGCAAGAAGTTTGAACTTCGTCACATCAATACCTACAGATTCTGCCGCAATACGGTTATCTCTGGTTGCCATGATCGCACGTCCGCTTCTAGAGTTTACCAGGTTCTGTACGATAAACAGCGTAAGCAATACCAGAATGATTCCGATCGGGAAGAAATAATGCTTTACGTCTTTATAAAGAGCACCTGTTCCTGAAATACCAAGTGCACCTTTGAGGATCTGTTTGCCGCCTGCTGCAAGCTTGAGATTTGCAGAACTTGTTGCAACATGAAGTCCGTTTTCATCAAAACCGACATACAGGATATTGATCAGGTTTTTGATAATCTCGCCGAATGCCAGCGTTACGATTGCGAGGTAGTCACCACGAAGGCGAAGTACCGGGATACCGATGATCACACCAAACACTGCTGCTACTGCTGCACCGATCAGAATTGCAAGGATAAATCTCGGCACCTGCGGGATATCACTTGCAATGTGAGAAAATAATGCACTGGAATATGCACCAACGCACATGAATCCTGCATGGCCAAGGCTCAGCTCACCGGAAAAACCTACAACCAGGTTCAGAGAGATTGCCGCAATCGTATAAACGCAAAGCGGAACCAGCAGACCTGTAAGAAGTCTTGAGAGGTTTCCTGTTCCGGAAAGGATCTCTACGATCACAAAAATTGCGATTACAATTCCATAGTTGATAAAATTGTTTTTTGTTGTTTTGTTCATTGTTTTTTTCATTCTGACCACCCCTTATACTTTCTCCTGGATGTTCTTTCCGAACAGTCCGGTAGGTTTTACAAGAAGTACCACGATCAGAACCGCAAAACAGATCGCATCTGCAACCTGAGAAGAGATATAGGCTTTACCGAAGATCTCGATCACGCCGAGAAGAATACCGCCGACCATGGCTCCCGGAATGGATCCGATACCACCAAATACGGCTGCTACGAATGCCTTAATACCAGGCATGGCGCCTGTATATGGAGTCAGTGTCGGGTAGGTCTGACAGAGAAGAAGTCCGGCAATTGCTGCAAGTCCGGAACCGATTGCAAATGTCATCGAAATTGTCGCATTGACATTGACACCCATGAGCTGTGCTGCGTCACGGTCTTCAGAAACGGCCTGCATGGCACGTCCTGGTTTTGTCTTCTGTACAAAAAGCATCAGACCGGCCATAATCACAATACAACTCAGGATTGTTACGATCGTAATTCCCTTAATAACAAGCTGTCCGTCAAATAAAGACACCGACGGTACATCAATAACAGTTACAAAACTCTTGGCATCTGCACCGAAAATCAAAAGTGCCAGATTCTGAAGCAAATAGCTGACACCAATCGCTGTGATCAGTACAGCCAGGTTGGATGACGCCTTACGAAGCGGGCTGTACGCTACTTTCTCGATCACCATACCAAGAACGGTACAGAAGATTACAGAAAGTGCAACAGCCAGCACCGGAGACATGCCTCCTCTGGTAACAGCGGTAAGGATCACATATGCACCGACCATGATGACATCACCATGAGCGAAGTTCAGCATTTTAGCGATACCGTATACCATTGTATACCCCAGGGCAATGATCGCATAGATACTGCCCAGGCTGATTCCATCTTTTAAATAGGATAAAAAACTCATAATGCACCTCTTTAAATAGTTGTCATATTAGCTCAAGAAAGGGGAACGGCCCTGTGATAACAGGCAACCGTCCCCCGTCCTCTGATTACATTATTTTAATCTGATTATTCCATTTCTACGTAAGCGCCGTCCTGGATTTCGAAAGCTTTTGGCTCTTTATCGCACTCGCCGTCTTCTGTCCATTTTGCTTTACCTGTAAGACCATCAAGCTCTACACTCAGCATTGCCTCAGACATAGCTGCGCTGATGTCTTCGTTGGACATATCCGGTGTGATCTCAGCTGCATCTGCTGCTGCTTTCATTGCATAGATTACATCATATGTATCTGCTGCGAACTGGTTCGGAACCTCATCTTTGTTAGCATCTTCGTATGCTTTAACGAATGCCTGAGATTTCTCATCTTCTGATGTAGCAGAGAATGGTGTCAGAAGCATAACGCCTTCTGCAAGAGATGTATCGAAGTTTTCTACTCCAAGAATACCGTCCATACCGTCTACACCGAATTTCTTAACGTCGTCCATACCTGCATCATGTGCCTGCTGAAGAATCAGAGCATTGTCTGCATAGTAGTTAGGAAGGAACAGAAGTTCTGCGCCGCTGTCTTTGATTTTCTTAAGCTGTACAGAGAAGTCTGTGTTGCTGTCTGCTGTGTATGCTTCATCAGCTACAATTTCCAGACCGTTTTCTTCTGCTGCTGCAACGAACGCATCGTTGATACCTGAGTTGTAGTCTGCGGATGAATCATAGAGAACTGCTACCTTTGTAGCAAGACTATGCTCACCGATGTACTGTGCAGATTTTGTTCCCTGTGCAGGGTCTGTGAAGCACATACGGAATTCGTTGCTTCCTGCTGTGATACTGTCCACTGCTGTTGCAGATGGTGTAAACATGAATGTGCTTTCTGCTGCTTCTGCTCCGACTGCAATACAGGAACCGGATGTTACAGTTCCGCAAAGCATCTGCATTCCTTTGTCAAGAAGGTCATTGTATGCATTTACTGCCTTCTCCGGGTCAGCCTGATCATCACCTGCGTCAAGAATTTCTACGTTGTATCCGTTGAATCCACCGTTTGCGTTGATTTCTTCTGCTGCAACCTGTGCTGCGTGGTATACACCAAGACCATACTGTGCGTTGTCACCTGTCATAGGTCCGATTACACCGATCTTGAATGTCTCCGCATCATCCGCAAATACAGCCGTCGGCATCATTGCTGCTGTCATAGCTACTGCTGCTGTTACAGCAAGTACTTTTTTCATATTTTTCATAATAAGATCCTCCTATCTTATACTTCAGCTAGCTTTACTTTCATTTGCTAAAGCTTTAATGTAGTTGATTATAGCATTCACTTATCACGATTGCAAGCAGAAATTTTAGATTTATTTAATATTTTGTGTTTTTCTCGAGAACTCTTGTTGTCCTCAAACGGACATTAGGTTCAAAAAAAGACCGTAGTTCAATAAAGAACTCCACGGTCTCCATAATTTTACAACTTATGCTACTGCTTTTTTAGCGATTTCAGCAAGTGCTGCAAATCCTTCTGCGTCGTTTACTGCAAGTTCAGCAAGCATCTTTCTGTTGATGTCGATGTTTGCAACTTTCAGACCATGCATCATTTTGCTGTAGGAAAGTCCATTCATTCTTGCAGCTGCGTTGATACGAGCGATCCAAAGCTGTCTGAACTGACGTTTTTTCTGTTTACGTCCTGCATAGGAGCTTGCAAGTGCTCTCATTACAGACTGTTTTGCTACTCTATACTGTTTGGAACGAGCTCCTCTGTAGCCCTTTGCCAGTTTTAATGTACGGTTATGTCTTTTCTTTGCGTTTAATCCGCCTTTAATTCTTGCCATTTCTTATTTCCTCCTGTTCGTCTTCCAATATCATCTGCTGCTTATTATTATAAATAAGGCAGTGCTTTCTTAATGTTCTTAAGGTTTGTAGAATCAACAACAGTAGCTTTTCTCAGATTTCTCTTTCTCTTCTGAGATTTCTTTGTTAAGATATGGCTCTTATAAGCTTTATTTCTCATGATTTTTCCGGTTCCGGTTTTTTTGAAACGTTTTGCTGCTGCTCTACAAGTTTTAATCTTAGGCATAATTATTTCCTCCTTAATTCGTGGTACTGTTTTTTATTTCTTATTATCAAGAACACGTGCCAAAACACGCTGTCTGTGATAACTGCTTAACGCTTTTCGCTGAGAAACATTGTCATGCTTCTGCCTTCAATCTTAGGGGCTTTCTCAACAACTGCCACATCTGCAAGATGTTCTGCAAAATCATCAAGTACATGTTTGCTGCTTGCCATATGTGCCATTTCTCTTCCACGGAAACGTAATGTAACCTTAACACGGTCTCCTTTAGAAAGAAATTTTCTTGCTGCATTGACCTTCGTCTTCAGGTCATTGGTATCAATGTTTGGAGAAAGACGTACTTCCTTGATGTCAATTGTCTTCTGTTTTTTCTTAGCTTCTTTTTCCTTACGGGAGAGCTCATAACGATACTTGCCGTAGTCGATAATTTTACAAACCGGCGGCTTTGCCTGCGGTGCGATTTTAACAAGATCAAGTCCGGCTTCCTGAGCCTTTGCAAATGCTTCTCTTGAAGAAACGATTCCAAGCTGTGCTCCATCCGGTCCGATCAAACGTACCTCTTTGTCTCTGATCTGTTCGTTAATCATTAAATTGCTAATTGTAGTACACCTCCATACATTTAAATAAATGATAAACCTGAATCTCTCAGCTACTGTATAGGAACAGTAACTCCACCCTGTCTTATGAAAACAAAAAAGAGTATGGACAGTTTCCACACTCTGCTATATCCAGGGATAACCAAATGAAACCTCTTTTTCATTTTTATCTCTGTGCATTCCCTGATCTCTGTAGATCAGCCTGCTACGATATATCAACCCGAGCCGCATTATATGCGCTGAGGTGAGAGTGAAACTCTGCTTTGTTTTCCACGTACTTTAAAAAGATATCATGTCTTTTATATAATGTCAAGTTATTTTTTATACATATTTTTATTTTTTCAGCGCATACTATTCCTGCATGACGTTTGCTGTTATGCATAATCATATCATTATATAAGAAGGAGGCTTCTATTATGACAATTCTGAAATGTAGTGCCACAAAATGTCTTTACAATGAAAATGAGCTCTGTTCCAGAGGCGATATTGAGATTACAGGAGATAATGCTCATCGTGCAGATGAAACAAACTGTGGAAGTTTTCGTGACCGCGCGACTGCCGGTATGACAAACAGCAAAGCTCATCACTGCGGCTGTGAAAAAATCAACATCGACTGTAAAGCTCAGGAATGTACCTATAACGATCAGCGCAAATGTACGGCTTCTGCCATTGATGTGGCCGGATGCAGCACAGACGGATGTAACGAAACAAAATGTAATACCTTCTCCTGCAAATGCTGATCCTGACGCTCAAAAAGACGCTGCATCAAACAGCGTCTTTTTTATGTCTGAATCATTCAGTTTCTAATCCTGTCGCTTCCTATCTGTTTCTCAGGAAATCCGGAATCTGGATATCTTTCTTCTGTACTGTGCTGGTCGGAACTTTGCCTGTATAAGAACCATTGTTCATAGTCGGCAGACTGAAGCTTGGCATGGACATTGTACTGGAAGACGGTGCAGATGTACCTGCTGCCGGTTTACGTACACCAAATGGTGTTGTATTGCTTCTTGTACCAAATGGAGTGGTCTTTGCAGCTGTATCGGATAATCCGGTTGCAATAACTGTGATCTTAGCATAGTCTGCAACAGAATCATCATACATAGCGCCAAAGATGATGTTTGTATCTTCACCTGTCAGCTCCTGTACATAGCTTGCTGCATCATTTGCATCCATAAGAGAAATATCTCCGGAAATATTGATGATCACATGAGTAGCACCTTTGATGGTTGTCTCAAGCAGCGGAGAGGATACAGCCTGCTGAACAGCTTCCATAGCCTTGTCATCTCCTCTGGCCTCACCAATACCGATATGTGCGATTCCTTTATCTGTCATAACTGTCTGAACATCCGCGAAGTCAAGGTTGATCAGTGCCGGCAGATTGATCAGGTCTGTAATTCCCTGGACAGCCTGCTGCAGAACCTCGTCAGCTTTGCGAAGTGCTTCCGGCATAGTTGTACGACGGTCTACGATCTCGAGCAGTTTATCGTTCGGGATAACGATCAATGTATCAACAGCTTTCTTCAGATTCTCGATTCCTGTAAGAGCATTGTTCATACGTGTTTTTGCTTCAAAACGGAAAGGTTTTGTTACAACGCCAACGGTCAGGATTCCCATTTCCTTAGCTGCTGCTGCAATAACAGGAGCTGCACCTGTACCGGTACCACCACCCATTCCACAGGTAACAAATACCATGTCAGCACCTTCGATCAACTGTTTTACTTCTTCTATGCTCTCTTCAGCGGCCTTCTGACCAACTTCCGGCTGTGCACCGGCGCCAAGGCCTTTTGTAATCTTTTCACCAATCTGAAGTACTGTTGGAGCTTTGCAAAGTGTCAGGGCCTGTTTATCAGTATTTACACCAACAAACTCAACTCCTCCGATGGCTTCTTCCACCATTCTGTTAACTGCATTATTACCAGCCCCGCCTACACCGATTACAATAATCTTTGCAGAGGACTCAGCTTCATTTGACATAATCTCTAACAATGTACTTCCTCCTTTATTTACCTGATATCAGCGTATCAGGCTGCATATAGATATATCATATATTTTTTTTTCGAATTAATCAACTACTATTTTTGTTTTTTTATACTTTTTTCACTATTATTCGCCATTTCCATCACTCATAAGATTCCTCATCTGTATCTCCCTGATCCCAGCCATCCGACTCTTCATCACTGTAGCTCTCAGTATCTTCATCCGAGGAATCTGTATTCGTATCAGAACTGTCTTCTTCTGAATCTTCCTCCGAAGTATCACCTGAAGAAGTGCCGTCATTATCCGGCATAGGTCCCACGTAGTTGCCATCTTTGTCATACTCGCTAACACCATCAAAGCCACCGGATTCATTATATCCGCCTGTCCAGTCTCCAAAGCTGTCCAGAAGTTCCTGCGTCGGCTCCGATCCAACATAGTTCAGATTTTCATCATATTCACCGGAACCTGTATAATCGCCTTCTTCGTCATAACCGCCTACCCAGTTTTCTTTTGCATAATCAAGTGCCGTCTTTGGTTTTGCTCCTACATAATTGCCATTTTCATCGTATTCACCATCACCGGTATAATCACCATTTTCATCATAACCTCCGGTCCAGTTCTCTGCAGTTACTTCCTCTTCCTCTTTTTCAAAAGTCACTGTTTTAGAACTTTCTGTGATATTCTCCATATGAAGGATCCCCTTCTCACCCGTAATCTGTGGAAGAATCGCAACCATTCTGGACATTTTATCTTCCAGATATTTATCTTTTCCAAGTTTTACCGTGATGTCTCCATAAATAAGGTCTATGGTGGAATCATCCTCCAGCTGGATA
Source organism: Blautia sp. 210820-DFI.6.14 (assembly GCF_020558815.1). Classification (NCBI taxonomy): domain Bacteria; kingdom Bacillati; phylum Bacillota; class Clostridia; order Lachnospirales; family Lachnospiraceae; genus Blautia; species Blautia sp. 210820-DFI.6.14. The sequence goes on from NZ_JAJCKS010000001.1 coordinate 154,650, forward strand.
TAATCTGGCTGGAGATCATTTTTTGCAAAAATCGTAGAAAGTGCAACCGCAGTATTTAGAACAGCATCCTTAATCGGAAGTTTTTCGTTCATAACAACTTTTTTTACCTGAATACCCTCAAAATAGGGGACAGACTCATCCCTGGTCTTGTCGCCTTCTACAAACATTCCATTTCGATCAAAATACACATAGCTGTCAAGATATGGGATACAACCCACTACACTTTTCTCACGGACACTGATCACGATCGAGTTCCGACCGGATCTGCTGACGGAATATCCTTCAATATATGGCACACCCTGCACATTATTTTTTGAACACGTGATCGGTGCCAGAACAGAATTAGAAGAAAAAGCTCCTGTAAGAACCATTTCCTTCAGTTCTTCTTTTGTATAGTGGTTACTTTCCATCACTTCCACCTTTGACACATGAAAAAAAGCAAAGAAAAAAATAATCCCGGCCAGAACAGCAACAGCAGCAGCTCCTCCGACCAGTTTCGCCTGTTTTTTTGTTATTTTAAATTTCCTGTAATTGGATGTTCTCATAAAAAACTAATACCTGTATCCTCTGAACTCATATTAACTCAAACCGATAAGATATCCTCCATATAGATTTCTGCCTGAAGGTACCTCAAATCTCTGCAAATGTCTTCATACCCTCTTCGGATAAAAGGAACACCCTCTATCACAGATTCTCCATCTGCTGCAAGAGCCGCAATCACTAGCGCTGCTCCACCTCTCAGTTCCTCTGCCCGCAGCCTGCATCCCTTTAATCTGCTTCCACAAATTTTTACTTCGCTTCCCCTGACTTCTATGTGTGCCCCCATTTTTGTAAGTTCACTGCATATCTTAAACCGGTTCTCAAATATATTCTCCCTTATGCGGCTTATTCCCGGAACTGTAGTCAGTACTGCCAGCAGTGGTGACTGAAGATCTGTCGGGAATCCCGGATAAGCTTCTGTTTCCAGAAACGGAACCGAAAATTGTATTCCGGCTCCATTCGCTATTAGTTTACCACTCTTCCATTCATATTGTCCACCCATTTTCCGATATACTTCAAGGAACGCCTCCATTTCTCCCTCAGGTGCATTCTCCACAGTCACTGATCCACGCGAAGCTGCAGCCGCGCAAAGATATGTTCCTGTAACGATCCGGTCTGCCGGTATCAGCATCTCTGTCCCGTGAAGAGAGGTCACTCCCTGAACCCGGATGCACCCTTCTTTCTCATGGCAGATCCGTGCTCCCATCTTTTGCAGAAATCTGCAAAGCCATGTAATCTCAGGTTCTCTTGCACAATTTCTGAGTACGGTTTCTCCTTCAGCCAGAACAGCTGCAAGCAGTGCCTGTTCCGTGGCCCCTACACTTCTGTCAGGAAAATTTATCTCCTGCCCTTTCAGCTTTTTGCAATCTGCCTGAATTTTTCCGTTTTTTTCTGAAATTATCGCACCCAGACTTTTCAGCGCATACAGATGAAGATCTATCGGACGTTTTCCGATCACGCAGCCGCCCGGATAACCGATCACACCTCTTTGGTTTCTGCCGAGAAGTGCTCCCAGCAGAATCACAGAACAACGCATTCTTCCTGTATATTCCGAGGCAATTTCCATTCCACAGACTTTGCTGCAGTCAAGATACAGATCATGGCCCTTCCACCAGGTAACGACTCCCAGAATGTGAAGGATTTCTTCCATATAACAGACATCAAGAATACGCGGACAGCCTCTCAGAACACAGATTTCCCTCTGAAGCAGTGATGCAGCCATGATCGGAAGTACTGTATTTTTTGATCCCTGCACAGTTATGCTGCCCTTAAGACAGTTTCCCCCAATCACGTGAATTTCATCCAAATGATCCACTCCCACAGAGTCTCTTACAGTTAATATATGCAAAGACCAGACTTCCGTCACAGAAGTCTGGTCTTATATTACAATGCTCTTACATATTCTTTGAACATGTCTCCACGCTGTTCATAATTATCAAACTGTCCCCAGCTTGCACATGCCGGTGAAAGAAGTACCGCATCACCAGGATTGGCTTTTTCGGCACATATCTTTACTGCCTCCTCAAGATTTTCACAGAGAATGCATGGGCAGACACCAAGACGTTCTGCCGCCTCTTTGATCTTGTCACGCGTCTGGCCGATCAGCACCAGATATCTTACCTTCCCGTCAAAAGAATTCAGCCACTCATCATAACTGGAACCTTTGTCGTAACCACCACCGATCAGGAGCGTCGGACGGTTCATTGCCTGGATTCCTTTTATTGCTGCATCAGGATTGGTTCCCTTGGAATCATTATAATATGCAACACCATTTTTCTCCATGACATATTCAATGCGGTGTTCTACTGCTGTGAACGCACAGATGCTCTTACGGATATTTTCCACAGACACACCTGCATAATATGCCATTGCAGATGCCGCCATAACATTCTCAAAATTGTGCTGTCCGAGAAGTTTCAGTTCTCCTGTATGTACCAGAGGGATTTCTTCGTCTGCTGTTTTCAGTACGATCAGATCTCCATCCAGATAAATACCCTCGTCCAGTTTTCTCACGCTTGAAAAATACACAGTTTTCGGAACAATGTGTCTGCCAAACTCACGAAGCACTTCATCTTCATAGTTCAGGATACAGTAATCCTCTGCTGTCTGATTTTTGACGATCAGTTCTTTGACGCGGATATATTCTTCCATCGTATGGTGTCTGTTCAGATGGTCTTCCGTAATATTCAGGATTGCACTTACCTTCGGTGCAAACTCTTCGATCGTTTCCAGCTGGAAACTGCTGATCTCGGCCACTGTTGTGGAGCTATCTTTCATTTCCAGTGCCTTTGATGTATATGGAGTTCCAATATTTCCTACTACAAAAACAGAATCTTCTGCATCACTCATAATCTTTCCCAGAAGAGCTGTTGTAGTTGTTTTGCCATTTGTTCCTGTAATTGCCAGTACTCTTCCCTTGCCGGTACGATACGCAAGTTCTACCTCACCCCATACCGGAAGTCCCTGTTCATAAAAGCTCTTTACAAGCGGAATATCCGTCGGTACACCAGGACTCAACACTGCCAGATCCAGTCTCTTCTGCACTTCTTCTGGAAGTTCTCCTGCATATACTTCAATATTGTTGCAATCTGGAACTTTTTTTATTACAGTCTCTTTATCAAGATCTTTATTTCCATCATAAATGACAGGTTGCGCCCCTACTTTCGCCAGAAGCTCTGCTGCACCGATTCCACTTTTTCCGGAACCAAATACAAGCACTTTTTTCCCCTGTAAATTCATTTTAATTTCCTCCTTATTACCTATGAGCAAGCTCATGTGGATTTTGACCTTTTTGTCCGGACATCTTATAACGCCAGAAGTGCGATCAGGCACATAACAGCAGTAATTACAGAAAATACTGCTACAACTCTTGTTTCTGACCATCCACACAGTTCAAAATGATGATGGATTGGCGCCATTTTAAAGATACGTTTGCCATGAGTGGCTTTAAAATAAGTTACCTGAATCATGACAGAAAGTACTTCTACCAGATAAATCAGACCGATCAGCAAAATAAACAGCGGCATCTGCATCATATATGCAGCACCTGCCACAAATCCGCCCAGTGCCAGAGAACCGGTATCTCCCATAAACACTTTTGCCGGATATACATTAAACAGAAGGAATCCCATCAGTCCACCGACAACGGCTCCTGTCACAGGTTCGATCCCGCTCTTTGTTCCAATGGAAACTACGGTAAAAAATACCGCTACGATCAAAGTCACGCTGGAAGCCAGTCCATCCAGGCCATCTGTAAAGTTCACACCGTTTACAGTACCGATCACAGCAAAAAACAGCACCGGAATCGCAAGCCATCCAAGGTTCAGATAATGATCCGGCCAGAATGGGATACGCATTGCAAGATCAATATTTGTATAGTTCAGGATATAAAAAACAAAAATACCGGTCACAACGACCTGCAGTCCAAATTTCTGCCATGCCAGCAGTCCGTCTGAACGTTTCAGTACAACTTTCAGATAATCATCCAGAAAACCGATGATTCCAAATCCAAGTGTCAGAAACAGTACTGGAATAATTGCCGGATAGTCTTTTACATAGAACAGAGAAGTAACCACTGCAGCGATCAGAAAGATCACTCCACCCATTGTCGGAGTTCCTGCCTTTTTCAGATGCGACTGCACACCTTCCACTCGTTCTGTCTGTCCCATCTTGAGTTTTCTCAGAAACGGGATGATGACTGGTCCCAGGATCACACTGATCGCAAATGAGATCAGTACCGGGAATACAACTTGAATATTCATCCTCACACCTCTTATCATTCTTTCGTTTTTTATTACGTTTGATTATAAGGCTTTTCGTCTGATTTATCAACTCCCAGATACGGGAGTATATTTTCGAAGATACTTCTCACAACGGGAGCTGCGATCGTTCCTCCATAATAAATTCCCTGTGGATCATGGATAATACACAATGCAAGAACTTTCGGATCATTTGCCGGTGCGAATCCCAGAAACGAAGAAATATAGCGATTTGCACTTCTGGGAAGCGTCTGTGATGTTGCAGTCTTTCCGCCAATCCGATATCCCTCCACTGCTGCATTGCGCCCGGATCCCTCCTCAACTACCTGCTCCAGGATATACCGGACAGTTTCAGAGATCTTGCCATCCAGAATCTTTCTGCCATTGGAATATTCCAGCGCCTTTACTGTTTCTCCATCTGATGACTCAATCGCCACTCCAAAATGAGGAGTGATCAGCGTTCCACCATTGATCAGGGAACTCACAGTTGCTGCCAGACGAATCGGTGTGATCTGAAAAGACTGTCCAAACGATACCGTCGCAAGTTCCACTTCTCCCATATTTTCTTCCTGATGCATGATCGTTCCCGCCTCTCCCGGAAGATCGATCCCGGTCTTTTCCATCAGTCCAAACTGTCGAAAATACTGATAGTACTTATCCGCACCAAGCCGTAATCCCACCTCAATAAACACCGGATTGCAGGAATTTTCCGCACCTTTCACAAAATTCTGTGCTCCATGGCCTCTTCGGTTTGCACAGTGGATTCGCCGGTCCTCCACCAGCTTATATCCCGGGCAGTAAAAAGAATCGTTCAATGATACTACTCCTTCCGCAAGGCCGGCTGCCATCGTAATGATCTTAAAAGTCGATCCTGGTTCATATGTATCATTCAGACACGGATTTCTCCACATCTGATTCAGAAGATCCTGTTTTTTTTCTTCACTCATCCCTTCTGCATCCATGCCTGAATTCAGTTCAAAAGGCTCATTCAGATCAAATTCCGGAACATTTACACAGGCATAAATTTCTCCATTCTGCGGATTCATAAGGAGTATGGAAACCCTTTCGGCCTGTTTTTCTTCCATCACTTTCTGTGCCGCCTGCTGTACATATTTCTGTATATCTGCATCCAGACTTATTCTCAGTGTATAGCCTTTTTGTGGTTCTTCTCTGTTTTCACCGATTCCGTCCAGTTCAATCCCTCTCGCATCCGTTGTTGTCAGGATTTTTCCAGGTTTTCCCTTTAGAATATCATCATATTCCACTTCCAGTCCAATGATTCCCTGATTATCCCCGCCTGTAAACCCAAGCACCTTCGACGCGAGTGTCCCCATCGGATAGTAACGCCTGTAATCTTCATCTACTTTTATCCCCGCAAATCCTGCATTTCGAATTTCATCTCCTGTTTCTTTCTCCACATTTGTACGTATTCTTTCTATGGAAGAAATTTTTTCTACTTTTTTCCGTACAGTCTGCTCAGATATCCCCAGTTTTTCTGTCAGAAGAGCGATCACTTTTTCCGGCTCTTTTATCTGACTGTGAATTACAGAAATCGTACACACTGTTTTATTTGCAGCAAGTACTTTTCCCTTTGCGTCCACAATTTCACCACGTGCGGCCTTAATGTCTCTTTCCCGTTCATGAAGATCCTCCGCTTTTTCATAATAATAATCCGAACGAAAGCCCATAAGATAGATCAGTCTGCCAATCAGACACAAGATCATCAGCAGACACAAAAAGAAAACGATCCACACTTTCCTTTTATGAAATGTATAATTTTTTTTCATAAAAAAATCCTCTGGAAAACAGTCTTAACAATATATGACTGTTCTCCAGAGGAGATGTGTACGACTCTTTATTTAGTCCAGCCCGGCCTCTTCGTTTGTGATGCCTTCGCTTTCCATATCGTTATTTTCTGTAGTGTCCGATTCATCCTCTTCCGGTGGTGCAGGAACATTGGTATCTGAAATCGCTTCCTTCAACGTAGTGTCTGAATCCGAAGAAGACGCAATCAGATATGTGGACATGATATACTGTCCGTTATCATCCAGCTTGTGTTCTCCGTTGTCATTTAAAAGATAGCCATTTTCATCAATACGGTTTCCTTCAAGATCCACGCGGTTTCCACTGCCATCCACCAGATTTCCCTTTTCATCCACACTACTTCCGGATACATCTACCAGGTGGCCTTTAAATCCTTCCCAGAGTTCTGTCTCAGGAACACTGCCGTCTTCAGATTCATCCGGAGTAACATTCAGATACGGAAGAAGTTCTGACAGAATTCCCTGCGCGATATACTGCGGATATTTACTGTCGGCCTGGTCCTCTGTATTCGGTTCATCCACAACTACATAGAGCAGAATCTGCGGATCATCTACCGGAGCAAATGTAATAAATGAAACCAGATATTTACCATTTCCTCGCGGAAGTTTTTCGGCAGTACCTGTTTTACCACCGGAACTGTAACCCTGTACCTTGGATGTACCACTGGTACCTTCCTGCACGCTGGCCTGCATGTAAGAACGGATATCTGCTGATATCTCTGAAGAAACTGTCTGTTTCATAAAAATCGGATCAAATTTCTTTACAGTTGAACCACTGCTGTCTTTGATCTCACTTACCAGATGAGGCTGATAATAGGAGCCTCCATTGATAACAGAACACATTGCATTGATCTCCTGGAGCATCGTGCAGGTAAATCCCTGTCCAAATGCAGAACAGGCAAGTTCTGTTTCACCCATGGTATCTGCCGTATGAATAACACCTGATCCCTCATTTGGAAGATCGATTCCCGTGCGGCTTCCAAAGTTGAACAATGTCTGTGCCTTCAGGAACTGTTCTGTTCCCATTTTTGCTGCGATCTGCATCATCGCATCATTACAGGAATTTGCAATAACATCCCGCAGTGCCTCTGTACCATGCGCATCCGGCCATACCGCACACTTGATATACGTATCACCATTCGCACCAAACGTCTGTCCACCATCACAGACAAAAGTATCTGTTTCTGAAATCTTGCCTTTTTCCAATGCTCCTGCCATAACGATCGGCTTCACAACAGATCCCGGTTCATATGTCTCAGTAACACAGAAATTACTCCACATGGCATTCAACGCTGTCACTGTATCTTCATCACTCATTGCCGCAATTTCTTCTTCGGAACACTTGCTGGAAAGATCTCGCGGATCATTCAGATCATAGCGGTCCCCGCCATCCATGGCAATGATCTCACCGGTAGATGGCTTCATTGCGATCACACCGATATTTTTTGCTCCCATGGCTTCTTTAAATCCATTAACATATTTTTCAACAATCTGCTGTACACCCACATCCAAGGTTGTTACAATACTCTGTCCGTCTTTCGGATCGATGATCGTCTGTTCCACATCTGCATTGTCATTGATATATCCATACTGACGGCCATCCGTCCCCATCAACGTACTGTTATAGTAACTCTCCAGCCCTACGTCTGCCGTATCTCTGGAAAGTGTAAATCCAATCGCATCATTTGCAAGCTCATTAAACGGATAGCTTCTCAGATAATCTTCTTCAAACCATACCCCTTTTATATTTGCCCGCTCTGCTTTCTGTGCATCTGACAGCTCGCTGTCTTCAGCCGGAGATTCATAATCTTCAAAAGCTTTTTTCTCATCCATGGAGAGCTGCTTCTTCAGGATCTGATACTGGCTGTTCTTCGTATCCTCGGCGGAAAGGATCGACCGAATCTTGTCTTCATCAAGTCCCAGCACATCTGTCAGTGCTCTTACTGTCGGTTCTACATATTTTTCATCAGAGTTGACGGTCTTGCAGTCAAGGATCACAGAATACACTTTCTGACTTGTCGCCAGAATATTACCGTTACGGTCATAAATATCTCCTCTTTTCGCTGGAAGAGTACTGCTCTGATACTTCTGCTGTGCCTGTGTCAGAACCTGTTTTTTGTATTTTTTGCCACTGGTAGCATTAATATAAGTAATTCTGCCCAGTAAACCAACTAAAGCTAGCAGCACTACAGCGAATAGTCCTACTAGCTTTCCTCTCATTTTGTGATTAATTTTTTTCTGAGGTCTTCTTCGATTCCTCGTATTGGTATTGCTCAATGATCTATCACCTCTTGGACTCAGGAACTTCCTGATACTGTCTTACATAACTGTTACTCGGCATAGTATAAGTCTTTTTCTGGTCATCTTTCGGATAATTCATTCCCAGACGCCCTATGGCAAGCTTCTTGATCGTATTCAGATCCACATTTGAAGTTACCTGACTCTCATATGCATTGTTGTCTTCTTTAATCTGTGACAGTTCTGTTTCCAGAGAAGCAACTGTTTTTATCTTACCTGTCAGCTCCGATTTCAGCTGAAGATAATTGACACAGCAAAAAAGTACGGCAACACTTACCACTGCAAGGAACACCACAAAACCGCGTCCCATGCTCTTTGCTTTTTCTCTGTTTCTCTGTGCTTCCCGACTGAGCTGTCTCGGGTGAGCTGCCGGTCTCTCCGGCATATTTTCACGAACTCGCCGCGCGGTCTGCACTCCAGGAGCCTGATACGGTCTCGCAGGAACTTCCTGCAGTCTTCGCACCGCATTCCCATCCACATACATTCCACGGGCATTTCTGGCATTTGTTCTGTTTTTTCTGGATGTGACTGCTCTGTTCGTCCTCTCCATCTACATCTCACAACTTTCTACTTCTATACTTAATTAAAGATATCTTCTTTCAAAGATTCTGAGTTTTGCACTCTTAGATCTCGGATTCTCTTCCATTTCTGTCTCACTTGGCAGAATCGGTTTTCTCGTGATCACTTTTCCTTTGGATTTCTTGCCACATACACATACTGGGAAATCCGGTGGACAGGTACATGGATTTTCATTTTTTCGGAAAATTGTTTTTACAATCCTGTCCTCAAGAGAATGAAAGGTAATAATACAGATTCTTCCGCCATCATCCAGAAGATCGATCATCCCATCCAGTGATTCTCTCAGAACATCAAGTTCCCGGTTCAGTTCAATTCGGATTGCCTGAAAAGTTCTCTTTGCAGGATGTCCTCCAGTTGCCTGGATTTTCATCGGAATCGACTGTCGTATGATCTCGGTCAGTTCTCCGGTTGTCTGAATCGGTGCTTTGGCTCTCGCAGCCACAATATGTTTTGCAATGTTTTTTGCAAATTTATCTTCACCGTAATCACGAATGATACGGTACAGTTCTCTTTCATCATAACCATTCACGATATCCGCAGCTGTGCGGCTCTGTCTCTGGTCCATTCTCATATCCAGCGGTGCATCCACACGATAGGTAAATCCACGCTCTTCATTGTCTAACTGATAAGACGAAACTCCCAGGTCCAGAACAATTCCATCAACTTTCTGAATTCCCAGGTTCTTCAGCTCATTCGCCATGTAACAATAATTGCTGCGAATAATCTGAACTCTGTCACCATAGGCGGACAACCGTTCACTCGCAGCAACTATTGCATCTTGGTCCTGATCTATGCCAATAAATCTCCCCTTGGCAGAAAGTCTGCGGCACACTTCCTGTGCGTGCCCTGCTCCTCCCAGAGTTCCATCCACATAAGTACCATCAGGTTTTACCCTTAAACCATCGATGGTTTCTTCCAGTAATACAGATTTGTGTTTAAATTCCATATCCGTCTCCTGTTGGATTTCTTTCCGGCGTAATGCTTAGATGATGATACCCATGTCCTGCATACCCTCTGCAATACTGTCCATATCATCATAATCACAATTCTCGCTCCACTTCTCTTTGCTCCATACCTCAATTCTGTTGAGGTTTCCGGTGAGCACAACGTCTTTTTCCAGACCAGCGAATTCCCGTAACGTCTGCGGTACAAGAATTCTCCCCTGCTTGTCCAGTTCACAGTTTGTCGCACCTGCTACAAAGAAACGTGTGAAGGTTCTGGCATTTTTGTTTGTAAGTGGTAAGGCTCTGAGTTTTTCTTCAAAGGCATTCCATTCATCCATAGGATAAATAGAGAGACAACCATCAAGTCCCTTTGTCAGAACAAACTCCTCTCCCAGGAGTTCTCTGAATTTGGAAGGGATGATCAGACGCCCCTTCGCGTCGATTGTATGATTGTATTCGCCCATGAACATATAAACTCACCTACTCTCGTGAGATACGATTCTCCCCTTCGTATCTGCCGGCGGAAATGGATAAATATGCCACATTCCCTCCATTCACCACCACTATTCACCACTTTCTACCACTTATAAAGTCATTCTAACCTATTTACCTTGAAAATACAAGTGGGAATCGTAGTTTTTTTCTGAACAATTTTATACATTTTAAGCGGAAAATTGCCATATTTTACGAGAGTATTACAGAAGATTTTCTAATTTTCAAAGTTGTTTAAAAAGCGAAGGGGGTCCTCCCTTTGGAGAACCCCCTTTAACTCTGTCACATGTCTATTTTCATGTTACCCGTTTATTATTTATACATCTTCGCGATCATCCGGTCCAGCCTCTGGCTCAGCCTCAGCTGATTCGGCAGATCCCTCCGTTCCCTTATTCTCTGATTCAACAGTTTCTGCAGACGCCGGAGCTTCTGCCGCTTCCGCATCTTCGACAGACTCTGAAACTTCCGTTTCTGTCGTTTCAGCAGTTTCTGCGGATTTTGAATCTTCCGACTCATTTGATTCCGTATCTTCTTCAGCCACCATCTTTCCCGCTCTATCCAGTTCTTCAAGAATGTCTCTGAACTCATCCTGTACATTCTCAAAGTTATGAATGTCTTCCAGTCTGCTGCCATCATTTTTCTCTTCTGCGGCATTACGCTCCTCTCTCCTGCGTCTGCTGACCTTCTCTCTTTTCTTTGAAAGAATCCTTCGCACTGTCGCAACAATGCCACAGATCAGGAAAAGTGCAGCAGACACAAGCAGGGAAACCGGTATCTTTGTCTTCGGAATATACAGTTTATCCGTGCGAAGCCATTCAATCACGCACTTGCCCAGCCCGTATCCTGCAAGATATCTGAGAAAGATCTCACCTTCAAATTTTTTTCTCCAGGTATAAAGCAGCAAAATCAGAAGCAGCAGCAGACACCAGATACTTTCATAGAAAAACAGTGGATGTACCTGAATGTAATCCATATCTCTGAAAGTTACCAGATGCTGTTTCATCAGCTTTGTCACTGCGCTCTTCTGTACGGAATCCATCGGAAGTCCCATTGCAAACAGACTGTCTGTGTACTCGCCAAAAGCCTCTCTATTAAAAAAGTTTCCCCATACACCTATTATCTGTCCGCTGAGCAGTCCCATACATACAATATCTGCCATTTTCCAGAATGACGTTCTACTGAGCCGGCAGAAGAGAGCTGCCACAAGCACGCCCCCCAGAATTGCTCCATAAATAGAGATACCGCCACTGCGTATATCACACAGGATCTTCCAGGATTTACCACTGAACTGACTCCATGAAAAAGCAATGTAATAAAGCCTGCCTCCGATCACTCCACCGACCAGTGCCGAGATTGACGCCCCCAGGCAGAGATTCAGATTCAATTTCTGCCATCTGGCGCAGAGAAGAATCATCCCCAGCCCAATAAGCAGACTTACAGCCATCAGTATCCCGTATATTGTGATATCAAATCCAAGAACAGAAAAAGTTCTGTCCTCATATTCAAACAAAAACCCCAGATTCGGAAATCTTACTGTTATCTCCATAAAACCCCTTTATCATATACTTCGTATTATCGGATATGTTGTACAGAAACCGATATACCTTTAAGGCTATCGATTTTTATACATTGAATCTGAACAGGATCACATCTCCATCCTGTACGATGTATTCTTTACCTTCCATACGGACAAGTCCTTTTTCTCTTGCACCTGCATAAGAACCACAGTCCAGAAGATCCTGATAATTCACAACCTCTGCTTTGATAAATCCTCTTTCAAAGTCTGTATGAATCTTACCGGCTGCCTGTGGCGCCTTTGTTCCGATTTTGATCGTCCATGCACGAGTCTCATCTTCTCCTGATGTCAGAAAGCTCATCAAGCCCAGAAGTCTGTAGCTTGCCCTTACCAGTTTCTCAAGACCGGACTCTTTCAGCCCCAGATCTTCGAGGAACATTTTTTTCTCATCATCATCAAGTTCAGAAATTTCTTCCTCAATTTCTGCACAGATCACAAATACTTCACTCTTCTGCTCTGCTGCATATTTACGTACCGCCTGTACATGAGCATTGGATTCTCCGTCATCTGCAAGATCGTCCTCACTTACATTGGCAGCATAAATGACTGGTTTCCAGGTAAGCAGATTATAGGTTCCCATCCATGCTTCTTCATCTTCATTTTCAAGTTCCATAGTGATTGCCATATTGCCGTCTTCCAGATGTTTCTTCACTCTCTGAAGGAAATCCAGTTCTTTTGCAGCCTCTTTGTCCATACGGGCTGTTTTGGTAACTTTGGCGATTCGACGTTCCAGGATCTCAATATCAGAAAAGATCAGTTCCAGATTGATCGTCTCAATGTCTCTGAGCGGATCAATGCTTCCGTCTACATGAATGACATTCGGATCTTCAAAACAGCGTACAACATGTACGATCGCGTCTACCTCACGAATGTTTGCCAGGAACTGGTTTCCAAGTCCCTCACCTTTGGAAGCGCCCTTTACAAGTCCGGCGATATCAACGAATTCGATCACCGCCGGTGTTACTTTCTTTGAGTGATAAAAATCTCCCAGAAGTTTCAGTCTCTCATCCGGTACAGTAACAACCCCAACATTCGGATCAATGGTACAGAACGGATAATTGGCAGATTCTGCTCCGGCTTTTGTCAGTGAATTAAACAGTGTACTTTTTCCTACATTTGGCAGTCCTACAATTCCAAGTTTCATTTCTCTATAGTTCTCCATTTCGTTATTTTATTAGATTTCATACTTATTCAATCTTATCACACATGTGTAAAAAAGTCTATATCCCCATAAATCCGATATCCTGCTTACAGTTACCCCCGGGGGATCATTTCCGAATTGCAATGATATCTTCTACTTTGATTTCTCAGGCATCTTTCAATATAAATTTATGAATGATCTCCGCCACTCCGTCATGGTTATTATCGTGTTCCGTCACATAGTTTCCATATTCCGCAATTCCCGGAAAAGCATTGCACATGACAGCTCCCACATGGGCCGCTTTCAGCATTTCCACATCGTTCTGTGCATCTCCGGCAGCTACAGAATTCTCAATCGGGATTCCCAGATAATCGCAGAACCATCGAACCGCAAATCCCTTGGATATTCCCTCTGGTACGATTTCCTGATAACAGTCATTAGAGAAAAAGCTGTGTACTTCTCCTGCATACTGCGAGATCACTTCTTTTTGAAAACAAATATTTTTCTCTTTTTGTTCTGCCGGTGTGATCGCGATCAGTTTATACGGATCCTCCGGCACAACATCTGCCGCACATTCTACAACCTTGTAGGGCAGCTGATTGATCTTTGCATATCTGTGAAGTTCTTCCGTATCCCTGGCAGAAAGAATATGTGTATCTGAGTAACTCTGAATATGCAGATCACGCTTCATAGCTTCCCCGATGATCTTTGCCGCAGTTTCCTTTGAGAAGGTTTTACCGTAAACGGTCTTTTCATGATATGGATCATAGATCTGTCCTCCGTTAAAGCAGATCACATAGCAGCCTTCTTTATCCAGTCCGGCTTTTGCCGCACAGACACGCGCACTCGCCAGAGGACGCCCTGTGCAGACTACGATCTTATGTCCACATGCCAGAGCTTCATCAATTGCCGCCTGGTTTCCCGATGTCACTTCCTTATGATCATTCAGTAAAGTTCCATCCAGATCCGTAAATAGTATTCTTGTTTCAACAGACATTTTGTATTGTTCCTCCATACTTCCTCTATGCTGTATTCTTTAACACAGCAGATCATTCCAAATAATATCTAATTTTCTCCTCGTTTAATTTCTCGCCGATGATGATCAGCACATCCTGTCCTGCACCGATCGGTTTTAAGCTTATCTCGTGCTGAGTTGCATTCAGTTCCAGCCAGTTTTCTCCATCCTGCAAAAATCCTTTAATACGCAAAACTCCACCGCAGGCAGGATCTTCAAAGATTTTTTTGGCTGCATGTTTTGCTTTTGATACAGCAATCTTCTCATCCATAAAAAATAATGTCTGAAAAATTTCGTCCTGATCTACATACAGTTTCTCATAATCCTCGACCAAATAACCGGACTCCAGGATTTTTTTGAATTCTTTTTCTGTGAAATCTTCCCAGTCCTTGCAGATCACTTCGTCTTTCAAAACTCTCGAACAGTGAATCTCCTGCAATGCACGGTTCAGATGTGCAACTGTCTGTCGAATTTCTTCTGCAGATGCATCCTGTGTTTTGCTTAAGAGTACACATCCTGCGTTGGCAACTTCCGAAGCCAGCACGTAATCCGCTTCCTTTGAAAGTGTTTTTTCCAGACTCGCATCCACAACTGTGATCACATTCCCAATCTGGTACCAGCGGTCCAGTGGTTCTTCATGAAGTGCATCAAAGAAATCATCTACATCGAAGATTCCGGACGGTTCGATCAGAACTCTGTCGTAACCACACATTCCCATTGCGATCAGTTTTGTTTTGAAACGTCTTCTGTAACAGTCTTTATCGCAGCCACCGGCTACCATTTCCAGCTCACAGTTCTCACCTTCCAGCTCACGAAGAAGCATCATATCCACATTGATGGCTCCGAAATCATTTTCAAGGATGCCGATGTTCTGTCCCTGCTCCATCAGATAACGGGCATATTTTTTTATAAATGTGGTCTTACCAGAGCCAAGAAAGCCCGTGATCAAATCTACCTTTACCATTGTCTTTTTTCCTTATCATTCTTAAATATTTAATTCTTTTCGAATGTTTTCTGCAAAAATACGGTGTCCTTCTTCCGTAAAATGAACTCCATCGTAAATTGTCGGGATTTCCCATCCACTGGCATCTGTAAAAGCAATCCCAAGGCGCTTTGCAATCCTTTTATATTCTTTTCCCAGATTGCGAGATTCCGTCAGAAGTTCCGGACGGTCCACCCACTGTCCTTCCTGCATTGCCGGCGGTGCGATCAGACGAAGGCGCATCTTTCTGCTTGCAAGTCCTGCTTCTTCCATCATTCGCTTCAGAAAGCGTTCCATCCTCTTTGCCACATCCGCTGCTGTAAAATCCGGATTTTCCAGAAGATCATTTGTTCCGAGCATTACCAGAAGCCATACCGAATTCGGCTTTCGATGCCAGTCTCGAACCTGCTGACAGGCAAATTTTACAGTGCTGACCGTATGTGGTATGCTTCGTCCATTTACACCATGATTTTCGACTTTCCAGGCTGTCTCTGTATCCATTATTCCTGTCCATCGGACCTCTTTGGGATATCTTCCTTCATTTGTATCATGCGGATCATATCCATATGTATTGGAATCTCCATAACAGATCAATGTTCCTGGCATGTTTTTATCCTCTTTTCTTGCATATTTTCACTATTGTTCTCTACAGTCTGCTCAGAAATGTCCACCTGTATACCAAACCCAGGCTGCCAGGCCAAATTCTATGAGCATGATCAGCGGAATACCTATATAAAATTTCGGTTTTCTTGTTTTGTGATGAAAAATACTCATCCCAAATAAAGCTCCGATGCTTCCGCCTATAACTGCAGCCCCCATCAGAACTTTCTCCGGGATCCTCCAGGCATGACGCCGTGCTCTGCTCTTATCGTCTCCGTACAACAGAAAAGTAATGAAATTGACTGCCATTAAATATATGACCATATTTTTCATCGTGTTCCGCCTCCTTGCCTTATATTATACATTACTTTTGCATGAATGGCAAAAAAACAGCCGGGTTTTATCCCAGCTGTTTTCCCATTTTTTTCAATTTTTCCCTTCGTTCGCGGTAATCCGGCAGTTCTTTTTCCACAACTGCCCAGAAACGCGGCGAATGATTCATTTCTTTACGATGTGCCAGTTCGTGGACAACCACATAATCAAGAAGTTCCGATGGCATCAGTACCAGCTTCCAGTTGAAGTTGAGATTTCCCGCAGAACTGCAGCTTCCCCAACGGGTTTTCTGTTCCCGGATCGTGATTCTGTTATAAGTAACTCCCATTCTTTCTGCAAAATATGCGGTATGTTCAGGAAAGATCTTTTTTGCCTGCAAAATTCCTTCCTGACGCTCTTCGTCTGTGATCACATGCATATTCTCACGATATTTCTCCAGTTTCTCCTGCTGTGCAAATATCCACGTTTCATGATCTTTTACAAATTTCGCAATCCTGTATTTCGCCAGCCGGACCGGTGCCCGTACGATAACACTTCCGTCTGGTTTTACCTGAATCGTCAATGTCTTTCTGTTGGAACGTATCAGTTCATATTCTATCAAATTTTCATCATCTCCGACATGATGCAGCCGCCGGATGCCCCACAGTCCATTACTTCCTGTATCTGTCCGGTTCCTGCATGAATTCCTCCTATAGCATACACCGGAATTGTTACCTTTGTACAGACTTCTTTCAGAAATTCAAGTCCACGTGGTGGAAGCCCTTTCTTGCAGTCTGTCACATAAACATGGCCCGCCGTCACATAGGCTGCGCCTGCTTTCTGTGCCCTGACCGCTTCCTCCGGAGAATGGATGGACGAACCTACTATTCGGAAATCATTGAGTTTTCCACAATATTCTTCCAGTAAAAAAAGAGGCAGATGAATATATGGATGGTGCAGTCGCCGGGCCACTTCTCCAAAGCTATGGAGCATACATGGTGTATCATATCTGCCACAGATCTTAAGAACCTGTCCTGCCATTGCTTCATATGCAGACTCTGAAAGATCTTTTTCCCGCAGGATCAGTGCTTTGGGATGCATCTGGCAGATTCTCTCCACCTGTTCAAGAAAAGGTCTTTCACAGAGTTTTCGGTTCGTTACTGCTATTATATTTCTATATTCTGCAGCACCAGCATTTTCATTTCTGGCACCATTTTTTTCTTTACAGATAAACATAATCGTTCATGACCGGCTGAAGATCATGATTCAAAAGGGCCTGATATACTTCATCCACAGATCTTCCGTCTGAAATTTCAAACTGGTCATCTCCCTTGTCTTCGATATCCTCTACATGGCTTCCAATACCTGTACTAACCCCGGCGGAAATTTTGGTTGCCGCAATATTAACCAGATTATCACGAACTCTTTCGCACTCTCTGGTGGAAACCGTAATACTGGCAAATGGCATAAACAGCCGATATGCACAGACTACCTGCAGAAGCTGAGGTTCATGCACATCCATCGGATTGATCCGGTCATTATTAATGATTGGACGCAGTCTCGGGCAGGAAAATGCAATCTCAGCATGTGGATATTTTCTCTGAAGAAGCCAGGCATGATAACCGGTAGCAAAGGCATCTTTACGGAAATCATCCAGTCCCAGAAGTGCAGCAAAACCAACACCGCGCATACCACCTTTCAATGCACGTTCCTGTGCATTCAGGCGATATGGAAAAATTCGTTTATGTCCGGCCAGATGAAGTGTTTCATACTTATCTGAATTGTAAGTTTCCTGGAAAACAGTCACATAATCGGCTCCACATTCATGCAGATAATGATATTCATCCGAATTCATCGGATAAACTTCCAGCCCGATCACTTTGAAATATTTTCTTGCGATCTTACACGCCTCACCAATATATCTCACATCGGACTTTACACGGCTCTCTCCGGTAAGAATCAGAATTTCCTGGAGGCCGGTCTTTGCGATTGCTGCCATCTCTTTGTCAATTTCCTCTGCATTCAGCTGTGCACGGCGAATTTTATTGTGGCAGTTAAAACCGCAGTAGATGCAGTAATTTTCACAGTAGTTTGCGATATAGATTGGTGTAAACATATATACACTGTTTCCAAAATGTTTTCTTGTCTCCACTCTCGCCGCCTGCGCGATCTCTTCCAGAAGTGGAAGTGCCGCAGGAGAAAGAAGTGCCTGGAAGTCCTCAACCGTCCGATTGTCATGTTCCAGTGCTCTGCGGACATCCTTCTCTGTATACTTATCATAATCATAGGCATTCATCGCTGTGATGACCTGTTCCATAACATCGGACTCTTCCATTGTCTCCATTCCCGGAAGATATTTCATATGATCGATACGGTTTTTTTTCATATCTTCCAGAATTACTTCATTGACGATACTCTCGTTAAAATGTTCGCCATGTTCTGTTGTATTTGATGACATTTTGTCTTCTCCTTTATCTGATAGTCTTTAGTCGTGCAGAAATCCCGTAAGCGGTGAAGAAGCACTGGCTCCCTTATCCAAAGTCCGTCCAAATCCGGATAAATAAGCACTTCTACCTGCTTCAATTGCTTTTTTAAATGCTTCTGCCATCACCTGTACATCACCTGCAGTTGCGATTGCGGTGTTTGCCATAACAGCGGCAGCTCCCATTTCCATCGCCTCACATGCCTGGGATGGTCTTCCAATTCCGGCATCTACAATGATTGGAAGATCAATCTCATCAATCAATATCTGGATAAATTCTTTTGTGCAGATTCCTTTATTGGAACCAATCGGAGATCCAAGAGGCATTACACATGCTGCACCGGCATTAACCAGGTCTCTTGCTGCATTCAAATCCGGATACATATACGGCATAACTACAAACCCTTCTTTTGCAAGAATCTCTGTTGCCTTGATCGTTTCATAGTTGTCCGGAAGAAGATATTTGGAATCATGGATAACTTCAATCTTGACAAAATCACCACATCCAAGCTCTCTGGAAAGTCTCGCGATACGCACAGCCTCCTCCGCATTTCTCGCTCCGGAGGTATTTGGAAGAAGCGTAATGTTCTTTGGAATATAATCCAGAATATTCGCAAGTCCCCCCTGATTTGCACGACGAAGGGCAAGCGTAATGATCTGTGTTCCTGCTTTTTCAATACATGCTTTTACAAGATCCAGTGAAAATTTACCGGATCCAAGAATAAAACGGGATGTAAATTCATGTCCTCCAAGAATCAGTTTATCTTCTGTTCTGTCCATTTCTTCATTCTTGCCGCTTCCGCCGCCCATAAAACTAACGATTTCCATAACGTCCCCTTCTTTCAAAATTGTGCTTCCATAAAGTTCTCTTGCCAGGATCTGGTCATTTAATTCAATGGCAACCTGTACTGGTATATACTGGTTCTTCTCCAGATATTCTGTAACAGATAACGGCTGCTCCAGAGTTCTTTTTACTCCATTTACTGTGATCATATGTTGTCCTCCTGTGTGAAACCAACAAAAAAGAGTCCACAAAGAAATACACCCGCGGTGGTGCACCCCTTCATGAACTCTGTTCACTCTCATTGGTTTTCTTATAAAATTATCTTTTAAAGTATACCTCTGTCAGTTTCATCTGTCAAGCGTATTCCCCTCGCTGTTTTTCAGTCAGTCTCTTGTCATCAGCATCAGTAAGGAGCCTGCATCAAACTCTACACATGCCTCTTCATCTACAATTTCATTACTGACTGTAAGTCCACTGTCTGAAACTTTCAGATGATATTTATTCAGTGGATATTTGAACCCTCTCAGTGTCAGACCTGTCAGATCTCCCTCCAGCGAAAAGAAAGAAACATATTTGCCAAACTGTTCCTCTTTCTTAAGAACTGTATGACTTTCGATCAGTTTCATATAATTCCACTGATCGACCAGTATGATATCCGCACCTCGGTTCCTTCCATGTACCAGCAGTCCGAAATTAGCCATAAGGTGATCGATCCGGTTTCCGGTCGCACCCAGGATCGTAATCCGCTCAGCACCACGGTCAATCGCAAAATTCACGGCAGACTGTGTATCCGAATCATCTTTTTCCGGCTTCAGACGCATAATCTCTGTCTCCCTCAGCCCTTGCAGATACAATGCCCCCTCAGCCGAAAGGCTGTCAAAATCTCCTACTGCCATCTCCGGCTGCCAGTCTGTTCCTTTAAAAAATTCAACACCTCTGTCTGCTGCGATCAGATCTACTTTTTCTGTTTTGTTTTTCTTCAAAAAATCGAGGGCAAAATCTCTCTGGATATTGCCCCCGCTTACGATGATCACATCTTTCATGCTCTTCCTCAATCAATCTCTGATTTAATCTTGTCCATCTTTTTCTGTATACTGTAAACATTTGTTTCCAGATCACCACTAAATACATAAGAACCTGCAACCAGAAGATTCGCACCGGCTTTCATAACAGTTTCCATCGTTTCATCGTTGATTCCGCCATCCACCTGTATATCTACATCCAGTTCTTCTCTGTCGATCAGTTCCTTCAGCTCCACGATCTTCTCTGTACATTCCGGAAGATATTTCTGACCACCGAACCCTGGCTGTACGGTCATAATAAGAACCATATCCACATCTTCCAGAAGATGGCTGATATCATTTACCGGAGTTGCCGGTTTAATAGAAACTCCGACTTTGACGCCAGCATCTCTGATCAGTTCAATTGCTCTCTCCAGATCCTCACATGCTTCTGCATGTACCGTAATGGAATCTGCACCACAGTCCACAAAATCCTGAATATAACGTTCCGGTGCCGATACCATCAGATGTACGTCAAAAAACATTTCGGATTCTTTGCGGATAGAACGGATCACCGGCATTCCAAACGAAATACTCGGCACAAAATCTCCATCCATAACATCAATGTGAAGCCATTCAACTCCTGCTTTTTCCAAAGTCTGAATCTGTTCGCCCAAACGGTTAAAGTCCGCCGACAAAATTGAGGGGCACAATCGATATTCCATTTAATATCTCCTTTTCTCTTTCAATTCTTCATATAAACTTAGATAATCTTCATATCGGAGTCTGCTGATCTCACCATTCTCCAAAGCTTCCTTTACTCTGCATCCCGGTTCATGGATGTGTCTGCATCCCTGAAATCTGCATGTATCTTCATATTTTCGAAATTCCGGAAAATAATTTTTCAGATCCTGCTCTTCCATATTCATCAGATATAAAGACGAGAATCCTGGTGTATCCATCAGAAACGTATCTTCTCCAACCGGAATCACCTGTGAATGTCTGGTCGTATGCCGGCCTCTCTTCAGCTTACGGCTGATCTCGCCGGTCTCCATCTGTACTTCTCCCTGCAAAAGATTCGTCAGGGAAGACTTACCGACTCCGGAAGGTCCTGCAACAACTGTTGTCTTTCCCTTCAGGATCCTGTGTATCTCATCCAGTCCCTCTTTTTCAAGTGCACTGGAAAGGATCACCTGATAACCGCAGTTTCTGTAAGTTTCACATAATGTCCGGGTTTCTTCTTCCGATGCAAGATCTTTTTTATTAAAGCAGATCACTGCCGGAACCTCTGCCTGTTCCATCATGATCAGGAAGCGGTCCAGCAGCATAAAATTGGGTTTGGGATTTTCAAGTGCAAAGATCACAAACGCCTGGTCAACATTTGCAACTGCCGGACGAATCAATGAATTCTTGCGTGGAAGGATTCGGATCAGATTGCCCGTTTGTTCCTGCTGGTCAAGTATTGTGATTTCCACATTATCACCTACCAGCGGTTTCTGATTATCTTTGCGGAAGATTCCCTTGGCTTTACATTCATAGAGCACTTCATCTTCTCCGTATACATAATAGAATCCCGCTATTCCTTTGATGATCTTACCCTGCATGTATTACTCTGCTTTCTTGAAAGTAAGTGGATACTGTCCCAGCTGCTGGATCGTACCATCCACTACTTCTGACACATATAATGTACCTTCGCTGACTCCCGGAGCTCCGGTAACATCCAGTGTATATGGGAATGTTATCTGTTTGCAGTCCACAATGATCGAAGACTGTGTTTCTCCGTTCACATCCTGAAGAAGTTCCAGTCGAACCTGTCCTCCCTGATATCCGGTCGGTGTATTCAGTGTCTGTGTACATTTCCATACTTCACCATTTGCAGCAGCTGCACTCTGCTGTGTGCTATCTGTGCTCTGTGCTGATGCAGTATTATCTGTTGCTGATGTATCTTCTGTATCAGAAGCCGGAGCTTCATTTCCACTGCTTACTACAATTTCAATCGGCTGATCCGGATCTGCTGTTTCATCTGCTGCCGGATTCTGAGAAATAACTTCCCCAGATGCCACATCGCTGCTCTGCTGCTCTGTTACCTTAATGTCAGTCCATTTTCCAAGTGTTGTGATTGCATCATTCTTTGTCATACCGACAACGCTTGGCACTGAAACACTATCGCCATAATCCAGACCACGGCTGACAACCAGTGTAACCTCGTCACCTGCGGAAACGCTGCTTCCGGCTGCCGGTGTAACAGAATCCACATATCCTGGATTTACCATCGGATAGCCTGTTCCATCATCTTCACTGTACTCTTTCTGTACCGTTACATTCAGTCCCAGATCTTCCAGTGTCTGCTGTGCATCTATACCGGTCTCTCCGGAAAGATCAGGCATAACAACTTCCTGCTGACCTTTACTGAGATAATATTTCAGAGTTGTATACTGTTCTACTTTTGTTCCGGCCGGAATATCCTGTGAAGAAATTCTGCCTTTTTCCTGAGTAGAATTTTCTTCTCCCATCATCTGTTTGCCAAGCTTTTCTTCTTCAAGCAAAGCCGCTGCTTCATCTTCTGTCTTGCCAACCAGATCCGGTACTATAACCATTCCGTCTTCATCTGTACCTGTTGCATCTGCGTTCTGTTCCTGCTGGTTATCTGTCGGTGTTTCACCACCGATGATGCCTGCCGCCTTACCGATAAAGAAAATTGCGATTACAAGGATCACTGCCCCTGCAACGAGAGACAGGATTGTCAGTGCACTGTTCGGTGCTTTATGTTTCTTTTTATTTCTGGATTTCTTTTCTTCACGTCTGCGGCGATATTCGTCCTCGTAATCATCATCGTCGTCATCATAATCATCATCCAGTACTTCATCTTCCAGCTCAGCCACATCCTGCTTACGCTGTGAAGTACGGTTTTTCGGTGTATGCTTGATCTCGCCAAGCTCTTCATCAGAGATCACAACTGTTTTCGCTTCGTTGTCAACAGAAGATAATTTCACAAAATTCCCCTGCGGATCGATCAGAGAATGTTTCAGGTCGGCAATTACATCCTCCATCTTTTCATATCGACGATTTACACTCTTCTGTGTACATTTCAGGATGATCTGCTCCAGACTGTACGGAAGTTCTTCTGTATATACACTCGGAGGTACCATTTCTTCCTGCAGATGTTTGATTGCGATCGCAACAGTTGTATCTCCGTCAAACGGTACACGTCCCGTTACCATCTCATACAATGTAATACCAAGTGAATAGATATCACTCTTTTCATCACTGTAACCGCCGCGGACCTGTTCCGGAGAACTGTAATGTACAGAACCCATCACATTGGAACTGATAGTATTTGAAGAAGCAGCTCTTGCGATACCAAAATCTGTTACTTTTACTTTACCGTCTGTTGAAATAATAATATTCTGCGGCTTTACATCTCGGTGAACGATTCCGTGATTATGTGCTGCCTCCAGCCCCATAGATACCTGAATCGCAATACTTGTTGCTTCTTTGATCGAAAGTTTACCCTTTTTGGCAATATACTCTTTCAGTGTAATGCCTTCGATCAGCTCCATAACGATGTAATATACACCTTCATCATCACCCACATCAAAAACATTGACAATATTCGGATGTGTCAGTCCTGCTGCCGCCTGGGCCTCACTGCGGAACTTGCGGATAAAAGTTGTATCCTCTCTGAATTCCGGCTTCAATACTTTTACTGCCACAAAGCGGTTCAGCTTGTGATCCTTTGCCTTATATACATCGGCCATTCCGCCGGTGCCTATTTTACCTAAGATTTCATAGCGTTCTGCTATGATCATTCCCGTCTTTAACATTTTTCCACCTCATTTGTGAATGGTTCTACCAGTATGACTGCTATGTTGTCCTTACCACCGTTCTGGTTTGCTTCTTTCAGAAGTTTCTCGCCCTTCTTCGGCAGTTCCTCTGTCTGGTCCAGTATGATTTCCTCTAATTTACTGTCCTCTACCATATTGCTCAGACCATCGGAACACATAAGAATCGTACTGTCCGGTTCCAATTTCAGGTCAAAAAAGTCAATATCTACGGTTCTCTCTGCACCAAGCGCCCTGGTAATGATATTTTTATCCGGATGATTTCTTGCCTCCTCCGGTTTGATCTCACCCATACGGACCATTTCCTGTACCAGTGAATGATCTTTTGTCACCTGATGAATTTCTCCCTGGATCACGTATAAACGACTGTCTCCTACATTGGCCACATATGCATAGTGACCGACAACTGTGCAGACCACGATCGTTGTTCCCATTCCCCTCAGATGTTCTTCTCTGCGGGAGCGTTCCAGAATCTCCGTATTTGCAGTCTCAATGGCATGACGAATCACCTTGATAGGGTTGAAATCCGCATCTCTCCGAATCTCGTCCACCAAAGTCTGAACTGCATGCGAAGATGCATAATCTCCGGCATTGTGTCCACCCATACCATCAGCAACGACAAACAGATTCGGAAGATTTCCAACCGGGTTTTCGGAAACAAACACATAGTCCTGGTTCATCTTCCTCTTCTGCCCTACATCCGTAGCTGAATATACCCTCATGTCACTTCTCACTTTCTGTTTTTTCCATATATCTTTTTCTTAACTGACCACAGGCACCGTCAATATCGCTGCCCATTTCCCTTCTAATAGTACCATTTATTCCACATTTTTCAAGATTAATTTTGAAATTCTCCACCGCCTCACGTGTGGAACGTACAAAGGAACGCTCTCTTACCGGATTGACCGGAATCAGATTCACATGACAGTTAAGCCCTTTCAGACGGCCTGCAAGTTCCTGCGCATTTTCTTTACTGTCATTCACTCCTGCCACCAGACTGTATTCAAAGGTGATTCTGCGCCCTGTCTTGTCAAAATAATTGCGGCAGGCTGCCAGTAATTCATCAATAGAATATTTATTGGCGATCGGCATTAACTCCCGCCGCTTTTCATCATTCGGTGCATGAAGAGACACAGCCAGTGTCATCTGAAGTTTTTCTTCTGACAGTTCATAAATTTTCGGAACCAGGCCACAGGTAGAAACCGTAAGATTTCGCTGGCTGATATGGATTCCTCCGTCTTCCGTAAGAATATGAATAAAACGCAGCAGGTTGTCATAATTATCCAGCGGCTCACCGGTTCCCATTACCACTACATTGGAGATACGTTCTCCGATAGATGTCTGAATACGGTAAATCTGATCCAGCATCTCTGACGGAAGAAGGTTTCTGGTCAGGCCGCCAATCGTAGATGCACAGAAACGACACCCCATACGGCATCCCGCCTGAGATGAAATACAGACGGAATTTCCATATTTATAACGCATGAGAACACTTTCGATCATATTTCCGTCAGCGAGACGGAACAGATACTTTCTGGTTCCATCCACCTTTGAGATCTGAACATCCAGGGTTTCCAGTGCTGTAATCGGATAATCAGCCAGTTTCTGTTTCAGGCTCTTCGGGAGATTTGCCATCTCATCATAAGAAGTTACCAGATGTTCATGCAGCCAGCTGTAGATCTGCTTTGCACGGAAAGGTTTTTCTCCAATCTGCGTCATGAGTTCTTTTAACTCATCTATCGTCATTGATTTGATATCTGTCATAATTATTTCCTTCTGAATCTTGCAATAAAGAACCCATCTGTGCCATGCACTCCCGGAAGCATCTGCAAATATCCAAGTCCGGTCGTTTCTGAGCGAAGTTCTTCCGGTATGAATTCATCAATACTTTCCAGTTTGAACGGATGATTGTTCATAAACCACATCATGTTCTCTTCATTTTCTTCTTTTGCAATCGTACATGTACTGAATACCAGTACTCCTCGCGGTTTTACATATTCTGCTGCTTTGTCCAGGATCGTTCTCTGGAGGATCACAAGTTCTTCTTCCTTCTGTGCTGTCGAACGATATTTGATTTCCGGTTTTTTGCCGATCACACCATATCCGGAACACGGCACATCCGCAAGGACAATATCTGCTTTGCATTCCGATTCCACATCAAATATGGTTGCATCCTGTACCTTTGCCTGTACATTGATGGAATTCAGTCTCTGAATGTTTTCTTCAATCAGGTTTACCTTATACTGACTGATGTCGCGAGCGTCTACCGTTCCAAAACCTTCCATTTTATCTCCTATATGGAGGCTTTTTCCTCCCGGTGCTGCACACATATCGATAACATAGTCACCTTTCTGAGGATTGGCAATCTCGGCAACCAGCATAGAACTGACGTCCTGTACAACCATTTTCCCCTGAATAAATGCATCCAGTGCAAGAATATGATTATATCCTGAAATACGTTTTGCATAAGGAAGATATGGTGCCTGTTCTACTTTGACTCCCTGATTTTTCAGACTTTCACAGATCTTATCTACGGAATTAAGATATGTACGGCAGCGTACAGTCACCGGTTTTTCCTCCAGAAAATCCGCAAGCATTTTTTCTGTTGTCTCTTCTCCATAATCGGCAAGCCAGCGTTCTACCAGTTCTTCCGGCATGGAATAGCGAACCGAAAGATAACGTACAAGATTCTCTTCCCTTGGAGGATATTCCAGTTCATCCATCTGCCTAGCCACCGTGCGAAGTACACCGTTTACAAACGGTTTCAGATTATAAAAGCCTTTTTTCTGTGCCAGTTTCACCGCTTCATTGCAGACTGCACTGTCCGGCACACGATCCATAAATTTCAGCTGATATACTGCACTTCGCAGAATCTCGCGGATCGGCGGTTTCATTTTATCAACAGGGATCTTCGAAAAAGAATCGATGATATAATCAATCAATATCCTGTATTCCAGTGTTCCCTCACAGACTCTTGTGATAAAAGCTCTCTCCTGTTTCGGCAGAAACTGATATTTGGAAAGCGCATTACGAATCGCAATATGACTGTGTTCTCCCTCTTCATCAATCTGAAGAAGGATCTCCATGATCATTTCTCTTGTATTGATTCCACTAGTCATCTCGTCTTCTTCCTCCTGCAAGTATCAAAAGTCTCAGAAGCTGCAGTATGGAAGCAGCCAGTGCAGCTACGTAGGTCATTGCCGCAGCTGTCAGTACTTTTCTTGCACCTTTTGTCTCATCACTTCCAAGAATCCCTGTACTCTGAAGCATTTTCAAAGCTCTGGAAGATGCATTGATCTCTACGGGCAGTGTCACCAGCTGAAACAGAACCGCAAGTGAAAAGAGAACGATTCCTGCCGTTATCAGTGGACGGATTCCTGAAAAAAGTCCGATCAGAAACAACGGCCAGGAAAGCGTGCTCCCAAAATTCGCCACCGGAACGATCGCGCTGCGAAATTCAAGTGGTGCATAGCCGATTGCATGCTGAATTGCATGTCCGCACTCATGCGCAGCTACTCCAACTGCTGCCAGTGAAGTTTTATCATAGATATCCTCGGAAAGACTTACAGTCTTTGTCCTTGGATCGTAATGATCTGTAAGGCTTCCGGAAATTGCTCTTACATGTACATCTGTAATCCCTGCCGCACGAAGGATTCTCTCTGCTGTCTCCGCTCCGGTAAGACCGGATGCACTTCTGATTTTGCGATAATAGGAAAATGTACTTTTCAGCCTTGTAGATGCAGCAAGTGACAGCAACATTCCAATGATCAGCAGCACATAGGTCCAGTCAAATCCATAATATCCGTATCCATATCCGTACATCCGCATCACTCCTTATGATCTTTCAGCATCGTCCCTGCAGTTACCTGATATCCGCGAAGAAACGCATCTGTTTCCATCCGTTTCTTTCCTTCCAACTGCACTTCCTTCAGAATCAGTGCATCCCTTCCGCATGCAACATGAATGCCGGATTTATCCACACCAATGATCGTTCCCGGTGCTTCTTTTCCACATTCCGCACACTCAACTGCACATTTCCACACCTTCAGCGTCTTTCCATTAAGAAACGTATATGCACTCGGCCACGGATTCAGTCCACGCACCAGTCTTTCCAGTTCAACAGCACTTTTTGAAAAATCCATCAGACCCATTTTCTTGCTGATCATAGCTGCATACGGTGTCGGGCTCTCTTCCGGCTGTTTTGTATAAACAGCAGTTCCATCTACAATTGAAGGAATCGTTCTGATCAGAAGAGCGGCACCTTCCTCTGCCAGTTTGTCAAAAAGGCTTCCACCTGTCTCATCCTCAGCAAGTGGTACGACTGCCTGAGAGATCATATCTCCCGTATCCAATCCAACCCCCATCTGCATGATCGTTACACCGGATTCTTTTTCTCCGTCGATCACGGCCTGCTGGATCGGTGCCGCACCTCTGTATTTCGGCAGAAGCGATGCATGAATATTCAGGCATCCATACTTTGGCATATCCAGGATCGTCTTTGGAATGATCTGTCCAAAAGCGGCTACGATGATCATATCCGGTTCCAGTTTTTTTAAAGTTTCCACAAATTCCGGTTCACGCACTTTGAGCGGCTGATAAACCGGAATATCGTGTTTCATTGCTTCTTCTTTGACCGGTGTCGGCAGAAGTGTCTTGCCTCTTCCCTTTGGTTTATCCGGCTGTGTTACAACTGCAGTCACCTCATATCCATTCTGTACAAGTGCCGCAAGAGGCGGTACCGCAAAATCCGGCGTTCCCATATAAACAATTTTCATATAGTAGTCTGCTCCTCTTTTCTCCCATTATACATGGGGCTGTTTCATTATTTAATCTGTGATCACCTTAATTGCTCTTTATTGCAATCAGTCTTCCTCATAGCTGGTTCTGTGGAGTTCTCCCTCAACCAGATCTGTGTACATTTTTCCGTCAAGATGATCGATTTCATGGCAGAATGCACGCGCCAGAAGTTCGGTTCCCTCATAGATCACTTCATTCATATCTTCATCCATGGCTTTAACTTTGACATAGTTTGGGCGAGTCACCTGACCTGCCATTCCCGGTACGCTTAAGCAGCCTTCGTCACCGGTCTGTTCTCCGGAAGTTTCAAGGATTTCCGGATTGATCAGTACGATCGGGCCTTCTCCTACATCAATGACTACAATTCGTTTCAAAATACCGACCTGTGGTGCTGCAAGTCCGACACCCATTGCCTCATACATGGTATCCAGCATGTCATCGATCAGTGTTATGATCTTTGGAGTTACTTCTTTTACCGGCTTGCTGATTTTTCGCAAAACCGGATCTTCTTCTGTTCTGATTACTCTGATTGCCATATTATTCTTCCTCTCTTTTTCTTCTTTTGTGGTGCATATAAATACTGCGGATTGCTCCACAACAAATTGTTCTCGCGATCCTGATATTTATGTATAGTCAAACTGAATATATAATTTCCGGAATCCGGAATTTACTTCAATGTATTTCTCTGTTTTATTCTTTATGTCCTGAAGTACACGTTCATCTTTGTGTTTCAGATACAATACCTTTCGGTAGATATCATTTACCTTTCCCACGGATGCATATGCAGGGCCGATCACATGTACTCTGTACTTTCCGCTAATGCGCTCTACAAACTTCGCAAGATAGTCCATTCCCTGCTCCAGAAGCTTCTCATCTTCTCCGGATGCCAGCACAGACAGCATATGTGCCGCCGGTGGATAATCCATCAGCATACGGTATGCCATCTCTTCCTGATAAAAAGCTTCGTAATCCTGCTTTGCAGCCGCCTGAATGCTATAGTGATCCGGATGATAGCTCTGTATGATCGCCTCACCGGCTTTTCTCCCTCTGCCAGAACGGCCGACGGCCTGTGTCAGCAGCTGAAATGTACGTTCTGCACAGCGATAGTCAGCAGCATTCAGCGACAGATCTGCCGCAATCGCACCGACCAGCGTCACATCCGGAAAATCATGTCCTTTAACGATCATCTGCGTACCTACCAAAATATCTGCTTTGTGTTCTGCAAAAGATGACAGTATTTTCTCATAACTTCCTTTTGTTCTCGTTGTATCGTAATCCATTCGAAGAACGCGTGCCTTTGGAAAAGTCTTTCGAAGAACCTGCTCAATCTGCTGTGTCCCGGCTTTAAAACCGCCGATATACGGAGAACCACACATCGGACATTTTTCCACCCGTGGCTGTTCATAGCCACAATAATGACAGACCAGCTTTCCATTATTGTGTTCTGTCAGCGCCACATCACAGTGTGGACATTTCAACGCTTCCCCACAGGAACGGCAGGATACAAAACCGGCATATCCCCTTCTGTTCAGAAAAAGTACTGACTGTTCTCCTCTCTCCAGTCTCCTCTCAACTGCGGTCTTCAGACTGCGGCTTAATATGGAACGATTGCCGTTTTTTAATTCCTCGCGAAGGTCTACAACAGTAACTTCCGGAAGCGGCCGGTCCTCATAGCGTGCTTCCAGCTTTACCAGACGATATTCTCCGTCTTTTGCCTTTGTATACGCTTCAAGTGATGGAGTAGCCGAGCCCATGACAAGGCGGGCATTTTCCATCTGTGCACGATATTCTGCCGTTTCTCTTGCATGGTATCTTGGGCTGTTTTCACTTTTATATGTCTGTTCATGTTCCTCATCAATGATGATCAAACCCAGTCTGGAAAAAGGTGTAAACAGAGCCGAACGGGGGCCAACCATAATCTGGATTTCACCACGTTTTGCCCTCTTGAACTGATCATATCTCTCTCCCTGTGAAAGTCTGGAATTCAACACAGATACTTTATCCCCAAACCATCCATAAAACCTGCGGACCGTCTGATAAGTCAGGGCGATCTCCGGAATCAGTACGATAACCTGTTTTCCCTCATTCACTACCTGTTGGATCAGTTTCATATAAATCTGCGTCTTTCCACTTCCAGTCACTCCATGGATCAAAACCGGACGTGGTGTTTCCTGCTTCCACTCTTCCTGAATCTGCAACAACGCAGCTTCCTGTGTCTCTGTAAGCATGGACAGTTGTTCCCGTGGAATATCAGAACCGTCTACCGGCATTCGATAGACTTCATCCTGTGTCACCAGCACTGCACCCTGATCCACCAGCGGCCTTATAACAGATGCTGTCATCCCAAGTTCTCTGGACGCTTTTGTATAATCCAGTTTCTTCTCTTTCAGAAGCGCCCGAACCAGTCTTGCCCTGGCTTTGCATCTGCCACTCTCCAGTTCCGCTGCCAGCTGCTCTGCCGCTGCCACATCCATATTCAGTACTATATAACGTTTCTCTTTTGCTTTGACCTTTTCCCTGACCGGAAGAACCGTTTTCAGCGCCTGTACCATTGTAGAACCGTATCGGTTCTTCATCCATGCTGCAAGTGCGACCAGGCGTTCTTCTGTGGTCTCCTCACTGCTGCAGATTCCATGAAGTTCTTTCATTTTGGATATATCAAATGCCGGTTTGTCAGAAAGGCCTGTCACATATCCCTTTCTTTCATGATTACCGTTTCCAAAGGGAATGGTCACTACCATTCCCAGTTGAATCTCTGCTTCCAGTTCTTTCGGAACTCTGTATTGAAAACTGCGGTCAAGCTTTTCGTGGGATATATCCACAATGATATCCGCGTAGATCATTTATCTGCTCTTTCTTTATCCTCCTGAAGAATCTCTGCGATCAGGACTCTTTCATCCATAGGATACTTCTTACCTTTGATCTCCTGGTAGTCTTCATGTCCTTTTCCTGCCAGAACAATGATATCTCCGGGTTCTCCATGATGGATTGCATATGCAATTGCTTCCTTACGGTCACAGATCTCGACATATTTTCCATCAGTCTTACTGATGCCGATCTTAATATCATCAATGATATCCTGCGGTTCTTCAAATCTCGGGTTATCGGATGTGATGATCGTCAGATCTGCCAGTCTGCCAGAGACCTCTCCCATCTCATAACGGCGGGATTTTGCACGGTTTCCTCCACAGCCAAACAGGCAGACCAGTCGATGCGGATGATATTCTCTTAATGTAGTAAGCAGACTCTCCAGTGCCATTGCATTATGTGCATAGTCGATCATCAATGTAAATTCATCAGAAACTTTGATCACCTCGATACGACCCTTGACTCTCGCCACTTTCAGTGCCTTGATGATGTTTTCCTGTGATACATTGAAATGACGACAGATTGCGATTGCAGTCAGTGAATTATAAATACTGAATTTACCCGGAATATCAATTTCAACCGGGAATTCCATCAGTCCTTTCAGCTGATAAGAGATACCGAGATATCCTTTGCCGCCTACCATATGTGCATCTTCTGCACGCAGATCAGCTTCCGGAGAAAATCCGTAAGTTTCCAGCTGACAGGTATGCCCTTCGATAATTCTCTCAAAGTGTTCATCATCTCTGTTGACGATTCCCACACGACACTGCCGGAGCAGCATAGATTTGCATCTGAGATAATCATCAAAATCCTTATGCTCGTTTGGTCCGATATGATCTGGTTCAATATTGGTAAAGATACCATAATCAAAAACAAATCCCTGTGTACGGTGAAGCATCAGTCCCTGTGAAGAAACTTCCATAACTACACAGTCACATCCTGCATCTACCATTTTACGAAAATATTCCTGCACCAGATAAGATTCCGGAGTTGTGTTGCTTGCCGGAATGGATTCTTCTCCAATGATCGCTTCGATGGTTCCAATCAGTCCAACTTTGTATCCTGCATTTTCGAGAATGGATTTTACCATATATGTTGTGGTAGTTTTTCCTTTGGTTCCGGTAATTCCGATCGTTTTCAGTTTCTCCGCCGGATGTCCAAAATATGCAGCAGAAATAAAGGCCATCGCATAACGGGTATCTGCAACTTTGATCACAGTTACATCTTCCGGCGCTTCTACCTCTTCCTCAACAACGAGTGTCTTCGCACCTTTCCTGATCACATCCGGTACAAATTTGTGTCCATCTACAACCGCACCGCGAATGCAGATAAACAGGGAATTTTCTTCTACTTTGCGGGAGTCATATACAACTGTAGAGACTTCCTGTTCTGTGCTGCCCTGACAACAGATATATTTCAAACCTTCCAATAATGTTGATACTTTCATATTGTCCTCCTCTGCCTCGGGATATATACTCCATTACAGAATAGCACAAACAGATTCTCTTTTCAATGTTTGTAGATTTTGTCTTCCTTTTCTGCTTTTCTGCTTTTTTACAAAACATCACTGAATATAGTCTTGCCATCTTCTTTAACTGGCAGTATAATAGGAAAGTAAAATTACAAAATAGGGGAGCTGGCTGAAGCCGGCTGAGAGGAAACTGATTGGTTTCGACCCTTAACCTGATTTGGATAATGCCAACGTAGGGAAATACCAGACACATTGAACGAAGGTACCCCTGCGGTATCTTCTTTTTTGTTATCAGATTTTTAAGAAGCTGTCAATGGCTCATCCCTCATCAGGTAGAACAGGAGGTTTACTCAAAATGAACACAAAAGAAACAACATCCACTCAGAAGCTGGCCATTGCAGGTGTACTGACAGCAGCTGCTGTTGCCGGAAGTCTGATCAGCGTTCCTGTTGCCGGAAGCAAATGTGCTCCGGTCCAGCATATGGTCAATGTCTTTGCAGCAGTCATGCTTGGCCCATGGTGGGGAATCGGCATTGCTTTTTGTGCAAGTCTGATCCGCAACCTGCTAGGAATCGGCAGTCTTCTTGCCTTTCCCGGAAGCATGGTTGGCGCCTTATGCTGTGGTCTGGTCTTCCGACTCACCCGCAAATTAAGTCTTACCTGTGTTGCAGAAGCACTGGGAACCGGAATCCTCGGAGGTCTTGCAGCCTATCCGGTAGCCAAACTTCTCATGGGACTTGCCCCGGCCGGATTCACCGTATACATGATCCCGTTTTTTATCTCAACATTTACCGGAAGTGTACTGGCCTTTATCCTGCTTCGTGTTTTTGAAAAAAGCCAGGTATTTCTTGCCGCCAGGAGATAATTTATGTCACTTAATAATATAGAAGAAATTTCTTTCTGCATTCACCAGAATGCTCCCAAGATTCATTGTCTCACTAATCCGGTAACCATGCAGGATGTTGCCAATCTACTGCTTGCAGCCGGCGGAAGTGCCGTAATGGGACAGGATGAACAGGAAGTCGAAGAAATCACTTCTTTCTGTCATGGAACCCTTCTGAATACCGGAGTACCGGACATTGCCAAAATACAGGCCTGCATCCTTGCCGGACAGAAGGCAAATGCCCTTGGCCACCCGGTCGTCCTGGATCCGGTCGGCGCCGGTGCCAGCACATTTCGAAGAAAAGAGCTGCAAAAACTTCTTCAAGCCGTTCATCCGACTGCTGTTCGCTGTAATCAGGAAGAAGCCGTTGTTCTATGTTCTCTTTTTTCGGATACCGACAGTCCCGAGAAACACGGCGGTGTAGAAAGTTCCCTGCAGATGGCGGAACGTGATGTCTGTCTGATTGCAGGGCAGGCGGCATCTCTTCTCAACTGCACAGTTCTGATCACGGGCAAAGAGGATGTGGTGTCTGATGGAAAGCAGACACAGATTCTGACCGGCGGTGACTCCAGGATTCGACGAATCACCGGTGGCGGATGTATGCTTTCTGCACTCTGCACATTATTTCTGTGTACGGACACTTCTGCATTTGATGCGGTCCGTGCCGCCGGAGCACTCTGGCGTGAAACTGCCCTTGAAGCGGGCAGACGAACAGACGCAGAAAAATCCGGCATTGGAAGTTTTCATGTACATCTTTTTGATGTACTGGAAGAGAAATTAATGTACACCTCGAAACATAAATTCTGATCAGATATTGGAGAAAGACCTATGAAAATATCACCAGAACAGCTGAAACTGTATGCTGTTACAGACCGAAGCTGGCTGAAACCCGATGAAACACTTGCATCCGTTACCGAGGAACTCCTTCGCGCAGGTGTCAGCTGTGTCCAGCTTCGTGAAAAAAATGCTTCTGACGAAGAAATCCTTCAGGAAGCCGCCCTTTTAAAAGAAATATGTGAACGTTACAATGTTCCACTGATCATCAATGACCGCCCGGATCTTGCACAGAAAGCAAATGCTTCCGGTGTTCATGTCGGACTTTCTGATATGGGCATCCAGAAAGCACGTCAGCTTCTCGGGCCTGACTTTATCATCGGCGGAAGTGCCCATAATGTCGAAGAAGCACTTGCAGCCCAGAATGCCGGAGCAGACTACATAGGCTGCGGTGCAGTCTTCGGAAGCACCACTAAAACCAACGTCACACAACTTCCTGTCGAAACTCTGCGAGCGATCTGTCAGGCTGTAGAAATTCCGGTTGTTGCAATCGGCGGTGTTACTGCTGACAACCTTTATCTTCTTGCAGGAAGTGGGATTTCCGGTGCCGCCGTTGTCAGCGGACTTTTTAAACCTGATAACAAAGCCGAAGCCGTCAGACATTTTCTTACGGAACTGCAAAAACTGTAAATCTCAACAAAACAATAAGGAATAACACGATTATGAAAACAGTATTAACGATTGCCGGAAGCGACTGTAGTGGTGGTGCCGGCATTCAGGCAGATATCAAGACCATGATCATGAACGGAGTCTATGCCATGAGTGCGATCACAGCTCTGACCGCCCAGAACACAACCGGTGTTTACGGAATTCAGGAAACCTCTCCGGAATTTCTTGACAACCAGCTGGACTGCATCTTTACTGACATTTTTCCTGATGCAGTTAAGATCGGCATGCTCTCATCCGCTGAGATCATGCATCACGTTGCTGTCAAATTACAGCAGTACCATGCACACCATATCGTACTGGATCCTGTTATGATCTCCACCAGCGGACATCGTCTGATGGACAAAGATGCCGAGCAAACACTTCAGAAGGAACTCTTTCCTCTTGCAGAGATCATCACACCCAATATTCCAGAAGCTGAAGCGCTCACCGGACTGCGAATCACAAATGCTGACTCTATGGAAGAAGCTGCTCACAAACTTTATGAAAGCTTTCACATTTCTGTCCTTCTGAAAGGCGGCCATCGCATCAACGATGCAAATGACCTTCTTTATACAAACGGACATGGCATCTGGCTGCATGGTGAACGCATCAACAATCCAAATACTCACGGCACCGGCTGCACACTTTCCAGTGCGATTGCCTCAAATCTTGCCAGAGGATTTTCTCTTGAAGATTCTGTGCGCCGTTCCAAGCAGTATCTGACTGATGCCCTGAAGGCACAGCTGGATCTCGGACATGGTTCTGGTCCACTGGACCACACCCTTGGAAAAACACAATAAAAATTATCATTTACATAGAAGGAGAATATACCATATGCCAACTTATACAACACAGATGGATGCCGCACGCAAAGGCATCGTAACCCCTCAGATCAAAACTGTTGCAGAAAAAGAACACATGCCGGTTGAAAAAATGATGGAACTGGTTGCCGAAGGTAAAGTAGCGATCTGTGCCAACAAACATCATACCTGCCTGAACCCGGAAGGTGTCGGCAGCATGCTGCGCACCAAGATCAATGTAAACCTTGGTGTATCCAGAGACTGCAAAGATTATGATATCGAAATGCAGAAAGTTATGAAGGCAGTAGATCTCGGTGCAGAAGCGATCATGGACCTCTCCAGCCACGGCAATACACAGCCGTTCCGCCAGAAACTGACACATGAATGTCCTGCAATGATCGGAACCGTTCCGGTATACGACAGTGTCATTCATTATCAGCGCGATCTCTCTGAACTGACTGCTCATGATTTCATCGACGTAATTCGCCTTCATGCTGAGGACGGTGTTGATTTTGTTACTCTCCACTGCGGAATCACAAGAAAGACCATCGAGCAGATCAAAAAACACAAACGTAAAATGAACATTGTAAGCCGTGGTGGAAGCCTTGTATTTGCATGGATGAGCATGACCGGTGAAGAAAATCCGTTCTATGAATACTTCGATGAAATTCTGGACATCTGTGAAGAGCATGACGTTACTATTTCTCTTGGAGATGCATGTCGTCCTGGCTGTCTGGCTGATGCCACTGATGTATGCCAGATTGAAGAGCTGGTACGTCTTGGAGAGCTTACCAAACGTGCATGGGCTCATAACGTACAGGTCATGGTTGAGGGACCAGGTCATGTGCCGCTTGATCAGGTTGCTGCCAACATGAAAGTTCAGCAGACCATCTGCATGGGAGCGCCATTCTATGTACTCGGACCTCTCGTTACAGATATCGCACCTGGATATGACCATATCACTGCTGCGATCGGTGGTGCTGTTGCAGCCATGAACGGAGCCGCATTCCTCTGCTATGTAACACCGGCAGAACATCTGGCTCTTCCGAATGTAGAAGATGTCAAACAGGGAATTATTGCTTCCAAGATTGCAGCCCATGCGGCAGATATTGCCAAAGGAATCCCGCATGCAAGAGATATCGATGACAAGATGGCAGATGCCCGCCGTGTCCTTGACTGGGATGCACAGTTTGACTGTGCTCTTGATCCGGAAACAGCCAAAGCTATCCGTGATGACCGTCTTCCGGAAGATGACCACAGTGATACCTGCAGTATGTGCGGTAAGTTCTGTGCTGTCCGCAGTATGAACAAAGCACTTGCCGGAGAACATATCGATATTCTGTAATTGTAATTACATCCGTCTGCGGATCCAGCCCGCAACCAGCATAGAACCGGGGATCATTGCCAGCCACAGAAACGGCTGGTACGGATCTCCGGTTTTTGGATGTGTAGAGGCCGGATAACTCTCTCCCGTATGGGAAACTGCGCTATTATCCATATCCACAGATGTTCTGTCTGCATCTTCTGTTTCCACCTCTTCATCTACCCTGATCTGAATTTTTGCCTGAGAAGTCATCACCTGTTCCCCTGTCTCCAGTGTCGTCACGGTTACTTCATTCAAAAGTTCCTGTTCTTTTAGGTTTTCCGGCAATGTTACCATTGCCTGCAGGCCTGCTGCTTTGCCAGGTTCAATCTTTTCGATACGCGCTTTCGTCTTTGACTTATTCAGCACGACTCCCTCTTTTTCTAAAAACTGTACCGGTACATTTCCAAGCTGAAAACGTTCTGTCGTAACTACAGAATGCAGTGTCCGCTCTCCGGTATTTCGAATGCAGATCTGAAACAGGATCTTATCTCCAGGCACTGCAACGGAACGGTCAGCTGTCTTAGTTACTTCAAAAGAGGCTTTCAGTGGGATAATTTCTGTATCAAGGGATGCCTCTCTGTTGACTACAGCAACCTCCGTATCTGCTTCTGTCATCTCCACTTCTGCAGATGCCATAATTTTCACAGAAACAGCCGACTCCTGATTCTCTGGAAGTCTCACTGTCAGATACAGTTCTTTCTTAATTCCGACATCTAGCTGTTCTAAATTATCCCCGGACCACTCGCCCTGCAGATTCTGGTTTGAAAACAATGCCCGCAGCTGTATGTTTTTCAACATTACATCACCTGTATTTTCCAGTGTCACCGTATATACCAGGTCGCTTCCTGCTTTTACTGTACTTTCATCTGTGACTACGCTAACCGTAAAGTTCGGTGTTTTCTTTTTATTCTCGTTTTCTTTATCCTCTTCTTCCGATTTACCATCAGACAGATTGGCCTTATCCTGATCCTTCTCTTCGGAATCTTCCGTCTCTTCAGGTTCAGTTTCTTCTGCATTTTCTTCTGATTGTATTTCATCCGGATCAGATTCATCTGTTCCGGCTTCTTCTATTCCGGCTTCTTCTATCCCTGTCTCTTCTGTTTCAGAATGCTCTTCAAATTCCACACTTTCATACGCCACTTCTGCCGCATAAACTGTTGTCTGTCCACATCCTCCAAGAACCATTCCTGTCATGAAAAAGGCCATACTCATTGCACTTAAATTTTTCCATATTCTGTTTTTCATATTAAAATTCATCTGCGAACTCCTCTTTGCTACCTTTTCCTCTCCGGCAGCCTCTCTCAACAAAGTAAACTGGATGTAAATCTGTCAGGGCATAGGCATCTCCCCTTTCTGAACTTATTATGTTTTCTTCTTTGGAATAGTTGTCGAAATGACATTTGAAAATGGATTCCCAGAACCGGAATCCCTGCGATATTATCTGCTGACTTTCAGCAGGTGTTTACACTCTACCATTTTTTCTGTGAAACTACAATACGCTGTAAAAATTATAGATTTTCTTTAATTTTTCTTTACCATTTTTAGATTTCTTTTAGAATTAGTACACACTTTGAACATATTTCTTCCTTATAATAGATTTTGGATAGATGAATAACCACTCTCTATCTCCCCCCTCAAAAAAGTTAAAAAATACAGCAGGTGAGCAATTCACCTGCTGTATTTTTGTTGTGCGCCTTACGGCGCACCTTTTTATATTATGTAATTATTTCCTGCCAAGTTCTCTGAGAACTTCCTGAACAACAGCTTTTACAAGCTCATCCTGGGATGGCTGATTTAATGTGCCTTTTCCATTGCTGGAGAAGAGCATCATTTTCTTTAATGTTTCCTGTTTTACTGCTTCTACTGCTGCCGGGATCAGATCAATGATACCTTTATTCATAGTTTCGAATTTACGGAACTCAGCTTCTACTGCTGCAACGTTGATATCTGTGAAGATATTGATCTTACTGATACCTTCCTGAATTGCGCGTTTGAAGTCGTTGTCTGTAAGTCCGGAACCACCATGAAGAACAAGCGGTACGTCTACAGTGTTTGCAATTGTATGAATACGTTCAAAATCAAGTTTTGGCGGAAGTTTGTATGCTCCGTGAGCAGTTCCTACTGCAATTGCAAGAGCATCTACACCAGTTTTGTCAACAAAGTCTTTGGCCATTTTAGGATCTGTATAGAAGTCAGCCGGATTGATATGAGAGCTTCCCTCTGCAGAATCCGGGTTATCTCCTACATGTCCAAGCTCACCCTCGATGGTTGCCCCATAAGAGTGCGCGATGTCTGCCATCTCTTTAACTTTTCTTACATTATCTTCATAAGAATCTGTAGAGCAGTCGTACATAATGGATGAGAATCCAAGTTCCAGTGCTTTCAGACAGGTTTCTTTCTTAAGGCCATGATCCAGATGGATAACAACCGGAACATTTGCTTTCTTAGCCATAGGGATAAGGTAATAGGAAACCTCCTCCAGTGGTCCGTATGGAAGAAGTACTTCCGCTGTTCCCATGATAACCGGTGACTGAGAACTTTCTGCTGCTGCAATGATTCCACGTGCCAGTTCCAGGTTTACTGCGTTAAAAAGGCCTACGGCGTATTTACCTTTTTTTGCCGGATAGAGCACGTCATTCATGTTAACTAACATCTTGTTTCCTCCTCTTGAGTTTTTTATCTCTGTCTCTAATTATAATAACAAACCATCATGAATTCAATTAAAAGTTTATCAAAAAAACTATTAATTGAAAAAAATTTATTTTCTTTTCTCCCATCCGGCGTCAATCTTTTTCTGCACATCTTCAAGAGGTATGATTCCACTGAGTGCATCGTATGTCTGTACACAGAGAGCTCCTGTAGCAGTTGCCAGATGAAGTGCATCCTGCCAGTCTTTTCCTGCAAGTATAGCACTTAAGAAAGCTGCGATTGTTGTATCTCCTGCACCTGTTCCGGAAGCGACTTTATCTTTTTCAACCAGATAACTTTTTTCAAATGCTTCCTGATCGGACCATGAATCTGCGATTTCTTCTCCGATTCCACCACCGATTTTAATAAGCTGTTCTTTATCAGCTG
Source organism: Blautia sp. 210820-DFI.6.14 (assembly GCF_020558815.1). Classification (NCBI taxonomy): domain Bacteria; kingdom Bacillati; phylum Bacillota; class Clostridia; order Lachnospirales; family Lachnospiraceae; genus Blautia; species Blautia sp. 210820-DFI.6.14. Next base: position 195,561 of record NZ_JAJCKS010000001.1, read on the forward strand.
TGCGGAAATAGATACCCGGAGTTCCGCATTTGATAAGAATCACTTTTGCTCCGTATGAAAGAAGTTTATCTGCCAATGGTCTGACATCTTTTTCGATATCAAGGAAATTTGTAACGTCAGCTCCCTGCGCTCTTTCATTCCATTCATGATAACGGTCACGATCCAGCATAATACAAAGTTCCTCAATACTCGGTACAAAGAAATCAATATATGGAATCACTGATTTCAGAACTTCATTCCAGTCCTGAGCTCCTGCCTCAGTACTTTCTTCAAACATCGCCATATCAACAGATACCGCAACTCCCAACTCATGTACTGCTTTCAGAAGACGTACCAGTTCTTTACCTCCATCGATATACATCATGCGCATCAGCGACGGATATCCAAAGTGAAACAGATTTGCTTCTTTTACTTTTTCAAGATCAATATCATCGAGCGTAAATGTATCATTAGCTCCTGAACAGTGAAGGAATATTCTGTCGATTCCTGCCGGAGCGAGGATTACTGAATATGAAGTACCCACACCATCTCTTACAATCATACTGTCCGGTGAAATATCATATTTCTCCAGTTCATTGAGAACCATCTGACCGAATGCATCATTGCCGACCATTCCCATAAGTTCTACATCCGCGCCCAAACGTTTCATACCGATCCCAGTGTTGGATACCGATCCACCAAGACTTACTTTGGCCGCATCCATCGCGATCAGCTGTCCCGGTCTAAAAAGATCTTTGATTGACTTTTCTTCTTTACTCTTAAAAGCCGGGGTGATGTCAAGACAGATGTGGCCAGCTGCTATTGCTTTCTTTTTGTCCATAAAAATACCTCCTTGTGTTATAAATATGCAATACAAATTGCAATTCAATTATAACCTTAATCAGCCCTGATATCAATCTTTATCAGGGCTGATGATTACTTTATTTTATATGCTGAGCAAATTCAAGTCTTTCCAAATTTGGTCCTTGCGCTATAAAGAATTTTACTCCTTTTTCCCAGAACGGAAGGAATGTGATTTCTGTCAGAATCTTGATCTGTAGTCCGGTAATAAATTTATATGCTTCTTCAATATCAACAACATCAAATGCAATATGGTCCACTGCACCGTCACACAATGCTGCTTCTTTATTTTCATATGTTTCCAAAATCAGATCCCTGAGCTTCAAAAATACAACTCTCACATCTCCATCTTTTGTTTCATGTGCTACCTCAAATCCAATTTTTTTATAAAACTCAACAGTTTTATCCATATCATTAGTTGGAATACCAATATGCTGTAATCCCTTAAAATTTTCTGCCCATTCCATAATTGTACCTCCTTAGATTTCTTCAATAAATTTATCTACAAAATACAGTGCTGCACCTACAGCTGATGACTCGTGTTTGAAGAAACATGGTTTAATAAAGCTTCCATCTGTAACAAATGTACATCTTTGAGAAACAAGATGTCTTAATTCATCCAGATATTTTTCTATATATCCACCAACATAACCGCCCAGAACCACATCACAGTCAAGAATGTTATATATATTGTTAATCATCACTGCAAGATACTGCATATATTTGTTCCATTCATCAACGTATTTTTTGTCACCTGTATCAACAAGTTCGAAAAATTTACCCAAATCACCATCCGTGAGGTTTGAAAGATTCTGTGCATTACAATATACGTCTGCACATCCTTTTCGTCCGCAGTAACACTGCTTTCCGTTGATTTCCAATGTCATGTGACCAAACTCACCACCATGCATCCTGTCACCATAGTAGATCTCGTTGTTCATCAGAACAGCTCCACCAACACTGTTGCTGAGAGAAAGATAGATCATATTTTTTACCATTTTTGCATGCCAAAGTTCAGCATATCCACCAGCATTGGCATCATTCATCATAACATATGGAAAATCAATATAATCTTTCAGATCTTCATAAAGATTGGTAGCCGCTATAATTGATGAATAAGTTACTGTCTTTCCGTCTTCCGCTATAATTGCTGGTATGCTGACCCCAACTCCAAGAATAGAAGTTGCCCCTACCATTCCTTTTTCCATTACATGAGATATCAGTTTTGCAATTTCTCTGTAATATATATCACTTTCCTCAAATCTGAATCTTAACCGTACCGAATATACAATTTCACCATATAAATTAATCAGTACTCCGCTGATATGATTCTTGGTTATATCTATTCCAATTGCAAATCTGGCATCTGCATTAAATCCAATCGCCTTGGCTTTTCGTCCCCCAGTTGAATCAAATGTGCCATTTATACAAATAAGTTCTTTATCAAACAGTTCTGAAAGATTTTGAGTTACTGTGGGCATACTAAGCCCTAATCGTTTCGAAATCTCTGCTTTTGAAATTTTCTTTTCTTCATAAATAACACGAAGGACATTCTTTCTGTTTTTTTGTTTAATTTCAATTGCACTCGCCAAATTCTTCTTCTCCTTAGGTAATATTTTATTACTGTCCCTTTACGCACGTATAAGATTATTATATCAAATCACATACATATCAACAAGTTTAGCGTATTTAAAATTACCAATATATTATTATTTTATGCCAATATCTTGTCTTATGTGTCTAGAATCTAATAATACTATTTTAAGAAAAATTTCGAATACAAAATTTACAAAAAAATATTTCAGATAACACAAGGCAGGCCTTTCAGCCTGCCATGCACAATTACATTAATTGGCTCAATATATATTCAGCTGATTTTTACTACAGATTTGACAATATCCGCTTTCTCATTTACACTTTTATCCATTGCATTCTGAATATCATCTAACTCAAAAATATTAGTAACGATTCCTTTCAGATTTACCTTTCCCTCAGCTACTGCCTGAATTGCCAATGGATAAATATGACGATAACGGAATACTGATTTAATAGTAATTTCTTTATCGCAGATCAAACTTGTTGGTAGATTCATATCACCAGATGCACTGTATCCAACCAGTACCTGTGTTCCACCTTTAACGAGAGCTTCCATTCCCTGTTTTACACAGATTTCTGTGCCGGAAGTATCAATAGCAAGATCAACACCTCTTCCATTAGTAAGTTTCAGCAATTCTTCTACCGTATTTTTTTCTCTTCCATTGATTACACCGGTAGCGCCCAATTCTATAGCTTTATCAAGTCGCATCTGCATGATGTCAACCACATAAACCTTATCAACACCTAATGCCTTTAACGCCATCATAGTAACAAGGCCAATACATCCAGAACCTGTAACTACTGCAGTCTGTCCCATTGCAGCTCCGCCTTGTTTTGCAGCATGGAAACCAACTGCCAGAGGCTCAATTAATGCTCCTTCCATAGTATCTACATTATCTGGAAGTTTAAAGCAAAGACCAGCCTCATGTGCTACATACTCCTGGAACACACCATCAACAGGCGGTGTTGCAAAGAAAATAACATCCGGACAGAGATTGTATCTTCCAGTTTTACAGAATTCACAATGTCCACATGTTTTGCCCGGCTCAAGCGCAACTCTGTCACCAACTTTGAGATGCTTCACATCTTTACCAACCTCAACGACTGTTCCACCAGGCTCATGACCTAACACAAAAGGAGGTTCTACTATATAATCACCAATTCTTCCGTGTTCATAATAATGTAGATCGGAACCACAAATTCCTACATATTCAAGTTTTACTAATACTTCATCATCCTTAGGTGTTGGGATTGGTCTCTCAGTAAAGCCCATCTTTCCAACGCCTTCCATAACAGCAACTTTCATTTTACCTTCCATAATCATTTTACCTCCATATTATTTTATGTATCTTTTGCAAATTACTTTTCTTAAAGTACTATCATAATACATCAGCAAGGATTATAAGTCAACAGGTATGCTCATCAAAATATATCGGCATTTTTTGTGCTATTTTCACAAAATTGATTGTTAAACTTTTAATTTATTGACTTTTCATTCAGTCAGTCTTATAATTCAATTCATACAAAACTTTTACAAACAGTTTTTATAAAACTATTTTACAATTCAATATTATTAAAATCACAGAAAACGGAGGTGTATTGATGAGTAGTACACAAACAGTATTAGAACTGCAGCATATCTCCAAAAGTTTTCCAGGTGTCAAAGCCTTAGATGATGTAAACTTCTCGTTAAAAGAAGGAACAGTTCATGTTTTATGCGGAGAAAATGGTGCTGGAAAATCCACTCTAATGAAAATCATCGATGGCATTTACCAAGCAGATGAGGGTGATTTATTTCTGAATGGAAAAAAAGTAGAAATCAAAAGTCCTATTCATGCAAAGGCAAATGGCATTGCAATGATTTTCCAGGAATTATCATATGTGCCAGATATGACATTAGAAGAAAATCTGTGTCTCGGTAACTGGCCACGAAAAAACTGTAAAATAGACTGGAAATCAGTTCGTAAAAAAACAAAGGATCTACTTGCCCAGGAAGGACTTCCTTATTCACCTGATGTCAAATTAAGAAGCCTGAGTGTCTCAGATATTCAGATGATCGAGATTCTTAAAGCAGTCTGCTATGATGCAAAAATCATTATCATGGACGAACCAACATCCGCAATCACGACCAAAGAAGTGGCTGTTCTTTTCAAGAAAATAGCTGAACTGAAAGCACGCGGAACAAGCATTATTTATATTTCTCATAAAATGGAAGAAATATTTCAGATTGCTGATGAAATTACTGTTTTCAGAGATGGTAAATCAGTAATCACAAAAGATGTCAAAGACTGGACAATGGATCAGGTTGTAGAATGCATGGTCGGACGTAAGATTGAAAATCAATATCCTAAGGAAGACATTCCTATAGGTGAGGAAATTCTCAAGGTAGAAAATCTTACTCAACCAGGAATCTTCAACAATATAAACTTTAATGTACATGCCGGAGAAATCATCGGATTTGCTGGTTTGATGGGTGCCGGTCGTACAGAAATCATGCGATCCGTATTTGGTCTGGATCCTTACTCTTCTGGTACTATCACTATCAAAGGAAAAGAAGTTGTTATTAAAAATGTTCGACAAGCCATCAAGAATGGACTTGCAATGTTAACTGAAGATCGGCGCCGAACTGGAATTGTTCCTATATTAAGTGTCAAATATAACACTACTCTTGCTTCGATGAATAAAATCATCTATGGAGGACGCCTTCATTCAGATGTCGAAACCAAAATTTCTTCAGATGCATGTAAAAGCATGAATGTAAAAACGCCAAATCTTGATACTAAAATAGCCAATCTAAGTGGTGGTAATCAGCAAAAAGTCATTCTTGCTAAATGGCTTCTCTGTGATCCTGATATTCTGATCACAGATGAACCTACCAGAGGTATTGACGTAGGTGCCAAAAGAGAAATCTATGAATTAATGAATTCATTTGCTTCCAAGGGAAAAGGTATCATCATGATTTCATCTGAATTGCCTGAACTGATCGGTATTTGTGACAGAATTTACGTTGTCAGCGAAGGTCGTATTGCCGGTATGCTATCACGTTCTGAATTTTCTCAGGAATCTATTATGCAGCTGGCAGTATCAAATATGGAACACACAGAGGAGGTAGCATCCAAATGACAGAAAATAAATTTGATTATCGCAAAATATTATCCAAATATAGCATTGTGCTTGTTTTAATCGTAATAATGATTGCATGTACTTTCGCTAACAGTAGTTTCTTAACCGCAAACAATCTGATCAATGTCTGTAGACAGCAGTCAGTAATCATTATTCTTGCTTTTGGTGAGATGATTTTGATTATATGTGGTCAGCTAGACTTATCCTGCGGTTCCGTAATTGCACTTGCCGGTGTATTATCAGTCATGACTTACAAATCCACACAGAGTATGGCGCTTGCTTTTATCGTGGCAATTGTTGTATCTGTTGCAGTTAACTTCCTTAATGGATTAATGGTTACTAAATTTATGACACCTGCTTTTATTGCAACACTTGCCACTCAGACAATGGCCAGAGGTGCGGCACTGTACATTACAAATGGTCAAAATATTTACGAAATTGGCAATTATACTATTGTTGGTCAAGGTTCTATCGGTGTAATACCAATTCCTGTTATCTTCATGTTCTGCATTTTTATTCTGATGGCATATATGATGCGTCATACATGTTGGGGACGTTCCACTTATGCAGTAGGTGGTAATGCAGAAGCTGCTAATGCAGCCGGTATCAATACGAAAATGGTTACCATGAAAGCATATCTTTTCAATGGTATATTGGTTGGTATTGCAGCAGTTCTGTTCATGTCACGTGTAAACGGCGGTCTCCCTGCAGGTGCTTCCGGATATGAGATGGATGGTCTTACAGCAACAATCGTAGGCGGAACAAGCTTTACAGGCGGCATCGGTACTCCATGGGGTACTGTAATCGGTGCTTTTGTTGTTGGTTTCCTTGGTAACGTTATGAACCTTATGTCAATCGACTCTTATATCCAGCAGATTGTAAAAGGTGCAATCATTGCATTCGCAGTTATCTGGGATATTACTTCAAAATCTCGTCAGACATACAAAAAAGGAAAATAATTTGTTCTTAAAGGAACACTTTATAAAAAAGAAAATAATTTAAAACAGGAGGTAGCAAAATGAAAAAACGAATCGCAAAGGTGTTATGTGCAGCAGTATTGGGTGGGTCTCTTGCAGTAACAGCATTTCCAGGTGTCGCAATGGCCGCTGAAAAAGACGGTGGATTTAAGGTAGCTTATATTACCCGAAATCAGTCTGATCCGTTTGCAGCAGAACTGGTAAACCAGTTCACCAAACAGGCCGAAGACTACGCTGACACATTTACACTGGATACATTCGATTCCCAGGCTGACAGTGAAAAAGAAAACTCTATTATTGAAGACTGTATCACAAAAAAATATGACTGTATCATCGTACAGCCTAATGATGGTAATCTTCAACAACCTTACTGTCAGAAAGTATTAGATGCCGGTATTTTCTGCATTACTACAAACGCAGCAATTCGTGAACTTGAAGGCGGATCATGGGTTGACGGTGATCCTTATGCTCAGGGTGAAGCAATTGCAAAACTTGCAGCAGAAGCAGTTCCAGAAGGCGGTACTGTAGGTATTCTTAACTGTATGCCTGGTAACTTCCACACCACATCACGTTACAACGCGATTAAAGATGAATTTATAGATAAACGAGATGATGTTAAAATTATCGGTGATTACATGGAAGAAGAAGCAACAGAAGCAGCTGCCATGGCTACAATGGAAGACTGGGCTACATCTTACGGACGCATTGATTGTATGCTGACGACAGCCGATCTTCTCGGAAACGGTGCTTATGAAGCAGTAAAAGATGATGATACGTATGATGGAATGCTTGTTTATTCTGTAGACTGTCTTGCTAAAACTGTTCTCGAAATCAAGGATGGTGTTTATACTGCGGCAGTATACCAGAATCCACCGGCACTTGCAGCAGCTAATCTAAAAGCAGCTTACGACCTTCTGACCGGTGCAGAAACAGTTGTCAATACATCTGTAGATTCTCTTCTCTGCACATCTGATAACGTAGATCAGTTTATCCAGATGTACATTGACCAGGGACAGATTACAGAAGACGAAGCCAAATCTCACGGATATGAAGCTGGCAGTGCAAAATCTATTCTTGATGAGCAGTCTGATGACTCAGAAAGCGAGGAAACAACAGAAGAATCAACTGATAATTCCGCAGAAGATGCTGAGGAAGAATCTGAATAAATAAAAACAGCGAGGTATTGACTCATGAAAAACAATTATTTACAAGATTTATTTTCACTTGAAGGCAAAGTTGCACTTGTAACAGGTGGTGGACGTGGTATCGGGCAGGTAATCTGCCGCGAGCTTGCTCGTTGCGGAGCTGATATTGCTATCTTTTCCCGTTCCGGTGCCGGAGAAACAGTAAAACTGATTGAATCTGAAGGCGGAAAAGCTCTTGATATCATTGCCGATGCCACAGACGAATCCAGTGTACGAAAAGGCATGGAAAAGATTATGGAAGTCTATGGACGACTTGATATTGTTGTCAATAATGCAGGTGTCTGCTACCATAAAGACGCTTTTGAGGCAACTGTTGAAGAATGGAGAGAATGTCTGGACATTAACCTTACCGGTGAATATATCGTATGCCGCGAAGCAGCTCGTGTTATGATTGAAAATAACTTCAAAGGAAGTATGGTTAACATTGCATCCATGTCCGGACACATTGTAAATGTTCCTCAGTGCCAGGCAGCATATAATGCATCCAAAGCAGGCGTTATCCACATGACCAAGAGTCTTGCAATTGAATGGATTGACAAAAATATTCGTGTTAATTCTGTCAGCCCGGGATATGTCGCAACTCCAATGTCTGTAGATCCTGACTTCGTTGAACCAGAACTTATGGCAGCATGGCAGCCAATGTTCCCGATGCATCGCATGGCTAAACCTGAAGAACTCTGTGGTGCAATTATCTGGCTCTGCAGTGAATCTGCCGGATACACAACCGGTGCTGATATCCTTATCGACGGAGCTTACACTGTTCTTTAATTTCTTTAATAAACATAATAAAAAAGGCGCAACCCACAGATTATTCTCTGTCAGTTGTGCCTTTTTGCATGTAAACAAATTATACTATTATCTAATAAAACATTTTAAATCCTTTTACTCAAAAAACCTCTCTTCCAGCATTGCACACAGTGCATGATACACAGGGAGGTGCAGTTCCTGAATATCCGCTGTACAGCTTCCCGGAACGCAGATACAAGTATCTGCTGCTTCTTTAAGCTTACCGCCTTTCGGTCCCGTAAGACCGATCGTCTTCATATTTTTAGCCTGTGCCACTTTTACCGCATGCAAAACATTTCCTGAATTACCGGATGTTGTGATTGCAAGCAGCACATCATTTTCATTGCCATATCCATAAACCTGCTGTGCAAAAACCATATCCGGTGCTACGTCATTGAGAAATGCAGTGGATAATGCCGCGTGACCTGCCAGGGAAATTGCCGGGAGTGCTCCCTGAAGATGATCCGCAAGATTTTCTCCCAGTTTCTCTCTCATATCCGCTGGAACCGGGCGCTGCTTCTTAAATCCCTTCATCAGCTCACCGACGATATGATCACTGTCCGCAGCACTTCCGCCATTTCCACAGATCAAAAGTTTGCCGCCATTTCTGAAAGATTCTTCCAGCACCTGATATGTCTCTGTAATAGCTTCACGACATCCCACGAGCTGAGGATATCTTTTCATAAGTCTTTCTAATTCATTCATTATATTACCCTTTCTATTTTTTCTGATATGCACGGAGGCCCACAGAAACAGCCGCATAATCACCAAGTTTTTCTCCTAATCCTGCCGGAAGCACTTCCACCACTGACAGAGATTGCTCAAGCGACTCTTTATTCAGTATTTTTTCCATTCGCGGTCTTAAAAGCTTCTCCTGTCTCAGGAAGATACTACCAATCACAATCTTTTCAGGATTCAAAAGATCTACCAGTATTGCCAGTCCCTGCCCCAATCTGTCCGCAACAATATCATATATCTTCAGTGCCAGAGGATCCCCTTTTTCGGCAGCCTCTGCTATAGTTCTGGCATTAACTTTAAATAGTTCTCCTTTACTTTGACAAAATGAAGGAATTTCCTCACGGTCGAGGGCTTCCTCAGCCATCACCTGACCCAGCTGTGCAATTCCGCCACCACTGCAAAATCCCTCAAAAGACCCTGCCTTGCCATAGCCTACCGGTCCATCCTCTGCCAGACGTATATGTCCTGCTTCTCCCGCCATACCATTGGTACCACTGTATAATTCACCATTCAGAATCAGTCCTGCTCCAAGGCCGGTACCAAATGTAAGGAAAATCATATTTCTGCATCCTTTTCCGGCGCCAAGCTGCCACTCTGCCAGTGCACATGCGTTTGCATCATTCTGCAGCATGATCGGCACATCTCCAAACTTTGCCTTTAGCGGTGTAAAAAGATCTGTATGATCCCAGTGCGGAAGGTTTGGCGGACATAAGATCAGTCCCTTCTCTTCGTCCAACGGACCGCCACAGGAAATTCCGATGGAAACAAGCTCCCAGTCCGGATGATCATTCAGTTTTTCTGCAATCTCATCCACAAACGACTGCACCATCTCATCCGGATGTGGTTCATCCGTAGGTCTTTTTTCCTTTGACAAAAACTCTACCTCATCCCCGTTCATATGGATAAAGGAAACCGCACATTTGGTTCCTCCGATATCAATTCCCGCAATTACTTCCATTCCTTATAGTTCCTCCTTGCTGTTCTTCAACTCGTCAAAAAAGCCCACCCACGGCAGAGACATTGGAAGTTCTGCAAACTGGCTGTATGTAAACTCTTTTGTTACCATTTTGCCGTCCACACGGCTGATTCGTATTACCCTGTCCGCAATTGTCAGTGAATCCGACATATTCATCGCCAGGATCACAATAGAAATCCCTCTCTCAAGAAGAAGTGTCTGTAATTCCCACACCTGCATCCTGTGTGGTGTACCGGCATGTTTAAACGGTTGTACCATAAATACCACTTCAGGTTTTTCCAGAAGAATTCGCATATAAATTACTCTGGTCTTCTGTTCATCACTCAGTTCATTTATATAACAGTCAAAGATATCTTCCCCGAAAATACGATAATACTCTTCCTGGACAGATTTCTGGATTCTCTTCTTAAGCCAGATGTTCGGTGCTTTTCTATCAAGACCTATGCAAATATTATCCCGTACTGTCAGGTCATCAAAAAGCATCGTCTGGGTTGCCTCTTCTTTCATAAATGCGATTTTTCTTGTCCGGTAATCTGATACTTTTTTACCCTCGACAAGCATGTCAACATCTTTGAACCCGCCTTCCTTTTCCAGTATCTCCAAAAATTCATTATACATCCTGGTATCCAGACTCTGAATTACCAGGCATTCGCCTTTATAGACACTGAATTGAAAGTGCTCCAGGTATTTACCTGACATATCACGTACATAAAGAACTTCTTTCCGTGACTCCGCTGTAGGAACATTTCCACGTGCTCTGTACAGAAGACGCTGGCTTACATGATTATAATAATCAATATAATTATCTTCACTGATCCCTTTTTTTATCTGTTCTTTATCAAATATCAGATTAATACTTCCCTCCGACATCAGAATTGCTCTGGTACATACCTGCTGTATTTCCTCAAAGTGATACGATACATAAAGGAAAGTAAATCCTTTACCTGTGTAATACCGCATGGTGTCAAACAGTTTTTCAAGCTCATCTTCACTGATAACAGTGCTGATCTCCCGGATAATGATAAGATGATATCCTGCTACGATAGCTCGAAGAAGCTCTACCATAACTCTTTTATAGGCAGAAAGCTTTTCCACAGACATAAATGGATCAATAGAAACTCCAAGTTCATCAATAAATGGCTGCAGCTGCATAGCCAGCATTTTTTCATTCAATATTTCCTGTCCAAATCCTGTACGAAGAGTGAATACATTGGTCAGAACATCAAGACCATTAACCAGCGAAGTCTCACTGTCAATCAGGCATATTCTGTTGCGACTGTGCTTCTCCTCTTTCCATGAGTTTACGCACTTATCCTGATAATAAACATATCCGTAATACAATGGAAGGTTATTAACAATCACATCCAGGAGCTCATCCATCCCATAGGAATTCATCGGAATAATCCCCATGATATCACCCTTCAGTATATTAAAAGTCATATTTCGAAAAATAATCGTATTCTGTTTTTTGTATGTAACATCCTGCAAACGAAGAATTTCTTTTTTCATTATTTATCCTTCTTTTTCAGTTCATTTTCATTATAAATGACCGGAATGGATAATTCCACACTGGTTCCCATATTTTCAAGCGAATATACATGCATTCCATATTCCTCTCCAAAAATAAGATGAATACGATTGTTTACATTGACAAGTGCCACGCCGCCTTTTTCCGGCTGCGTATAATTCTTTACCTCTTCTTCCTTGGAACCCAGTTTTGCATTCAGTTTATCCAGTGTCTCACGATTCATTCCAACGCCATCATCCGAAACTTTGATCAGAAGACGAGATTTCGTTCTGGATATGGAAATCGTAACTTTTCCCTCATCCAGTTTGAGCTCGATTCCATGAATGATACTGTTCTCAAGAATCGGCTGCAAAGTCAGCTTCGGGATCATGCAGTGAAGAATGTCATCCCAGTCTTCTTCATCCTGTTCGATTTCCAGATGGATTCTGCTGCCAAAACGATACTGCTGAATCTTAAAATACGTTGCACAGTTTTCCAGTTCTTCTTCAACTGTAACAAGATTCTCTACCTTACTGATGGTATAACGGAAGAAGATTGCAAGTGCTTCTGTCATATCTGCCAGATTATCAAGTCCTGCCATGATCGCCTCACTACGAATCCCTTCCAATGTATTATAAAGGAAATGTGGATTGATCTGGTTCTGCAGTGCCCTGTACTGTGCCTGCCGCTTCGACATATCCAATGTTCTCGTTGCCGTAACGATCTTGTTCATATGACGTGCCATACGTTCAAATTCCGGTGAAATGGCAACCTCTACATCGGTCAGATCTGCCAGCGATATATAGCCATCTGAAAAACGCTGCACCTGATTGGTCAGCCTTCTGTATGGTTTCCAAATCCACAGATATGTAAATCCCACTAACAGTAATGGAAGAAAAATCATAGCTATCTTCCAGAATCCCTCTGGAAAGATCCACTCCCTGTCCAGACACAGAACAAGCAGAAAAGAGAGAATGCAAACCACAACAAAAGATATTTTCAGCCTTGCATCCAGATATCGGAATTTTTCTTTATATTTCTTCATGTTATCACCATCTCAGTCATTCCAAATATTTCAGTCATCCTGATCCATCCAGATCATTTCATCATCCATACAGTTTCCTGTATACCGCGGGCTTCACACCGACATTTTTTTCAAAAAGCCTCGTAAAATGCTTCGGATCATTATAGCCAACCTTTCTGCATATGTCTGCAACCGACAATGTAGATTCTCGCAAAAGATCCTTTGCACCTTCAATCCTTTCGTTGATCAGATATTTGGCAAATCCAATCTCTGTTTCCTTCTTAAACATCACGCTGAAATATGCCGGAGTCAGTCCTACATAATCACTGACTTCTTCCAGGGTGATCTGCTCCTGATAATGATTGTGGATATACTGCTTCGCCAGTCGTACCGGTCTCACAGAATCCTCTTCACGAAGTGCGATCATCTGGTTTACTTTGGTGAGCATGAAATCAAGCAGACAGGTAAACAATGCATTTACAGTTACACAATTATCACATTTGTTATCAAATTCCTTCTGAAGTTCCGCCTTATCCGGTACATCAAGCCGCATGATAAAAATGCTTCCACACTGCCTTATCATTTCAAGGATCTCCCAGCCATGAACCCCCGGTGTTTCCATTGTTTCATTATATATAACATTTATCGTATTTCTGATTTCTTCTACATCCAGTGTCTGGAGCGCACTTCCCAGATTTCTGGTGAATTTATCCACCAGTTTTTTCTCATAGAGAACACCATTGGAAGCATCCGCCTCCAGCATCTTGCTGTTTCCCTCAAGTAATCGTTCAGCAAGTGAACGATTTGCAATCACAAAAGAACCCTTAATGTTCTCTGCCTCTTTAACAGAGGAACCAAGGCCCAGTGAAAGCTGTGTTTTTCCAAGATAATCGTTTCTTGCAAGCATCTGATTAAAGCAGCTGCGCACTATCTTACGGATTTTCTCACTGTTTCTGGCAGGATAATTCATAAGTCCGTAGAGATATTCCCCTTCAATAGCCGTTACAAAATCATAACATTCTTTGGTGATCTCTCTTTGCAGGATTTCTTCCATCTTATGCCAGATCAGTTCTATGGTATCCTCTTTGCTGTCGTTTCCTTCAGCATCCTGCTTGATCGCAAGGACCTGATACAGCCCCGGCTGTACATTCAGATAATATTTCTCTCGCAGAATATCTTCCGACAGTCCAAGAGATCTGTCATGACACAGATCATGAAGGAGCATATTTCTGAGCTTGATAAGTTCTTCCCGCCGTTCATTCTGGATATCCTGAAACGCCATATCTGTTCTTCTCTCAGTTTCTATCTGATGTACCATTTTGGCCAGTGATTCATTGAGTGCATCTTTGTTGATCGGCTTCAGGAGATAGTCACTCACTCCCTGTTTCAGTGCATTCTGGGCATACTCAAAATTCGCATAACCACTGATGATCATAATTTTTATATCCGGTGATATTTCCCGAACTTTCTCGATCAGTTCCAGTCCGTTTAGGCCCGGCATTCTGATATCTGTGATTAAAATATCTGTTTTTTCTTTACGAATAAGTTCCAGTGCCTGGATTCCATTTGCAGCAGTACCAACCACCTTAATTCCAAGTTCTTCCCAATTGCCAAGTGCCACGATCAGTCTGCATACACGTTCTTCGTCATCTGCTACTACGAGTTTGACCATAACTACCTCTTTCTGCCATATATTAAATAACGCCGGAATATACTTCCGGCGTCATCTCACAAACATTCTTATTTTTCTGAAGCTTCCGGATATTCGTTGCAGAGCAGACGATATGGTGGCTCATCCTCTTCGATCTCAGGAAATCTTCCTGCTGGTGGATTAAAGCGGTTATCAATATTGTCGTCATTACACTGGCTTACTTCACCAATCAGTACAGGGCCTGTTCCTGGTTCTACTTCAAAGTCATGATACATTCCCTGCATGATCGTAATGCTCATACCTGGTTCCAGTTTTACCTGTGTACCAGCCGGAACGACCTGAACTTCTCCATCGATATGTACGGTAACATCGCCTTCTTTATCGATTTCTTCATCCGGAAGGGAATTATATACACGGATCAGAATATTTCCGCCGCCTCTGTTGATGATGTCTTCCATCTTATACCAGTGGAAATGATTCAGCGCATACTGTCCTTCTTTCAGATAAAGGAATTTCTCTGCATACGGTTTCTTATATTTATCTTTCATTTTAATATTTCCGTTACGAATAGTAAACAGGGAAAATCCATATTTATCAAAATCTCCCATGCCATAGTCGGTAATATCCCATCCAAGCATGTTATCACGGATCTCATCAAATTCATGGCCTTTTGTTTTCCATTCTTCCGGTGTGAAATTTGCAAATTTCGGAAGATAATACTGATGATCTGCAATCATTTTTTCCAGTTCTTTTAAAGCTTTGTTAATTTCTGATCTTTTCATGTCCTCTGTCTCCTTATTAAGTCTCATTAATCCTGAAACAGGCCGTCGGAAAAAACCGACGGCCTATATTCACTTATTACATATAATCAGGTCTGATAATTATTCAGCTGCTTCTTCTGTTTCTTCAGCATCATCAGCTTCTTCTGTGTCAGCTGCTTCTTCTGTTTCTTCAGCACCGTCTTCTGCAAGAGCTTCTTTTGTAAGTACGGATACACCTGTATCTGTTACTTCGCCGCCAAGATCTTCGCCATTGAGAGCTTTGATGCAAGCCTGAACACCAAGTTTACCCATCTGATCCGGGTTCTGAGCCATTGTGCATACAAGATATCCATCTTCGATAAGACCTTTCAGTGTATCAGATTTATCAAAACCAACACCGACAATTTCGTCGCTTCCGGATGCTTTGATTGCATTACCAGTACCAGTAGCAGCACCTTCGTTTGCACCAAAGATACCTACAACACCTTCTGTGATATAGTTCTCAGCTATTGTCTGAGCTTTTGCAGCATCACCTTCACAGTACTGTGTTTCAAGAAGTTCATAATCTGTTCCTTCAAGAGCTTCTCTGAATCCTTCTTCACGCTGGATAGTAGAATTTGTGGAAGTATTAATATTTACGATACCGATGCTTCCATCTTTAATTCCTTTGTCTTCCAGAGCTTTGATCATTTCTTCACCAGCTGTTTTACCAGCAGCTTTGTTATCTGTGGAGAATGTAGCTTCTGCTTCTACGTTTGCAGGAGAATCAACATAAACAATCTTGATTCCTGCATCAACTGCTTCCTGAAGAGCACCGGAAACTGCATCTTCACTATTAGCTGCTACAAGGATAGCATCATATCCACCAGCTACTGCATTGTTGATACATTCGATCTGTTTTGCATCGTCTTTTACGTCCGGTGCCATGAAGTCAACGGTAACACCATCAGCTTTTGCTTCTTCCTCTGCACCCTCTTTCAGAGATACCCAATGCTGGTCTACAGAGTCCATTGTGATAAGTGCAATTTTGTAATCTCCGTCAGCCTTAACTGTCTCATCTGCTAATACTGGTGTTGCTGCGAGGCATCCGATCATAGATGCACAACATACTGCTGCTAAAATTTTTTTCTTCATGGTAAAAACCTCCCTTAATATATTATAAAGCTCTTTGCTTTATATTCCTGTGTTATTTTATCAAAATATAATATCAAGATTCATTCAAATTTATTTCTTTTTCTTTTTGAAGTTACCGCTGCGGACAACTACATCAAGAAGAACTGCACCAACAACGATCACACCGATGATGATACGCTGGAAGCCAACCTGTGCATGAATAAGGTTCAGACCATTTTCAAGTGTCTGCCATACACCTGCACCTGCGAATGTTCCAAGAAGGATACCGGATCCGCCAAGTGGTGATACACCACCGATAACACCTGCTGCAACACCGTACATTTCGTACATATTACCTGCATCCATGTTACCCATACCAGCCTGTGCACAAAGAACAAATCCAACGACTGCGGAACAGAAACCACTTACCATGTAAGCTTTTGTTGTTGTCTTAACTACATCTACACCAGAAAGTCTTGCTGCATCTACGTTAGAACCGATTGCATAAATGTGACGTCCGGATCTGGTTCTTGCAAGGAAAAACCAGAAAATAAGGAAAACAATAAGTGCAATCCAGAATGTATTAAAGATTCCTGCTGTTTTTCCATAATAGAAAATATTCTGGAATCTGTCTCCGGCCTCTTTACCGATTCCGGATGCGATGTTGTCAGTATTTCTGTTATTATTTACGATGTAAGCAATACCACGAGCTACAAACATGGTTCCCAGTGTTGCGATAAATGGCGGAAGTTTAAATTTACCAACCAGATATCCGTTCACAACACCTACTACCAGTGCCAGAATAATTGTTACGAGAATTGCAACAACCGGGTTCATTCCCTTTGTCATCATGGTTGCTGAGATCATAGCACTCATACCAACAACAGAACCGATCGACAGGTCAATATTACCTGTGATCATTACAAAACTCTGTCCGATACCGATCAGCAGATATTTTGACATTGAACGAAGAAGGTTCTGGATATTAAGAAGTGAAAACACCTTCGGGTTCAGAATACCAAATGCTATATAAATAATAATTAATCCTATGAAGGCGGTTACTACCGTGCCGGCACCCTTCGCCCCCAAAATTTTTGAAAAGCCACTTTTTTTCTTCATGATTATTCCTCCTTGTTGTTCTGGCTTTGAGATCCAAGTTTATTCTCAAAGGATGTTGCATATTTCAGAATGTCATTCTGTGTGGTTTCTTTTGCCATTACCTCACCGGTAATACGTCCGTCACACATAACGATGATCCGGTCTGCCACACCCATAACCTCCGGCATCTCGGAGGAAACAAACATAACAGCGATTCCCTGCTTTTTCAGCTGATTCATCAGCTGATAAATCTCAACCTTGGCACCTACATCAATACCTCTTGTAGGCTCATCAAAAATTACAACTCTTGAATTTCTCGCCAGCCATTTACCAACAACGACCTTCTGCTGATTACCACCGGATAACGTTCCGGCATCAACATCCAGATTCGGAGTTTTGATCGTGAGGTCTGCTACAGCCTTGTCACAGAGTTCTTCTTCAACTTTTGTATTGATCACTCCGCCTTTTCCACAGATAAGATCAAGGTTTGGAAGTGCAATATTATGACGGATACTGAGTTTTGTACATAATCCGTCTTTCTTTCTGTCTTCCGGAGCAAGTACAACACCTGCTTTGATAGCATCCATCGGATTGTTGATCGTAATTTCTTTACCATCCAGGATCAGTGTTCCTGATTCTTTCGGATCAACACCGAAGATAGCTCTTGTTGTTTCTGTACGTCCGGCACCCATAAGTCCGGCAAATCCAACGATCTCACCTTCATACAGCGAGAAATTGATATCTCTTACCAGGCGTCCTGCGTTCAGGTTCTTGACCTCGAATACTTTCTTGCCTTTCTCGCACTCAACATGAGGGAATTTCTCTTTGATCTCACGGCCAACCATGTTGGCAATGATCTCATCCATTGTAAAGTCTGTGAAATTACCTTCTGTTATGTAGTGACCATCTCGCATGATCGTAACTCTGTCTGTAATATGTGCAAGCTCTTCCAGACGATGTGAAATATATACGATTCCGCATCCCTGGCTTTTCAGCTTACGGATAATATTAAACAGTTCATCGATCTCACGGGATGTAAGTGCCGATGTAGGCTCATCCATGATCAGGATTTTTGCATTGATTGAAAGTGCTTTTGCAATCTCAATCATCTGCTGTTTGGAAACCGGAAGTTCTCCAACGATCTCATCCGGACTGATATCTACTCCAAGTTCTCCAAGATATTTTCTTGCGATATCTTCCATATTGGAGTTATTTAACACGAAGCCCTTACGTTCTTCTCGTCCAAGGAACATATTCTGTGCTACTGTAAGATCCTTACACATATTCAGTTCCTGATGGATAATCGCAACTCCGGCCTCTCGCGCCGAGCTCGGTGTAAGTGATTCATAATCTTTACCAAATATCTTCAAACTTCCCTGATCCAGAGAATATACACCACTCAAAATTTTCATCAGTGTTGATTTACCTGCACCGTTTTCACCTAACAGTGCCATAACCTCACCGGCACGAAGATTAAATTTAACATCATCAAGTGCCTTAACACCCGGAAACTCTTTCGTAATGTGTTCCATGGAAACAATTACATCTCCCATATCTTCACCCTGCTTTCCGAAATACTTCTCTCTCTTGTTTATGTATTTATTATACACAGAGGTGTTTGTGCAAAAAAGGGGGGCAAAATATTGTTTTGAGATGGTAAATTATTTATTTTGTATAAATTATCGTAATTCCATCACCCGTTATTTGTTATTTTATATAATACTATTCCGTTTTCCTCGTCTGTAAAGTGTTAAAAAGTACAGCAATCAGTACAAGGGCGCCTTCTATTCGTTCACCATAATCGCTTTAACCGCTTTATCTTTCTCCGCAAGATACTGAGCCATTGCTGTTGGAAGATCCTCCAGTTTGAATCGATGCGAGATCAGTGATTTCACATCGACCATACCTGCTTCCAGAAGATCGATACATCTTGGGAAATACAATGCCGGGATCGCATTGGATCCGATAATGGAAATTTTTCTGAGATGTACAATATTTGAATCAAACGTTGCCTTTGCCCTGTCGCCATATCCGATTCCAAGAAATGCAACTTTGCCTCCCGGGTTGGTAACTCTTGTTGCAAGGTCAATCGTACTCGGCGGTGAAGTTACAAGAACTTTATCCACGCCACCTCGTGGGAATGGATATTTTTCAAGATTTTCTTTATCTGTAAAGATCACATCATCAGCACCAAATTTGCAGGCCAGATCTACACGCGCTTTACTTCCGGAATGCTGTGCTACATATATATAGCGTGCACCACTCTTCTTGGCCATCTGCATTGCCATAAGTCCGATCGGACCTGCACCCAGAAGAAGAACATCATCATTCAGATGAATATCTGCTGTCAGGATAAGGTCTGCTGCAACTCCCATTGGTTCCAGGATACACGCTTCCTCAAAAGAAAGATCTCGGATATTTACAACCAGATTTGCAGGTACAATCGTTCTCTCTGCAAATCCCATGGTATCTCCTTTTTTACGTTTCATATAATCCGTACAGTCTGTACAAAGATCCGGTCTTCCATTCAGGGCAGCATCGGAAAATGGATTGAATGTTGAAGTTTCGATTGCCACACGATCACCTACCGCAACATTCTGTACCTCTGCTCCTATTTTGGTTACAATTCCCGCAAATTCATGGCCAAACGGCTCCCACTCAGTTGCTGCATAATTTGCCAGAATATTATCATGCCCACAGAAACCACAAGCTTTGACAGCGACTTCCACCTCGTTTCTGTCAGGTTCTCTTAACTCTACATCTCTGACTTCAAACTGATATTTCGCCTGTGACATGCTCCCACCACTTAAATCTCTGATTTTGAAGTGGGGCTTCTTGCTCAATGGCTCTACTGAGCCAAGTATCTACAAGCTATCCTCGCGTGCCCCGCGATTTTTATTAGTCCGGTTACGGACTTTTTATTGTGCTGTCATGCACATTCTGCAAAGATTCTTTTTCCCTCATTCATGATGTTAACTGCTGCATTTACATCACGGTCCATTCTGTTACCGCATTCACAGTAATAAATCCTATCAGATAAAGACAATTCTTCTTTTTTCTTTCCGCATACACTGCAAATCTTACTGGATGCAAAATAACGGTCTACTTTGATCAGATATTTTCCTCGTTCCTCCAGTTTATATTCCAGCATAGACAGAAACAGGCCATATCCATTATCATGCACGCCTTTTCCAAAATGAAATCCTCCTGCCATCCCTTTCAGATTCAGGTCTTCCACGCATACTGCATCGTAGCTCTCGGCAAGACTGGTACTGAGTTTATGCTGAAAATCTTTTCTCTGATTTCGGATCTTTTCATGGCACAATGCAACTCGTTTCTTCTGTTTTTTATAATTCTGACTGCCTTTCTGACATCTGGACAGCTTTCTCTGTTCCCGTACAAGCTTTTTCTCTGCGTGCCGATAGAACATCGGGTATTTGGCTCTTTCATTAGTAGAAAACACACACATCCCCTGCATGGCAAAATCAATCCCGATAAATTTTTCTGCTGGTCCTTTTTCTGCTGTTTGGTTTTCACAGTAAAATAAAAGACTGGCAAAATATTTTCCGGAGGGCTCCCTTCTGACTGTCACAGATTTCAGTTTCCATTTTTCTGATATTGGACGGTGAAGCTTTATTCTGACAGCTGCCATCTTAGGCAGTTTCAAATATTTTCCTTCCAGAAAGATATTTCCGTTCACTACGTTTGTTGTATAAGATTTTCTTGCTGACTTCTTTGATTTGAAACGTGGAAATCCTACCGATGGTTCGCGGAAAAACTTACGAAATGCACTTTCCAGATGCATCTGTACATTTGCTAATGCCAATGAATCCACCTCTTTCAGCCAGGGATATTCTTTCTTGTAACTGGCTGGTGTGTTCCTTAACATCTTTTTTTCTTTTTTATAATGTTCCATTTTGTCAGCAAGCATACAGTTATAGATAAATCGGCTGCAGCCGATTGTTTTTTCTATTTGCACACGTTGTTCTGCATTTGGATAGATTCTTATTTTTACTGCCCGATTTATTTTCCTCACCTTATTCCTACATATGAATGATTTCAATCATCGTTTTTTCGAACAATATGTTCTCTTTTTATTATTATAATACAATCCCAACATGCGAACAAGTGTTTTCTTTTTTGTTTATAAAATTCTTTTGAGCATTTATGCTCAGATCTACAATTCATCTCCCACCTATAGAGGAAGGAGAATTCTTGCTATGTTATGTTAAAAAGTCCTACTCCATAATGATATTCTCTTGCCGGTTTTAAAACATCGTTTAAATTTACTAACATGAATAATCCCCCTTTAATTTTTAATAGTTCTTTTAAAGAACTATTATCTTTTAAATTTACTCACCGACATATATCGGTGAGTTTATTGGTGTATATTTTTACAAAGAAAAATTTACACAAAAAACTGTAATTCCCCCTTGAAAATACTGTTTACTACCAAAGCTGCCGCACCAACCAGCTGTGCCTGCTTGCCGAAATAAGCCTTCTTGACCGGAATATTCCATCCATCCTGTGCGATCTTACGGTCATTGATCAGTATCTCCAGTTTCTTTACGTAATCCTCCGGCCAATCTATTCCATCATATCCAAGTACGATCATCTCCGGCTGGAGCATATTGATAATGCTTACCAGTCCTGCACTGATATCCTGAATCATTTCTTCCAGAATATCCTCAACTTCCGGTCTGTCATGAATCTTAAAGTAATCCGCATAAGACAGATTCAGCCCGGTTATTTTTTTCAGTTTTTCTCTGACCACATAACTGCTCGCATACATTTCCAGACAACCTCTGTTTCCGCAGGAACACTGCAGTCCTTTACAGTTAATGCTGACATGACCAAGCTCTGTTTCAAATCCTCTGTGACTGTGAAAAACCTCTCCTCCACATACAAAGCCGGAACCAATACCATTGGACACAGCAAGAAGAAGGAAATCCTGTTCCGCCTTGCCGATTCCAAACAGTTTTTCTGCCAGTGCTGCACAGTTGTTATCATGGTCAAAATAAACCGGAAGATTATATTTCTTCTGGATTGCTTCTTTGATCGGGACATGCTTAACTCCATAAAATCGCGGTGGATTCAGAATAATTCCGTTGCGGATATCTACCGGCCCGATAGAAGCAATGCCAATTCCCAGAATATTTTTCTCCTCTTCCATCATCCGGTCAATCAGTTCAAAAGCATTCTGAATCAGAATATCCCCTGTCAGCTCGCCAAATTCTATGGTCTCTGTGCGGAATATCTGCATGTCCAGGCTGCAGAGTACAGCCTGGATATTTGTTCGGAAAACAAGAATTCCTATGATCTTCGGGGCCTGATCAGCAACTTTGAGAATGATCGGATTCCTGCCGCAGACTTCTGTAAGCTCTTCCTCACATTCCTTTACAATTCCCTTCTCCATGAACTCTGCCACAATATTGGTCACTGTGGTTTTGGCAAGGCCAGTCCTCCTCGAAAGTTCAATTCTCGTATTACAGGTTCCCGTAGCGATCAACTGAAAGATCAGTCCTCTGTTGAACTGTTTGGATGTTATGCTGTTCTTGCCATTTCCTTTTTTCATGTTTACCTGCATGATCATTTTCCCCTTCAAATCATGATATGATGCCAGGGCAGGATCCCCGGCCATTAAATACATGGAGTATTATTTTTCTTTGATCGTAATACTCCATGTATTGGTATATTCCTGTCCACTTTCAAGCGAAAGCAGATCTGCCTGTTTTTCCAGATCCTCGACTACATTTTTGCGTGAAGGAAGCGAACTCCACGGCTCAATACAGACATAATCTACTTCTACATGTGGCCAGTGCCAGATTCCAAGATAATCCATATCCGGAAATGCGACTGTGATCTTTTTGCTGCCTTTTGCACTTTCAAGTGTTACTTCCCTCGGCATTTCTTTCAACACGATTGCATCATCATCGAACAGATTATGCTCCAGATTCAGATAACGGCCTTCTTCCAATGCAAAAGCCTCATCCTCCTCCAGTACGAAACAGTCCTCCGAAAAAAGAATCCTGCGTGGTTTGGGATCTTCGCCAAAATCAATCCTGTAATCCTCAAATTTCAGATTCTTCTCAATCGGAATCTGGAATCCCGGATGTCCGCCGATACCGAAATACATCTTCTTATCATCGGTATTCTTTACCTGATATGTAATTGTGATTTTTTCTCCTTCAAGTTTCCATGTGATATCAAGTGTAAACTCAAAAGGATACTGTTTTCTTGTTTCCGGTGAGCTTACAAGGCGCAGCGTCAGGGAATCTGCTTTCTGCTCAACAAGCTCCATCTCATCATACGGAAGAAATCCGTGAATATCCATATGATAAACGGTATCCTGGTATTTATAGCTTTTTTCTGTCATTCGACCGATATAGGGAAATAGATTCGGCCCTCTGTCTGTCCATGTTGCAGCATCTCCCTGCCACAGGTATTCCTGTCCTTCTGCATCTTTGACAGACTGAAATTCTCCCCCCTTGGAAGAAACCACCAGTGTAAGTTTCTCATTGCTGATCGTATAGTTCATGTCTTCACCCTCCTTGTGTTTTCTCATTATAGCACGTCAAACTTTCAGTTTCTATCTTTTTATAACAATCACCCTTTTATAGTCTGTCTTTTTACCACATTTTATCTTTTTATTGCAATTCCATTCTCATTCTTTTATAATAAGAATTAGATTGTTTTACAGACAAATTGAAAAGAAACGAGGAATCCATATGAGCGAAAAAACTGTCGTTGTTGCTCTTGGTCACAAAGCCCTGGGCGCAACTCTTCCAGAACAGAAACAGGCTACCAAGGCCGCTGCAAAAGCCATTGCAGATCTTGTAGAGGATGGTGCACACGTTGTCATCTCCCACAGCAACGGACCTCAGGTCGGCATGATCCATACAGCTATGAACGAATTCGGTAAGGCACATCCTGATTATACCTTTGCGCCAATGTCTGTATGTTCTGCCATGAGTCAGGGATATATCGGATATGATCTTCAGAATGCAATCCGTGCAGAACTGATCTCCAGAGGAATCTACAAACCGGTCGCAACGATTCTCACCCAGGTTGTGATCGATCCTTATGATGAAGCTTTCGGGGAACCAGAGAAAATCATTGGACGTATTCTTACTTCTGAAGAGGCAGAAGCAGAGGAGGACAAGGGAAACTTTGTTACAGAAGTTGGAAATGGCGAATATCGCAGAATCCTTGCAGCCCCGAAGCCACAGAAAATCGTGGAACTTGAAACGATCCGTACTCTTGCAGATGCAGGACAGGTCGTGATCGCAGCCGGCGGCGGCGGAATCCCGGTCATGGAACAGGGAATCGATCTCCATGGTGCAAGTGCTATCATTGAAAAAGACTTTGCAAGTGAGCTTCTCGCAGAGGAATTAAATGCAGATACGCTTCTGATCCTCACCAGCGTTGAGAAAGTCAGCCTGAATAAAGATACTGACAAAGAAACTTATCTGGACACTGTTTCTGTTGCAGATGCCCGCAAATACATTGATGAGAATCAGTTTACAGCAGGCTCCATGCTTCCGAAGATCGAAGCTGCGGTCGCATTTGCAGAAAAAGGCAATGGACATCGCACCATCATCACAGATATTGCTCATGCAAAAGATGGCTACAAAGAAAAGACTGGTACTATCATTAAATAATTGGAGCATTCTTAAATGGAAATAAAAAACAGAACTTTATCGAATTTTGCAGAACTGGTACGAACCGGAGAATGCAAGAAATTCAGAGGCCGTCTGAAGGTCGGTGTGGATCTCGGTACTGCCAATACGGTCCTTGCGGTTGTTGACAGCACAAACAGACCGATTGCAGGTGTCTCCGCACCTTCTCATGCAATTCGTGACGGTGTGATCGTAAACTATTATGAATCCGTTCAGCTTGTCACAAAGCTGAAAGCAGAGCTCGAGGAAAAACTTGGCACCGAGCTCCCCTATGCTGCTGCTGCCATCCCTCCGGGAGTTTCCGAAGGCAGTGTCAAAAGCATCGGCTATGTACTGGAAGGTGCCGGGTTCGAAGTGATGAATATCGTAGATGAGCCGACTGCTGCCGCTGCTGTCCTCAAGATCACAGACGGTGCAGTTGTTGATGTCGGCGGCGGCACAACCGGTATCAGCATCCTCAAAGATGGCAAAGTCATCTACACCGATGATGAAGCAACCGGTGGAAGTCATATGACCATGACAGTTGCCGGGCATTATAAGATTCCTTATGAAGAAGCAGAAGTTCTAAAGACTACTCCTGAGAAAGAGGATGAAATCTTCCCGGTCGTCAAGGCTACCATAGAGAAAATGGCAACCATCACTGAGAAATTTCTCAATGGTTATCAGGTGCCTGCAGTTTATGTTGTAGGTGGCTCCGCAAGCTTCAGGGAATTCACAAATGTATTCGAGAAGAAGCTGAAATTACCGGTATATCGTCCGGTTCATCCACTTCTTGTAACTCCACTCGGAATCGCATATAATTGCGAATTGCCGCCAGTTACACCGAAGAAAAAATAATAATTCTGCAAAAAATTGCCGGTACACTATGATGTACCGGCTGTTTTATTATTTTTCTGATTTACATTGATTTACGTTCTGCAATCTCTGCCATCTTTGCTTCGTTCAGTCGTGTATCACCATGGACACGGCTGTAAGAAAGATATCCATTCATTCGGTCAATCTTGGTCAGGTTATGCGAACCGCATACCGGGCACACATCCATCTCCAGTTCCTGGTGACCGCAGTCATCACAGTATGCCAGAGAAAGATTGACACCTTCATAATATCCCAGATTCATTGCTCTGCGGATCAGAGTACGGATGGCTTCTTTATTATAGCCAATCGGATAACGTACATACTGGATCTTACCACCATTACAGAGTTCCCAGAATCGTCCCTCCAGATCCTGTTTCTCAATCGGAGTTACATCCTCTGTTACATGGCAGTGGAAGCTGTTGCTGACATACGGTCTGTCAGAAACACCCTCAACAATTCCGTACATCTTACGGAACTGTTCTACCTGCAGACCGCAGAGACTCTCTGCCGGTGTACCGTAGATTGCATACAGATATCCATCTTCCTGCTTAAACTGGTTTACTTTATCATTGATGTATTTCAGAACTTCCAGGGCAAACTGTCCATCTTCACGGATTGACTTACCATTATAAAGCTCCTGCAGTTCATTCAGTGCTGTAATACCAAAAGAAGCTGTCATTGGCTTCAAAAGCTTGCCGATCTTTTCATTTGGTTTCAGATGACCGCCATAGAAACCGCCCTCGCAGTATGCCAGTGGGTTCGTGGAAGCACGCATCTGTCCCAGGTATTCATAAGTACGGATATGCAGATTACGGATCATCTGCAGATAGAAATCCAGCACCTCATAGAAATCTCTGCTCTCGGCTCTTGCTTTCGCCAGGATCATTGGAAGATGAAGGCTGACTGCACCGATATTGAAACGTCCGACAAATACCGGTGTATCTTTATCATCTGCCGGATACATACCGCCGCGTTCATACCACGGACTTAAGAATGCACGGCACCCCATTGGGCTGATAACTTTGCCATACTGTTTATACATGCTGGCGATATAACCCTTGCCTGTCAGAGACAGCCAGTCCGGATACATCGTCTTTGCTGAACAATCCACACCGGCTTCAAAAATATCTTCACATGGTTTTCCAGGTCCATGAAGATTTTCATCATAAAGAAATACGATCTTCGGGAACAGTACCGGTTTCTTGTGCCCCTTCTTACCCTGTCCGCCTTTGTGGACCTCCAGAAGAGAAATATTACACATCTTCTCAAACTGTCCGGTTCCAAGTCCCAATGTAACTGTAACGAACGGATAATCTCCACGGGAAGAACCTACTGTATTGAGTTTGTACTCAATTCCCTGCCATCCCTGGTCAAAATCACGTCTTACTTTATCCAACGCATATTCGATTGCTTTTTCCTCTCTGCCGTTCCAGTTCTCATCCGCATATTTCAGAAATTCACTGATATATTTATCATAACTCTTCTGTGCATATGGTCCAAGGATCTTGTCAACTTCCGGTACGGTAAAACCGCCATACTGCTGTGCCGCAGTACTCAGGATAATATCTCCCATAACATCAAATGCAGTATCCAGTGTCTTCGGCTCATTGTACCAGACATTACCCATCTCAAATCCGCCTTTTAATACGGAGCCAACGTCAAACAGACAGCAGTTCATCGTATCCAGACGTGCTGACTGGTCATGAATATAAATATATCCATCCTTACATGCCTGCAGCTCGTTGCGGTTCATAAAAAACTTACGATACAGTTCCTTATTCAATTCATTAAAGATCAGGCTTCGTTTCGTAGCCACCAGCGCACTGTCGGTATTCGCATTGCTCTTGTCTCCGATGTAACGGATTGCCTGGCTCTTTGTATATACGTCATCCATCATGTGGATAAAATCAAGTTTATAATTACGATAATCACGATAGCTCTTGGCAACTGCCGGATTCACACGCTCCAGAGCTCCTTCAACGATATTATGCATCTCCTGGATCTCAATCTCATTTTTTCCAAGAGAATCTGCATGCTCCTGTGCAAAACGACAGATAAAATCTTTTTCTTCTGGTGAAAATTTATAAAGGATTCGTGCGGCAGATTTGTTTACTGCTTTCACGATCTTCTGCGGATCAAATTCTTCTCTTGTTCCGTCTTTCTTAATTACATAAATCATACCTTGTCTCTCCTGTTTGCTACTGTTTGTAGGGTTTTTCACTGTTTGCGTCGTCCTGAGCGGCGATACTTCCCCTATCGCATTCTCCCCATATATTGTGTTGCATATGAGAGTATAACACAATATCATGTGAAATAAAAGGGGGAATTTCATTTTTTATTGTCTGAAATCTTCCCCCGAAAATCCATTATTAAACTAATATTTTTAATCTTCCCACTCCATCAGATAAACACTGTCGAAGTCACTCTCTTCGGATTCTACCTGAATCGTGTCACCTTCTTCAAATGTCAGAAACAGTGTATCCTCACCATCTTTGAGTGTATATTGTTCGTTGTCTGCTTTCTTTCTGGTAACAGTAAGTGTCACTTCGGCGCTGGAAGTAAAAACGCCATATTTTCCTGCTTCAAACTGGACACCAGCCTGTGCCGGTCCATATCCTGCGCCGATCGAATAATCCTTGTATCCCTGCTCATCATCCCAGCTGTAAAAATATGTACCCGGATCTGTGGTCTCAGCGGTATCTGTCTGTATCTCACTGCTATTCTCAACCTCAGACTGAATTGCTTCTTTTATGACACCACCCAGATCTTCAGCCAGTGGTGCAACTGCTGCAAGAATAATAATGATCACCCAAAGTATCCCAAGTTTTGAATGCTTCTTAGTTTTTGCAGGCCGGATTTTTTCTCTGCCAGAGGATGTATTCCGATTGCCAGCAGCCTTTCCGGTGCTTCCTTTCCCCAAGGATCCGACTCCCTGTGTCTGCATGATCTTACGGGCCTTATCTGATGCATGTCGATAGTGATCACTCCGGCTCTCATTCAGATGATACAGGATTTCATCATTGCGGTATGGCATACCACACTCTTTACATCGTCCATTTACAACCGTTCCGTCACATAACGGACATTTCATAGACAACACCCCCTTAGTTCAAATCATTTCTCCGATTTCACTTCAAATTGCTGTATTCATTATTGTATCCTTTTTATTGCAATCTTACAAGGTAAAAAAATTGCAATACCGACTTTTTCTTGCTATAATAGTTACATTAAATCTAGGAGGATTATTATGGAACAAATCAAGATTCCTGACGGGTATCATTCAGATCTGAATCTGCATGATACACAGGTTGCAATTAAAACTGTCAAAGACTTTTTCCAGCAGACACTTTCCCAGAAGCTGAATCTTCTCCGTGTTTCTGCTCCTATCTTTGTATCTCCATCCTCAGGTCTGAACGACAATCTTAACGGTGTAGAACGTCCGGTAAGCTTCGACATCAAAGGCCAGGACGAAAATGCTGAGATCGTACATTCCCTTGCCAAATGGAAACGCTATGCGCTGAAGAAATACGGCTTTGCTCATGGCGAGGGCCTTTATACAGATATGGTCGCGATCCGTCGTGATGAAGACCTGGACAACATCCATTCTGTATATGTTGATCAGTGGGACTGGGAAAAGATCATTTCCAAAGAAGAACGTACCATGGAAACTCTGATCAACACAGTCCGCTCTATCTACAGTGTACTCCGCAAAACAGAGAAATACATGGCTGTACAGTATGATTATATTGAAGAGATCCTGCCAAAAGAAATTGCCTTCGTTTCCACCCAGGAACTGGTAGACATGTATCCGGATCTGACTCCAAAGGAAAGAGAATACAAGATCGTCAAAGAAAAAGGCGCTGTATTCCTTATGCAGGTTGGTAAGACTTTGTCCAACGGAGAACGTCATGACGGACGTGCACCGGACTACGATGACTGGGAACTGAACGGAGATATCCTCGTATACTATCCGGTTCTTGACATTGCTCTGGAACTTTCATCCATGGGTATCCGTGTTGACGAAGAAGCACTCGACCGTCAGCTGACAGAAGCCGGATGCGATGACCGCAGAGAACTTCCTTTCCAGAAAGCAATTCTGAATAAAGAACTTCCATACACTATTGGCGGTGGAATTGGCCAGTCCCGTATCTGTATGTTCTTCCTTCGCAAAGCTCATATCGGAGAAGTCCACGTATCCCTGTGGCCGGAATCCATCACCAAAGCAGCCGAAGAAGCCGGAGTAAATTTATTATAAAAGAAGTGAGCAGTAACGTAAATCTGCTGTAAAAGTTACTACTAAGCATTTCTTCTATAGTATGATTTCACCAAATTTTAATAATTGAATTATTGACAGACAGGTACCTTCATACTATCATATCAATAGCAACTGACATAAATTGTTTCAGTAAATATACATCAGCTGTTCACAGCTGCAACATATATGAAAGACCGAGGTACTTACCGTGAATATTTTATTTTTCCTGACACCCAAAAGTGATGTAGCCTATATATTTGAGGACGAGACACTTCGCCAGACTGTAGAGAAGATGGAGCACCGCAAATTCTCCTGTATTCCTCTTCTGAGTATGGATGGCCGTTATACCGGCACGATTTCCGAGGGGGATATTCTATGGGGCATCAGACGACTGAATATCAACAGCACTGACCTGAAGGAAATGGAAAATGTCTCCATCATGGCTATCCCGCGACGCGCCACTTATAAACCGGTACACGCAGATGCTGATATGGAAGACCTTCTGGATCGTGCGATCAATCAGAATTACGTCCCGGTAGTTGATGATCAGGGATATTTCATCGGAATCATCACACGTAAAGAAATCATCAAATACTGTTACAAAGAAATGAAAGAATTAAGTATTCTTCGTAAAAAAGAAGAAGCCGACTCCTGAATGGAGCGGCTTCTTTTTTAATCTTTAATCCGGAATCACCGGAACTGCATCCGCCGGTATCGGGCAGACAAAACCATCTTTTGTTCTCTTTTCAAATTCTGCTCTTGCCTCATCCAAGAGAGATGTATCTTCAATCAGATCAATTGCGGTTGCTGCAATAACTTTTCCTGCGTGGACCGCTGCTTTATGGCCAATCTCTGTGCGGTCACAGGAAACATTCTGCCAACTGTGTCCCGGGCATCCATTCGGCCATGCTGCTACATGGATCTGGGCTGTCGGTGTCAGCCAGCTTACATCTCCAACATCAGTAGAGCCAGCCTTAAAGGCATCCTTCTGATACAACGGTGTAAGGAATCCATTCATTGCATGTCCGTATTCCTTCTGCATCTTCTCCACCTGTTCTTTTGCATTCTCATCATTTTCTGCTGCAACTCCAGGTACACCGTTGGAATCATAAGTCTCAGCCAGTGCATCCGCATATGCATTTTCTTCTTCTGTATATTTCGGCACACCAAGTTCTTCAAAATTCTTGTAGAGAACTCTCTCCAGTGCAAAGTTGCTTACGGTATCTGCAAGACCGTCTATGAATTTCTTTTCATAAGTAGTCTCTGTCATCAGAGCAGCACCCTCTGCGATCTTATCCACACGCTTCTGAAGCTCCACTGCCTCTGCCACATGGTTGGAACGGACCATATAAAGAACGCTTGCACGAGGCTGTACCACGTTCGGGCTGCATCCGCCGGCATCTGTGATCGCATAATGGATACGTGCTTTATCACTCATGTGCTCACGAAGGAACTGCACTCCGATATTCATAAGCTCAACTGCATCAAGAGCACTGCGTCCCCTCTCAGGTGCACCGGCGGCATGTGAAGCAATGCCGGTAAATTTATACTGTGTCTGGATACAGGAATTTGAAGAGCCTGTAGCCACCTCATTTACATCTTCCGGATGCCAGGTAAGTGCTGCATCCAGTTTTTTCCAAAGACCATCACGAGCCATAAATGCTTTTGCAGCACCACCTTCTTCTCCCGGGCATCCGTAAAGGATCACTGTACCAGAAACATCATTCTGTTCCAGATATGCCTTGATTCCAAGAGCAGCTGCAAACGCACCTGCACCAAGAAGATTATGTCCGCATCCATGACCATTTCCACCAGCTTTTTTTTCTTTACGCTCGATAAGGCCACCTTCCTGGGAAAGTCCTGAGAGAGCATCGTACTCTGCAAGAATACCTATATATGGTCGTCCGTGTCCATATGATGCTGCAAACGCAGTCTCAATATTGCAGGTTCCGCGTTCAACATCAAATCCTTCTTTTTCCAGTGCTTCACAGTAGGTTTCCGCGGATTTGAATTCCTGAAGAGAAAGCTCTGCGAATTCCCAGACTTTATCGGCAATGCCAGCGATCAGAGACTTTTTTTCTTCAATTGTCTGCAGTGCAGACTGTTTTTGTGTTGTCATCGTATCGTACCTTCTTTCTATAAAATCAAGAAAAGACAAAGGCAACCAGAGTATTCCGGTCACCTTCATTATTATAATACCTTAGATAAAAATTCCTGCAGACGCGGGTTCGTCGGATTATCAAATATTTCTGTCGGAGTGCCATCTACAAGAAGCTTTCCGTCTGCCATGAAAAGAACACGGTTTCCAACTTCTCGCGCAAATCCCATCTCGTGCGTTACTACAACCATGGTCATACCTTCCTTGG
This sequence comes from Blautia sp. 210820-DFI.6.14, assembly GCF_020558815.1. Taxonomy (NCBI): domain Bacteria; kingdom Bacillati; phylum Bacillota; class Clostridia; order Lachnospirales; family Lachnospiraceae; genus Blautia; species Blautia sp. 210820-DFI.6.14. The sequence continues at coordinate 228,111 of NZ_JAJCKS010000001.1, forward strand.
CAAGCTCTTTCATAACATCCAGAACTTCTCCTACCATTTCTGGGTCAAGCGCAGATGTCGGCTCATCAAAGAGCATCACTTCCGGTTCCATCGCAAGTGCTCTTACGATCGCAACACGCTGTTTCTGTCCACCGGAGAGCTGGATCGGATATGCATTTGCACGATCCGCAAGCCCGACACGTTCCAGAAGCTCGAGTGCTTTTTTCTCTGCCTCTTCTTTGGAAACGCCTTTGACTTTCATCGGTGCCAGAGTCATATTGTCCAGAATGGTCATATGCGGAAACAGGTTAAAATGCTGGAAAACCATTCCCATTTTCTGACGAAGTCCATCGATATCAAGTTTTACTGTCTTGCCGGAAGCATCTTTGTATTTCTTCTTGGTGATGTCCACACCGTTAAAAATTATCTCACCGTCTGTCGGCTCTTCCAGAAGATTCAGACTGCGAAGAAATGTGGATTTACCGGAACCGGATGGTCCGATGACTACCATTACGTCGCCTTTGTTGATATCTGCTGTCACACCGTCCAGTGCTTTAATCGCGCCTCTGTGATAATGTTTCTTGAGGTTTTTTACCTGAATCAGACTATCGCTTGTCGCCATGGCTCATTCTCCTTTCGAAATATGCAATCAGTTTGGAGGTTGGGAAGCACAGGCAGAAGTAAATAGCTGTAGCTACCAGCAACGGCTCGATGATAATGAATGTCGCACCTTTGACTGCGTTTACGGCAGACATGATATCCTGTACACCGATGGTGTATGTGATCGCGGATTCCTTGATGATAACAACGAATTCGTTTGCGATCGCCGGAAGGATATTCTTGAGTGCCTGCGGAAGAATGATGTAACGCAGGTTCATAGTCTGAGAAAGTCCAAGGGAACGTGCTGCTTCTGTCTGTCCCTGGTCAATAGACTGAATACCAGCTCGCATGATCTCGCAGAGATATGCGCCTGAGTTCATACCAAGTGCAACAACACCCGGGAAGAAACGATTGAATTTGATAAATCCAAACAGCTGGAATGATGGAAGATCGATCATTCCGAACACACCATAGTAGATGATAAAAATCTGTACCAGTACCGGAGTGGAACGAAGAATCTCTACATAAGCAGTTGCGATAAAAGAAAGGGGATTAAATTTGGACAGCCACACCAGCGGTCCTCCCTCTCTCAGATGTCCATTACGGTCTACTGCCAGAGCACGGAACGGACGGATGTTTGACATACGCATCAGTGCGAGGATCAGAGCAAGAACAAAACCAATCGCTACTGTAAACAGTGACAACAATACAGTTACGAGAAGACCCTGTCGAAACAGCTGTGCATATGGGGCAATTTTGCCAAAATTAGATAATTTAATAAAACTGTCCATATAAACTCCTTTCATTGTATAGTTAATTTTCATATATCATTGCTGAATACTGAACTTAATTACTTAAGTTTAAACAGCAACAATTCCTCCCCATATATATCTGGGGAGGAATCTATGATTTTTGTTTGTGTTGCCTGAAATATCTTATAAAATATTTTTATAAGATATCTTTCTTAAATATTATTCAGCGTCATCTGCTGCATCAGCTTCCGGAACTGCACCGTTCTCGTCCAGTGTTCCTTCATATGTCTGACCTGCTGCAAGCTCTGTTGCATCTGCGATGAATTTGTCCATAGAACCATCATCAAGAGCATCTGCGATTGCTGCATTTACAGCTTTGAGAAGTCCTTCATTTCCTTTGCAAACACCGATTGCAGATCCTTCAGTATCGTATGGTACATCAAAGAGGATTTCAAGATCCGGATAGTTTTTCTGATAGCTTTCTGCTACAGCTGTCTCAATAAATGCACCATCCATTTTACCTGTAAGAAGCTCTGTGATAAGGTCTGTAACCTTTGGAAGTGATACGATGTCTGCATCCGGTGTATTCTCGTTTGCAAGATCAAGCTGGATAGAACCTGTCTGTGCTCCGATAGAGTAATCTTTGTTGTTTGCATCTTCAAGAGATTTGAACTCGTCTGCTTTGTCTTTTACTGATACAAATGACTGTCCGCCTTTGTAATAAAGATCAGAGAATTCCATTGCATCTGCACGAGCCGGGTCAGGTGAAAGACCAGCCATACCAAGGTCTACGTTTTTCTGTGACAGCTCGCTTAATACACCATCAAAGTCCATCGGAACTACTTCCAGTTCCAGTCCCATCTTGTCTGCGATGTATTTAGCCAGATCCATATCAAATCCTGCAAGTGTCGGGTTGCCATCTTCATCGATTGAATAAAATTCATATGGTGCAAAGTCCGGGCTTGTTGCTACTGTAAGTTTACCATCTGTAACAGTTTCTACCTTATCATCAGCCATCGCCGGAACTGCCATGGATACTGCCATAACTGCACCAATCATAATTGCTGTAATTTTCTTTAAGTTCATCTTCTCTTCCTCCTCGATTTTCCTTGAGAATATTTATGCATGAAAATGCATAATTTCTTTTCATTTTTCTTATTGTATCACACTATCCCAAAATTACAAGCAATACTTTCTTTTATAAGTATACAAAATTTTTGACACATTCACAATTTACCTTGTTAGAATGCATAATTTTTTATTTTTAAAGGCTTTTTTATCTTCTAATAGTCCACTTCTTATAACTCTGTTAACACAAAACCCATGGTGTCTGCTTGAATATCCTAATGATATCTCATATAATAGAATCAATCCACTTTTACAATTTATAGCAATAAATTTTTCGTTTTTTGCTGTCTGTCCAGCAGACATCATGAAGGAGGTAATTTTATGGGAATGAATCAGACACCCGCTTCTGAACGGGTACATATCAGTTTTTTCGGAAAAAGGAATGCCGGTAAATCCAGTGTTATCAATGCTGTAACCGGACAGGATCTCGCAATTGTTTCTTCCGTTATGGGAACAACCACCGATCCCGTCTACAAGACCATGGAATTGCTTCCACTTGGCCCGGTCATGGTCATTGATACTCCCGGTATTGATGATAAAGGTGAACTTGGTGCGCTCCGCGTCCGCAAAAGTTATCAGGTTCTGAACAAAACAGATATCGCAATTCTTGTTATCGACAGTACGGCTGGAAAAGGCGAAGAAGAACTTGAACTGATTCACCGTTTTCATAAAAAAGGCATCCCTTATCTGATCGTATATAATAAGATTGATCTGCTTTCTACCGAAAAGATCAAGGATCTTGCCATGTCCGTCCGTGCCGGAGAAGTTCTGGTCAGTGCTTCCGACGGCATGAACATCCAGGAACTGAAAGAAAAAATTGCCTCTCTGAAACCGGAAGACACGCACAAATACCCACTGATCCAGGATCTGATCGAACCCCTCGACCTGGTCATTCTCGTTGTCCCAATCGATAAAGCTGCCCCAAAAGGCCGTCTGATTCTGCCACAGCAGCAGACAATCCGCGATATTCTGGAACGTGGTGCTCTCTCTCTTGTTGTACGAGATACAGAATTAAAAAGTACCCTGGATCATTTTCTTGCACAAGGTGTCTGTCCGAAACTTGTCGTTACAGACAGTCAGGCATTTGCACGTGTTTCAAAAGCTGTGCCGGAAAACATCACCCTGACTTCTTTTTCGATTCTTTTTTCAAGATATAAAGGAGAACTGGAAATTCAGCTGAAAGGTATTGCTGCTCTTTCTTCTATTGAAGATGGTGACCGCATCCTGATTGCAGAAGGATGTACACACCATCGCCAGTGCGGAGATATTGGAACATGCAAGATGCCTGAATGGATTCGAAATTATACCGGAAAGAAGCCTGTTTTTGAATTCACTTCCGGAACAGAGTTTCCGGATGATGTCTCTTCCTATAAAATGGTGGTTCACTGTGGTGGCTGTATGTTAAACGAACGTGAAATGAAGTACCGTATCGCCTGCTGCCAGGATCAGGGTGTACCGATTACCAATTACGGAATCCTGATCGCACAGGTGACAGGTATTCTGAAACGAAGCCTCGGGCCTTTTCCGGAGATGCAGAAATTGATCTGAGACTGCCTTCATAACCAATTTAATTTCTTAATTTTAACGTTTCTGTGCTATACAGTCTCTGCATATTTATGTTATATTTGTAATTGAATTGTAATTTTTTACTCTGGTTTCACAAAACTATAACATTTTTTCGTTATACTAAAACTTCGAAATATAGAATCTGTTTTGGAATTTTCCAAATACGATTAAAAAGGGAAGTACTTTTATCAGGGAGAATATTTATTTGAATGAGGAGGATTTATTTTTATGAAATTTACCAAAATGCATGGAATCGGAAACGATTATGTATATGTAAACTGCTTTGAAGAAACTGTAAGTAATCCGTCTGCTGTCGCAAAATTTGTCAGCGACCGTCACTTCGGAATCGGATCTGACGGACTGATTCTGATCAAGCCATCCGATGTGGCAGACTGTGAAATGGATATGTATAACCTGGACGGCTCTCAGGGTGCCATGTGCGGAAACGGAATTCGCTGTGTGGCAAAATATGCCTACGATTACGGCATTGTAAATAAAACGAATATTTCTGTTGCTACTAAGAGCGGTATTAAATATCTGGACCTGACTCTGGGTGATGATGGAAAAGTTGCTCTTGTTAAGGTTAACATGGGCGCACCAATTCTGACTTCCAGACAGATTCCGGTGGTTTCCACAAAAGAGCAGGTAATCGATGAGCCACTGAATGTTGATGGAACTACTTACCACATCACTGCTGTTTCTATGGGAAATCCACATGCGATCGTATATATGGATGATCTGAAAGATCTGGATATCGAAAAGATCGGACCAAAATTCGAAAATCACATCGCTTTCCCGGACCGTATCAATACGGAATTTGTCAAAGTAATCGACCGCCACACCCTGCAGATGCGCGTATGGGAACGTGGTTCCGGCGAGACACTTGCCTGCGGTACCGGTGCATGTGCAGTTGCTGTTGCTTCTACCCTGAACGGTCTGGTAGATGAAGACAAACCTGTTACTGTCAAACTGCTCGGTGGTGATCTGCAGATTCTCTGGAATCGTCAGGAAAATCTCGTTTACATGACCGGCCCTGCTACAACCGTATTTGATGGGGAAATCTTTTTATAAAAAAGCAAGGGGACTTCGTAAGCCAGTCCCCTTGTTTTTTTATAAAACCATAACTTCTCTTGTCAAGAGAAATATTTCTCTTTAATGATCTCTACAGGCATTTCCTCACCTGTCCATAGTTTGAAGGAAGCAGCTCCCTGGTACAGCAGCATGTACATTCCATTACCGGTCTTGCATCCTGCTTCTTTTGCTTCACGAAGAAGTCTTGTCTCCTGCGGATTATAGATTACATCAAATACAAACAGATCTTTATGGAACATACTTGTATCTGTAATGATCGTTCTGTCTACATTCGGTGCCATACCTACTGAAGTACCATTTACAAGAATCGCACTATCAGCGATGGATGCACGCAGAACCTCCGGATCGGAAAAATCATGCAATGTTACTTTGCACTCTGTGCGCTCATTCAGTTTTGCAACAATCTCTTCTGCTCTTGCGAAGAAGTTATCTCTTACGTTGAATACATTGATCTCAGCAACTCCATCCAGTGCGGCCTGTACCAGAATCGCAGTTGCAGCTCCACCAGCACCGAGAAGAGTCATCTTCTTTCCGATAATATCAACGCCGTCTTCTTTAACAGCTCTCATAAATCCAACACCATCTGTTGTGTATGCTGTCAGAACACCATTGTCATTAACGATGGTATTACATGCTCCTGAAATCTCAGATGCAGGAGATACTTTATCTGCAAGCTTACACATAATGTTCTTGCCTGGCATCGTGATATTCCATCCTCTTGCTCCCATCGTACGAAGTCCCTGTACTGCCTCCGGCATTTTATCTTCCGGTACATCAAATGCAAGATATGTATAATCCAGTCCCAGCTGATCGCATGCTTCATTATGCATTTCCGGGGAAACACTGTGTGCGACCGGGCTTCCAAGTAAACATAATAATCCGGTGTGTCCTGTGATATGTTTCGACATAATCCATTTTCCTTTCCGCGTATCAAAATTTGACGATTTCACTCTCGCCTGAATATAAAAAATATTATACACGATTTAAAGTGATAAAGCAAAGATTATTTTCTGTTTATTTCCTCCATGTTCCAATTTGTTCTAACCTATGCTATACTAAAATAGCTGTCGAACCTCCAGCAGAAAGGAGGTGCACGTTTCATGGAAGAAATACTCGTCACACTTCTTGTCTCCGTGATAGCAAACGTAGTTAGCTACTACATATGCAAATGGCTGAGCGGTAGACGATAGGCAGCAACAGCCTAAACAGAATAGCTCACCTTAACGAGCAAGAAAGCCCTCAGAGTTGCAGCTCTGGGGGCTTTCGTTTTTTGCTTCATGGAATCTCGTCACATTCCTTAGCTACTATTATCATATGCTATTGCTGATAAAAAGTCAACTCCTAACTATCGCAAAACCTCCTGTCATTTTTGACATTTGCCTTAAATCACCTTACAGTAAACTCTTCAACACTTGCAGCACACCGTCTTCCAGATAAGACGGGCAGACTGCTTTGGCTGCTGCCTGTACTTCCTCTCTGGCATTTGCAACTGCATAACTGTATCCGGCATTTTTTAACATTTCAATATCGTTGATATTGTCGCCAAAAGTACAGGTTTCTTCCGGTGAAATTCCCAGATACTCCTGCAAAAAGGCAACCGCTGACTTCTTATCTGCGCCATGTGGTGTACAGTCCATCCATTCCTTTCCCGCACATGCCATATTGACTTTATCTTTCCAGTAAGGCGTAAAAACCGGAGCACATTTTTCTTCACAATGATCTGTATTGTAGATAGCAATCTTCATAATCTGTTCATTTTCAAAGGAAGGTTCCAATAAATCAGGCACTTCTCTTATATCATATCCATAAGAGTCATGTAACCAGCGAAACATTGGTGTTTTCGCATTCTCCGCATAACTGACATCTGGGCTGGAAATAAAATAATCACATCCCGGCATTTCTTTCTTTGCCATTCTCGCCATATTTTTCCAGATTTCAGCAGACAATGTATGAACTTTTAATATTTCCTCCGATGTACGGATCAGAGTACCGCCATCCGAAATAAAAAAGATCCGGTCTTTTACCGGTACAAACAACTGTCTTTCACTGCAGTACTGTCTGCCGGAACATGCCACAAAGTGTATCCCCTTTTCCGTGAGCTTCTTTATCACATCCATATATTCCGGATTGATATCCAGAGTCCCATCTTTTACAAGTGTTCCATCTATATCTGTCACAATAAGTTTTATCATAAGAATTCTCCTCATATCCTATACATTTATTCTTTCATGGCTATCATCACATTTTTCAGGACGAATTTCAATACCTTACGTAAATTTGCATAGAAAAATCCCCCGAAGAATATGTATCATTCTTCGGGGGAGCTGTGGAATCAGAATCAGATTCCAAGTTTTTCTTTCATGTAGTCTACCGGAGTATCTTTTCCAGTGTAAAGTTTTATTGCAATCAGAGCCTGGAACAGCATCATGCTCATACCATTGTAAACTCTTTCACATCCTGCTTCTTTGGCCTGTTTCATCATAACTGTTTCGCGTGGTGCATAAACTGTATCTGTTACGATCAGGTCTTTCTTGAAGAAAGAAGGATCCGGGATATTGGAAAGGTCTTCGAGTGGATGCATTCCTACACCTGTTGCATCACAGAACAGATCTGCTGCATGCATTTTTTCTTTGAGGAGATCATGATCTGCAAGATCGTTCATTGTAGCTTTGCAGTTTGTGTTCTTGTTAATCAGGTCAACGATTTCTTCTCCACGGCTATAGAATTTATCTTTGATGTTGAAGATTTCAATCTCAGCGATTCCGTCAAGAGCTCCGCGTACTGCGATTGCTGTTGCAGCTCCGCCGGTTCCGATCAGGACCATCTTCATTCCTTTAAAATCAATGCCTTCTTCTTTAAGTCCCTGCCAGTATCCCATACCGTCAGTGTTGTAGCCTTTGAGTTTTCCTGTAACCTGTCCGTTTTCATCACGCATGTTTACAACTGTGTTGATGGCACCGCATAATTTGGCAGCTTCATCAACTTCGTCCAGATATTTGTGAACAACTGTTTTGTTCGGCATGGAAATGTTGGAACCAAGCATTTTAAGCGCACGGATACTCTGAACAGCATCTTTCAGGGAATCATTATCTACTTCAAATGCAAGCTGAATAACATCATCGCCGTTTTTGTCATATGCGAGGTTGTGAGTTGTCGGTGACTGTGTGTGACGAATTGGATAAGCCATTAATCCTACTAATTCTGTATGTCCTGTAATGTTTGGCATGATTTTTTCCTCTTTTCTTTTTGAATTAAATCCGCAGATTCGCTATGCAAATCGCTACTTTCTCATGTTTGAGCGGCTTTCAAATTCAAATGCTTCCCCATGCAAGCATGGTTCAGCATTTGTACTTTTAAAGCCTTGGTTATTCAAGTGGCTCTAAGTGCAGATAACCCTGAGATTCAAGTACGTTCAGGATCGCACGACCTTCCATGGTACCTTCCATAATACGGCGGGCACGTACAGAATCACCAATTGTATATACATAAGTTTCTGTATCTTTAAATGCCTCTTCAAGTCCCGGAAGTACCGGATTGTTAGAACGCATTCCAAGGCAGTTGAAGCCAAGATCGAATTCCATATCCTTGATCTGACCATCCGGAAGTTTTACTGTGAATGCATTTTCTTTTACTTCCTGAAGTGCTGTGTTTACATATTCCTTAACACCATACTTATCGTGTGTCTCACGCATGGAACATTTGGTGATCGGATCTGCAAGCATACCGATCTGAGGAAGCATATCGATAATCGTACACTCTGCTCCGCGAGGTGCAAAATATTCAATCACGTCAAGTCCGACAGATCCACCGCCGACTACAACGACTTTTTTGCCCTGACAGGCTTCATCCGGGTATTTTCCTGCATTCAGGTTGTTGATCATATCAAAGATCGTAGCCACATTTCCGGCTTCGATGTTTTCTTTAAGGCCTTTGATCGGAGGTACAAGCGGTACGGAACCAGTTGCATTTACAACGATGTCCGGTTTGAATTGTTTTACTTTCTCAACAGTTGCTTCTGTATTCAGGAAAACATAAAGATTTTTCAGTCTGGCTGCACGAGCTTCCAGATATTTCGGGAAATCTTTCATACGAGTCTTGCTCGGAAGATCCGAAATAAATGTGGAGAGACCTCCAAGGTGATCTTTCTTTTCCAGTACAAATACATTACAGCCAACTTCAGCTGCTGTACATGCAGCTTCCAGACCTGCAGTACCACCTCCTACAACTACGACGTTGCAGTTTTTGTTGACTTTAAGTGCTTTATAAATATCGCCTTCCGGTACAGCCGGGTTGACGGTACAACGGATCGGACGGTTTACGCCGATACGGTTTCCTGCACATCCAACATTACATGAAATACATTTACGAAGAATATCTTCTTCTCCGTTCTCAACTTTCTTGACCCAGTTTGGCTCTGCGATCAGACCACGTCCCATTCCAACGATGTCCACATCACCACTTTCGAGAACTTTCTCGACGATCTTCGGATCACGGTAGTTACCGGCATTGATGACCGGTTTCTTAAATTTGTCTTTTACAGCTCTTGCCATATAAGATCTCCAGCCATCCGGAAGGAAGTTGGAGTCGATCTGATACTGAAGAGACGGATTCAGACCACAGGAAACATCATACATATCTACGAACTCATCCAGATATTCCAGATATTCCAGTGTATCTTCCAGAGTGTTTCCATCCGGTACTCTTTCTTCAGCAGAGATACGAACGATGATCGGGAACCATGGTCCTACATTTTTACGAACCTCTTCGAGTACCATACGTGGAAAACGAAGACGGTTTTCTACAGAACCTCCGAACTCGTCTGTTCTCTTATTATAATAAGGGGAGATGAACTGGCTCATCAGATAGGAATGTCCACAATGGATCTCGATTGCATCAAAACCAATTGCCTGGACACGCTTTGCAGCCTCTCCATATTTTTTAACAGTTGTAAGGATTTCTTCTTTTGTCATCGGACGCGGAACTTCTCCGCCGGCCTTTGTCGGGATGTTTGAAGAAGAAACGGTTTCCATTCCGGTTCTTGCGGAAGAAGCAGATGCTCCGGCATGATTTACCTGAATTGCTACAGTCGCACCATTTTTATGAAGGTTTTCTACGAGTTGATAATAACGTGGCATAAAACTGTCATGGTCGATACGGATCTGACTTGTACCATTAGAGCCTGCCGGATACTCGATGTTGGCATTCTCCAGAATGATAAGACCTGTGCCGCCTTTTGCACGAAGTGAGTAGTAATTCATATGACGGTTACTCATCTCACCGCTTGTTTCACCGTAGTTGGTTCCCATCGGAGTCATTGCAATACGGTTTTTAATAGTCGTTCTTTTAATCGTAATTGGTTCAAAAATCTTTGGGTAATCACTCTTCATGAAATAATCTCCTATTCAATAAAATATGATATTCACATGAGTGGCAATCCTTTGTTTGTGACACAATTATCATAACTCTTTGTATTAAAAATTAACAATATCTTTCAGATAAACTTTTGATACGTTTTCGGTATCATTCGCATCTTCTGCCTGCTGCTCCTTCATATAATTGATAAAACGCTCTACAGCCGGCAGACGATAACGGTCTTTCATCCAGAACATAAACACCTGACGATAGATCTGCAAACCCTTTAATTTGTGGATATTGATACCATCTGCATCCAAAAGAATATCTGTCTGTGGCATCAGGGCAATTCCGAAGTTCTCTCTTACCAAAGACACGATAGAATATTCATCCGGACATTCTACGATCGTATTTGGTTCGATCTGGTATTTTCTGTATAAATATTTTGCATACGTTCCCATCCAGGATTCTTTCTCATAACCAATCACGGGATAATGATTCATCTCTGAAAGTGGCACTTCCCGGATTCCGGCAAGCGGATGCTTCTTTGGTGTAATGATCACCAGCTCCTGTGCACTGAGTGGAAAAAATTCCATATCCTCTTTTTTCAGATAACCCCCAAATCCGATATCCAATTCTCCAGTACGCACTTTCGCAGCGATTGCCGGTGTATGATTCTGCCAGAAATTAAAAACTACGTTTTTATTTTCTTCTTTATCCAGAAATTCTCTTACCTTATGTGGAATATAATGGCCTGCAAGCGGAAAAATATAACCGATATCAATTTTACCGCCATCCGCAGAAAGCTCCTGCATTTTACCCACTGCCACATCGCAGTCTGCTGCGATCCGGTCTGCATGCTCCAGAAAAAGCTGTCCTGCCTTGGTCAGTGTCACTCCCCTGCCTTTTTTTTCAAATAAAGCTACCCCAAGTTCGCTTTCCAGTACTGCCATCGAGCGGCTCAGAGACGGTTGTGATATATAAAGTTCCTCTGCTGCCTGGTGATAATTTTCCAGTCTTGCCACTTTCTGAAAATACAGAATCTGATTTAGTGTCATTACCTTCTCCTCCTGTATAATATACCTCTTATTCTGCAGTATTACCCGTTACCGTTTGTACCATCTACAGCAACCTGATCTTTCCTATTTTCCTTCCTTATATAAATAGCTAAAATTTATCAGTTATTATACCATATTAATGCATTCAATGCATTAGTTTTCCACTTTAAAAGCATTAGACTACATGCATTGTTCCTGTTACAATACAATCAAATGTTATTTTTTTAACACAATGTAACCCGGCATTTCTGATGTTTGTGACAGAACAAAAAGAAAACCGAAGAAAACTACTGTTCACTCCGTTCACAGTTACACGTGAACAGTAACAGCACAATCACTTTAGGAAAAGGAGAATAACATGAACAAGAAATACCTGCCAAGTGCATTAATTTTGTACTTGAACTACTTCATCCACGGCGTTGGATGTTCTATTTTGGGACAGGCTGTTATTAAGGAAGCTCTCGCTACTGCATGGGGCGTAGAAGCAATGGCGATCACAGCAATTTCTGCTGCTCTTGGACTTGGACGACTGATTGCCCTTCCATTTGCCGGTCCTCTTTCAGACAAACTTGGCCGTCGCATTTCCACAGCAATCGGTAGTGCTTCCTATGCAATCTACCTGATCGGTCTTGCCCTTGCATTTAACGCAGGCACAAGCGGTGGTTACACGATTGCTTATGTATGTGCAATCCTTGGTGGTATCGCAAACTCATTCCTTGATACAGGTATCTACCCTGCAGTTTCCGAAATCATCTACAAAGCACCTGGTGTTGCAACCATGGGAATCAAATTCTTTATCGCAATCGCTCAGATGCTGCTTCCATTCGTACTTGGAGCAACCGTAGCTACAACTGCTGCAGGACTTACTTCCTACAACCGTCTGTTCTATGGATGTGGAATCATCTACCTTGTACTCTTCGTACTGGTATTCCTCTTCCCACTTCCAGACGCAGACCAGATGGCAGCAGGTAAAAAAGAAGGACTTATCGACAGCCTGAAACACACACACTTCTCCTTCGAATCCATCGCAATGATCCTGATCGGTTTCACATGCACAGGTACTTTCCAGCTGTGGCTGAACTGTGCACAGAACTTTGCAAAAGAAAATGTAGGCTGGGCTGACCCGTCTATCATGCAGACTTATTATTCCGCAGGAACACTGATCGCACTTGTTGTGACAGCACTCCTCACAAGAAAGATCAAAGATGTTCGTTTTATTGTAATCTATCCGGTTATCTGTCTTGCAACTCTGATCGTTGTTCTGACAGGTCAGAACCAGACACTGATGATCGCAGGTGCATTTATCATCGGATGGGCAGGCGCAGGTGGACTGCTCCAGATTGCTACCTCTGTATGTAACATGCTCTTCCCTAAGATCAAAGGTACGGTAACTGCTCTGGTTATGATCGCATCCTCTCTGTGTAACTACACGATCCTGACAGCAGCATCCAAAATGCAGCCATCTCAGGTTATGATCATGAACATCGTACTTACAGCAGTTGGTGTTGTACTTGGTCTGTTTGTAAACATCCGTTACAAAAAAATGGTTGAACTCGCAGAAGCTGAGAACTAAAATGAGAACCAGGGGCGAAAAGTCCAATAGCTGTTCATGCTTGCACGATAAGGCATCTGGACTTGGAACCCGTCGTAATCATTATATAATAGAAAGGAAACTCATCATGAATACAGTTAAAATCCGTGATATCGAAATCGGTGCAGGTGCACCGAAAATCATCGTTCCGATCGTTGGTATTACAAAAGAAGATATCATTGAAGAAGCAAAAACTTTTGATTCTATCCCGGTTGATGTTGTTGAGTGGCGTGTAGACTGGTTTGAAGGTGTTTTTGATTTTGCAAAGGTTGAAGATGTATTGAAAGACCTTCGTACAGTTCTTGGTAACATCCCACTTCTCATGACTTTCCGTACTTCCAAAGAAGGTGGAGAAAAAGCAATCGAGCCGGATGCTTATGCAGAACTCAACATCAAAGCAGCTCAGACCGGATATGTAGATCTCATTGACGTTGAGATCTTCACAGGTGATGAGATCGTTAAAAAGATCATCGACGGAGCTCATGCAGCAGGTGTTAAGGTTATCGCTTCCAACCATGACTTCTTCAAAACTCCTGCTAAAGCAGACATCATCTATCGCCTCCGTAAGATGCAGGACATGAATGCAGATATTCCAAAGATTGCCGTTATGCCACAGAACAAAAAGGATGTTCTGACTCTTCTGGCTGCAACAGAGGAAATGGCAACAAATTATGCTGACAGACCGATCATTACCATGTCTATGGCAGGTACTGGCGTGATCAGTCGTCTCTGCGGTGAAGTATTTGGTTCTTCCATGACATTTGGTGCCGCTAAGAAAGCATCTGCACCGGGACAGATGGGAGTAAATGATCTGAATACAGTCCTTGGACTTCTTCACAATGCAATGTAACATATAATATATTTACTTCTTGAAAACACCGGTATTTTTATTTAAAATAGAAATATCGGTGTTTTTATAACTGCAAAGCGTTGAACTGTTACAGTCACATTACCATCTATACTTATTTTAAGGGAGGTCCTTCATGAAAAAAATACTTCACTGGCTGGACGAGAATCTCGAAGAATTTATCCTGGTCATCTTCCTGATTGCCATGACACTGATCATGGGGATTCAGATATTCTGCAGATATGTTCTTGGAATGTCCCTGTCCTGGTCCGAAGAACTTACCAGATATCTCTTCATCTGGTGTGGATTCTTGAGTGTAAGCTACTGCAGCAAAAAATGCCTTTCTATTAAGATCGAGCAATTTGTCGCAATTTTTCCACGCCGCGGAAAAGCAATCTTCAAAGTAGTGAATCACACCTTCGAGCTGATCTTTTTTATTTACATGATTCCGTTTGCTTATTCTTATATGATGTCTTCTGTTCACAGCGGACAGCTTTCACCGGCATGCGGCATTCCGATGTACTATGTACAGGCCGCACCTCTGGTTTCTTTTGTACTGGTCGCATTCCGTGTCCTGCAGCGCTGGATCATTGAGTTCCGTGTTGCAAGAGGTGAAAATGTATTTGACCCGGCACATCCGGAACGCAATACCCCAGAATCCTTTATCCAGGCAAATGCAGAATCCCACAACGAACCTGCTCTGGAATCAGGAATCGATAACCGCATCAACACGATCAAAAATTCAAATGAGGAGGAACACTAAATGCCAGTTGTAGTTTTATTTATTATCTTTGTTGTCTTACTGGTCATCGCAGTTCCGGTATCCATCACCCTTGGAATCACATCTGTTCTTCCGTCTGTGTTTGATCCGTCCTTTACTGTTGGTGCCAAATATCTGATTCGTGCCATGTTTGGCGGTCTGGACTCCTTCCCGCTCCTGGCAGTTCCAATGTTTGTCCTTTCCGGTATCATCATGGCCAAGGGCGGTATTTCCAAAAAGCTGTTTGATGTTTTTGCCTATTTTCTTGGCAAATTCACTGCTGGTATGCCATGTGCCGTAATCGTCACCTGCCTTTTTTACGGTGCGATCTCCGGTTCTGCTCCGGCAACGGTTGCCGCAGTTGGAAGTATGACGATTCCAATCCTGTCCCATCTTGGTTATGATCTGACATTTTCTACCGCAATCGTTGCAGTGGCTGGTGGACTCGGTGTTATCATTCCGCCTAGTATTCCATTCATCATGTACGGCATGGCATCGGGTGCATCTGTCAGTGATCTGTTTCTTGCCGGAATTATCCCAGGACTCATGATCGGAGCCCTGCTCATGCTCTATGCGATCTATCACTGCAAACGCTACGGTGAAGACAAAGAAAAAATCCATGCAGAGGTACAGATGCTTCATGACAAAGGGCTTCTGAAAGTGCTCAAAGAAAGCTTCTTTGCACTGTTAAGCCCGGTCATCATTCTCGGATGTATCTACACAGGTGTTGCTTCTCCGACAGAAGCTGCTGTTATCTCCGTATTTTATGCCCTGATCATCAGTCTGTTCGTATACAAGAGCATTAAGCTCCGTGATATCTGGCCGATCCTTGTAGAAGCGATCCGTACTTTTACACCGATCCTGTTCATCCTGGCAGCCTCTACTGCCTTCTCCAGAGTACTGACTCTGATGCAGGTACCGCAGACCGTCAGCGAATTTATCCTGAACAATTTCCACAGTCCGGTTGCAATCCTGCTGATCATTAATCTCTTCCTGCTGATTGTAGGAATGGTCATGGATACCACACCGGCAATCCTGATTCTGACACCGATCCTACTTCCGATCGTGCAGGCTATCGGTATGAATCCAATCCAATTTGGTGTAATCATGGTTGTCAACCTTGCCATCGGATTTGTAACTCCACCAATCGGAGTCAATCTGTTCGTTGCAAGTTCACTGACAGATGTGCCGGTTATGCAGATTGCAAAAAAAGCCCTGCCAATGATCGCATTTTTCCTGGCAGCGCTACTCCTGATCACTTTCATACCGGCAATCTCTATCGGAATCTTATAGGAGGAAAGACATGAAAAAATTTACTACATGCAATACATCCGATAAGAAAAATCGTTACATCCTCCGTATGCTCCCGGTGCTGACTGTGGCTGGTGCTTTGAGCATTGCCCTTACAGGATGTGGTACTTCTTCTGAAGATGAAGTACAGCGTTATTCCTGGCCACTGGCAACCGCCAGCCCGGAAGACACTGTTACACAGATCTTTGCAGAAAAGTTTGCCGAGGAAGTCGCAGATTTAAGCGATGGAAAAATGAAGATCCAGGTATACGCGAACTCCACACTCGGTGGTGACCGCGACCTGCTTGAAACCTGCTCAGATGGAGATATCCCGTTTGTCGTGCAGAATACTGCACCTCAGGTTTCTTTCATGAGTGACCTGGCAGTCTTTGATCTTCCATGTGTTTTTGATTCTCTTGACGACTGTCGTAAGAAGATCGATGACCCGGAATTCTACAGCCTAATCAGTAATGTTTACACCGACGGCGGCTATCATCTTCTCGGTATGGCAGACCAGGGCTTCCGTGTCATGAGCACAAATAAACCAGTCAATAACTTTGCAGACTTTAAAGGTCAGAAGATCCGTACTATGGAAAACAGTTATCATCTGGCATTCTGGAAGGCACTCGGTGCAAACCCGACTCCAATGAGTTTCAGTGAGGTTTATATCGGTCTTCAACAGCATACGATCGATGCGCAGGAAAATCCATATGAAGTTATCGTTTCCAACAACTTATATGAACAGCAGGATTATGTGGTCGAGACCAATCATCTTCCGCATCTGATCTCTCTGATCGTCAACGATGATTTCTTCAAAGATCTCCCGGAAGATGAACAGGAGATCATGACAGAAGCCGCACAACTTGCAACAGAATACGCAAGAGAACAGTCCGATGCACGTATTGCAGATAAAATTGCAACCATCGAAGAAAGCGGTACACAGATCATTACCCTGTCCGATGAGACACGCAAAGAAATCCGCGAGGCATCCAAAGGCGTGTATGAAGCGATTCGCAAAGTGATTCAACCTGAAATATATAATGCATATATGGATAAAGAATAATACCAGCGATGAGATGTAAAATTACGTATCCTATCTGTTTTATACAGGCTGTTGAAAAAATCCGGATATACTAAGAAAAGAAAATCCTACAAAAAACGCCCCACAAAATGACAAACTCGCTGTCGCTCAAACAGTGTCATTTTGTGGGGCAAAGTAGTATTTTATTTCCTAAGTATATCTACGAATCTTTTCAAGGCCTGTACAACCCAGACAGGATACGTTTTTTATCCCTCATTCGTGGTAGTTATTCTTATGGGGAGGGGACGGGGCTCCGCCCCGGGATGCGGACAGCGGCTGCGCCGTTAGCCACGCGAAGCAACGACGCGCAACGCAGGCACGCTCTTTTCCCCTTTAAACAGTATTTCAAATGTAAAGTAAAAAACGTCTCATAGATGTTCATCAGGCCTGAAAAGATCTGTCAGAAGTACTTAGTGAAGAGAATTCTACTTTGCTTCGAAAAATGGCACTGTCTGAGCGACAGCGAGTTTGACATTTTTCGAAGTGGTTTTTGTAGAATTATCTTCTCTTAGTACTTCCAGATCTTTGAACTAGCCTGTAAGAACAGCTATGAGACGTAATTAGTTTATATTTTATACTGTGACTTTCTCATTATTTCACATTTAGGTATACATCCTCATGTGTATGGAACCCTCCATCTATGACCACTTCATCCATATTCTCTTTCGTCACAGCCACCGGCGTGATCCTATAATACGGAATCTCATATTCTCCATCATTGGTCGTCTCGGTAACAGGATATTCACAGTCAGCTGACCCGATATCCTCCCCATTTCCAAGCATCACCGCCAGTGTCGCCGCCGTAGATGCCTCCTGCTCGATCGGCTTATACACCGTCATGGTCTGGGTTCCTTCTACAATACGCTGGCATGCAGCCAGTTCTGCATCCTGTGCAACAACAGCGACCTGTCCGGCAAGGCGGTTTTCGGACAAAACTTTAACTACCTGACTTGCCAGATCGTCATTACCACACATAACACCAACAATATCATCCGTCACTTCCAGCCCCTTGTTTACATGGGTTTCCGCTATTTCTGCAAGCCAGTTATCACAATAACCGGAGTAAACGATATTAAGCTTACTATCCACCAGTGCATCTTTAAATCCCTTCTCAACTTCCTCAACATTTTTATCTGTCGGTGATCCATAAATCGCAAAGATATTTCCGCCATCCGGGCAGGCTTTTTTCAGGGCTTCACCCATCAGTGTTCCAACCATCTCATTGTCGATCGTAATATACAGATCCGCATTTACATTGGGAATGATACGGTCATAGCAGATTACACAGATTCCTTTGCTTTTTGCTTCTTTTACCACATCATATAATGCATCGCCATCAATTGGTATGATAATGATCACGTCCATTTTTTTCTGGATGAAATACTCAATCTGAGAAATCTGTTCCTCCACTTCTCCTCCGGCCACCTGCACATTTACTTCTGCCCCAAGACTCTGCGCTGTAGACACAAACATATCACGGTCACGCAGCCATCGTTCAATTACAAAAGAATCAAAGCTAAGTCCAATCTGCAGTTTATCCTCTTCTGTTGTATGTGCTGTTTCCGTCTCCACACTCTGCTTTCCACATCCTGTAAGCATCAGTGCAAGCACTATCCCGATTATAAGAAAAATGCCTGTTTTCTTTTTCATTTTCCATACCTCGTTTTATATTCACTTGGTGTCATATCTGTCTGTTTCTTAAAGATCCTGCTGAAATAATTCGGATCTGTATAACCACTCCGGATCCCGGCTTCTTTAATACTGATATCCGGCTGAGCCAAAAATTCCTTAGCTTTTTCTATCCGCACCTTCGTCACATATTCAATAAAGTTTTCTCCGGTCTCTTCTTTAAAGATCTTGCTGAAGTAATAAGGGCTGATATTTACAATGCCAGATACATCATCCAATGAGATGTCTTTATTATAATTCTCCTGGATATACAGCATCGCTTTCTTTGCAGCAGAATTGGACTGGTCTTCCTTCTGATCTCGGATTGCGCGGCAGGCATTCACCATCTTGTCCAGAAACCATTTTCGCAGTTCTTCATACCCTGTACATGCCATGGCTGCATCAAGATAATCGCGTCGATAGCTAAATCCATAATTGATCGCGCCTGCTTCAAATGCTTTTTTCTCACCCCAGATAATATATTCCAGGGTCTTCAGCCGAATGTTATTCATGTCGTCTGCATAATGTGCCACCATCCAGTCAAAAAACACATTTATCTCCTGGATACATTCTTTTTCTTTTCCCTCTTCCAGATAACGGAAAATATTTTTTTCCATCTCTACCGGAAATTCCTCATCATACACACCATTCTGGGAAAGATCTTCGATATGTATCACACGGCTCTTGCTTCCATTCAATGCACGCAGTGCCTCACGATAAGAGCGCTCCATCTCCTGCATTTCCCGTACTCTTCCGATTCCGACACGAAATTTCGCTTCGATACGATCTTCTAATCGGGTAATCAGGCTTCGTGCCTGTTCAACCAGATCGATTCTTTCTTCATATGGATTCTCAGACAGTGCACACGGAACCACGATTGGAATACGATTGGACATGATCGATCCCACTGCACAGGAAAAAGAAGATTTTACGATATCTCTCAATTCCGCATAAAAGTCCTGTGCCTTAACATTCATTCCAACCGGGCTTACCAGCCTTCCATTCTCATAAGACTGTCCAAACTGAATGATCATAACATAGCCCTGTTTTTCCTCAATATCCAGAAGCTGTTGGTAATAGTCTGCCACCTGCATCTCCTGTTGGAAAAGAAGGCTTCCAACAAAACTGTTTTCTACGACCGGAATGACTGTTTCCAGTTTTTCCTGTATTCTCAGAAGGTTACTTCGCTGATTTCTTTTTGTATCAACTTTTGCTGTGGCCTCTTCCACTGCTGCAATGATCTTGGCCTTTGAGATTGGCTTTGTCAGATATCGCTCGACTCCCAGATCAATTGCTTCTTTTGCATAATCGAATTTGTCATAGGCCGATACAACATAAAACAGAGCTGTTGTATTAAATTTTCTTATTTCTCGCATAGCCTGTATTCCATTAATACCAGGCATATGAATATCCATAAATACGATATCCGGATGAAAAGTCTCCGCGATCTCTGTTACGGCTCTTCCTGTTTTGGCAGTTTCTACGATACATGAATCCCCAAATGTACTGGATATAACATTCTTAAAGGCTTCCAGCATGATTCCTTCATCATCTGCAACTAAAATTCGATACATTCTTCTGTCTCCCCTTTGTTATGCAATATTTCCACATTATTCTCATTCCAGTTCATCTTTATACACAGGAAGGATGATATGAACTCTGGTCCCTTTCCCTGGTCCGTCACTTTCAATCGTAAACAGATTTTCTTCTTTATAATACAGCTGTAGTCTGTCAATTACATTCCGAACAGCAATTCCCGTGGAAAAACGGTCTTCTTCATTCTGATCTGCGCGTCCGGCCATAACCCTGGCTATCATTTCTTCTGTCATTCCCGCACCATTGTCGCTTACTGTAACATCCAACATCTCACCATTTCGGTGAATTTCCATACGGATCCATCCCGTTTCCATACAGTCATGAATTCCATGCTGCACTGCATTTTCAACCAGTGGCTGCAGAATCATACTCGGAATACGAATATTATCAATACCTTCATCCACTTCCTTAATATAGGTGATATCTCCGGCAAAACGGACATTCAGGATATAAATGTAGTTATCTACCGCCCCAATCTCCTCCCAGAGCATGGCGTCTTCTTCCATCTTACGTACATTATAACGGAAAAAATCTGCCATCTTTTCAAGAAAAATTCCTGTATTATCCGCATCCCCCATCATGGCAAGCTGTGCACCTGCATTCAGACTGTTAAACAAAAAATGCGGATTGATCTGCGCCTGAAGGTATTTCAGCTGAGCCTCCTTCAGATGGGTTTCCATAAGAAGCTCCCGTTCCTTCATCTGTGCCTGACGTTCCATGCTTTCCTTAAGCTGCTCAATATTCTGCCGGATACTTTCCAGCATCTGGTTAAAACTTCTGGTTACAACACCAACCTCATCTTCAACAACTACCGGAAGCTGAGGTACATTTAAGTTACCCTTTGCAACTTCATGCGCTGTATTGGACAATGCTGTAAGTGGACGGATCATATTACGGACAAGAAGCGTTGTGACTGCAAGACCAAGTGCATATACAACCAGTATAACGAAAATACAGAGTTTATAGAGTACATTCATTGCTGAGAGCAGCAGCTGGTAATTTGCCGAGTTCGTTTTAAATCGTAAATTATTCAGCTTATAAATATAGACGTTGATATATTCATAAAGCTCATTTTCATCTTCGTAGGAAGTTTTGTATTTTTCTACATTTCTTCCTCGTTTTGCCTGAACCGTCTCATTTGTCTGTTCCAGATAACTTTCTGACATTCTCCGGATATTTTTTTCCAGCATTTTCACTTCATTATCCAGATTTCGGTCATTCAGTTCTTCGATCAGATTCTTGTAATTCTGTTCATAACGATAATAATTTTCCAGAGCCTGTGTACTCTTGGTATTTAAATATTCATAAACCGTACTCTCTACCTGCTCCAGCGATTCCGAGAGTTCATTCACAGCCGTATTACTGGAAAAGACTGCATCAATTCTTGTAACCGCTGTATGAATCTGCTTAAAGATAAACACATTGATTCCCAGCGCAAACACAAGAACCAGAAGCATAACTCCGCTCAGTCGGGTCTGTATAGAGTTTTTTACGGAAGATATCTCTTTTCCCTGTCTCATTTCTCATCCTCCGTCCTGTAATCCTTTGTATTCTCCTTTGTGATCACATGCTGGTTTACACTATAATAGTTATTACTATGTCCAAGTGACAGATACTCATCCAGTGCATTGACGCTGTATCGGCCAATCTCGTCCATATCCAGAGCAATCGCAGAAGAAATGATTTCCTTATCGATGGCATCCAGAATCACATCTGAATAGTAGAATCCGATCACTTTGACATTACCTACCTGGTTATAATCGATCAGTGCCTGATAAACACACTCTGTCACAACTTCGTCCATACATACCAGAACGTCAGGCAAATTTTCATCATTTACAAACATGTCACGTACAAATTCTTCTGTATCAAAATCTGCACTACTGTCTACACAGTATTCCGTCAGGTCTACAGACTGGCCTGTTTTTTTCTGTGCCTCCAGTTCCTTTTTGACCTGCGAATAGACAAGATTCGTCTCCTGTGTCTTGGAACTGGATGTAGAAAGAAACATGACACTGGTAGTTCCCTGCGCTTTCAACATGCCGCTGATCTGCTCTGTGTAAGCACTTCCCGTCTGATAACTGTTGAGCCCCACAAAACTGATCCTTCCGGTTGCCGTATCATCTGTCATGACCGTCACCACCGGAATTCCCCCTTTTAACGCTTCATTGATCAGATGCTGCTCTTCTTTACTTCCATCCGCTTCCAGAATGATTCCATCCACCTGGGAAGCAATTCCGATTTTCAGACAGTCTGCCTGAGAATATCCGTTCATCTGTTCAGGAGAAAGAAGTTCTACATACGCATCTTTCTCTTCCGCTTCCTTGGATGCACTCTCATAAACCGATTGCCACATACCAGTATCTTTATCATTGGAGATCATCAGATAATGTCTCTGATAGCTTGCCGCATGCTCTCCTTCTCCAAGCTCTACTCTGTCCAGACTTTTCTGAAAATAAATCCAGATACCGGAAAGAAAAAAGATGCAGCCTGCCAGGATACAAAAAACTGTCAGTGTATATTTCTTCATAGCTTTCATTCTTTCTGTTTATTTTTACCAGATATCAGTGTAACATATTCCACTCCATAGTGCAAAAGTGTTGTTGTCCATTTCATATCCAATTATAAAAAGGGCCATTGCGTCACACGCAATGACCCTCGTCATTCATTTTATTGATTTGTTATCTGCTTCTATCATCCATTCTTTCTGTTGGATAATACATCGAATACTACTGCGATCAGAAGTACGGCACCTTTTACTACGTACTGCCAGGAATCACCGATACCCATGATTGACATACCCATGTTGATAACACCAAGGAGAAGTGCACCGATTACAACACCACCTACAGTACCGCTGCCGCCGTATGCGGAAGCACCACCGATGAAACAGGAGCCGATCGCATCCATCTCGAAGGAAGTACCTGTGCTACCATTTACAGAACCTACACGTGCTGCACAGAGAAGACCTGCAAGACCTGCAAGAAGTCCCATGTTTACATATGCAATGAAGTAAACTTTGTTTGTATCAATACCGGAAAGCTGTGTAGCTTTCTCATTACCACCAATTGCGTAGAAGTAACGTCCAAATGCTGTTTTGGATGTAATAAAGTTGTAGATCAGGCAGATTGCAACTACCCAGATGAACATTACGGAGATACCTTTGTACTGGAACAGTTTGTAGCAGTACCAGAGGATAACTACTGCGATGATAACAGCTTTGCTGTAATCAGAAAATGCTGTATTCTGACGATATCCTCTTTTTGCTTTGTTCGCTCTGGAACGAACTACATTGAAGATTACATATACAGCAACAACAATACCAACAATCAGTGCTGAATAGTTTGCAGTGTCATCCAGTCCAGGAATATTAATATAAGAAGTAAATACTTTCAGGAAATCTTTGTTCTGGATAGAAACAGTTTTGTTGTCCAGAATCAGACGTCCAAATCCACGGAAAATAAACATACCAGCAAGCGTTGTGATGAATGGAGGGATACGTTTGTAACCGATCCAGTAACCCTGCCAGATACCTACCAGAAGACCAACAACCAGGCAGATGATGATGGTCAGATATGGGTTCATTCCCTTGTTGCTGATAAGTACTGCTGCAAGACCGCCAACCAGGCAGATTACAGCACCAACAGAAAGGTCGATGTTACCACCTGTCAGGATACATAATAACATACCACAGGCAAGAACGAGAACATAACCATTCTGAAGCATTAAGTTTGACATGTTCTGTGCATACAGGAGTCTTCCGTTTGTCAATCCACAGAACAGGATAAATACGATCACCAGTGCAATGACCATTGTATATTTTCTTAAGAAATCTTTTACATTAAATTTCATTTTTTTACCCCTTTCCCAGTAACTGTTCAGTCACTATTTCTTATTTTTTATTCTGTTCCTGCATGATCGAAGCCATGATACGTTCCTGAGTTGCCTCTTCCGCTGTAAATTCACCAGCCAGACGGCCTTCACTCATAACATAGATTCGGTCACACATACCGAGAAGTTCCGGCATTTCAGAAGAAATCATAATGACTGATTTTCCATCTTCTACCATCTTGTTGATCAGGCAGTAGATATCATATTTTGCACCTACATCGATGCCTCGTGTAGGTTCATCCAGAATCAGGATATCCGGTTCTGTAAACATCCACTTACCAAGCAGCGCTTTCTGCTGGTTACCACCGGAAAGGTTACCGATTTTCTGCTCATTGGAAGGAGTCTTGGTTCCCATTTCCTTTGTCATCTCATCTGCCAGATGAACTTCCATATCTGTATTGATGACACCTTTCTCACAGACTTTGGAAAGTCTGGCAAGTGTTGTATTAAATCGAATGGATTCTCCGAGAATCAGTCCGTTTGTCTTACGGTCTTCTGTTACATATGCAAGACCATGACGAATCGCATCGTGCGGATTCTTGAGATTTACTTTTTCTCCCTTGATATAAAGTTCACCAGAAATATTGCTTCCATAGCTCTTACCAAATACAGACATTGCAAATTCGGTACGTCCTGCACCCTGCAGTCCTGAGAAACCGACAACCTCACCTCTATGTACTTTACAGTTGATTTTATTATCTACGATTTTCTCAGGATAGAGTGGATGATGAACGGTCCAGTCTTTTACTTCCAGCATAACCTCTTTGCTGACATTATGTTTTCTGGTAGGATAACGGTCATCCATAGAACGGCCAACCATACCTTTGATGATACGGTCTTCACTTAAATCATCTACACCCTTGGTCAGTGTCTCGATCGTTGTACCATCTCGGATGATCGTACAGCGGTCTGCACAGTAGATGATCTCATTCAGTTTATGAGTGATGATGATAGAGGTCAGTCCGTTCTTCTTGAATTCCATCAGAAGATCCAGAAGCATCTTTGCATCTTCATCATTCAGAGATGAAGTAGGCTCATCCAGGATCAGAAGTTTAACCTTCTTGGAGAATGCCTTTGCGATCTCTACCAGCTGCTGTTTACCTGTTCCGATATCTTTGATCAGTGTCTGTGCAGATTCATGGAGTCCAACCTGTGCCATGTGTTTTTCTGCTTCACTGTATGTTCTGTCCCAGTCAATGCTGCCGCTTTTATTCTTAATCTCGTTTCCGAGAAACATATTCTCGCCAATAGAAAGTAACGGAATCAGCGCAAGTTCCTGATGGATGATAACGATTCCTTTCGCTTCACTGTCGTTCAGGTTTTTAAACTTACATTCCTCACCTTCATAGGTAACTGTACCTGTATAACTTCCATATGGATACTGACCACTTAAAACGTTCATCAGTGTGGATTTTCCCGCACCGTTTTCACCGATCAGCGCGTGAATCTCTCCTCGCTGGACTTCAAGATTTACATTGTCCAGAGCTTTGACACCGGGGAACTCTTTTGTAATGTGATCCATTACTAAAATATTGTCTGCCAAAATGGCGCCCCCTTTCAAAAAACCGGGCGGGGCTCTTCACCCCACCCTAAAATTTCAAATTACATGTTTTATTGGTTACTTAAGCAATTTTTTCTGCTTACTGTGCTGGATGAAGATATCCGTCATCGTCCTGTGTATAGTATCCTGTGTCAACCAGTTCTTCTTTCATGTTGTCTTTTGTTACAACTGTAGGAACCAGAAGGAATGATGGGCATTTATGTCCTTCAGATGTTTCATAGGATTCTGTATCATATGCACAGTCGAAATCCCATTTGGAGTTTGTGATCAGAGAATCATCAATTGTGTCACCTTTCAGCATTGCTTCTGCAAGGTCAAGAGTAACAACTGCTTCGTTTGCAACTGCTTTGTAAACTGTCATGGACTGTTTTCCATCTACGATGTTTGCAAGGTTAGCTTCGTCACCGTCCTGTCCTGTGATCAGAACGTCGTTTTTGCCTGCATAGTCAGATTCGATTGCCTGTGTAACACCGAGTGCTGTGGAGTCATTGGAGCAAAGAGCTACATCCAGCTGAGTTCCATCTGCATAGTAGGAAGCGAGGATGTTCTGCATTCTCTCAAGTGCTGTCTGTGTATCCCATGCTGCTGTTGCTACGGAATCGAAATCAGTCTGTCCGGAAACTACATTCAGTGTGCCTGCATCCAGATACGGTTTCAGAGTGTCATAAGCACCGTTGAAGAAGTATCCTGCATTGTTATCTGCCGGGTCACCTGCTGTGAACTCGATGTTATATGTTTTATCACCTGCATTGTCAAGATCCAGAGTATCGATTACGTACTGGCCCTGCAGAGTACCTACTGTATAGTTATCGAAGGAGATATAATAGGAAACTGCATCGGATTTGATCAGACGGTCATAAGCGATAACCGGGATTCCTGCATCTGCTGCTTCATCCATAACTGTATTAAGTGCTTCACCATCGATAGCTGCAACTACCAGGAGGTTAACTCCATCGGAGATCAGGTTCTGGATATCATTTACCTGACGGTCTGTTTCGTTATCGGAGTATGTCAGCTCTACATCATAGCCAGCTGCTTTGAACTGTTCTTCCAGATAAGAACCATCTCTGTTCCAACGTTCCAGAGACTGTGTTGGCATTGAGATACCAATCTTTCCGCCTTCAGCTGCTGCATCATCTGCAAGTACCGGAACTGCACAAGATGTGATTGCCATTGTTGCTGCCATCGCTAAAACTAATTTTTTCTTCATAAAAGAAACCTCCCATTTTTGTTTTCGCTCTTTAGCTATTTCGTATAGCTTTTTGATGAAATTATAATACCATATGGATATATTAAACAAAATGGACTGTTTTTTGATATATCTTTCAATTTTTGTGATAAAAAAACATCCAGATGGCATGCATCTGGACATTTTCGATATGTTCATTAAAAAAACAATAATTTTGTGCTATTGAC
Organism: Blautia sp. 210820-DFI.6.14; assembly: GCF_020558815.1. Taxonomy (NCBI): domain Bacteria; kingdom Bacillati; phylum Bacillota; class Clostridia; order Lachnospirales; family Lachnospiraceae; genus Blautia; species Blautia sp. 210820-DFI.6.14. Next base: position 255,339 of record NZ_JAJCKS010000001.1, read on the forward strand.
AGGTTATCTCTCACTACGTTCGTATCAACCTGTATGTCTCGGGATATTCTCAGACAACAGTCTGCTGTATGTTACCCCTGTTTACTCTTCTGCATCAAGTGTACGGATTCTCTGAACAAGTTCTTCACAGATTTCCAGTTTATCCTTACCGTCTGTCTCGATCACAATATCAGCTGCTGCCTGGTATTTCTCACGACGTTTTTCCATCAGGCCTGCAATAAAGTCAACGTTCTTGTTGCCTTCCAGAAGTGGTCTGTCATGATTATCTTTGACACGGCTTAAGATTGTCTCCGGTTTGGCTGTCAGAAGTACAACACGTCCATTCTTCTTCATTTCGACTACATTGCGTTCTCTCATCGGCACACCACCGCCACAGGAAATAACTACATTGGTCTTGGACTGCATTTCTATAAGAAGTTCTGTCTCCAGATTACGGAAATACTCTTCTCCATATGTCTCAAAGATATCAGAAATGGACATTCCCTCTCTCTCGGCAATGATCTGGTCCATCTCTACAACTTCCATTGCGAATACTGTCTTCAGGAAATCAGAAATCGTAGATTTACCTGCACCCATGAAACCGATCAGTACAATATTGTAATCAAACAGTTTACGTGCCTGGATTCTCTTACTGTTTCTGGTAATTTCTTCAAAAACAGCAGTCACTTCATCTTTATGGCGTCTGCCTTCCATTCTGCGGTTCAGCCATTCTCTCTGTTTTGCTTCCTGCTCCGGCTGAAGGATCGGAATATCATTTGCTTCTTTGTAAGCCATGATATCTTCTACGATTCTGTTACGCATAAGTAATGCATCCAGCACGATCTCATCACACTGTCCAAGGCTCTCTCGAAGTACTTCCAACTGATTCATATGTATCGTTCCCTCTCTTATAAACAAATTTATCGCTGTGAACACTTTATATTCCCTTTGTTCACTGCATCACTATTTGCTCATTATAACAGTTATTTAGCACGTTAACAATATAAAGTGGGAACTTTTTTTATTACTCCGCATTTTTAAGCGCCTCACCCATCGGTACTTTCCGGATTTTTTTGTATTCCAGAAGTGCAACCACTGCATATGTCACAAGTCCGATCACAAACATCTGTACATAGATCATCGGGTCGATCCAGAGCGCGATCCATCCGGAGATACTCTGCAGCATCATTTCCCTGAACAGAACTTCCATGATCGTAGTCTCAATTGGAAGGCTGATCAGAAGGCACAAAACAACCACGATCGACGTGGACAAGATGTATAGCCTGCTGATCTCACCATTGGTATAACCAAGAATCTTCGTCATCGAAATCGACTGTGCATTTTTTTCAATTATGATCTTAGAGAGAAGATATATCAGGATCATATAGATTGCAACTGCAAATAAATTTACCATCCCCATCATACTTCCCATGGAGACATTCAGCTGTCTGCTGATCTTGGTCAGTGCATCCAGATCAATCACAGAACCGATGTAGCTGCTGTCGATATCTGTAATCTCTGAATTGCTGAAATATCCGCTGAAATAATCATCACCCAGATCAAAGGTCTGATTCAATTCCTCCTGTGGCATGAAAATACATAGACTGCCATTATAATCATAAATTCCACTGATTTTAAAAGTATACTCGTCATCCTCATATTTTTCTTTGAGTGTGATCGAATCTCCCGGTTTCAGCAGGAATTTATCTGCATACGCTTTTGAAATATACACGCCATCTAAAAAATCCACATCAATGTACTTGCTGTCATCGTGAACGCCATAGAGTGTTACTTCTTCACTTTTGTATTTGGTCGGAAGTGTGTTCAGTGAGTAAGCACTGAATTCTTCTGCGTCTTCATTATCTGTTTCTGCGTCATGTGCAAACAACAGCATATCCAGCATACTTTCAAGCTTATTACTGCCACCCATCACACTTACCGGCATTGAAAGCATATACTGGTATTTTGCCAGCATATTGTTCTGGATCTCCAGCTGGTAATGATCCAGTGCGGACGGGAGCAGAAGGCCAAACATCAGAAGCAGATTTGCAAATATGATTCCCACAAAAAGGACAAGATAATTGCTGATATTCTGAAAGATCACGCGCAGGCGGAATCTGTGAAAAATTTTCATTCGCGGACTGAGATAAACCGCACGTCTCTGCTTTCTGGAAGAAAGATCTCTTCGCAGAAATTTAAGCGGCGACAGCTTCAGCTTATGATGCAGGACCGCATAGTTAACTACAAACATAATTATTACCGGAACTACTGTCGTCATAAGAAAAGCTTCTGCATTCCAGATTGTCACATAAGTCGGCAGACTGTAGCTTCCATAATACATACCGGCACATACATCCTTAAATGCCGTATAACCTAAAATATTACCGATCAGCGCGCCCACCAGCGTTACGATCACCGGAAGAGTCATATAATGCCGGATCAGCTCATTTTTTGTATAGCCGGATGCCCGAAGCGTTCCGATGACACCAGCTTCTTTTGCAATCGTATTACTGGTCGTGATGCCAAATACAAAAGCCATGATCACGATGATGATATAGAGAAGCATGATCATCATTGCCTTGTCACTTCCCATATCATCTCCAGTAAATATAATCGCCTGATTCTGATATTGCGGCACAAAATTTTCCAAAGTGACAACTTTTCCCATTGCCTTCATCAGATCTTCCGAAACATTCTTTTCCTCAAGTTCTGTCTGCGGTTTTTCATTGTAGGTCCATGCATAATTATATTGCAGCTTATCCTGATCCAGAGAATCAAATTCTTCATCCGTCACTACGCCTACTCCAAACTTTACAGCATCAAACATAGAATCGTTATTATTTTGAAACAAACAGCTGTAATCTGATAATGCAACCAGCCCGGTGATCGTCCAGGACTTTGTCCCATCATCCAGAGTATCTCCAATCTTCAGTGAATTATTATCTGCGTACATACGGTCAATTGCGATCTCACCGGTTTCTGACGGTAATTCTCCGTCCATCAGGCATACTTTATCCACCTCTGTACGATTCTTGAAAAAGCGCATTGTGCTTCCATTTGAAAGAGAATCTTCTATATAATAGTTTTCATAGATTTTAACACCTTCCTCTTCAATTGCCTCGCGCTGACCTCGATACAGACGCTCTCCGGTACGAAAATTTCCATCTTCAATATTGTATTTTTCAAATCCTTCATCGTATGCCTGGATCATGCTCCCATCTGCAACCAGAAATCCGGACACCATACCGATCGTCGCAACCATCAAGATGAATACAACCAGATATTTTCCAATCTCCCCTTTCAGTTCACGGGGAATTCTTTTTCTCAGAGGACTTTTCATAGCACCGCCCCCTTACCAGTCAAGATCCATCGCAGGAATCTTATGCTCGTTCTGATAGTTTTTACGGATCATTCCATCTCGAAGTTTTACCACACGATCTGCCATGTCCTTGATCGCATCATTATGTGTTACCATAATCACAGTATTTCCGTATTTCTGGTTTACTGTTTCGATCAATTTCAGAATTTCCTTGGAAGTATTGTAATCCAAGGCACCGGTCGGCTCATCACAGAGCAGAATATCCGGATTTTTTACAATTGCACGCCCAATCGCGGTTCTCTGCTGCTGTCCACCGGAAAGCTGATTCGGAAGTTTCCTCTGATGCTCAAAAAGACCAAGTGTATGCAGAAGCTCATCCACATCCAGTGCCCGGTCACTTAAATAAGCACCCACCTCAATATTCTCCCTCACAGTCAGATTCGGAATCAGGTTGTACATCTGAAAGATATAGCCAAGATGTTTCCGTCTGTACTGAGAAAGTTTCTTTTCTTTCATATCAGCCAGTTTTTCGCCTTCGATAGAAATACTTCCACCATCTGCACTCTCGATTCCACCGATAATATTCAGCAAGGTGGATTTACCGGAGCCCGACGGCCCCAGAAGTACACAGAATTCCCCTTTTTCAATATCCAGGTCCAGCCCTTTCAGAACATCTACTTTGCTGTCCCCGGTACCAAATGATTTCTTAATATCCCGAATTTCCAAAAACATAAGTTTCTCCTTTTCATACCTTTGCCAACCTTATCGGTTAGTTGTATCTATACTTATGTTAGTTTAGGCTATCCGTTTTGTCAAGAAAATTTGCTTCATCTAACTATTTTCGAAAAAAAAATCCGGCCCTGCACAAAGCAAAGCCAGAACTTTTTCTACATTATAAATTCCATTATTCTCTCTACAATAAATACCGCCGCGCACGCGAACAACGCAACCGTAAGAAGACTCTTTTCACGATATGCCATGATCAGTGCTACAATGAGTCCCGCTGCACCGGAAATGATTCCGCCTGCCGTTGCTGTCAGGATTGCCGGAAATGTCATAGCAGCAAGACATGCATATGGCACATAGTACAGAAAGGATTTTACAAACGGACTGGTGATTTCCCTTTTGAAAAGGACCAGTGGAAGCATACGAATCAGATATGTTACGCCTGCCATCACCAGAATATACAGATATACATTCGGTTTCATATCAGTTTGCTGCCTCCTTTTCCTCTGTTTCTTTTTCCTCAACCGGGCAGAAATGTGCTGCCAACCCTGCCACCAGCAATGTCGTGATAATGATCACAAATCCGGTAGAAACTTTATTCAGTACCGGAACCACTGCAAATAACGTACTCACAGCCATCGCTCCGATCACTACACCAAGAACGGCTCGATTTTTCTTTGCCGGTGGAATGATCACCGCAAGAAACATTCCATAGATTGCCACACTCAGTGCACTTACCAAGAAATCCGGAAGCAGGCTTCCAGAAACAGCTCCTGCCAGTGTTCCCAGTGTCCATCCCGGAATCGCGACACACATTACACCATAATTATACCACGGACTGATCCTTCCCTCCTGACTTGCACTGACACCAAAAATCTCATCTGTCACACCAAACGCAACCGCAAGTCTGTGTCCATTGGAAACACCTTTTTCCAGTTTCTGTGACAGAGAAAAAGACATCAGACAGTATCTTAAGTTGATAACCAGCTGCGTCAGTGCCATCTCCCACAGCGAACCACCGGCTGCAATGATTCCAATACCTGCAAACTGTCCTGCCGAGGTAAGATTTGTCAGTGAGATCAGAACTGCCTGCCATGCAGTCAGACCTGACTGAATAGCCATGATCCCAAAGGTAAAGGATACCGCAAAGTATCCCAGGCCAATCGGAATTCCATCCTGAAGGCCTTTCCCAAAGCTTGTTTTATTCATGCCTGTATCAGTCCTCCAGTGAATTCAGTACACGGAATCCATTATTGCTCAGTACATTCTCTGTCACAAATACATCATCTGTCTGAAGGATCATGATCGGAAGGCTGTTTTCTCTATGATAGGATGTATAAATATAATCCAGATTCACATTACAGTTGCCAAGGACCTGCAGTACGGTATTCAGTCCGCCCACTTCATCTTTCAGGTCTACAGCAATGACCTCTGTCACACGATTCATATATCCATTCTCACTCAGAAGTTTCTCTGCTTCATCTGCCTGGTTTGTTATCATACGAAAAAGAGCAAACTCCGGTGCATCAAAGCATGCAAATCCATAAATATCAATTCCTGCTTCTGCCAGAAGTTCGGTGACTTTCTGAAGACTTCCTGCTTTATTTTCAATAAATACAATGTTCTGTTTGATCATTTTCTCTCTCCTCGTCCTGTGCATAAATAAATTAAAACTTGCATATTATACCAACTTTATCCATTATACTCACGTTTCTTTCAAATGTAAACCTTTGCAGTGGACAAAAAAATCCTGCGGAAATGTTCTGTACGTTTTCTTTCTGTACACAAAACCCTTCCACAGGACTCTTTTCAGTAGAACTTATCCACCTGTATTCTTTTAATCTAACTCTTCATCCACATATTTCTGAATATTGGATGCATTTACATATTTCTTCAGATGTTCTCCATCCGTAATGACCAGTGTCGGTGCCTGCATAATGCCAAACTGACGTGCCATATCCGGATTCTTCTCTGCATCAATGATCTCCAGATCTTCACCTTCCAGCATCTTCTTTGCCATGCGGCAGTTTGGACAGGTGTTGGTTGTAAACAGATATTTATGTGTTTCTACCGGCTCGATCTTGACATCATCATCTGTCACTGTAACCATACTGGTATGGACTTTCTTAAGTTTGGAGTGAAGCACATCATACAGTGTACGGTTCTTGTACTCCTGCGCTTTTCCATCATTCCAGTTCTGTACCGGACGGTAATATCCGGTAATTCGACTGTAAACCTCTGCTTTCTTTCCACATTTCGGACAGGTAAAGTGCTCACCACTTAAATATCCATGTTCCTTACATACGGAGTAAGTAGGTGAGATCGTATAGTATGGAAGTTTATAGTTCTCGGCAATCTTGCGTACCAGAGATGCAGCAGCCTTCCAGTCCGGAAGTTTTTCACCGAGGAATGCATGGAATACGGTACCAGATGTATAAAGAGTCTGCAGTTCATCCTGAATATCCAGTGCATCAAAAATATCTGAGCTGTATTCTACCGGCAGATGGGAACTGTTGGTATAATACGGAGTATCTCCTTTGCTTCCGGCTGTACGGATATCCGGCCAGCGCTTACGGTCATGTTTTGCAAGACGATATGCCGTAGATTCTGCCGGAGTCGCCTCCAGATTAAACAGTTCACCCGGATATTCTTCCTGATAATCAGAAAGACGGTTGCGCATGTGTGTAAGAACCTCTTTTGTAAATTTCTGTGTACGCGGATCGCTCATGTCACAGCCAAGCCATTTCGCATTCAGACCGGCTTCATTCATGCCTACCAGACCAATGGTCGAAAAATGATTGTCAAAGCTTCCAAGGTATCTCTTCGTGTACGGATAAAGACCTTCATTCAGAAGTTTTGTAATAACCTCTCTCTTGATATGCAGTGATCTTGCAGAAATATCCATCAGACGATCCAGTCTTCTGTAGAATTCTTCCGGTGTCTTGGACTGATATGCGATACGTGGCATGTTGATCGTAACAACACCTACCGAACCGGTACTTTCACCGGATCCGAAGAATCCGCCACTCTTCTTACGCAGTTCACGAAGATCCAGACGCAGACGGCAGCACATGCTTCGAATATCACTTGGTTTCATATCACTGTTGATATAATTTGAAAAATATGGAGTTCCATATTTGGAAGTCATCTCAAACAGCAGACGATTGTTCTCTGTATCGGACCAGTCGAACTCTTTTGTGATAGAATATGTCGGGATTGGATACTGGAACCCACGTCCATTGGCATCTCCCTCGATCATCGTCTCAATAAAAGCCTTATTGACCATGTCCATTTCTTTTTTGCAGTCTTTGTATTTGAAATCCATATCTTTGCCGCCAACGATCGCAGGAAGCTCTGCAAGATCATCCGGAACCGTCCAGTCCAGTGTGATATTGGAAAACGGTGCCTGTGTTCCCCAACGGCTTGGTGTATTCACGCCATAAATGAAAGATTCAATACATTTCTTAACTTCCGGATAACTCAGGTTGTCCACCTTGACAAAAGGTGCCAGATACGTATCAAAAGAAGAAAATGCCTGCGCACCAGCCCATTCATTCTGCATGATTCCAAGGAAATTCACCATCTGATTACAAAGGACACTCAGGTGCTTTGCCGGCGCGGATGTAATCTTGCCTTCGATGCCACCCAGCCCTTCTTTGATAAGCTGTTTCAATGACCATCCTGCGCAGTAACCGGTCAGCATGGACAGATCATGAATATGGATATCCGCATTTCTGTGTGCATCTGCGATCTCATTGTCATAAATCTCGGATAACCAGTAATTGGCTGTAACTGCACCGGAATTACTCAAGATCAGACCACCTACTGAATATGTGACAGTGGAGTTCTCTTTTACTCGCCAGTCCTCGACCTTCACATAACTGTCCACGATCTCTTTGTAATCCAGAATTGTGGATTTCATATTACGGATCTTTTCCCTCTGTTTACGATAGAGGATATATGCCTTGGCAACATCACTGTATCCGGCCTGGATCAGAACATTCTCCACACTGTCCTGAATATCTTCTACGGTTACCTTCCCATCCTGGATCTTATTCTGGAAATCTGCAGTAACACGAAGGGCCAAAAGGTCGATCATATCTTTACTGTAGTTTTTTTCTTTTGCATCAAATGCTTTATCAATAGCTGATGTAATCTTTGCCATCTGAAATTCAGCAATTTCACCATCACGTTTTACTACCTGAAACATGTTATACATTCCTCCCTCTACTGCTTGCACCTGTATTATATACGGTCATATTCATACCGTGAATTACATGCTGCAGATTGCTGTTTTCTCCGTTCACAGCAACCGTGTAGAACCTATTGTAGCAGACTCTTATCTATACGTCAATAGACAAAAACACCATATATTGTGTCGATAATGCAAGTGCACAACTATATGGTGTTGTCCAATATTCACGTTTTTCCTTTATTTACGGGACTTTGGCATTACTGAAACAAAGATTTCTGCAGGTACTCTCGCCTTTACAAAAATTCCATCTTCCCGATATTCTTCTGAAAGCAGACTCCCGTACTCCCGGATGATCTGAATCTTACCAGCCTCTTTGTAAGTATATAATTCTTCCAGATAAATCTGGCTCTCTGCGAGGAGTTTTGCCAGAACATCTTTAAGTTCCTCCAGGCCCTCTCCGGTACGGGCAGAACATTTGACTGTATAATCCGCCCGAAAATCCCGAAGCGCTTCTCCCTGCACCTGATCCTGCTTATTCAGGAGTGTAATGATCTTTTTACCCGTCGCTCCCAGCTCTCGAAGTGTCTCATACACCGTATGCATCTGAAGCTCTGCCTGCGGATTGGAAGCATCTACCACATGAATGATATAATCTGCATACTTAGCCTCCTCCAGCGTACTTTTAAACGCTTCTACCAGATGATGTGGCAGCTTGCGGATAAATCCTACAGTATCTGTCAGAAGGATCTGCTGCCCATCTTTGAGTTCCAATACACGCGTTGTCGGATCCAATGTTGCGAACAGCTTATCTTCTGCCAGAATGCCGGCTCCTGTCAGTGTATTCAAAAGCGTTGATTTTCCTGCATTTGTATAGCCTACGATCGCCGCTGTCTTCAGATTTCCTCTGGTTCTCTTGCCTCTGATCAGTTCACGGTGTTTCTCTACCTGCGCAAGTTCTGCTTTCAGAGCAGATATTCTGGTACGGATCAGACGTCTGTCTGTTTCCAGTTTTTTCTCACCCGGTCCTCTTGTTCCGATACCACCGCCAAGTCTGGAAAGAGATTCGCGCAGTCCGACCAGACGCGCCGACCGGTAACGAAGCTGCGCCAGTTCTACCTGAATCTTACCTTCACTTGTGGTCGCACGGCCGGCAAAGATATCCAGGATCAAAAGTGTTCGATCCATAACCTTGCAGTCCAGTTCTCTCTCCAGATTATTCATCTGTGCCGGTGAAAGCTCATCATCGCAGATCACCCCATTGGCATCATAAGCTGCCAGAAGTGCCGCAACCTCTTCTATCTTGCCTTTGCCGATATAAGTTCCAGGGTGTACTGCTTCACGGTTCTGGATCACTTTCCCAACGGTTACAGCGCCTGCAGTGGCCGCCAGTTCGTCCAGTTCGTCAAGCGATGCAGCAACATCCTCGTCCTGTTCTGTCTGTACACCGATCAGGATGACACGCTCTTCAATTTCCTTGAAATCATAAAACTGCATAGATCAGTACTCCTCTTCACCGGATTCATCAGAGCCATCAGGAGTATCTGTAGTATCCCCTGCATCGGAAGCCGCCTCTGCATCGGTATTCTCCGTTGTATCAGAAGCTGTATCATTACTCAGTTCACCATTACGTGACTGCAGGAAGGTCAGTTCCTTCGCTGCATTTTCATCATCCGGGAACATCTTGATATATTCCTGCATTTTGCTCAGAGCAGTTGCAAAATCCAGCTTTTTCTCATATACTACAATCTCATTGAACAACAGATCCTGCATTTCTTCTGTAGATGCATCTTCCAGCCCCTTGCTGATATTTTCCAGTGCACTGTCATAAGAGCCATCGTCCATATCACAAAGTGCCAGACCATTGTAACCTTTGGCCGGCTCACTGTCATCCGCTGACACATACTGCTGATACATACTTCTGGCATTGGAAGTATCTCCCTGTGCGCGGTAGACCATTCCCAGAAGAAGCATTCCTTCTGTACTCTTCTGATTCACAGCCTCCGTAAGTTCCTTCTGTGCATTGGAATAATCTTCCATGTAGTAATAGACTTTGCCTCTGTTACAATAATCCTCTGCATTTTTCGCTTCCGTCTTCAACGCTGCTTCAAGATATCGTGTACCATCCGCTTCCATATCTTTTTCCAGATATGCCTCATAGATCTGGATTGCTCTGTCATAAGTGGCATCTTCTCCATAGGCTTCCGTAAAGTTTGAAGAAGCCTCATCATAAGAATCCATTGCCAGTGCCACACATCCTGTCAGATAATAAGTCTCCGCATCCATGCTGTAGCTTTCAGCCAGTGTCTGACAATCCGCCATCGCAGCATCATTCAGTCCGGATTTTAATTCTGCGGTTGCTCTATAAGCAAGCATATCTTTCTTAAGTGCTTTTCCTGCTTTTTCATCGTTCAGACCATTGGTCAGGCTGTCAATGGCATCCTGATAATTTCCAAGATGAATATTTGCGATTCCGGCCCCACGATATGCCTCTGCTGTTTTATATCCGGCAGTGATCGATGACTGATACCCCTGAAGGGCATAATCATAACTGCCCTGTGCAAGATCTGCACAGGCCTGGTCATAAGTTTTCTTTTCTTCCCCTCCACAGCCGGTCAGCATTCCAAATGTCAGTCCGGCTGTCAGCATCCATATGATTCTTTTATTTTTCATTGATATCCTATTCTACTACGAGTCCTTCTTCTTCCATTACACGAACAACGTTATTTACGTGTTCTGCACAGATTTCCTCTGTTCCGGCCTCTACCATGACACGAATCAGCGGCTCTGTACCACTTTCTCTTACAAGAATACGTCCATCTGTGCTGAGTGCTCTTGCAGCAGCCTCTACCGCTTCAACAACCTTCGGATTTTCTCTTGCAGTCTTCTTGTCTGCAACACGAACATTGCGGAGAATCTGCGGATAAACCTTCATTTCTTTTGCCAGATCACAGAGAGTTGCCTTCTGCTCCACACAAGCTTCCATGATCATAAGAGAAGTCAGGATTCCATCACCGGTGGCTGCATAGCGACTGAAAATAACATGTCCGGACTGTTCTCCACCAATACTGTAGTTATTCTCAAGCATATTTTCGGCAACATATTTATCACCAACTGCCGTCTGTTCATAGTTGATGCCTTCTGCCTCAAATGCCTTGTAAAGTCCCATATTTGACATAACAGTTGTAACTACGGTATTTCCGTTCAGTTTTCCCTGAGATTTCAGGAATTTACCGCAGACATACAGGATCTTGTCTCCATCAATGATATTTCCCTTATGGTCTACTGCAATACAACGGTCGGCATCTCCATCATATGCAAAACCGATATCCAGTCCGTTATCCACCACATATTTCTGAAGTACTTCAATATGCGTGGATCCACACGCTCTGTTGATGTTTGTTCCATCCGGGTCATTGTTAATGACATAAGTTTTTGCACGCAGAGCGTCAAAAACACTCTTTGCGATCGCAGAAGAACTTCCGTTGGAGCAATCCAGACCAACTTTGATATTTTTGAAATCGCGGCACGGAATGGAGATCAGGTATCCGATATAACGATTGCGTCCGGAAGCAAAATCTACAGTACGTCCAATATCTTCTCTTGTTGCATATGGAAGTTCTTCAATCTTGCCATCCAGATATGCTTCGATTCTTGCCTCAACTTCAGCCTCGATCTTCTGTCCGTTTCCGTTCAGAAGTTTGATTCCATTATCGTAGAATGGATTGTGACTTGCAGAGATCATGATTCCACAGTCAAAATCTTCTGTACGTACTGCATAGGAAACACTCGGTGTAGTCGTTACATGAAGCAGATATGCATCTGCACCTGATGCAGTCAGGCCGGCAACCAGTGCATACTCAAACATATAACTGCTGCGTCTTGTATCTTTACCGATGACGATTTTGGCTTTATGATCACGGCCATAATACCATCCCACATATCTGCCCACTTTAAACGCATGATCTACTGTCAGCTGAATGTTTGCTTCTCCACGAAAACCATCTGTTCCAAAATATTTACCCATTTTTTACTCCTTACTGTGCACCCTTCTGCACATGATTGATTGCATTGATTATTTATAAAGATTTGAAGGATATACTCCTGATTTTACAAGATTCGCAAATGCCTCTGTAACAGCTGCTTTATCTTCCTGATATGTTACACCAAACCAGGTATCTTTTGTCTCAAGAACATCTACTTTTGCTTTGCCTTCTTTGATCAGACGGTCAATCATCTCCGGAAGAAGGTATTCTTTCTTAATATCTCCCTCTTTGATCTCAGAAAGGAAATCTACAAACCCCTTTTCCAGTGTTTCCATAAATACCGGTGTCAGCCCCCACATATTCATGGAAACAAGGCTCTTCACATCCAGTTTCTCGACTTTATCATCATTGCGTGCTTCCGCACCGTCTGCTGTCTTAAAAATATTGTGCGTCTCCGTAACACCTGTCAGCGCACCTTCTTCAATATGGCATACTCCTCTGGTAACACTTCCATTGTCACTCAGAGTATTTCCAAGACGGAAACCAGCCATACAGATATGGAGGATTCCATCATCCGGCTGTTCCTGGATCAGATAATCATGGACTTTCACATAGGCTTCCTTACCATAATAATCATCCGCATTAATTACCATAAAAGGCTCATTCAGAACAGCTTTTGCTGCAAGTACAGCCTGACCGGTTCCCCACGGTTTGCTACGGTCTGCCGGTTTCTCAAATCCAGCCGGAAGATCTTCCAACGCCTGAAATGCATATTCTACCTCCGTGATCTTTTCGATCCTCTCCCCGATTACACGGCGGAACTCCTCTTCCAGATCTTTACGAATGATAAATACAACTTTATTAAACCCTGCCTCCAGAGCATCATGAATGGAATAATCCATAATGATCTCACCATTTGGTCCTACTGGTGCAAGCTGTTTGATTCCTTTTCCAAAACGGCTTCCAATTCCGGCAGCCATAATAACAAGTGCTGTCTTTTTCATAAAAATATCCTCCTTATGCACACTGGCATTCTACATTTGTTTATGCATCTTCCTCATTTAATGAACTCAGTTTTGCGGCCTGGTCTGCTGCTATCAGGCTGTCCAGAATTTCATCCAGATCTCCTCCGAGAACAGCGTCCAGACGATGAAGTGTCAGCTTGATCCTATGGTCTGTCACACGTCCCTGAGGGAAATTGTAAGTACGGATCTTTTCGGAACGATCTCCTGTTCCGATCTGGCTTCTTCTGGCTTCCGCCTCCGCATCATGCTGTTTGGCCAATTCCATCTCATACAGACGGGAACGAAGCACTTTCAATGCCTTATCTTTATTCTTGAGCTGTGATTTTTCATCCTGGCAGGAAATAACGATTCCTGTCGGGATATGTGTAAGACGTACTGCAGAGTCTGTTGTATTGACGCACTGTCCACCGTTTCCGGATGCTCGGAACACATCAAACTTACAGTCGTTCATATCCAGATGGAAATCAATTTCTTCGGCTTCCGGCATAATTGCCACAGTACAGGTAGACGTATGGATACGTCCACCGGATTCTGTCTCCGGGACTCGCTGTACACGATGTACCCCACTCTCATACTTCAGACGGGAATATGCTCCCTGTCCCTGGATCATAAATGTAACTTCTTTGAATCCGCCGATCCCATTTTCATTCAGACTCATCATCTCCGTCTTCCATCTGCGGGATTCTGCGTATTTCACATACATACGATAAATCTCTGCTGCAAACAGAGCAGCCTCATCACCGCCCGCACCTGCACGGATCTCTACTATAACGTTTTTGCTGTCATTCGGATCTTTTGGTAAAAGAAGGATCTTCAGTTCCTTTTCAAGTTCTTCCACACGCTTCTTTGCATCAGAAAGTTCTTCTTTCAGCATTTCACGCATTTCTTCATCCTTTTCTTCTTCCAGCATGGAAAGACTGTCCTGAATCGTTTCTTTATTGTCTTTATATTCTTTATAGGCATCTACGATCGGCTGCAGCTCACTCTGCTCTTTCATCAGCTTCTGAAAACGTTCCTGGTTGTCCGTTACTCCCGGCTCACCAAGCTCATTCAGAACTTCCTCAAAGCGCACAAGCAGATCCTCTAATTTATCAAACATTCTGTTCCTCCTGCATTTTTCTTCCTGTAACAACCCTGTCCAGCCCGGCAAGGTCTTTTTTTATTTCTATCTGTTCAAAACCATTTTTTTTCATAATTTCCGACACATCCATACCCTGATCACAACCGATCTCGTACATCAGCCATCCGCCGGGTTTCAGATATGTGCCCGCCTGTTCTGTGATCTTTTCATAAAAATACAGACCATTTTCTTTGCCATCCAGTGCAAGCACCGGATCATGAAAACGCACTTCCTCCATCAGACCTTCAATATCTTCAGTCCGGATATATGGCGGATTTGAAATAAGCATATCATATTCCATGTGGTCATTTCCACTGTTTTTCTGAAAATAATCTGCCGAAAACAGATCACTCTGTATCAGATCAGCTCTCTGTTCCAGTCCCAGACGTTTTCGATTCTCCTTTGCCACACAAAGTGCTCCTTCTGAAACATCCACACCTGTTCCTAATGCCTGTGGCAATTCCAGAAGAAGACTCAGAAGAATACATCCGGAACCGGTACACATATCCAGGATCTGCGGTTTCTCCAGATTCCTCATGCGGGAAATCGCTTCTTCCACAAGCACCTCTGTATCCTGTCTCGGTACAAGTACACGTTCATCCACACAAAATTCGTATCCCATAAAATATGCACGCCCGGTAATATGCTGCAGCGGGATATGCTGAGCACGTTTTGTGCACAGCGTTCGATAACGTTCTTCTGTTTTAGCATCCAGTCCATCATCCATATGTGCATAATACCATGCTCTTGTAATATCTGCCGTATACTCCAGAAGGAGCCAGGCATCTAACCTGGCTTCTTCGATTGCGGCAGTTTCCAGAAGCTGGATTCCATCTTCCAGAACTTCTTTATATGTCCGCATTTTTTTCCTCATTTTCTTCTGGCTTCCAGCCGAATTCTTCTTTCAGATATTCTCTCCAGTCAAAAACAGCCTCTACTGCTGCAATCGCTACTTCAGCCATATCTGCTGTCGGCTCTTTGGTTGTCAGCTTCTGCATTGCAAGTCCCGGTTTGCTCAAAATATCAGCAAGTCTGCTGTCTGTTCTGCCAGCCCACTGAATAAGTTCAAAAGAAACACCTGACACGATTGGAACCATCAGAAGACGCCCAAACAGACGAACCCAGTAGCCCGGTACCAGCACAAAAATAAAATGCAGGAATATACTGACGATCATTACCAGAAAAAGGAAACTTGTCCCACATCTTTTGTGCTGTCTGGAGCTTGCCAGGACATTTTCCACAGTAAGTGGAAGTCCATGTTCCACACAGTTGATGCATTTATGTTCTGCACCATGATACATAAACGTACGCTGAATATCCTTCATTCTTGAGATCAGCAGCATATATCCCATAAACAGTGCCAGTTTCACAAATGCTTCTGCAACTGTTACCCCTACTTCAGAAGCACCAACCTTGCGCAGAAGGCTTGCCAGTGCATACGGAAGCAGCATAAAAGCTGCAACAGAAACAACTATGGAAATAGCAACCGTTATGTAAAGAAGCCACTGAAACTGCTTTGCTTCTTTCGCTTTCTTTGCAGAAAGTTCTTCCTCTGTCAGTGTCGCATTCTTTGCAGCTTCCTTCTCGTCCTCTTCATCGCCCGCAATCTCAGCAGAATACATCAGACATTTGGTTCCTACTACCAGTCCGTCAACAAAGCTTACCACTCCGCGGATGATCGGCCATTTCAAAAATGCAGCCTTTCCAAATGTACATTTGTAATCTTCTACCTTTAATTCTATTTCTTTATCCGGACGGCGTACTGCAATGGCATATTTGTCCTTGTGACGCATCATGATGCCTTCCATTACTGCCTGACCACCAATATTCGATGATTTCATATATCACTCCATTATCACTGATAAAAGCAAAGAAAGGTTGAGATTTCCCAACCTCAACCTGTCTCTTCTTTCATTATTCAGTCTGAATTATTTGTTTAAGCCGTATTTCTTGTTGAACTTATCGATACGTCCACGAGCCTGAGCTGCTTTCTGCTGTCCAGTATAGAATGGATGGCATTTGGAACAGATTTCAACATGGATATCTTTCTTAGTAGATCCTGTTACGAATGTGTTTCCACAGTTGCAGGTTACAGTTGCCTGATAGTAGTTCGGATGGATTCCTTCGCGCATGATTTTCACCTCTCTATATTTCTCTATTTTTCTATTCGTATTAACTTAACGAAATTGCTAATTTATTTCGCAGCTTTCTGATTATAACACACTGATTTCTCAAATGCAAGTCGTTTATAAAAATTTCTGTTTTTTTGCCGTCTGCACAAATTCCTCATTATTCTTCGTTCTGGAGAACATATTCAGGATCTGTTCCACAGCATCTTCGGCCTTCAGACTGTTCAGTGCACGGCGCATATTATAAACTGCTTCCTGTTCATCCGGAGTCAGGAGCAGATCCTCTCGTCTGGTACCTGATTTCTGGATATCGATTGCCGGAAATACTCTCTTTTCCTGCAGTTTACGGTCAAGAACCAGTTCCATATTACCGGTTCCTTTAAATTCTTCATAAATAACATCATCCATTTTGCTTCCGGTGTCTACCAGTGCAGTAGCAAGGATCGTCAGGCTTCCACCTTCTCTCATATTACGTGCTGCTCCAAAAAATCGCTTCGGCATGTGAAGTGCTGCCGGATCCAGACCACCGGACAGCGTCCGGCCACTTGGTGTCACACAGAGATTATACGCTCTCGCAAGTCTTGTGATCGAATCCAGAAGGATCGTTACATCCTGTTTATGCTCAACCAGGCGGCGAGCACGCTCTACGACCATCTCTGAAACACGTCTGTGATGATCCGGAAGTTCATCAAAAGTAGAATAAATAACCTCTACATTGCTTCCACGAATCTCTTCTTTAATATCCGTAACTTCCTCTGGACGTTCATCGATCAGAAGAATGATCAGATGCATATCCGGATTATTCTTCTGAATCGATTTGGCAACATCTTTCAGAAGGGTTGTCTTGCCGGCTTTCGGTGGTGATACGATCATGCCTCGCTGTCCCTTGCCGATCGGACTTAGAAGATCCATGATCCTCATTGCCACGGTTCCACCTGGTCTTTCCATACGCAGACGCTCATTCGGAAAGATTGGCGTCATATCTTCAAAATTATATCGTCTCTGTCCCTCACTCGGTGGAAAACCATTAATGGAATCCACATAAAGAAGGGCACTGAATTTCTCTCCCTGTGTTTTAATACGGATGCTTCCTTTCAGGATATCACCGGTTTTCAGATTGAACCGGCGTATCTGAGACGGTGATACATAAATATCATTTTCACCTGGGAGATAATTTGCACAGCGAATAAATCCATATCCGTCCGGAAGGACCTCCAGAATACCATTTGCTTTTTCTCCACTGTCAAGCTGTGCCGTATCGGTCGGATTCTTATGTGCATATTCCGTCCGTTCTGTATAATTTCTGTCCTGATAATTTCGTTCCTGATAGTTCCGGTCCTGATAATTTTTATCCTGATATGTTTTTCTCTCATTCGCCTCATAAGATGTTCTGTTTTCTCTTACTCTATTTTCCTGTCTGCCCGGTTCCTCCTGCAGGATTTCATTTTTTTTCATTTCTGCCTCTCCACCGGTGGACTCTTTTTCATCTTCCTGGAGCATACGCTCTATCAGTTCAGGTTTCCTCAATGTAGAAATCCCTTTCAATCCTCTCGCTTTTGCCAGATCTTTTAATGTTGCAAGCGACAATGATTCGTATTTTTCTCTCATAAAAAAATCCTCTCTGTCTTCTCAAAACCTGTTTACTTGATAATAAAATTATTTACGGAATATTTGTCTGAAATGACATGAATCAGAATACCAGCAGACACCATACAGAAGGTGTCACCGGTAAAACTGATAAGTAATATAAGTAATAAAATTAATGAATCAGATTTCCTACGATTCCATAGGATACCACATACATGATCACAGTTGCCATGATCAGTCCACAGAAAATAGCAATAGAAGACTTCTTGATATCCACTTCAAGAAGGGATGCGATCAGAGATCCTGTCCATGCCCCCGTACCCGGAAGAGGAATTCCTACAAACAGCAGCAATCCAAAGAATTCATACCGTTTGATCTGGTCACTCTTGCCCATGGCACGGTCTTCCATCTTAACGATCAGGCCATGAAACAGTTTTGTTTTCTTCAGAACTTTAAAAATCTGACGAATAAACAGTAATATAAATGGTATAGGAATAATATTTCCGATAATGCAGATCGGAATTGCTTTCGCCGCAGACACTTTCAAAAAAGATGCCGCCAGCAGACCTCCCCTAAGTTCCAGAATCGGTATCATGGAAATAATAAAAATAATAAGTTCTCTGGAAATATGCTGAGACAGGTTATCTGTAAACCACTGTACTAAAACTTCCATAAATTCTCCTTTTTTAGATATTCTCCTACAAAATTAATGAAGACTTCCATCTCATTCCTTGTTCCAATCGTAATACGCAGATGGTTACCGGTTCTTCCACCCGGAAAATAGCGCACGTAAATATGCTGCTCTCTCAATGCCTGAAACAGTTTTTCTGCCGGGCAGTTTTTATGAGCCGCAAAAATAAAATTTGCTTTTGATTCTTCAAAGTAAAATCCAAGTTTCCTGAGTTCTTTTTTTGTCCATTCCCGCGTCTCTATAATCTTACCGCAAGTTTCCAGGAAATATTCCTGATCCTTTATCGCTGCAACACCAGCTGCGATCGACGTACGATTCATTGTATAAGAATTAAACGAATATTTGACATCATTCAGATATTTGATCAGTTTCGGGCATGCAAGCGCAAATCCGATACGCATGCCTGCCATGGATCGGGACTTGGAAAATGTCTGTACCACCAGAAGATTCTCGTATTTCTCGATCAGAGGTAATGCTGACTGTGTACCAAAGTCAACATATGCCTCATCCACGATCACGATCACATCCTGATTATGTTCCACGATATCTTCAATATCACTCAGCGGAAGAGAAACACCTGTCGGAGCATTCGGGTTCGGAAAGATAATTCCACCATTCTCTCTGAAATAATCTTCCTTCTTTATATGAAAGTGTTCATCCAGTGCCGGTCTCTCATATGGAATGCGGAACAGTTCTGCCCATACATCATAAAAAGAATAGGTGATGTCAGGAAACAGAATTGGTTTCTCACTGTTAAAAAAAGTAAGGAAACTCATTGCCAGTACATCATCAGATCCCACGCCGACAAATACCTGATCGTCCTGAAGCCCATACTCCCCTGCAATGGCATGCACAAGATCTTTCGCTGCCGGATCCGGATAAAGTCTCAGTGCATCTGTATCTGTATTCCGAAGTACCTCCGTAACCCCCGGTGCCGGCGGATAAGGATTTTCATTTGTATTTAATTTGATCATATCCGTCTGATTTGGCTGTTCTCCCGGTGTATACGGAACCACCTTGCGGATATTGTTTTCCCAGTTGCCCATCTTCATGTCTTCTTTCTTTTTTATCTACTTTTTTATCTGCTTTTTTACGAGGATACATACGGATTGTTCCGTGCTACGCACTCTCACAATCCTACTTCCGAGCCACACCGGTCTTTCTTGCTGCTTCTGCAACTGCTTTGGCTACTGCCGGTCCAACTCTCTTGTCAAATGCCTTTGGAATGATATTATCTTCAGAAAGTTCTTCATCAGAGATCAGTTCTGCAATTGCTTTTGCTGCTGCAATCTTCATCTCCTCATTGATATCACTTGCTCTCACATCAAACGCACCTCTGAACACACCAGGGAATACAAGTACATTGTTGATCTGATTCGGGAAATCAGAACGTCCTGTTGCGATGACTCTTGCGCCACCTTTTCTTGCTTCATCCGGCATGATCTCAGGTGTCGGGTTTGCCATTGCAAATACAATCGCATCATCTGCCATTGTGCTTACCATCTCTGCTGTTACAATATTCGGTGCAGATACACCGACAAAAATATCTCTGCCCTTCATGGCTGCCTTAAGGTCCCCATGCAGCTGTTCTTTATTTGTTTTTTCTGCGATTTCCTTCTGTGCCGGATTCATCCATTCCTCACCAGGCGCCAGGATTCCCTTACGGTCAACCATGACTACATCACCGATTCCAAGTTCCAGAAGAAGTTTGCAGATGGAGATACCTGCTGATCCGGCTCCGTTGATGACTACTTTTGCTTCTGAGAATTTCTTTCCTACCAGTCTCAGGGCATTGGTCAGTCCTGCTGATACGACAATTGCGGTTCCATGCTGGTCATCATGAAAGATTGGAATATCACATTTTTCTTTCAGTTTTTTCTCTATCTCAAAACATCTCGGTGCGGAAATATCTTCCAGATTGACTCCACCGAAAGATCCTGAGATCAGATAAATGGTATTTACGATCTCATCTACATCATTGCTCTTGATACAGAGCGGAAATGCATCTACATCACCAAACGCTTTAAAAAGTGCACATTTTCCTTCCATTACCGGCATCCCCGCCTCCGGTCCGATATTTCCAAGGCCAAGGATCGCTGATCCGTCTGTAACAACAAGGCACATATTCCATCTTCTTGTCAGGTCATAAGATTTGTTCACATCCTTCTGGATCTCCAGACATGGCTGTGCAACACCCGGTGTATATGCAAGTGACAGGTCATCTTTATTCTCTGCCGGTACTCGTGTAACGACTTCAATCTTACCTTTCCATTCTCCGTGTAATCTCAGGGATTCTTTCGCATAATCCATCTCATTCTCCTCCTATTACAATTCCGTTTGCTGGTCTTTTGTTGTTGCTGTTCTTCTGCATCTCATCCATGCATTTTTCGATTATCTCCATATGCTCGGACATGTACTGCTCGGCACCCTTCTCATCGTTATTGATAATAGCCTCAACAAGAAGACGATGCTGTTCATCCACTTTAAATTCCGGACGGTTTTTCTTCATAATATAATCTCTGGTTCCCGCAATTATATTTTCAGTCAGCTGATCCGCTGCAGCAAGTACACTGTAAATCATCGGATTGTCTGCAATCTTTGCGATCTGCGTATGCAGTTCTTTATCCAGTTCTCCTCTAGTCTTCTCATCTTCCGCTTTATCTATGCTCGAAAGTATCCTCCACAGTTCTGCCGCATCCAGTGGTGTACACTTTCTCGCAGCCAGAATTGCCATCTCTCGTTCCAGTGCAGCCCTAAGCTGCTGTGTCTGCCGGATATATCCGTTATTCAGTTTAAACAGTATAGACAATGGGCCAATCAGCCAGGAATCCAGGTCATCTGCTATATAGTTTCCACCACCGGGCACGGTCTTTATGATTCCAAGCAATTCAAGTGCTCTTAAGACTTCCCGTACCGCCGGTCTGGATACTCCCATCGTCTCTGCCATCGTTCTTTCTGCCGGAAGCGCATCACCTGCTTTCAGATGTCCATTTTGAATATTTTCTATGATCTGATTCAGTATTCCATCAAAAGCTTTCTCATTTTTAATTTCTTTAAACATATATCTGCCTCCTACATTTCCCTATTAATGTATCATTTATGAACCCTGTTGGCAAGCATTCCCTTTGCATTCTGCCTGCATTCTTTTTCATACAGCTTTTTCTAATTTATTAAAAATATCGATATAATTTGTGTTTTTATTCTAAACTTTTCTCATATCCTATTGACAAGTTCAAAAAAGAACGCATAATAAACGTAAGAGATTATTATAGTAAGGGAGATTATACTCATGAAAAAAAGAAATCTTATGCTATTATCAGCAATTGCTGCAGCATCGATCCTCATGACTGGATGCGGTTTCACCGCAGATGATCCGGCTGACAGTCAAGCTGTAACTATAACTCCAGAACCAACTGAGGCTACTGCTACACCGGCACCTACAGCTACACCAGCACCTACTGTTACCCCGGCAGCCAACCTGACAACTACACCTGCACCGGCCGGAACAGATGCTTCTTCCACAACTCCGGCAGATGGTACAACAACAGACGGAACTGCTTCTACAGACAGTAGCACATCTTCTGATGCAGCATCCACAGATACCAGTTCTGACTCTGCTTCTTCCACAGCAAGTGCATCTTCCGGTGATGCATCATCTTATGTTGGTTCTACACTGAATGAATTCATGAATATCTATGGAACACCAGTTGATTATGAACCTGCATACGATGCAAATGGCAACGAAGTTGGTGGTGTTTACTCATTCAACGATTTCTCCATCACAACAGATTTCACTTCCGGAAGCGAAACTGTCGAAGCTGTTGATTATTATTGATCATAATAAGCCGCACATGACAAATACCCTGTCAGGGAATTCCTGCCAGGGTATTTTTTATGTATGTCTTTCTTTATTTTTCAGGTCTTTCTTTTCGATGTTTTTCGGATTCTTCGTATTTTTTCAGCTCTTTCAACGCCTTCTCACCCTGCGGATACAGAATAATGATATTGAATATTGTCATCAGACCGATTCCCACATCTCCAAGGTCCCATACAAAAGTATAAGCTGCAAGGCCACCTATAAACAACATAAACAGTGCTATGATCTTGTATGCCGTCTGTGATATCCAGTTATCTCCGAAAAGATATGCCACATTGCTTCTTGCATAGAATAAAATTCCAAGGAATGTCGAGAAACTGAACAAAAATAATGTCGCCGCAATAAAAACCACACCAAATCTTCCGAGATGATGTTCCATCGCCGTCTGCAGAAGATCCATTCCGGAAAGTCCTGCAACTTTTTCTTCCGGGGCAAGAAGCATGATCATTGCAGTACAGCTGCAGATCACGATCGTATCAATAAATACTCCAAGTGCCTGTACCAGTCCTGCTTTGACCGGCTGATCACATTCTGCCGCAGCTGCCGCACACGGAGCAGAACCAGAGCCTGCCTCATTGGAAAAAAGTCCTCTTTTGATTCCATTCATCAGTACCGCCCCGAAACCACCGGCTGCCACCTGTCGAAATCCAAATGCCTCCTGAAAGATTCTTGCAAAAACACCCGGAAGACTGCCGATATTCATCACAATGATCAGAATCGTGATTGCAAAATAAACAACCGCCATTATCGGCACGATCATATCCAGGACCTTAACTGTCGCATTCTTACGGAGTACGATCACTGCTGCAACTGCAACAAGCACAACCGTCGTATAGATCGGTGGAATGGAAAATGCATTCTTAAATGAAGAAACAACGGAATTACTGATCACCTGGCTGATACCACACCAGCAGATCAGGCCTGAGATTGCAAATAACACAGAAATCACAACTTTGTTTCTTTTTTTCTTTTGTTTTTCTTCCACATAGGCATGGATATAGTATGCCGGCCCGCCACGATAACCGCCATACAGTGGATCTTTTTCTTTATAGAGCTGTGCCAGTGTTGCTTCAATAAATGCTGTAGATGAACCGATCAGCGCTGTTACCCACATCCAGAACACAGCCCCGGCACCACCTGCTGAAATCGCCGCAACCACACCGACCAGGTTTCCCATGCCAACCCTGGTCGCCGTTGATACGACCAGTGCCTGAAAAGATGAAAGACTGTTTTTATCCTTTTTCTTTTCAACCAATGCTCTTACCATATCCGGAAACAGACGAATCGGCAGAAAACGCGTCCGGATCGTAAAATAAATTCCCGCCGGAATCAGTAAAATGATCAACAGCGAAATTCCAAGTGTACTGCCACCCGGCAGCGGAATATACACCAAATCTCCCCACAGAAAGCTGTATATTTTCTCAATCAGATCAACCATCATAACTTTAACCCTCTTCCCATTTTCACACACCTGAAAGAACATTTCCCTCAGGCAGATACTATTCCAGTATAGCTCATAATACCCTTTAAACACAAGCACTTTTGAAGTTTAAAGTCAAAAATCGGCAGTCTTGACGTTATCCACTCCTTTGTTTATAATAAGTATGTCTGGAAAATCCAGATAATATTAACTTACATATCAAGACAAAGGTGGTCTTATTTTATGTTTAATTTTATGGTTACAAATGAAGGCGGCCTAACAACAGCCGGATACGCCATCGCAATCATCGCAGGAATCATTCTGTTCCTGGCTGCAATCTGTTTTGCAGGAAAACACTCAGAAAAACACAAACTGACTACAAGACAGCTTGTATTCTGTGCTGTAGCTGTGGCACTCGCTTTTGTCACTTCTTACCTGAAGATTTTTACTCTGCCGTGGGGTGGAAGCGTTACTCTTTGCAGTATGCTGTTTATTGTACTGGCTGCTAACTGGTATGGTGTAGGCACCGGTATCACGGTTGGCCTTGCTTATGGAATCCTGCAGTTTATCCAGGAACCATATGTACTTTCCTTCTTCCAGGTTTGCTGTGATTATATCCTTGCATTCGCTGCCCTTGGAGTTGCCGGATTCTTCGCAAAGCAAAGCCATGGTCTGCTTAAAGGATACATTGTGGCAGTTATTGCCAGAGGTGCATTTCATGCACTTGGCGGATATCTGTACTGGATGAGCTACATGCCGGATAACTTCCCGAAGTCCCTGACTGCAATTTATCCGATCGTATATAACTACAGCTATCTGCTTGCAGAAGGAATCATCACAGTGATCGTGATTTCCATTCCGGCAGTATCAAAAGCACTGGTACAGGTTAAGAAGGCAGCACTGGGTACTTCCCTGTAACCCGTTAATTTGTATTAACAATTTCCCATGGCATGCGCCCTGAGACCTGTTCTTCTCCTGATATTTCAAATCGATAAGCTTTCGTATAAATGATATCGCA
Source organism: Blautia sp. 210820-DFI.6.14 (assembly GCF_020558815.1). Taxonomy (NCBI): domain Bacteria; kingdom Bacillati; phylum Bacillota; class Clostridia; order Lachnospirales; family Lachnospiraceae; genus Blautia; species Blautia sp. 210820-DFI.6.14. Next base: position 280,408 of record NZ_JAJCKS010000001.1, read on the forward strand.
ATATGTAAAAATAGCGGGATTCTTCTTCTGTCGTATGGAGAAGATATCCCGCTGTTTTTTCATTCTATTTATATAAAAGGATTGTAGAACCTTCCAAACTTAATTGTCACCGTCAGACTTACAACCAGCAGCACTACGCCCAGTCCAAGCGCCGCAAAATCTCTCCGCTCAAACGGCCGTCTGGTATACCACGTCCGTTTCTTATTCTTCCCAAATCCACGCAGTTCCATCGCATTAGAGATCGTATCAATACGGTTCAGACTCGTCAGAATCAACGGTAATAGAATATTAACAGAATTCTTTAATCTGGAAGAGAAGTGTTCATTTTTTCCAAGTTCCACACCTCTTGCCTGCTGTGCCTGGCTGATACTGTGATAATCCCTCTGAATATCCGGAATATAACGAAGTGCGATTGCCACAGAATATCCTACTTTATAGGAAATTCCAATACTGTTCAGACTGGCGGCAAACTCGCTCGGATTTGTCGCAGAAATAAACAGGATCGCAACTGGAAGGGCTACAAAATATTTCAGCGAAATATTCAACATATAAAACAGCTGCTCTGCGGTCACATCATATCTCCAAAACAAATGACACAATACATGCCTTGTTCCATACAGATTCGTTCCCTGATTCGGATCAAACAGAAAAATAAACAGGTTGTTCAAAAGCAGAAAAACAAGCATAAAGATCATCATAAAGCGGACTTCACGGTATTTGATCTTACTGAGTTTAAATGCAGCAAGGCTGACTGCAAACAATCCCAACAGCACCCAGGTATTATAAGTGATCATACTTGCGAACGTGAACAACAGGAAAAATGCCAGCTTGGTTGTTCCTGTCATTTTGTGTACCACGCTGTCGCGGTCCAGATAATTTAATACCGTTTTAGCAGCCATGGCTTCTCACCTCCCTGTCCTCTCCGATAAATCGTTCCACAAATGCTTCCGGCGGTGTGATCGCACAATGATTTGCCAGAGTAAAAAGACTTGTTTCTTTCAGTGCCGCACGTTTGATCAGTTTCGGATCACAGAGTACTTCGGATGCTCTGCGGTCTGCGATCAGCTGTCCATCGGAAAATACCAGTGCTCTTGGTGTATATTCCAACATCAGGTGCATATCGTGTGTGATCATCACGACTGTCACACCACGTTCATTGAGTTTACGCAAAAACTCCATGATCTCTGTATAATGTTTAAAATCCTGCCCGGCAGTCGGCTCATCCAGAATGATCAGTTCCGGATCCTGCACCAGTACACTTGCAATCGTCACACGTTTCTTCTGTCCAAAACTCAAAGCTGAAACCGGCCAGTTACGAAACGGATAAAGTCCGCAGATCTTCAATGTATCTTCTACCTTCTGCCGAACTTTCTCCTCCGGCATTCCTGCCTTCTGGAGACTCAGTGCTACTTCCTCATAGATCATCGTCTTCGAAATCATCTGATTTGGATTCTGCATAACATATCCGATATATTTCGCACGGTGACGGATATTCTCCTTTAACAGATCTTTTCCATGGAACAGAATCTCTCCGGAATCCGGATCCTCAAATCCACATACAAGTTTGGAAAACGTTGATTTTCCGGCGCCATTCCTTCCCACGATACTGACCATCTCTCCTTTGTCAATTGACAAGCTGACATTATGAAGTGTCTGATGCTCTTTCGTATATCCAAAACTGAGATTCTTCACTTCCAGAAGCTTTTCCCGTTCTCCGGTCTCTTCTTTAAACGGCTGTGCCTCAAACCATTCCTGTAATCTCTTACGGTCTCCTTCATTCAGCACAACAGAATCCACGTGTGCCGGCCTCTTTTCTTTTGTAATGTCGATTCCTGCATAGCGCATCGCAGTCACATAAAGAGGCTCACGAATGCCATTGTCTGCCAGCAGGCTGGTAGAAAGCAATTCATCCGGAGTCATATCTGCAAGGATCGTTCCTTCATTTACCAATATGATACGGTCTACGTTTCTCCAGAGAACGTCTTCCAGACGGTGCTCAATGATCAGAACTGTCGTATCCGTTTTTTTCTGGATCTCATCGATCAGCTCAATAGCCTGTTTTCCTGCTGCCGGATCAAGATTTGCCAGAGGCTCATCGAACAGGAGGATTTTTACCTGATCTACCATGACACCCGCAAGGCTGACTCTCTGCTTCTGTCCACCAGAGAGTTCATGCGGTGCATAATCCAGATGCTTCTCGATTCCTACCAGTTCTGCCGCATGTCTGGTGATTGCATGCATTTCATCCTGAGGAGTACAACTGTTTTCCAGAGCAAATGCAATATCCTCACCAACCGTCAATCCGATAAACTGTCCATCCGGATCCTGAAGAACCGTTCCTACATGCGCAGATAATTCAAAAATACTGCTGTGTGGTGCGTCCACACCATCCACCGTCAATGTTCCCTTACATTCTCCCGGATTTGAAAAAGGATTCAGTCCGTTGATACATCCTGCCAGGGTACTTTTTCCACTTCCGGAAGGTCCCGCGATCAGCACTTTTTCACCTGGATAAATATCCAGATTGATTCCGGTCAGTGTAGGTTTTTTTTGCGCCCGGTACTGGAATGAAAAATCTTTAAATGAAATAACAGGGGATTTTTTCTCAGCCATTCAAACACCTCAAAATTTATATTAACCATTCAATAACTACAAAAACAATTCAAGAATACTATCTGATCAACAATAGAAAAAGCCTTTTCACAAGCCATATAAGCTACATGAGAAGGCTTTTCCGACGCTGTCCACTTCTGCATGAACACCTGTGAACAGCAACTCCATATCTTATTCCTGATCCAGGGAACCCTTCTTGGCAATCGTCTTTGTATATGCCAGAACAAGAAGTCCACCTACGATCACACCGGTGACTGTATTAGAAACCGCTGCAAATACACCCTGTGCAAATACTTTGTTTGCAGGTTCTGCATAGATCAGAATATCAAGTACAGGTGCTACAACTACCCATCCGATCACATGCGCGATCACATTTGCAACTACAAATACAGCAACTTTGCCTTTTCCGAATTCACCTTCCTGAACATCAAGTTTCTTGGCAAACAGTCCGATAACCACGCCGACAAATGCTGATGTGATTACCCAGCTCCACCACGGACTTCCACCCCAGGAAAGATCAATCAGTGCGTGGCCGATAAACCCGATCAGTCCGCCTGCAACCGGTCCATACATAGTAGCCAGAAGTGCAAGTACTGCATACTGAAGACTGATATTTGTGTTCGGTACCGGGCTCGGTATTGCAACAAAGCGTCCAAGTACAAAGAACAGTGCTGCGCCAATTCCGACAGCAACCACGGTTTTGATACTGCTGTTGTTTTTCATGATAGTATCCTCCTCAAAAAGTTTTGCTCCGGTCATGCCAGAGACAGTGATAGTATAAGTCTTTTGGGCAGATTTTGTCAATGGATTCCAAGTGCTTCTTTTGCAAGTTCATCGACCATATCATTGTACTTATCATTAGAATGTCCTTTGACTTTTCGAAATTCAATGTGAACCCGTTCTTTCGCCTTACGATAAAAATCACGATATGCAATCGTTCCGGCTTTGTTTGCTTTCCAGTCACCATTGCACCAGCTCGCGATACCCTGATAATCGTGATAAATTATAATAGAAGGGATTTTGTGGTCCAGAGCGTATTGCATCGCTGCTTCACTTCCTTTGATCTCACCAGCCACATTTCGCATCTGCGCCAACTCTGGATCAGACATTTTCTGCGAAAATTTCTCTTCTTTTCCATTGATCAGAACCACCATCCCGTAGGAAAATTCTTTCGTGCCTGCATGATAGCTTCCATCAACGTAGATTTCCACCGCACCTGCTGACGGATCACCTCCCTGCATGTCATCTGCAGCCACAGCAATTCCCAGATATTCCTTTGCTTCCTCTTCCGTCCCAAAGCTCTTATATATCGCGCCCGGATACCCCATTACCTGCTTCTTACACTCATCCCAGGTAAGGAACATCCCTATCTTTCTTCCCTGTCTTACTGCATAAAATTTCTTTTTTGCCATGCTGCCTCCTATCTGTCATCCTTCACTGCCATTCACAGATAATATCCGCCAAACAGCAGCCACCCTATTTCTTCTTATACTATACATGAGAATTTTCAAATTACAAGAAAAAAAGAAGACTCCCGTCATGGAAATCTTCTTTTTTCTGACTTATTTAATACCATACGATCTGACAGACTTATTCAGCTACTGCAATCGCTTCTACTTCACACAGAACATTCTTCGGAAGCTGTTTTACAGCAACGCAGGAACGAGCCGGTTTGCTTGTGAAGTATTTTTCATAGACTGCATTAAATGCAGCAAAATCTGCCATATCAGCAAGGAAGCATGTTGTCTTTATAACATTGTCAAATGTAAGACCAGCTTCTTCAAGGATCGCTCCAACATTTTTGCAGGACTGCTCAGCCTGAGTCTCAATCTTATCCCCTGCAACTTCGCCGGTTGCCGGATCTACCGGAATCTGGCCGGATGCGAATACAAAATTTCCTGCCATTTTAGCCTGAGAATATGGTCCAATTGCTGCAGGTGCTTTCTTAGTTTCAAATGTTTTCATGAGAAATTCCTCCGTTCAGTCTTTTTCTCATCATAGCACCAAAATTTTTGTTTCGTCAATATATTTTTTGTATTTTATTCTGCAGTTTCCTCTGTTTCTGCCTCTGCTGCCCATACCGGAACTGCTGCTCCAGGTCACATTATTTTCTCTTGGCTCTGATATATCATTTCAGGATATTTACGTTTGATATCTTTCAGGAAGATCCGACCGGAAAATGCAATATGCGGAAGCTCATAAAACTGGCTCTGCTTCGGGCAGATCGGACGATACAGAGGATCCGCCACAATAATTTCTGCATCTCTCAGCAGCTTTTCCATCTCTTCTTCGCCATTTGCTGTACAGTCATTTGTCGCCAGAAGATTCTCGTGAGTTTCCAAAGGACAGATAACACGGACTGGTTTTTGATATTTTTTTTCGATGAATGCCGCCAGCGAGCCCATGGTTACAGCTTCACCAATGAGGGTAATTTCCGGTACCCCGCTTAAACGGTTTGCAAGATACGCTGTCGAATCATTATCCTTTTCCTCATTTCTGCCTTCTGTTTCATGTGGGATTTTTTTGTTCATGATCTGTATAAGTTCTTCTGTAAATCCGCTGATCGGAGTTCCGATGACATACGGAGTCCCGAATTTCTCTCTAAGTATCTTCGCAGCCGGAAGTCCCACGGAAGAAACAACCAGATTCATTTCTACTTCGCCTGTGCGGGACAAATTTTCAAGTGTATCCCCCATAGCCCAGGAGGAAACAACTTCCCATCCATATTTTTGAAGATTTTTCTTCATGATATCTACATTGATCTGTGGCCCAAAATCCAGTGGGGTTACACCAAGGAGATTGAGCGTATGAGGTTGGTTGACTGACGATTCTCTGTCAATTGCCGATTCTGCTCTTTTTGATACAGTTTCCGACTCTCCTGTAAATCGCTCTGCAATCCTTGCCAGAGCAATTCCTGCACCATAAGTGTAATCATGCATACCATTCGTTGGAATGGCAAAAGCCGGAATTCCTGTCTCTGTCTCAATCACCTGGGCAATTGCAGGAAAATCTGTCCCATTCATAAATGGGATTGGAGAACCCGCAAGGGCAATAAACTTTGGCTTCAATTCTCGCGCCGTTTCTTCAATATCATAAATAAATTTCGCATCATTTCCCATGACTGCATCGATCTCTGTCAGCCCTGAAATATAGATCAAACTGTCCTGATCGTACCAGCGAATCTCATCGTGCGTATTGTAGGTAGAATTACAGCCTGAAGGATCGTGCATGACAACCATACCGCCAAGTTCATACAGGGCAGAACACACGCCTGAAACATCCGCAGTATAAACCGGTATAATCTTATACGACTGTCTCATATGCAGCTTTCGCACCCCCATCCTTTGCGAATGATCAGATCTTCCGGATCTTTTTCTTCGAGAAAAGCTTCTGTCATCAATTCCAGAGTCCTTCGAATCCCATCAAAGCCCCATAGACCACCACCCTGCACCATATTAACAAAATAACTGCTGCCGGAAAACCAGGCGGCTTTCTGCCCAATGGCAAGAACTTTCTCTTCTGTATGGCGTGGAAGGACACGCATCTTTGCCTGAATCGTAGCACAGAGTTCAAGATCTGGATGATGTATCTTTAACCAGTCAAATACATTTTTTTCTTCCGGGCTTACACTGTCAAGGTAAACCGTTGTCACATGAAATCCATGTTTCAGAAGAAAACCTGCAAGTCCAAGTGGTCTGGGATGATACAGATAGTCCAGGACGATCGAAGTATCACCAATGATTGCTTTGGCGTGACCAACAGCATTTTCGCAGAGTGTAATTTCTCGTTTGCAAAAAGCTTCCAGTTCTTCAGATATTGTTTCTATACCTAAAACATTCTCCTGTTCCTGGCCCGCCTGCAGCTCCTGTAGCAGCTTTCTCAGTTCTTCTTTAATTTCCCTATAATCAAAACTTCCCGGCAGATACAGATGTTTTCTGTTCAGTCTTTCGGCCAGCATTTCTGCACCATATTTAGCCGGAGGATAGCAGGAAATAAAAAATTCTCCTGCACCAAGACACTGGTATTCTTCCCAGTTTTTGCATGCCGGGATTTCTCTTAACGTGTATCCCTTATTTTTCAGCAAACGCTTGATATCACTGTTTTTATCCAGCACAAAGTCACTTCCGACAAGAGTCACTGTTTTCTTATCAATGTGTCCTGCTGTCAGAGGATCATACATTGCTTTGCGTAGTTTCTGATCCGGCGTAGCTCCATGCTTCTGCATGATCGGATCCATATAACAGCGTACGAACACGATCTCCGGAAAGCGTGCTTCCAGTTCTCCATACACCAGTTCCAGGTCACATCCCAGAAAATGGTGCAGACATACTGTAAAAAGAAGCACTGCTTTCGGTTTTTTTTCAAGTTTCTTCAGGACATCGGTCACGCCTTCGATCGTCACATCCTCCAGATTTCCATTGAGAAGATTTTCTTCTTCTACAATCACAAAGGAAAAACGTTCTGCTGCATTCATCTCTGCCGCTGTCAGGACAACACCCCGCATGCAGTTGTCTGCACAGACATAAATCTGGATTGCCTCTGGCATCAGCATTCCGGTATGAACAATGTTCCAGTTACCATGTGCGGGAGAATTAAATTCCAGACCTGTTGGAAATGGAACAGGAAAATCAGCCTCTCCAATCGTTGTAACCGCACCTTCCGGATCTATCTCACCACCAACTCGTTTCAGCATAAACCATCCTCTCTGCAGAGGTTCAGAATCTGCTCTGCCAGTATGCGGTATTCTGTTGCCATTTCGCTTTCCGGATAACATTCCATCAAAGTCTTTCCCTGTTCTTCTGCGTCTGTAACCAGATCACTGTGGGTAAGTTTTCCGATTACCTTTGTTTCAAAATCTTCCGCAAGTTCCTGTACTTTTTCTTCTTCCCGTTTTACATTGCGGCGATTCAGGATAATTCCTCCAAGGGCAGCATAACCACGGTTTCTGAAATTCTGTACCGCCATGGCAATATTGGCCCCGGCATGGATTGCCATATTTTCCCCGGATGTGATAATCAAAACTTTGTCCGCATATCCTTTTCGCATTGGCATGGAAAAGCCCCCGCAAACAACATCCCCCAGTACATCATAAAGGACAATATCCGGTTTATAGGTTTCATACGCTCCGGTTTCCTTTAATTTTTCAAGAGCCGTAATGATTCCACGTCCCGCGCAGCCAAGCCCTGGTGTCGGACCACCTGCCTCTACACAGATCACGCCCTGATAACCGACCATGGTCATGTCTTTGAGTTTGAGGTTCTGCTTTTTTTCATTATAAAGATCAAGCACCGTTCTCATTTCTTTTCCGTGACGAAGCTGAATCGTGGAATCTGCTTTTGGATCACAGCCAATCTGCATAACTGTCAAACCTTTTTCTGCAAGTGCTGCTGCCACATTGGATACAGTCGTTGATTTGCCAATGCCACCTTTGCCGTACACTGCTATTTTAATCATGTTTTTCCTCCATGTGTGTGATGACATTGGAATAAGCGGTCTTCGTGGATACACCTTTCAGTCGGCCAATCTTGCCTGAAAGAGCACTGATGATATCCTGTGAAGCATCAATGGCGATACTGATGATGCTGATTCCTTTTTCACGGTATGGGATACCCATGCGACCGATGATATGGTCACGGGCATCGTAAAGGAGCTGGTTTAAAGTTTCAATCGAATTGTTGTCCTCTACAATGATGGAGATTACTGCTACTCTAGTATCCATATTAGTCCTCCGTGTTATACATACAATAATTATAGCTGTTCAGTGCCCTCATGGGACATTTCTTCTGAACAGAGCAATATATTATTAAATTCATCCAGTCAACAGAATTCTGCACGAGTAGAAAACTGGATTGAACTGACGGCAAACGGAGATTTCGTCGAGAGTTATGTGCTAGCTGCTGTCACCGAACGCACTGTCTGAGGCAAAGCCGAGTTTGCGCGAATGACAGCAAACAAGCGCACGTAACGAACAGAAATCGCAGTGTGTCAGGAAACCAGTTTTTCTATCTCTGTGCAGATTCGTGATTACTCATAATTAATGATTACTCATATCTTAACATATACGCGGCAATAACTCTCCCCCCGGCTGTGGAAGGAGTGCCTGAGTGCCGATTTCAGTGGTCATGACGACTTTACCCGGCTGATCATCAATAACTTCTCCGATAATGGCAGCATCTTTGGAGTATGGACATTTGCGGAGAGTCTCTACGATTTTTTCAGCTTCGGCTTTTGGTGCCATGATGACCATACGGCCTTCGCATGCCAGATAAAGTGGTTCGAGTCCGAGCATGCCACAGACTCCTTTGACTTCCGGTGCTACCGGAACGGAGGCGGCATCAAGTCGAATCCCAACATTGCTCTGTCCGGCTATTTCATAGAGAACAGTTCCGACACCACCTCTTGTAGCATCGCGGATTACATGGAGATCATGAGTCGTGTTCATAACAGCTTCTACTGTTTTCCAGAGAGGCGCGCAGTCGCTGGTAACATTTGCTTCAATTCCGAAATCTTCTCTTGCAAGAAGGATCGTGCATCCATGTCTTCCGACATCTCCGGTCACGATAATCGCATCTCCCGGCTGCGCAAGTGTTCCGCCAACATTTACTCCGTCTTCAATCTGTCCCATTCCGGTCGTTGTGATAAAAACACCATCCACCTGTCCTTTTCCGGCTACTTTGGTGTCTCCGGACACGATATGTACACCTGCTTCTGCCGCCGTTTTTTCCATCGCAGAAACGATTTCTTCCAGTTTTTCCATCGGAAATCCCTCTTCGATAACAAATGCACAGGTCAGATAGAGTGGTTTTGCACCCATGCAGGCAAGATCATTGACTGTTCCACAGATAGAAAGTTTACCAATATTTCCTCCCGGAAAGAATGCCGGTGAAACGATAAATCCGTCTGTTGATACTGCCATTTTTCCTGCCGGCGGAGTCAATACTGCTGCATCATCTGCAGTCAGATCCGGATTTGCAAAATGTGCTGCAAAAATCTGGTCGATCAGTTCAGAGGTCTGGCGACCTCCGGCACCGTGTGCCATCGTTACTGTTTTATCTTTTAAACTGCTCATAGGATCATCCTCTTTTTTCTTAATATTATCATACCTGCAGATTGCTTCATTACTTCGTAATTCTCGGAGTCTTACAATCATTCGGAATACGTTGATTTATTGATTGTCTCCATACGCATAATAAGCCGAACATGCACCTTCATTCGAAACCATACACGCGCCTACCGGATGTTGCGGGGTACAGACTTTCCCAAATACTTTGCAATCGGATGGTTTACATTTTCCCTGCAGGACATCTCCGCACCGACAGGCAGGATTCGCTTTGCCCTGAATCGATGGAATGTTGTATTTCTTTCTTGCATCAAATGCACTCCATTCTTTTTTGAGGCAGACTCCTGACTTTGGAATCACTCCAAGACCTCTCCACTCACTATCGCACGCCTCTGTCATTTCTTCGGTAAGCTGTTGTGCCTCACGACTTCCTTCCGGCTTCACAACTCGCGGATAGCAGTTTACAAAGAACGGTTTTCCCTCCTGAAATTTCACCAGTGCAACCGCCAGTGCTGTAAGAAGCTCTTTTGCTGTAAAACCGGCCACAACACCACTTACCCCTTCCTCTGTCAAATCTTCACAGAGTTCCGTACCTGTGATTGCATTGACATGTCCGGGATACAGAAAAACATCTGCACTTCCTTTTAAGGCTTCATATGCCTGTGGCATGGTTTTGTTCGCCATTAACAGAGAATAATTAGAAAGCTCATCTTTCTTCGCCTGTTTTACAGAAAGGCACTCTGCCGGTGTCGTTGTTTCAAAACCGACAGAAAGAAAAACGACCTGTTCTTCCGGATGTTCAAGAGCATATTTTTCTGCATCGGCCGGAGAATAAACGATTCTGATCTTTGCTCCTTTTTCTCTTGCTCCTGCAAGGCTCATTTCCGTTCCAGGCACTCGTACCAGATCTCCAAAGGTACAGATCGTCACATTTTTTTTCAGTGCCAACCACACCGCTTCATCAATAAATCCGACTGGTGTTACGCAGACCGGGCATCCCGGACCAGAGATCAGTTCCACCTGTGGTGGCAGAAGTTTGCGAATGCCAAGTCGAAATATCTCGTGTGTATGTGTTCCACAGACTTCCATGATACGGACTGCCGCACCATCATAGTTCTCTATGATCTCCCGCGCTGTTCTTTTTTTCTCTTCTCCCATTACAGCAGTTCCTCCATTAACTGATCTGTTTCGTCATCATCTTCATCGGTGATCTTTGCAATTGCAACGCCTGCGTGAACCATCACATAATCGCCTGGCTCCAGGTCTTCCAGAAGCTGTGCGGAAACTTCTCTCTTAGCTCCACCAGCATCTACAACTGCTGTTCCTTCACTGATTTTTACTACTTTTGCTGATAACCCTACACACATGGTAATGCCTCCCTTTTACTATGTAACTTGTATTATTTTATATAGTCTTTGTCTCTATGCTTTTTCCAGATATGCCATCGCATACACAGCCTGTCCCAGCGCAATCCCACCATCATTTGGCGGCAGCAGCTGATGTTTCAACACTTCAAATCCCTGTTCCAGAAGCATATGATCAGTCAGCTCCAGAAGCAGTCTGTTTTGAAAAACCCCGCCACTTAAGGCTGCTTTATTACAGCCGCTCAGTTCTCTGATCTTCACACAGGCTGCCGTGATCTGGCAGGCAAGCTCCCGATGGAAAAAGTATGCCAGCTTGCCCGGATCTTCTCCATTTAATTGACGATTCAGGATTTCTTTTATCAGGGATTCTGTGTTGAGCAGCAAGCGATCACCTGCAGAAATCAACTTGTCATCCATTCTCTTTATTTCTTCTGTCTCTGACAGATTTTCATTTCTACTGAGAGTATCTGTATCCTCTTTATCGTAACCATATTTTTCAGTTTCCTGAATTTGTTGTTTACTCTTTTCAAGCATAGTTTCCCGGTACTCTTCTGCTGCAAATTCCAGTGCCATAGAAGCCTCACCTTCAAATGTAGACTTCCTTCGGATTCCAAGCATCGCACTCACACCGTCAAACAATCGTCCTGCACTGGTTGATATCACGGCATTGATCTTACGATCTGCCATGGTAAACTGCACGTTTGCTTCCTGTTTCGTACAAAGTTCTAATTTTTCTGTGATTTCAGCTGCTTTTTTTCTGTCACCTGTCATTCCATAGATCAGAGAAACTGCAATTCTCCATCCTTCTTTCGAAGAAGCGTCTCCACCAACCTGAAGAAATGGCATCACACTTCCCACTCTCGTGAATCCATCTAAATCTGATAACAGGATTTCTCCTCCCCAGATCGTACCGTCAGTTCCATATCCGGTTCCATCAAAAGATACACCGATCACCTGCTCTGCGCAGTCATTTTCTGCCATGCAGGAAAGGATATGTGCATAATGATGCTGCACTTTCACCACCGGAAGTCCCAGTTCTTCCGCGACCATCACAGAATTGTACTTTGGATGCATATCACAGCATACAATCTCCGGTTCTACTTCCAGCAGTGTTTCCATCCTTCCTACAGTCTCCCGAAGTGCTTTTACCGTTCGCAGATCTTCCAGATCTCCGACATATGGAGACGGATAAAATCGGTTATCCACACCAATGCAAAAAGAATTCTTGAGTTCTCCACCAATGGCAAGCACCTGTCCTCGATATGGTGTGGAAACCATAAACGGAAGAGGTGCATACCCTCTGGAACGTCGGATCATATATGGTCTGTCCTCATAAAAATCCATTACCGAATCGTCCGCACGGATACGGATCTTGCGGTCATGGGACAGCATGCAGTCGCAGAATCCGGACAATTCTGCCTCTGCTTCCTGATCATCACGACAGATTGGCGCACCAGAAGTATTTCCACTGGTCATTACCAGAAATTCCGGCATTTCAATTCCATCATCATATGTAAAAATCAAAAGCTGTACTGGTGCATACGGCAACATTACACCAACTTTGGGATTGCCCGGTGCTACGGACGGACAGAGGATTTTTGCTTCTTTTTTCTTATCCAGAAGCAGGATCGGTTTCTGATGTCCATCTAGGATCCTGGTCTGTTCTGCACTCACTTCACATTCTTTTCTGACTGCTTCGAGATTTTTTGCCATCACTGCAAACGGCTTCATCGGACGACGTTTAAGCTGGCGAAGTTTCCGAACTGCTGTTTCATTCGAAGCATCGCAGCAAAGATGAAATCCTCCGATTCCCTTGATTGCAACAATTCCGCCCCCGGCAATCGTTTTTCTCGCATAAGTGATTGCTTCTCTGCCCCGTTCTTCTCTGCCGATCAGATACACTTCCGGACCACATTCATTACAGCATACCGGCTGTGCATCGTATCTTCTGGTCGCAGGAGCATTGTATTCTTTCGCACAGTCCGGACACATCGGAAACTCTTTCATACTGGTCCGCTCACGATCATAAGGAAGCGAATCCAGAATCGTCAGTCTCGGTCCGCAACAGGTGCAGTTGATAAACGGATGCAGATATCTCCGATTCTTCGGATCAAACATTTCCTCTTTGCATTCCTCACAGATTGCGATATCCGGAGAAACAAAAATTTCACCCTTTGTCTTCTCGCTCTCGATGATATCAAACTGTGTATATCTCTCCGAATTCTCTATATTTTCTACATTTATTTTAAGGATTGCCGCACGCTTCGGCGGTCGATTCTCGATATCTGAAATAAATCCGCTGACAGCTTCCTCTGGTCCCTGTGCATAGATTTCCACATAAGGCCCCTTGTTACAAACATTTCCATGTATTCCACGAGCAGCTGCATGACGGCTGACTGTTGGCCGGAATCCTACCCCCTGCACGATTCCATAGACACGGATCTGTCTGGTAATCTCTTCACTCATAAGTTTCTCCAATCTACTGTATCACTTCATAAATACAGCAGGATTTTTATTTTCCAATCAACTTTCCAGACACCGCAAAATGCCGTGTGTCTACAAATATTCCCTTAAATTCTGGTATCATCCGCTCCATACATCCATCTGCAAAAATGATATCAAAATCTCCATTTTGCACAAGTTCTATGTAAGCATCCTCATCTCGGAGAAGCACATCACCATCTGCCAAAAGCTCTTTTTTCATCATAAACCAGCTTGCAATCTGAACTCTTTTTGCACCCTTCTTCAACAGTTCTTTTCGAATAGAATTTGCAATTACCTGCTGGTGTACAATGAGAACTTCTTTACCGGTATAATCTACATCTGGAATTAGTTCATCCACCAGCGGATAGTGAATTTCATACGGTGTCCCAAATGTCTTTTCCAGATACTTTGCTGTCATTAGTGCCGCCGGCGAAACAACGATATTTCTACTTACTGAGGAGGCTTCTCTTATCTCTTCCAGTCCGTCTCCCATGCAGTAACAGACTGCCTGTTTGCCATATTTCTGCTGATATAGATCACGTATTTTGTCTGCCGCGTCAAGGTCACTGACATCCTGCGGTGTCATCCCCAGAATACCAATTCTGTCTTCTTCCGCCTGATATTTTTCTATCGCAAAAATCTTAAAAAGCTCCAGAAAAGCTTTCTCTTCGCCTTTGTCATAGAGTTCCATTCCGTCTGTATCTACTGTCAGGATTGGCAGTTTTATCTTTTTTTCACTCATGCGTTTAAGCGCAAGATAGTCTGTTGCGATAACTGCTGGAACCGGAGTTCCAATCACTGCTACAAACGTTGCATCTATCTTCTGCACCACATCAGCAAGCTTCGCCACCAGGCGGTCATCACGTCCCAGGATTGCATCCATATCTCGAAGTCCGGCGCTGAAAATTGCACTTTTCTGTTCAAACCACCGTGGCTCATCAAATCCACAGACATTGCCGGTGCATCCTCCGGCATCGCAGATCACCACAATACCTCCCAGTTCAAAAAGTACTGACACCGCACCTGACTGATCTGGTGCGAACGGCGTCAGGTATTTCCGAAGTCCTCTCATCCAGCCACCTCCTTTAACGCCTCAAACAGCCTTCTCACCCCGGCGAATCCATACGGCTGTTCGTCCTGGTTCCACATCAGTCCAGGACAGTCCTGATGGTAATAAAGGGCATCCTTGCCTATGGTGATATTCACTCCGCTCTGTGCCGGATCGTAATAGATCATGGTTGGTTCCATATTGGAAAACACCCTCGTTTCCGGGCTTAAGAGTGCAAGCTGTTTCATATACACAAAGTTCTCTGCCGTAATCGTTCCATAAATCTCAGGTACTTTGAATCCATATTTCAGAAGAGCCAGTGCCAGTTCAAACGGATCCCCGTTCATGCATTCCCCGACTGCAAATGATGCATCCGGACAGACTTTTCGGAAATCCTCGATTCCCTGTTCTGCTGCTTCTCGATACTCGTCCAGCTCGAAGGAAATGCCCAGTACAGACGCAAGTGCCTGATACTGATTCTGTATCTTATCCGTCTGATATAAACGTCGTAACTCAATAAATGGAATCTTCAGTCTGTCATTAAAATCCTCCGCCGCATAACGTGATTCCTGATGCAAAACCAGATTGAAATTCGCCTCCGCCATCGTCTTATATTCTTCAAAATCTCTGCATCTGGATATCTCGTGGATTGTCTTAATTCCTGCACTGTGAAGGAGATCATACAGCTCACAGCCATCCACAAGCGGTGAGAAAAATCCCAGAAGATTAACGACATTTCCCTTCTTTTTTGTCGGCTCTAGCAGGGAATATAAGGACTGTCGTACATGTACCATCGGTGGTTTTCGTCCTTCTCTGGTCAGTGCATACATGTAGCACGGCCGCACCGGAAGCCCCGCTTTTTCTTCTGCTTTTCGGCACACACGCTCCATATCTGTGCCAAGAAGTGCATCTACACAGGTGATGCAGATCATCACAACAGAAGGCTTCTTCTCAAGACCTTCACAGATTTCTGCCACTGCCTTTGGGATTTTCTTCAGATGACGGCCAGTCACAATATCTGTCTCATCCATCATCAAATAAAAAAAGCGATTGTCATATTCGCGCATGGAACTGATCAGAGACGTATTTCGCCCACAGCATCCCGGAGCCACGATCAGCATGATCGAACCCGGAACTGCCAGCCCTGCTCTCTTGACTCCGAACCCTTCTGCTCCCGGAGAGTTAAAGGCAAGGGTCGCCGGAGAACTGTAAATAAGATGCATATTTGATTTAAACTGACCCGGGATATTCTCTCTTCCACGTTCATTCAGTTCTTCTACTGTACAATAATAAGCTCTGCTCATTCTTCTTCCTCTGCTTTCAAAAGCATCTCTGCCAGATCAAAAAAGCGTCTGCTAATCGAGGACTTTGCATCTCCTTCGATCACTGTTTTACCCTGGTCTTCCCATCGGATGATCTCATCACTTCTCGGTATCTCACCAACAATCGGAATACCGCTCTTGTCTGCAAATGCCTGCACTTTTTCTGTTTCATTTTCGACGTTTCGATGATTCAAAACAATACCGAAAACCCGCGCATAACTCCGATCTTCGAAGTTTCTCACGGCACTGGAAATATTATTTGCAGCATATAAAGCCATCTTCTCTCCGGATGTCACGATCAGCACTTTCTCTGCATATCCTTCACGAATCGGTGCAGCAAATCCTCCGCACACTACATCACCAAGCACATCATAAAGAACCACATCCGGCTGGTATGTTTCAAATAATCTCAAATCCTCCAGAAGCTGGAATGTCGCAATAATTCCTCTTCCGGCACACCCAAGTCCCGGTGTCGGACCGCCTGTTTCAATACAGAGAACGCCTCCGAATCCTTCACGTGAAATGTCTTCCAGTTTCTCCGGTTCCTCGTCCTCTTCCCGCATATAGTTCATAACCGGGCGAAGTGGTTCTCCACCAAGCAGATTGATCGTAGAATCTGCCTTCGGATCACAGCCAATCTGAATGACTTTCTTCCCCATAGAAGCAAAAGCCGCCGCCAGATTGGAAGTCACTGTCGATTTCCCGATACCACCCTTTCCATAAATTGCCACTTTCAGCATTTGCAAATACCTCCCCATACATACAAAAAGACTCCTCCACCGTCAGGGTAGAGAAGTCCTGTAAATTTCACATCAACAACTATTCCCGCTCGGATGAATTCCTTGCCGTCAGAGTCTGTTCTGTTTTCGTTTTATTCTGTTTTATTGTACTTTAAAGACACCGGGTGAGTCAATACTAACAGGAATATATTTCAGACTGAAATTCCTGAATATCTTTTGCGATCTCACCACTTAAAAGCAACATACAGATCAGGTTTGGAATCGCCATAAGTGCATTCGCAATATCCGAAAAATTCCATACAAGGCTCAATGTCTGTGTACATCCCAAATAAGCGACCAGCGAAAATACAACTCGGTAAATCATGTTAAATTTGTGTGTTCCCAGAAGATATTCAAAAGCTTTTTCTCCATGATATTCCCATCCCAGAATCGTGGAAAATGCAAACAATGTGATGCCGATTGTTACAAGCCATCCGCCTGAAGTTCCAAGGATTGTCTTAAATGCGGCAATCGTAACATCCGAACCTGTAAGCATTTCACCGGCTTCATTGGTCATTCCAAGGACCCCTGAAGATGCAATGGCAAGGCCAGTAATCGTGCATACAACTATCGTATCCCAGAAAGTACCGGTCATATTTATGTAACCCTGACGTACCGGATTATCAGTAGTTGCCGCTGCCGCTGTGATTGCAGCAGAACCCATACCTGCTTCATTTGAAAACACACCACGTGCAACACCAAATCGCATCGCACTCATCATAGATGCAACAATGGAACCGCAGAGGCCACCACCAACCGCTTTGACTGAAAATGCCATTTTAAAGATCATCGCAAGTCCTGACGGCAAATTGGAAATATTTCCCAAAATTACGATCATTCCACAGATGACATAAAAAATTGCCATAACGGGAACGACAATCGAAGAGACTTTTGATATGGATTTAATTCCGCCTACAATAATCAGTAAAGAAACTACTGTGATCACAATTCCAGTTACCCATGTCGGCACGCTAAAGGTAGAATGTAAAGCTCCGGCAATAGAGTTTCCCTGTGTCATGTTTCCGATTCCAAAAGAAGCAATTACTGCAAACAGAGCAAAAAGCCATGCCAGAACAGCGCCAAACGTCTTATTTTTCAGACCTTTTTTCATCGTATACATAGGACCGCCACTCATCTCACCCTTGGCATTTATCTCTCGATATTTAATTGCAAGCATGCACTCACTGAATTTGGAAGTCAGGCCAAACGCTGCCGAAATCCACATCCATACAAGAGCTCCCGGACCACCAGATACCATAGCAGTTGCAACACCAACAATATTACCTGTTCCAATAGTAGCTGCGAGTGCCGTTGTAAGTGCAGAAAACGGAGAAACATCCCCTTCCCCACGACTCTTTGTGCGTGCCTCTTTACTGAGAGTACTCTTCAGTGCATATCCGAGATTTCTCCACGTCAGAAATCTTGTTCGAAATGTAAGAAATATTCCGGTTCCTACCAACAGGACCAGCATAACCGGTCCCCAGACAAAATCATCAATCTGTGCAATAATTTCGTTCAACTGTTCCATATCGATGTTCCCTCCTCTTTTCCTATACATTAAAGTACTCCCGACAGCTTCAAAAAAATGCATTTTTTTCGGAAATGCAAAAAGGAGCGATGCTGTAGCAACATCGCTCCTTTTGATAAATGTATAATTTTCTGTATTATATACTTATTTTCACACTTTTGTCAAGACAATTTTGTTTACAGCAATCCCGCAAACAATCTCATAAACAGCTGTCCCAGTCGCAGGTATGCACTGCGTCCTGTACGATATTTTTCTGTAACTTCGCGGCACTCTTTCATCGTCTCATACAGGTCATTTCGAATATCCTGAACAGCATCACAGTCTGCCATAAAGCATCCATTTTCGAAGTGATGATACAGACTTCGATAGTCCAGATTGATTGTTCCACAAGTCGCCATACAGTCATCCGCAACACTCATCTTGGCATGACAAAATCCCGGTGTCCATTCATAAATCCGAACCCCATCCTTGACCAGTTCATGATAAAAAGATCTGGTGACATTATAGACCAACTTCTTATCCGGAATTCCCGGGGTGATGATCCTTACATCAACACCACGCTTTGCAGCAAGTGTCAGTGCATGTGCCATTTCATCCGTAATGATCAGATATGGTGTCATAAACCAGCAGTATTTTTCTGCTTTATCTGCCATACTGATGTAGACCTCTTCTCCCACCTGTTCATCATCCAGTGGACTATCTGCATAAGGCTGTATAAATCCTGTCTGCTGTGCCTCATATGAATATTCCAGGAGAAACTGCTCAAGATCCGTGTCATTTTCATCCTTATCACTGACAGCATTCCACATCTCCAGGAATGTCACCGTCAGTGAACGTACTGCATCACCTTCCAGACGAATGCCAGTATCTTTCCATTGTCCATAAGGATGTGTCAGATTAAAATATTCATTTGCAAGATTATAGCCTCCTGTGAATCCAATCTTGCCGTCAATCACCGTAATTTTTCGATGATCTCTGTTGTTCAGAAATAAATTTAAGCCTGGCACAAATGGATTAAAGACCCTGCAACGTATTCCGACAGCCTCCATCTTTTTGATAAAATCTGTATTGATAAAGCCAATCGAGCCCATGTCATCATAAAAAACACGGACCTCTACCCCAGCCTTCACTCGTTCTTCCAGCACATGCTGAATCCGCTGCCACGCATCGGCATCTTCGATTGCATGGTACTCCATAAAAATAAAGTGCTCTGCTTTTGCCAAATCAATAAGCTGTGCTTCCAGCCCCTTTGCCGCCTCATCGTAATAAGTCACATCCGTATTCTGATACACCGGATAAAAAGCATTCCTGTAAATATACGAAGATATATTTCCTGCCTTTGGAAGTATCTGTTCAAGTTTTTTCTGAATTGTACGGTTCTGTGGAAGACAAGGCAAAAGCTGTTCATCAATTTTCTGATAGCGCTTTCGCATCTTTGCCGTACCTCCATTCAGACCAACCAGCAGATACAGTCCAAGTCCCATGATCGGAAATGCGAGGATCAGAAGAATCCAGGGCATCTTGATCGTCGATGTGACCGGCGATGCATACATATTCAAAATGACAATCAGTCCCAACACTCTTGTCAGAAGGTTCAGTGCTTCTGCATATCTGTTCAGTCTGGTAAACAACGCAACAATAAACACAACCTCTAACAAAATGCACAATACGGAGAATGCCAGCCTGGCAACTCCGTTTTTGGTTTTTGCCCTTCCCTCCAACGTTGTATCTTTCATAAAACCCACTCCCTCTTCTCTGTTATTCTTCCGCCTGCTGTAGCGGCAAATCCATTTTGTGATTGTGATACATCATAGCACTTTACAGAGAATCCGTAAATATTCAAAAACTAAGCTTTTACCCAAAATTTCAGGGAGAGCCACTGACTCTCCCTGCACAAATAACTTATTCTTTTACACTCAGACGCACCAATGCTCTCTGCAGTTTTGCAGATGCCATTTTGTATTCCTGGTCAGTAAGACCGCCTTTGGCAATCATTTCTTCAGCACGTTTCTTAGCTGCCTGCGCACGCTCTACGTCAATATCTTCCTTCCACTCCCAGGTGGTCGCGAGAAGACGACAGGTGCCGTTCATAACAGAAAGCATCCCTCCAATACAGGCCGCAGTTCGTCTGTTTCCATCTGCCATGACGACACTGGCTTCCCCCATTCCAAGAGCAGTACAAAAGTTACAGTGTCTTGCAAGAATCGCAATATCACCGCCGATACTTCTGCAGACCACACGTTCCACATCGCCCTCAAAAAGCAGCCCGTCCGGTGTTCCGATCCGTAAAGGGAAGGTACTCATAAGACACCTCCTTTACTGCTTCTTAGCTTTTTCAAATACTTCATCAATGGTACCGGCAAACAGGAAGTAACTCTCCGGAATATCATCACATTCACCGTCGAGAATCATCTTGAATCCTCTTAAGGTTTCTTTGAGAGGAACATATTTACCAGGCATACCTGTGAACTGTTCTGCTACAGAGAAGCTCTGAGACAGATATCTCTGTACCTTACGTGCACGGCTTACTGTACGTTTGTCTTCTTCAGAAAGTTCGTCCATACCCATGATGGCAATGATATCCTGAAGTTCTTTGTAACGCTGAAGCACACGCTGTACAGATCTTGCAATCTCATAGTGCTCTTTACCAACAATCTCCGGTGAAAGGATACGGCTTGTGGAATCCAGCGGATCTACTGCCGGATAAATACCCTGACTGGAGATTTCACGGGAAAGTACAGTCGTAGCATCCAGATGTGAGAAAGTTGTTGCCGGAGCAGGGTCTGTAAGGTCATCAGCAGGCACATAAACAGCCTGTACGGATGTAATGGAACCCTTACGTGTAGAAGTGATTCGCTCCTGCAAGTTACCCATTTCAGTTGCCAGTGTCGGCTGATATCCTACTGCAGACGGCATACGTCCAAGAAGTGCAGATACCTCAGAACCAGCCTGTGTAAAACGGAAGATATTGTCGATAAAGAGAAGCACATCCTGGTTCTTCTCATCACGGAAGTACTCCGCCATGGTAAGCCCGGAAAGTCCGACACGCATACGTGCTCCTGGTGGCTCATTCATCTGACCATAAACCAGAGCCGTCTTATCGATAACTCCACTTTCTTTCATTTCATTATAAAGGTCATTTCCCTCACGGGTACGTTCTCCAACACCTGTGAATACAGACAGACCGCCGTGAGCGGTAGCTACGTTGTGGATCAATTCCATGATCAGAACTGTTTTTCCTACACCTGCGCCACCGAACAGACCAATCTTACCACCCTTTGCGTATGGGCAGATCAGGTCTACGACTTTGATACCGGTTTCCAGAATTTCTGTGGCCGGCATCTGTTCCTCATAAGAAGGAGCCGGACGATGGATAGACCAGCGCTCCTTCGCCTCCGGAGCTGGTTTGTTATCTACCGGATCTCCAAGAAGGTTAAATACTCGTCCCAGGCAGGCATCTCCTACCGGAACTGTGATCGGGCCGCCGGTATCTACTGCCTTCGTGCCCCGGACAAGACCATCGGTAGAGTTCATGGCAATACACCTTACGACATCATCACCAATCTGCTGTGCTACTTCGGCCGTCAGCTTTGCGCCGTTTGATTCTATTTCTATGGCATTGAGAAGAGCCGGGAGTTCATCGTGCGCAAAGCGGATATCCAGAACCGGACCGATGACCTGTACTACTTCGCCAATGTGTTTTTCACTCATGTTTTAAGTCTCCTATGATATTTTAAAGCCCTTCCGCACCTGCAACAATCTCCGTGATCTCCTGCGTGATGCTGGCCTGTCGCGCTCTGTTGTAATACAGATTCAGTTTATCGATCATCTCTTCTGCATTACTTGTCGCAGCGTCCATAGCCATTCTTCTGGCTGCAAGTTCACTGGCTGTACTTTCACATACACCACCATAAACCAGTCCCGCCAGATATTCCGGAACAACGGCATCAAACACAACTTCTGCATTCGGCTCATAGAGGATGAGATTTCTTGTAGCTACTCTGCCACCGCTTTCCTCTCGGATGTCAGTCATAGGAAGTACAGAAAATACCTCCGGCTGCTGAGAAAGCATGGATGCAAAAACGGTATAACATAATTCAATATGCCCGAATGTTCCTTTGCGGAATTCTTCACAAAGCAGATTTGCGATCTCAAAACAGTCTGCGACAGAAATATCTGCGATCTCCGCAAACTTATCTGTCAGACATTCAATACCTCTCTGTCTGAAATACTCAACTGCTTTTTTTCCTATCGGCAGAACCACATAATCCTTGCCTTCAGCTGCAGCTTCCAGACATTTGAAAAGATTGGCATTATATCCACCAGCCAGACCTCTGTCACCGGCAATCGCTACATAGCAGTAACGCGGATTGGATGACTCTCTGGCGTATACAGAAGAAAAATCAATGTTTTCTCTGGCAATGTCCTTCAGTGTCTCATGCAGCTCTGTGAAGTAAGGACGGCAGGTTTCTGCACGTTCCTTTGCCTTACGCAGTTTGGAGGATGCAACAAGCTCCATGGCCTTGGTAATCTGCATCGTACTCTGTACGCTTTTGATACGCAGCTTTACCGCTTTCATATTTCCAGCCATATGATCATACCCTCCTAATCACATTATTTGTCAGGTCTTGTATTCAGGAAATTTTCTGTATACGCTTCCAGTACATGACGCAGTTTTTCTTCTGTTTCCGGTTCCAGCTTGCCTGTGGTACTGATCAGCTGCATTACTTCCAAACCGGCTGCATCTGCATCAAGGTAGGTATACAGTCCTGCTTCATATGCATTTACATCTTCCACTTTAACGTTTTCGAGGATGCCCTTGGTTACGGCATACAGGATCGCTACCTGTTTTTCTACCGGCACCGGAGCATTCTGGCTCTGTTTCAGAACTTCTACGATACGTGCACCCTGTTCCAGACGAGCCTTGGTATCCGCATCCAGATCTGAACCGAACTGGGCAAAACTCTGAAGTTCGCGGTACTGCGAATAGATCAGTTTCAGAGTTCCGGCTACTTTCTTCATAGCCTTGATCTGTGCATCTCCACCAACTCGTGATACAGAGATACCAGGGTTAACCGCCGGCATGATACCGGAGTGGAAAAGCTCTGTCTCAAGGAATATCTGTCCATCTGTAATGGAAATTACGTTTGTCGGGATATAAGCAGATACGTCACCCGCCTGTGTCTCAATGATCGGCAGTGCAGTAAGAGAACCACCACCATGCTCATCGTCAAGTTTCGCTGCTCGCTCGAGCAGTCTGGAGTGCAGATAAAAAACATCTCCAGGATATGCCTCACGTCCAGGCGGACGACGGATCAGAAGAGAAAGTGCACGGTAAGCAACCGCATGCTTACTCAGATCATCATAAATGATGAGTACGTCTTTTCCCTGGTTCATAAAGTACTCGCCCATTGCACAGCCTGCATAAGGTGCAATATACTGCATCGGGCTGGATTCCGAAGCCGTCGCAGCAACTACGATTGTATAGTTCATAGCACCGTTTCTGGTAAGATTCTCTACCAGAGATGCTACTGTTGAACGTTTCTGTCCGATTGCGACATAGATACAGAGAACATCTTTTCCCTTCTGGTTAATGATCGTATCTGTTGCAATGGTTGTCTTTCCTGTCTGACGGTCGCCGATGATCAGCTCACGCTGTCCACGACCGATCGGAATCATGGAGTCAATTGCCTTGATACCAGTCTGCAGAGGCTGGTATACGGAACGTCTCTCACAGATCCCAGGTGCCTTGGTCTCTACCGGGCGAAATTCTTTTGTGTCGATCGGACCTGCACCGTCAATCGGCTGTCCAAGAGCATTGACTACTCGTCCGATCATCGCTTCACCTACTGGTACAGACACGACCTTGCCTGTACGTTTTACAGTCTGACCTTCACCAATATTTTCATCGGAGCCAAATATTACGATAGAAACGCTGTTTTCTTCCAGGTTCTGCGCCATTCCGAAATTTCCGTCTTCAAATTCCAGCAGTTCACCCGCCATACAGTTTACGAGTCCACTGGCACGGGCAATACCATCACCGACCATAAGGATCGTTCCTGTTTCATTCTGCTGAATAGCATTTTCATAATATTTTATCTGGCTTCGGATGACTTTGGATATTTCTTCAGGTTTTAATTGCATGTGTCCATTCCATCCTTTAACATTTTATAGCTTTTGTAACTGTTCAGTACCTTCTCAGTTACTACCTGCTGAATAGTTACTAAATTTTACTTTTCATCAAACAACAACTTCATTCAGTTTCTTCGTGATATCTGAAATTCGTCCCTGTACGGTTCCATCAAGCTGTATGCCCTCCATTTCTACACGGAGTCCGGCAAGAACCGTCGGGTCTGTTTTCTGTGTGAGATGGATCTTTTTACCACTGATCTTCTCCAGTTTGATACGTAAAGCTTCCATCTGATCATCTTTGAGTTTCACTGCACTTGTGACCAGAGCTTCCACAATACCATGATCGGCATTATATCTACGTGTAAACTCCTCACAGCAGCCGGAAAACTCTCTCAGAATCTTCTTCTCGCATAAAAGTTTGAGAAAATTAAGGAGATACGGTTCTACCTGTCCACCAAAGGCTTCATCGAGAAGCTTTATTCTCTCTTCCTGCGGAATTGCCGGTTCTCCCAATAATTTCAGATATCCTGGATTTTCCCGAAAAATCTGTCTGATTTCATTCATCTGCTCCATGATCTGTCCATCGAGCTTTTCTTCAGTGGCAAGATCATAGAGACTGCCACCATAAACTCTGGCAGCCTGTGTCATGATGCCTCACCTACATTCTCAATAAAATCATTAATCAGTTTCGTATGATCCTCTTCGTTAATTTCGCGCTCGATTACCTTACCGGCGATCTCAACAGCCATACCTCCGATCTCACCTTTGATCCCGTTGACGGCTTTACGTCTTTCCTGTGCAATGTCTTTCTCTGCCTTTTCCTTCATGGCAGTTACCTGACTAGAAGCCTCTTTGAGCATTTCCTCACTCTGAACAGCTGCTGTTTTCTGAGCTGTCAGTACGATGTCATTTGCCTTTTCTTTTGCTTCCTGCATATTCTTTTCGTATTCGGCTTTCATAACCTCTGCCTCTTCTTTAGCCTTTACAGCGTCCTGAATCTCGGCATCGGCTTTGGCCCTGCGTTTTTCAAGCATTTCATTGACCGGCTTGAAAAGAAAACGTTTAATGAGATACACCTGAATAAAAAGGTTGCAAATCGTCGCTATAAAATTCCACGGCACAATTCCTACTAATTCCTGTACCTGCATGTTTGTAACCTCCTGTTGTCACTGTTCGCTTCATACTCTTCACGGCGAACAGATCCTGCTTTACTTTCCTGTCTCCTGCTGTCTGATTTTCCCTACTTAACCCAGGAAATTCATAAACATACCAGGTGCTACAAAAATAAGGAGCAGACCGGTTACAAATCCATAAATACCAGTTGTCTCTGCGATAGCACAACCAAGAAGCATCGTAGATGTAACATCACCTTTGCATTCCGGCTGACGTCCGATTGCTTCCAGAGCACTTGCAACAGCATTACCTTCACCAATACCAGGGCCGATACCTGCGATCAGTGCACATCCTGCTCCAATTGCACAACCTGCTAATGCGATACCTTTTGCTAATAACTGAAAATCCATAGTAAAAACCTCCTGTAGTATGTTTGTTTTTCTAATCCTGCGGATTCCCCATATCCGCTGTTTTGTTACTCCTCTGCTGCATTTGCGATGTACATAACAGTCAGCATACAGAAAATAAATGCCTGCATAATTCCTGAGAACCAGTCAAAATATACAGATAAAATAGCCGGGATACCTACATCAAGAACAGGTATCTGTGACAATACATCACCCACAAGTCCCGGGATCAACCCCAGAAGTGCGGAACTTGCCACTGCCAGCGCCCCATAGATCAGACCATTGATAACGACACCAGAAAGAATGTTTCCGAAGTGACGGCACGCCATACTTACCGGTGTTGCCAGTTCAGAAAGAACATTAAATGGTGTCATGACCGGAATCGGCTGTGTAAATCCTTTGAGATATCCACCGAAACCACTGGTCTTGATCTTCTGCGCGGTGATCATGATAAATACCACGACTGCCCACGCTGCCTCTGTCGACAGGTCTGAAGTCGGACTTCGAAGTCCCACAAGACTGATCAGGTTCGATACCACACTTGTTGCAAAAAGTGCTGCAACGAACGGAATCATATATCTGAACTTCTCGCCCATATTGCCGACAACAAATTTGTTTGCCATCTCTACCAGCATTTCTGCCAAAGCCTGCCGTTTAGAGATGTTTTCTTCCTTGAGATCATGCGTCAGCCAGATACAGAATCCTGTAATCAGTATCATAACAATCCAGCTTACGACCATGGTCTCGCTGATTCTTAAAGGTCCCAGAACCGGCAGGTCAATGGGTAAAGTAAATAATATCTTCGCCCCATTAATATCCAGTTCCATACATTCATTCACCTCCCATCTATATCAGTTTTCCGTCTTATATTTTATTATGAAATATCCCCATGATCTTTATTCCCGTTCCCGGAAATAAAAGTGGAGCAATTCCTGCAACAAAATGGAAGCACGGTGCGACGATTGCCAGGATCACCCACAGGATCTGCATCAAAAAACGCTGTGAATAACTGGCTTTGAGTTTCATTCTTGCAGTTCCCTCGTCAGAAGCTGATGCAGCCTTCTGTACTGCCAGCCCCATCAGGAAAAAATTCAGAACTGCAACTGCTCCGCCTCCAATGCCTCCTAAAAATACTGTATAATCTAACGGCACCTTATCCGGCATTGTAAAATGAAGTACTGCAAAAAGAATCCACATCAGAATCAGACCAACTGCCGTGATCTTCACGACCCTTTTTGTTTCTTTCTTTACCGCCGGCTGCACATTATCCAATATACTGCTCATAATTCCATTCCTTTCGTAACTGTTCTGTATGATCACGCATATCTTCCAAAACAGTTACTTCCTTTCCATTATTCTGTCCTTCATGTAGATGTTTATGAATGTCTGTTAAAATATATTTTGTCTTTTTTATGTTTTTTCTTTTGCTGTTTATTGATCGACAAATAAAACTTGTATGCCACGGTTGCCGAACCACCCATTCCGAAGAAAAATCCCGGAATGTAGACCCAGACACCAACACCGGTCTTTGAAATAATGAACCAGCAGAGCGCCAGGCACAGAAGAAGCGGTGTTATAAATGACAGCCCAAGCTGCGAAAGCATTGTGACATTTCGCAGGATCTCTGACCACTGTTTCAATATCATTCTCCTTTTTCACTAATTTTTATCTATTATTTCCATTGCGCATAGTCAAATTTTAACACATTTGTTTATTTTTCACAACGCATTTGTACAATTTATTCAAATATTTTTGGTATTCTCAAAATCTTTTTGTTAGTATTATATCATTCTCGTCTTTTTACTGTCATGTAACAATAAAGAGGTTCTGTCCTAAATCTGAACAAAACCTCTTCTTTGTATAATAACTTTCTATTTTTTGTCTTTTGTGCTATGCTACTCAATGCTTAAATTTTGATACTCAAAATCCCAATATAAATATGGAGATGAATATTATGAAAACACCAACCAAAACAACCAATATGGAGACGGGAAGTATTCCCAGACTCCTTGCACAGCTGGCAATTCCGGCAGTTGTGGCGCAGGTTATTAATCTGCTTTATAACATTGTAGACCGAATCTACATTGGTCATATTCCGGGAATCGGAGCCGCCGCGCTGACGGGTGTCGGACTTTTTACTCCGATTCTGATGCTGCTGAATGCCTTCGCCATGCTTGTTGGCTCCGGCGGTGCTCCACGTGCAGCCATTGCAATGGGAAAGAAGGACAATGATCTGGCCGAAAAGATCCTCGGAAACTGTTTTACTTTGTTGGTCGGTCTTGCAGTCGTGCTGACCATCGTATTTTATGTAAGTGCACCAACTCTGCTCAGACTCTTTGGGGCCAGTGATGTCACCTTAACTTATGCAACAGATTATGCCAGAATCTATATCCTCGGAAGCTTTTTTGTACTGATCGTACTGGGCATGAATACCTTCATTACAACTCAGGGATTTGCCAAGATCAGTATGATGACTACAATTATCGGTGCTGTTATCAACATTATCCTGGATCCGATCTTTATTTTTGCCCTTGGCATGGGCGTAAAAGGTGCCGCACTTGCCACTGTTCTCAGCCAGACCGTAGGTGCTGTATGGATTCTCCGCTTCCTGACCGGAAAGAAAACTATCCTCCGCCTGAAACGGAGTAACATGCATCTGGATCCTAAGGTATTTGGTCCGTGCCTTGCTCTTGGTATTTCTACCTTTGTTATGCTGTCAACGGAGAGCCTTCTGTCCATCAGTTTTACAAGCAGCCTTTCCAGATTTGGCGGCGACGTGGCAGTTGGAGCAATGACGATCATCACAAGTATCAGTCAGCTTGTTACCCTGCCGCTTCAGGGAATCTGCCAGGGTGGACAGCCGATCATCAGCTATAACTTTGGTGCAAACAAACCAGACCGTGTAAAGAAGGCATTCTTCACACAGTTCTGCACCTGCGTCATCTATACGACTGCATTCTGGCTTGTCGTGATGATTTTTCCAAAAGCATTTGCAACAATCTTTACTTCCGATAAGGAACTAGTAACATACTCTGCCTGGGCGCTCCGCATCTACATGGCCGGAATCTTCTCTCTTGGTTTCCAGGTAAGCTGCCAGCAGAGCTTTATGGCTCTCGGACAGGCAAAGGTCAGCCTGCTGCTTGCCTGCCTTCGTAAGATTGTCCTGCTGATACCTCTGATCTTTATCCTGCCGAATTTCTTCGACAATAAAGTATTTGCAGTATTCCTCGCAGAACCAGTCAGCGATATCATAGCTGCTGCGGTGACAACGATCACCTTCTTCACACTGTTTAATTCCATTCTGAAAAAAGAAAAGAGATAAAAGAACCCCGAGGCTTGCTGCCTCGGGGTTTGCTTGTTACAAAGCTTTTTATTTTTCAAATTTTATAATACATACATCCCATGCCGACAGGTAAATTTCATGCTTCGTACTATCACCATTCCCAAGTACTACCTCAAAATCATCCGCCACCTCAACTCTTTGCTCTTCCCAGGAATAATTCAGATAGAAACGAAGTTTTTCGCCCTGTTCATTGACTCCCTCTCGCACGATCACCGGGAATTTTTCCGGCACTGCAGCATTTACACTAGCCTTAGCCAGAATCTTTATCAACAACTGCTGCAGGTAGCATTCTTCAAACATACATCCGATATACCAGGCATTTCCGCTTTCATAAGTATGATGCGTAACTGCGGCATACTTTTTCCAGTTTGGATGCTGATATGCAGAAATGATTTCTGCACCATCCGGAATCAGAAGTTCCATGAAAGTCTCTGCCTCTGGTTCACCACCTTCAAAACCTGTCAGAGTAACTTTTTCCGGGAATGTAAACTGCTGATAATACATCCCGAAGACTTCACTCAGAATATGTGGCTGTCTGTCAGAATATACCTTCACATTCTCGTTGGCAAATGCAGTCTTGAACGTCGCGATCAGTGTGCCTCCCTGCGCGGTATAATCTTTCAGACGTGTGAGAACTTTTTCATCTGCAGTGTACATAGCCGGAAGGATGATTGCCTGGTATTTCTCAATATTTTCGCTCTCTTCCCAGATAATGTCACACTCTATATTTATTTTATAAAGTGCATCGTAGATCCGGCGAACAACATCGTTGTATCCAATTCCACTGTTTCCTGCTGCAGTTGCTTCGATTCCAAACCATTTGAGTGCAGTCAGAGCCTCGTTGCTCACCATGATTGCAACTTTGTTATCCTTCTTCAAGCCTGATAAAACAGGAGAAAGTTTCTTAAATTCATCACCTACGATACATGCCTCTCGGTATACAGCATTTTCTTCCATGTCATGGCTAAGAAGACCTTTCCAATAAGTCTCAAAGGAGTTATGGATTGAATGCCAGTGCCAGTACATCACGCCAAGCGCACCGGATGCCAGATGGCTGTATGCCTGCAGACGAAGCTGCCCATCATACGGTGTCCAGCCCGGATAACCCTGTGCTTCTGTTTCCAGAACCAGATAGTTGTCATTTTTAAGACATCGGATCAGGTCTCCGCCAAAGGCAATTTCTGCACCGGTCAGATGATCCTGGGTCGGATGATAAATATCTGTTCCTGCCATAGTCAGGTGCTTTGCACATTTGAAATGGTTCACATCCGGCTGCACGCCGTAGGAATAACCTCTCCACTCAAAATCCAGATTGTGAGTGATAAACTGATCTTCTCTCTTATATTCGGAAACAATCGCTGCCTGCCAGCCAAGGAATTCTTCCACCAGACTTCTCTGGTATTTTTCAAACTCCGCACCCAGACTTCCATTGATCGTGCCACGCACATCCGGAAAATCTTCCCATGCATTGATGCGATTGCTCCAGTAATCCAGACCGAATTCGTGATTCATGGTGTCCAGATCATTATGAAATTTCTCACGAAGGTATTTCACGAACCCAAGCTGTACATTCCTGCCTGCTGTTCCATAATATTTTGTTTCATTATCCAACTGAAATCCAATCACACACTTACGATGTGCAGAAACCTCCATCAGTTTACGGATTACTTTTTCTGCATGATAACGGTAAACCGGATGTGTAATGTCCATGTTCTGTCTTGTCCCATAAATGCCTCTTCCCCTGACCGTTTCTGCCAATACGTCAGGATATGCTTCTACCATCCAGGTCGGCACAGCGTAGGTCGGAGTCCCTATGATAACATTAATCCCTGCTTTTTCCATTGCATCCATCACACGGATCACATGAGAAAAATCAAAAACTCCTTCCTGAGGCTCGCAGGTACTCCATGTGGATTCTGCGATCCGCACCGTATTAATCCCGGCTTTTTGCATCATGGAAACATCCTTCGCAAGACGTTCATATGGCATGTATTCATCGTAGTAGGCTGCTCCGTAGAGTAATTCTTTCATAAACGCTACACTCCTTCTTCTGTTTTCCTTCATGCTTTTTATCTATATTTTATCATAGTTAATAGGTATTTGATATTCTTTTATTTCGAACGTATAATGCATTTTT
This sequence comes from Blautia sp. 210820-DFI.6.14, assembly GCF_020558815.1. Classification (NCBI taxonomy): domain Bacteria; kingdom Bacillati; phylum Bacillota; class Clostridia; order Lachnospirales; family Lachnospiraceae; genus Blautia; species Blautia sp. 210820-DFI.6.14. Next base: position 311,738 of record NZ_JAJCKS010000001.1, read on the forward strand.
ACTTTTGCATATATCTCTTGATTTATTCCCTCATACAGCTTTTTGCATTTTATGTATTATCCTGGTATCGCCATACAGTGAAGATGGCAAAGGCGAAGATATTTCCCTATGAATTATATAAAAGAGGAGGCTGGCTGCTACTGCAACATTCGCCGGTGCACCACCGGGATTTCTTGCATTCTGCATGGTTCCCAAAACTACTTTTGCAATCATCTGTTTCTCTCCTAAGCGAACAGGCTGATCACAATTGCACAGATCAGACCTGTGAATCCAATAATTGTTTCCATCATGGTCCAGGACTTCAGAGTTGTTTTCTCATCAATTTCCAGCAAAGCACCTACCAGCCAGAATCCTGAATCATTTACATGGCTGAATGCAGTCGCACCGCCATTGATCGCGCATACCATTGCAGCAAGATAAACAGGAGATAATTCAGCTACTCCCGGCATTGCAGCCATGATTTCTGCAGCCATTGTCATTGCTACGACAGCAGCTCCTACCGATGCACGAATCAGTGCCACGATCAGAAGTCTTGTTGGCTCTGCTGCAAATACCGCTTCTGTCATCTTTCTTTTCCTCCGCGTTTTTATCTAATATCCAATTTGTCTTAATGCACATATTTGTGGATGGTTGCTTTAACAGCCCCCGGCCCTGCAATCATTTCACGGAACATATGCTCAATTTTTTCTCCTACGCCGTCTTTGTACAAATCTGTAAAGAACAGACGCTCATTGGAAAGAATTGGTTTCAGCTGGTCCTTAAAGGTTTCCGGCTTTCCGACTACAATGTCTTTGAACTGTTCCTGAAGTTCTTCATTCATCGGGTCCGGTGCAAGTTCAAATTTGTTTCCTTCATCATCAACACCAAGCATATATCTGAGCCATCCTGCGATTCCCAACGGAATTGCAGTCAGTCCGGAAGCATCTCCAAATTTTGCAACATACGCTTTTACAGTTTCTCCAAAGCGAATTCCTACCATCTGAGATACATCAACTGCCAGACGAAGGTTGGTATCTCCAAGGTATTCATTCGGGAAACGATCATTAAATAGTTCATCTACAAATGCCTGTGGCGAAAGGATTCCCGGATCTGCAACTACCGGAAGCCCCTCATCGTAAGCTACCATACGCGCCATCTTCATCATATCTTCGTTTGTATTCAGCATATGAGCAAACAGATCATATCCAAGAACTACACCAAGCGGTCCTGTTGCTGAATGTACCGGATTCAGGCAAACGGTTACTTTCATTCGTTCAGACAGATTTACAGTATTTCTGTCTGCCATGTATACGCCAAAACCTTTTTCCAGTGCCGGACGTCCGTTCGGGAAACTGTCTTCAATTACGAGGTACTGTGGTTTCTCTGCATTTACAAATGGTGCAATGTAGGTTTTCTTTCCAGTGATGACTGGCTGCATATCTTCCACACCCAGTTTTTCCAGATCTGCTGCAATCTGTTCACTCGGACGAGGTGTGATCTTATCGATCATTGTCCATGGAAATGCAACTACTTTTTCATTGCTTATATAATTTACAAATCCTTCATCCACGAATCCAGCTTTCTTCCATTCCTCAGTCATAGTCAATACAGATTCACGAAGTTTTGCGCCATTCTGGGAGCAGTTATCCATGGAAACCAGTGCGATTGGATATTTGCCTGCTTTGTATCTCTCATAAAGCATTGCGACCAGAACTGCCATTGCCCCGGTTGCTTTATCCGGTCCATTCTTAATATCAGCCTCAACAAATGGGAACCATGTGCCATCTGCTTTCTGCAGAGCATAACCTTTTTCTGTAATCGTAAAGGAAACCATCTGCAGGGAACTGCTGCTGAAGATCTCTTTCAGGCGTTTCCACTGTGCTTCATTTGAGGACTGCGCCTTAACTGCTTCTGCCAGGGAACCAAGTACTTTGCATTCACGTGTTCCATCGCCATGAAGGATAACGCTTAATCCAAGGTTATCATATGGTTCATAAATCTTATCCACTACATCATAGTCAAATGTTTCTACACAGGTAATGCCTCTGTCGAGTACCCCTTCTTCCAGAAGTCCGTCTGCAATGCCGCCGATAAATATACGGAAAATATTTCCAATTCCGAAGTGCACCCACACCGGAGCTTCTTTTGCTCTTGCAGAAACAGCTTCTACATCATATCCCGGAAGCGCAATTCCTGCTTCTTCCCATGCAGCACGATCTTTGATTCCATACATTGTTAATTTCATTTTTGAATCCTCCTTTAATTCACTTATATATTTTTCTTATGTCTTTTACTTATGTTTATATCTCAACTGTAAGTTACAGTGTATATCTAAGTTCTCTAAAAATCTATTGACAATTGCTACAATGTTATTTTGCTTTTTTGTATACTATTACTAACTTCTCCCGCTCTCACACGAAAATAATCTCCTATAAAACGAAAAAAGAGCACTGCAAAGTCATCGAATAGATTTCTTCGCAATGCTCTTCCGCATTTTTTGTATAAAATTTTATCGTTATTTACTGTTTTCTGAAGTTATTTACCAGAGTGTTCCTGAAGAAGCTGCTCGATCTTGGAAACAAACAGGTCATTGGCATCATTCGGCGCTTTGATCTCCACTAACTCATTGCTCTATATATTTTGTGATGACAGATATTAAAATACTCATATCAATCGGCTTTGCCACATGATCGTCCATTCCAGCCTTCAAAGCAGCCTGTACATCCTCTGCAAATGCATTTGCTGTCATTGCAATAATAGGGATTTCCTTTCCGTCCGGACGATCCGGCAGATTTCTTATAGCTTTTGTCGTTTCATACCCATTCATTTCCGGCATCATGATGTCCATCAAAATCAGATCAAAAGTCCCCGGAACTGTATTGCAAAACTGTGTCAGGGCAGATTTACCATCAGTGGTTCTGGTTACAATCATCCCTTTTTCTTCCAATAGAGCGATTGCTATTTCTGCGTTTAAATCATTGTCCTCTGCCAAAAGAACACGTAAACCATGTAAATCAATATCTTTCCTTAACTTTTCTTTCTCTTCAGTTAGTACATGTTCTGCTATAAGCAGCGGGATTTCTACAGTAAATGTTGAGCCAATGCCCTGTCTGCTGCTGACTTCAATTTTCCCACCCATAAGATCTACATACCGTTTGGCAATCGCCATTCCCAGTCCGGTTCCCTTATAACTAGTTCTTGCCCCATTATTTTCCTGACTGAACTCATCAAATATTCTGGTCTGGAACTCCTCACTCATACCAATTCCGGTATCTGATATATGATAGCGTACGATTAAATGATGCTCATCCTTGCCCGGACAGTTTTCTGCTACAAATGAAATGGTACCTCCGTCTTTTGTAAATTTGACTGCATTGCTGATAATGTTGAGCAATACTTCCCTGATTCTGAGTTCATCTGCCATCACATAAGGATTTTTAAGTTCTTCTCTTGAAACATAAAAATTAAGGTCACGGTTTTCCATATATCCCCTTGCAATCGACAAAACAGTATCTGTCATATCCCTGAGATCTACCGGTACCGGTTTATATTCCAGTTTACCGCTTTCGATGCGGCTGATATCCAGCACATCGTTAATGAGTGTCATCAGATATTCTGAACTCTGCCTGATCTTTTTCAGACAATCCTCCACTTCTTTATCCGGTTTCCTCTTCATGGCAATATCTGTAAATCCAACAATTGCATTCATTGGTGTCCTGATATCATGGGACATATGGTTCAGGAAAGTTGTTTTTGCAATATTCGCCGCATTTGCATCCTGTGCTTCTTTCAATGCTTCCATCTGTTTTTTCCTGCTTACGGAAAGGGAATAAACCAGAAGAAGTAATACAAAAATAATCACAAATGAAACTCCGATAACGAAACCGGCATACTCTGTAAGTACATCCTGCAAGGTCATTTTCTTTTCTGAAACAGAATTCTGTGCAAGGACAACGCCATTTAAAATATTGGAGGACTGATCGATTGCTTTATTGATAATGGTAGCTGCTCTTCTGTTTTCTCTCGTCGTAAACATCGCTAATTCCTGCCGTTTTGCCATTTCTGCAAATGACAGGCTTTTGGTCAGTGGACTTTCATTAAGAAGATTAATCTTCGAAGATGGAATAACAGTTGCTCCTACTTTTCCATTTGCTACTGCCTCCAGGCATTCTTCCTGTGTGCCATATTGTTTAATCTCTGCATCCGGAAAAAGAGGGGTCACCATCAATTCAGAATACAATGATGTCTCTGTCACTGCAATCGTAGAGAGGCAGCTGCTATATTCTTTTCCTTTGTAAATAACAACTGGCGTAATATCAAAGATTGCATCTGTCAACACCACCTGAAACTGTTCCTGTATATAAAAATCCTGAATGATAGGACCGGCAATATCTATTTCACCAGATTGCAATGCCTCATTCATCTGTACTCCCGTGGAACAGGGAACCACCTTGATCGTAATTTCATATTTTTCCTGAACCGTATCCAGAACGGTTCCAAGGATTCCTGTCAGTTTCCCATTTTCTTCACCGCAGAAAGGAAGATTATCCTTTAGATATCCCACACGGATTGTATTTTCATGTGCATCCAGCCATTGTTTTTCTTCCTTGTTGAGTGCATAATTTATGACCGCTTTTCCTTCATAACGGGCATACAGCTTGCTGCTGTAGTCCGTTTCTGTATTGTTGATTTCTTCCAGGGTAGCATTTAATTCCTTTAACAGATCCGGTCTGGATTTTGATACACCGAAATAGCAGTCACCTGCACCGATATTAGCAATGGCAATAAAATCGCTGTTGACAGACAGTGCCGGGATCACAAGTGCATCCAGTTCATCTGCATCCAGTTTTTCTATCATCTCATCATAGCCTTTACAGGCAACAACCTCTGCATGGATCTGATTGCTGTCCAGCCATTTTTCCAAAAGATCTTTCTGATAACTTCCATCTGCAACACCGATACGACAGCCATTCATCTGCTTCAGATCACCATCCGTAAGATCCGTATGATCTTCCCGGGTATAGATCCAATATTTTTCTGTCCCCTCAGCGTAGGTTGAAAAATCGATAGATTCCGCTCTTTCTGGTGTATAACTGACACTTCCAAGTATGTCTATTTTTCCATCTGCCAGCATATCCAGACACTCTTTAAATGAACCATAGACATATTCATACTTCCAGCCGGTTATATAAGAAATTTTCTGAAGATATTCATAGCCTGCTCCCTGCTTGTGTTCCCCATAACTTCCTTCCTGAAAATTGGAATATGGAAAATAGCCAACTCTCACGGTTTTATTTTCTTCCTCTATTACCTGAGTTGTTTTCCCGTCACTTTTCATTTCCGACGCATAAACAAAAACCGGTACAAAAAGCAACATGATAAATGCAAAAATGCTCAAATAGAATCTTTTTTTCTTACCTTTTTTTCTTATCTGCTTTTCTATCTTTCTGTTCATTCAGTCCCTTTGTTTCCCTCATAATCATAAAATCTGTAAGCATCTCTTTTTGTACTTTTTCTGATATGATTAACTGTTTCATATTCCTCTATATTGCATAAAAAATATTATAACAAAATAGCATGCAATTGTCATCATTACTCAAGCTTTATGTCTATTATTTAATGGATATTTTTGTTTTTTACTCATATACAGAATCAAAAAACAGGTGCCTGCCTCTGGTTCTCACCAAAGACAGACACCTGTCATTTTATTTCAGACTATATATACTTTTTTAGATCTCAGCCAGTTTCAGCAGATCCGGAATCTTGGATTCCCAGCCAAGTGCCATGATATGTACACCCTGGCAGTATGGCTTGCACTCTTTGATAATGCGCGCGGCGATCTCAACACCTGTGATACCTGCTTTTGTCTTTTCTTTGTCTGCTTTCAGTTCTTCGATCATTTCGTCCGGAACATGAATACCGGCAACGTTATTGTTCATGAATCTTACCATTCCAACTGACTTCGGAATGATGATACCAACCTGTACCGGTTTACCGAACTGTTTTGCTTTTTCCATGAATTTGATGAATTTCTCTGGCTCAAATACAGCCTGTGTCTGGAAGTAATCTGCACCTGCAGCAACTTTTCTTTCCATTTTTGCAAGCTGTGCATCAACGGAATCACTGCATGGAGATACTACAGCACCTTTGGAGAATTTCGGCGGTTCACCAACCAGTTCGTTTCCACCAAGGTCTACACCTGACTCCAGAAGTTTTACTGTATGAAGAAGAGATACGGAATCAAGGTCGAATACCGGTTTTGCCTGCGGATGGTCACCCATCTTTGTATGGTCACCTGTCAGACAGAGAATGTTCTCAATACCAAACATTGCAGCACTTAAAAGATCAGATTCCAGAGCAATACGGTTTCTGTCACGGCATGCAAGCTGGAAGATCGGATCCATTCCTGCATCTTTAAGAACTTTACACATTGCAAGAGAGCCAAGACGCATAACAGAAGACTGGTTATCTGTTACGTTAACTGCATGGACATCTTTGAGATATGTTTTGGCTTCCTCTACCAGTTCATCTACATGAATTCCTTTCGGCGGTCCTACTTCTGCTGAAACTACAAATTCACCACGGTCGAATAATTCTTTCATTTTCATTGTACATTGCTCCAATCATTATAATATTATAATTTATCAGGCTTCGTAACTAAATAGTTACCAGACATTTTAATTATTTTACTTCATCATCTGTCGCAAAATTATGAATCTGTGTCGGGCATTTCAGTGCGTCAAGGCGTCCGATTTCTTTCAGGCGTCTGTAGATGCGTTCCCATCCACATTCCATCTCACTGTCTACTTCACATTTTCCATTCTTGGAACCACCGCACTGGCCGTTAACAAGGCTCTTGGAACATGCTGTGATCGGACAGATTCCACCTGTCAGGTTCAGATAACATTCGCCACACTGGTCACATTTGTACTCTAATGGTGTCACACCCTGGAAACCTGGTACCGGGTATGTATCACAGGCTGCGCAGACCATCTTGTCATCCAGATATTCGGCAACTGTCTGTACACCAACACCACAGGAGAATACCAGAACCAGATCTGCTTCCTGGATCTTACTCATATGTTTCTTAAGGCGAAGTTCCAGATTTTCCGGATTACAAATGTAATCCGTTGTCATGATTCCTGTTACCGTTCCCTCAGCAGCAAGCTCTTTCTGAAGTTCAACAGCTTCTTTTTCCGGAAAACGAACTTCTTTACATCCGTGGCAGTTAATGATAAAAACTTTCTTTCCAGCTGTCAGTGATGTGATGGTTTCTTTTGCTTTTAACTGAGTAATCAACATATCACTTCATCCCCCTTACTGCATTTTTTCCGGCTTTGATACTGTTAATGATCGGAATCTTGGAAGAACAGATATACTGGCAGCATCTACACTCAACACAATCCATAACGTTCATGTCTTTCATGCCCTGCCAGTTCTCTTCTTTTGCATATTTCACGAAATACAGCGGAGAGAGTTCCATCGGACAGACATCTACGCAACGTCCGCATTTGATACATGGCTGCTCTTTTGTCTCATCTGTATCAATAGCGATGATACCGTTGGAGCCCTTCATCATAGGAACATCCAGCGTGTTCAGAGGGAATCCCATCATTGGTCCGCCCATCTTAACCAGTACATCATCATCTGTAAATCCACCGCAATAATCGATCAGATCTTTTACACTTGTACCAATCTTGATGATAAAGTTGCCAGGATTCTTGATCTTTTCACCTGTTATTGTTGTAACACGCTCGATCAAAGGCATGCCTTTCTGGATTGCATCGGAAATTGCCTTTACCGTACTGATATTATCTACGATAACTCCAACATCAGCCGGGAGACCGCCACTTGGAACCTTTCTGCCCATGACACGTTTAATGAGAGTTTTTTCAGCACCCTGTGGATATTTGGTCCGTGCAACAAAGACTTCCATATTTCCAATATCAGCAACTTTTTCTTTCATTAATTCGATAGCATCTGGTTTATTATCTTCGATAACGATGATACCCTTCTCGGCACCTGTCGTCTTGAGGATTGCTTTCAGACCAAAAATGATATCATCTGCGAACTCAAGAAGAACCTTGTGGTCTGCTGTTAAATATGGTTCACATTCGCATCCATTGAGAAGAATCGTATCAACTGGTTTGGCTGGTTTCAGTTTGACACAGGTTGGGAAACCTGCACCACCCATACCAACGATTCCTGCTTCTTTTACAATGTCAATGATTTCATCTGGGGTCAGTTCATCTAATGATTTATGTGGCTGTACGGATTCATGCAGAGTATTTTTTCCATCCGATTCAATAACAACAGCCATTACTTCACTGCCTCTTGTACCATGCATACGAGGTTCAACGGCAACTACAGTTCCGCTTACACTGGAGTGTACCGGAGCACTGATGAATCCGGCAGCTTCACCAATCTTCTGACCAACTTTTACGGTATCGCCAACCTGAACGATCGGGTTAGCCGGAGCTCCCAGATGCTGTGACATGGAAATTACAACAGTCTTCGGATCCGGGAATTTCTTCAGATCAACATGTTCACTGAATTCCTTGTGTTCTGATGGATGAACACCGCCGTAATATCCGTTCAGTCTGTCTTCTCTGATAGATTTCACATAGTCATTGATGACCTTGAAATTAACTTTGGAGAAATCACGAACCTGTACCGGCTGATTGAGAAATTCTTCCAGACGTCCCTGTTTTGCCAGTCTCTGATAGATTTTTTCCCATGCACAATCCTTGTTCGGATCCACTTCGCATTTTCCGTTCTTTGCTCCGCCGCACTGTCCATTTACAAGACTTTTTGAACAGTCAACGATAGGACAGACGCCTCCGGTAATGTTCAGATAGCACTGTGCACAAGCATCACAGCTCTTCTTTGTAAGTGCCATACCATGATGGCCTCTGTAGTTAAGGGTATTGCTTGCGGCAATGACCGGTTTGCCAGCCAGATCCGCAACAGTCTGAATACCAAGACCACAGGAAATTACTACTACATTCTCTGTACCTTCTGGAATCAGATCCTGTAATTTTCTTTCTGTGTGCATTTTATTGCATAAGAAATCAAACTTTGCACTGCCCGTGACGTTTTTTCCCTGCTCCGCAGCAAATTTCAGGAACTCTCCGCAATCTGGTTCGTCAACAGTTTCAAACTCTTTGAAACACTTGTTGCAGGCAATCACAAACAGGTTGTCCCTGCCGTTCAGCACTGATGTAAGTTCATCACTGCTTTTCAGCTTGTACTTAGTATAGTTTTCCAATTGCTCACCTTCCTTATGAAATATTTGAACCTGTATACTTATCGCCTTTTATCCTTCTTTTCCTCCTCTGCACTGTTAAGAAAAAAACAATAAAGATCTGATAATCTGGTTCTATAATTACTGTCTATATAAATGTAGCACAAAGCACTCATTTTATCCAGATATTATTGTATATTTTTATCAAAAAGATTGGCTTTTTTTATAAATTTTAATTTCTACAGGCCCCAAAATCTTGTTATTTTCTAAACATTATCGTTATTTTTTTACCAGAAGCGTAAACTGCTTGTTACTGTTTTTTCTTGTTCTTATACTATTGGATTTGTGTTATACTTTATTATATTTATTGATAAGATGTGGGAGGGAATCGTGACTATGCAAAATCCAGTTTCTGATGAAAGATATTCTGTAGCGGATGAAGCTATTCTGGGTGCTTTTTTTAAACTTGTAAAGAAAAAAACTACTGACCAGATCACTGTATCCGATATCACAAAAACAGCCGGTATCGCGAGAAGCACTTTTTATAATCATTATCAGGACATCCCCTCTCTTGTATCTGCTGTTGAAGAAAAGACGATTCATGATGTTTTCTCCATAATGGAAAAATTTCATCCTGAAAATGACCACGATATCTGTCAGTCCTATTTTCTGACGATCTGCCGTTATACAATGGAAAATCCTTTTCTTTCCAGTCTTCTGAGTACGCCTCATGGAAATGATCTCTTTGAAAAAATGCTGACTATGCTTCATCACTATGTCACCGCTACTACCTCCAGTGCCAGACCCGGCAGGCATACAAAAGAGGAAATATCTTACGTGATCACCTGTGCGATCGGCAGTACGATCGGTGTCCTTCACAAATGGACAAGGGATAATTTTGATCTTGCACCAGAAGTCATTGCAGGGATTCTGACGCAGATTTTCCTGTCTGGCATGCTGCCTCTTTTATCCTGAATGCCCTGCATATAAACAGACATAATAAAAACCCGTCTGAGAAATTCACTCAAACGGGTTTTTATTATGCCTGTGGCTCGTCGATCAGGACATCCTGTCTCCTGATTTTCTTTGTCGTGCTGCGTATAAACGGATTTTTCCGGATCACCAGGCCTGTAATACGACGATAGGTCGGCTGATTTTTATTGTATTCATCCAGAAATTCCTGAAGCTGTGAACGAATCATCTCCGTATCCAGTGCCTTTGCCTCCACAACTGCCTGTTCCGGATAAATTCGGGCTGTAAGACCATTGTCCTCACCTGTTACAATAACCTCTCCCACAAGCGGATTCAATGCAAGCTTGTTCTCGATTTCCTCAGGAGATATATTTTCTCCATTGGAGAGAATGATCAGATTTTTTACACGGCCATTAATAAAGAGGTATCCATCTTCATCCATATAACCCTTATCGCCAGTATGCAGCCAGCCATCTTTCAGTGTTTCAGCTGTCTCGTCCGGCATCTGATAATACCCTTTCATAACACTTGTGCCTTTTACCAGAATCTCACCGTTTTCAAATCTTATCTCCACATTCTCAAGTGGTCTTCCAATAGAACCCGGCTTATGATTTTCCGGTGTATTATTACTGATAACAGGAGAACATTCTGACATGCCATATCCTTCCAGAATCTGAACACCATACTCTGCAAAACGGTCAATATAGTACGGATCCAGATGTGCGCCACCGGTAAAAATCGTCTGCAGTTTTCCACCGAAAACTTTTTCTGCAAGAACTGCCTTCGGGATTTGTGGATCAGCTGCTGACAGTCTCTTATAAATTGTTTCAATCATCATCGGAACCATGAGCATGATATCGGGTTTAAAAATACTCATATTTCTGACCATATGAAGCAGAGAGTCATTAATACAGATAGTTGCTCCCTGAGAGAAACCTTTCAGCCAGTCCATGACAAGACAGAATGCATGATGGATTGGAAGTACACTGAGCATGGCAGTTCCGGGTTCTGCTGAAATCTTAACTGCCTCAACATTGGATGCCAGATTATTCTGTGTCAGCATAACCCCTTTGCTCTTTCCTGTCGTTCCGGAAGTAAAGATAATCGTCGCAATATCTTCTGCTGCCGGACAGGAAGCATCTGCCGATGCACTAATTCCCGTGTTTCTCAGCTCATTGATGCTGTATACACCTGAAGGTACATCCTCCACCTCTTCCTGGAGCATCCATACTTTCTGGAGTTTCGGACAGTTTGCAAGGAACGCTTCCAGATATGGTCTGTGTTTCGGACTTAAGAAGAGTGCTTCGGAATCGGATCGGTTTATCAGATCGATCAGTTCTTCACATGGGAGTGCTGCATCCAGCGGCACCGCTGTAATACATCCTGTAATAATTCCCAGATAACTTTCGATCCATTCTACAGAGCTGGTTCCGATCAATGCAATATGCTTTCCCGCAAAGTCTTCTGCAAGAAGTCCTTTTCTGATGGAAATCACGTTTCTCAACATTTCGCTATAACTTCTCTCCAGAACTTCTTTCCTGTTAAGCCATTTTACTGCTTTGACTTCGCCAAATTTCTGTACACTTTCTTCTAATATCTCCCTGATCAGCATGTCTTTCTCCTCCTTCACTTTTCTGCGGACAACAGCTTCATTCTTACTGAAGCTCCTCCAGAAGCTTAAGCGCCTCCTCAAGAGTTGTAATTTGGGTCACTTCGGTTTCCTCAAGTTCAATGTCAAAGGTATCCTCAAGCTCTCCCAGAAAAGACATGAAATCCAGAGAAGTAAATCCCAGATCTTCACGGAATCTCATTTCACCCGTCATCTCTTCCGGTTTCACTTTGCTGTACTGCGCTACAATATTTTTAAATTCCATTTCCTGATTCATCTCATATCCTCCTGTTATTTTTGATTTCTATACCTGTTCCATAATCTCGCCGATGCTCATATCCGGCTCTGCAATCCCCTTAAAAAGAATACGCATCATATAATAATAAAGCAGTTCCATGTCATGCTCTTCCAGATGAGCAGTCTGATAATGATAGGAGAAGTTCATGCCACCATCCTCAGTATGCGATACGGTCAGATACATTTTTTTGGTTGCGGCACCGTTTGCAAACCATTTGGCATGCTGGCGTATGGTTCCAAGCATTTCATTCTCCACCTTCACCGGCATTGGCTGATAGGTCAGATAGCAGCTTTCATAACTGGTATGCTCCGGTGTATGATATCTTTTTCTCATCTCATCCACAATAAATGCCGGATCATAATTGCTGTGCATATAAATTCGATTCTGCATATTCTGGATTTCATAAGCTGCCGAAAGAAAATCTGTTTCCGGTGAGATCACTGTTCTGCACGGGAACATAATGGTTCGACTTCCTCCAGAAGTCCATTCTTCATGGGTAGAACGTCTGGATATAAAATTCTGGATCGTAATATCTTCCTGTCCATTATTTACTTTTGACAGATAAGTACGAATACCAAGCAGAAGCAGATTCGTCATAGAGAGCTGATGATTCATACAGAAATCCATCAGGTTCTGTGTTGCATAAGGTTCCAGATGATAATCCTTTACTGCAACAAACAGCTCATTCATCTCAATATCAGAAGCACGAAGTTTCGGATTTCCATGACGTTTTCTTGCTTCCTCTAATACGGCTGGTCCCTGTATATCAGAATATAACGGCTCGCCCAATGCATCCAGCTGGTCATCCCAGAATTTTTTGTCTTTTGCAAAACGCTTTTCATTGCCCGCTTTTGCCAGATCTTTTTTCAGGACTGTTTCAAAATCTACCAGCTCCTGCGGGCAGGCTGTTCCATATCTGTAATGCGTATATAATTGGAACAGGTCTTCAATCATAACTACAAGCCCACAGGAATCGATCAGTCTGTGATCCATATGTAAAAAGAAACCATTGTATCCTTCCGGAAGCTTCAGCATAATAAATTCACACATCGGGATATTATCTCCGTCAAATGTTTCATAAGCCCACTGCTGCATCAGCTCATCTGCCTTTGCCAGACTTTCCATTCCCGACAGATCCTTCAGCTCAATATCTCGCGAATCCTGCTTCTCTATATACTGTTTTACATTTCCATCTTTATCCGGCTTTGTAAAACGGACTCTGGTACAGCCTGAACGCTCTGTTTCCATCTGAATACATTTTTTTAATAATCCAAAATCCAGTTCTGCCTGTACAGAAGCCACAACACTTACGCCAGATACCTGCTGTGTACCATAATCCATGATCCAGTTATGATGCATCTTCTGAGCTGCCGTCAAAGGATAATAATTTCTCATATAATAGATAACCTCCATTGTCCCGGTTTTCCTCTTTATCCGAGACAGAAAACATTGTATATATGCTTCAGGTGCAAAAATATCATACCTTCGCAGGAAATACCAGTACCCCAAAGACTTAATGAACACTTTACAAAAAATTGACCGGGACTTATCATGCATTTAACATAACAGATTAAAGGTATTTTTCCTGTTATGTACTATGTCTGATAAATCCCGGTCAGGATTTTTTATCTCAGTTTAATCGTATTTTTCAAAGAATTCCATCATCTTGTGCTGATACAGTTCCGGATCTACATAAGCGCAGCACAGGTGCCGTGCTCCCGGTATGATCACCAGTTCCTTCTCTGCCCTGCAGAGCATATAATTCTGAAAAGAGTTATTTGGATACACATAGGTGTCCTTCTCTCCATGGAAAAAGAGAACCGGTCTTGTATTTTTTTTCATGGCTTCGGCAGTGTCTGCATCTTTCATATGAAATCCTGCCAGAAGAGAACAGAACCAGTCCAGTTCTATCAGAAGCAGTGGGATATGATGCAGGTGGAACCAGTTAGCTGCCATATCTCGCATCTGTCCTTCCATAGACTGAAAACCGCAGTCCGCGATCAGGCCTTTTACCTCCGCCGGGAGCATATGTCCTGATGCCATCAGTACAGCAGCTGCCCCCATGGACTGTCCGTACAGATAAATCGGAAGCTTCTCTTTGTTTCGTTCAGATACATAGACTGCCCATTGCTGTACATCCCATTGTTCCTTTGCTCCAAAGGTGATATATTTTCCCTCGCTGTCACCGCAGCAGCGATGTTCTATAAACAGGACATCACACTGATGCTCATGCAGATATTTTGCCATAAATGACAATGTGCCAAACCGGCTGCCGCGATATCCATGGCTTAATATAACAATCCGTTTTGCATCTTCTGCCGGCAGATATAATGCATGCAGTTTTAATCCGTCAATGCTTTTAATATAACAGTCCTGCATCTTCTGTTCAAGACACCAGGCCTTACTCTCATTATATACTCTTGCATAACCATTCCTGGGATGATTTTCCCTGATATGAGATAGTTCAAACCATTTCTTTCTTTCCTTTTTGTGCTCTCCTCTTTTGCAGCAGACTACCATGTTAAAAAAACGCCATCCCACCTCCAGTAATCCCAGAAAGACTGCCAGCAGTATTGCAAACGGCTTAATTAATTTTTTCTTCATCACGATTTCCCCACAGTCCACATTTTAGAATAAGAATTCTGCCTATACGGCTCAAATCACATCGGACAGCTTCTTCGCTCCTCTTTGTCCATGTCTCCTCTGACATAACGAGCATTGAATTCCATATTGATATCGCGGATTTCTCTTTTTCCCTCGATATAATCCTGGTACATCTCCGCAAGACCTGACATGCATCCGTCACAATCTGCTGAAATATTACCCAGTGATTCCTCTACGATCTTTTTACGCTCCTCAACTGTTGTGTCTTTGATCAAATATCCTAACATTTTATTCCCTCACTTTGCTTTCATCATTTTAACTATATATTACTACAAATACAGGAATCATCAAATTGTTTTGATAGAATTATTATAAGCAACCGCTGATTGCTGCACCAGTTGCGGCCTCTTCTTTGCACTCTGATAAAGTCAGTTTCATCCCGAACATTTTCTCAGCTATCTCACAAAGCACTTTGTTTTTTCTGAGCCCATTACCAGATCCGATCATCTGAACAATCTTTATCTCCGTGCCTTTTTCAATCTGAACAAACATATCATAAAGCTCCCGGATCATGCCTTCCAGTACACCATATGTCAGGAATTCCGGTGTAAAATTATCTGATGAAATATTTCTGATTTCCCCACGGAGCCTTGAATCTGTTCTGGTTCCATCAAAAGTTGTCTGCACTTTCATACTACTACTTGAGTCGTCCATTCCTTTTTCTGCAAGTCTTCCCAATATTTCATACAATGGTATATCCTGTCCGGTTGCCTCCTTCATAAATGACCTGAAAAAATTCTCAAGCAATGCATATGCTTTACCACCACACAGGGAGGCTCCAACCAGAAGATATTTTCCCCCAAGAAATGGACGCGCTTCGATTCCCTCCGTCTCAAAATACTGATCTGTCAGAACTGAAATCTGTCCTCCTGTTCCCATATTCACCAGTAATGTATTATTTTCGCTGCCTGCTGCCCCCAGAAAGCTGGCCTGATTATCACCAATTGCTACTGTTACCGGAATATCCTTATACATTCCCAGCACTTCCATATCTTCACAAATTTCCGGCAGTCTTATAGTGTCCATTCTAATTTTATTCAACCAGTCCATTTCAAAACACTTTTTCTGCACATCAAAAAATCCAAAACTGGCAGCATTGCTGACGTGTACGAGTGGATGGGTTCTCTTTGTCAGACACATTCCAAGATAATCCATGATTGTACAGAATGTATTCGCCTCTATCGGAACCAGATGATGTTTTTTATTATATAAATGTGTGATAAGTCCATAACCAGAAGCAGCCTTGTACTGACATTTCTCTTCGATCTCTTTTAAGAGACTTTTTCCTGTTTTATCATCACAGATATTCCCACGTCCATCCTGCCATGTATACAGTGGACTTACACTTCTCCCCTCAGCATTCAGATAGACAATTCCATGCATCTGTCCGGTCAGACCAATATTGTGTGCATCCGGATATTTATCAATAAACTCATCGACGACTACCTTTGCCTTTTGGATAATCTTTTCTGCATCCTGGATTCGTTCCCACTCATTAGAAGTTCCAATAAAACTTCCATTTTGTATTGTCCTTGCCTCTATTACAGTTGAATGTCTTCTTTCATCAACTTCAACAACCACTCCGCCGATCGTAGTTGTTCCAATATCAATTCCAATCGCTTTCATCCCTGAAATTATCCTCCACTGAAAACTTAATTTCTTAATAAAAAATGCTTATATTACTTAATATTATAACGCGTTTCTGCCAAAAGGAAAACATTTCGCGCACAGCTGCTAATGAAATACACGTAGCTGTTAATGAAAAAAATTATTGACAGGCGTCCTTGCATTTGTTATAGTTGGAAAAACTTAACACAAACTTACGTGAGGGAGTAGTTTGCACGAATGTGTGATTTGTCAACATACTGGTACCTGTACCTGGCAAATCTTAATGAATGAGACTCATGTATGCAATATCACATACAGACATTTGTCTGTATTGTTTTGTTGCATACGTGAGTTTTTTGTATGCTTACATACTTTCAGAAAAGAAAAGGAGATTATTATGGCAATTTTTATTGAATTATTTCTGCTGGGTGTCGGACTTTCCATGGATGCCTTTGCAGTTTCAGTCTGTAAGGGCCTCGGAATGAGAAAACTTAACAAAAAACAGGCCGTTATTATCGGATTGTATTTTGGAGGATTTCAGGCACTTATGCCGCTCATCGGCTGGCTTCTTGGCAGCCAGTTCCAGAAGTACATCACCAGCATTGACCACTGGATCGCATTTATCCTTCTTGGTTTCATCGGCGGCAAAATGATAATTGAAGCCGTCCGTGAATGGAATGAAGAAGAAATCGTCGAAGTCACAGATGCTCCGATTGATCACAAAAACATGCTTGTTCTTGCTGTTGCAACAAGCATCGACGCGCTCGCAGTCGGCATCACGTTTGCTTTTCTTAATACTCCGATCATTGAAGCAATTAGTATTATTGGTATCACAACCTTTGTACTCTCTATCATCGGAGTTATCGTTGGCAACTTCTTCGGAAGCAAATATAAAAGCAAAGCAGAATTTATCGGTGGTCTGATCCTGGTTCTTCTGGGCGTCAAAATTCTTCTGGAACATCTCGGAATTCTTGCTTTTTAGCATAAATATACCCCATATATCACCTTGTGGTATATGGGGCATATTTTTTTCTAAAAGCACATTGACTTTTAATGAAAAGTCGTTAACTATATAAACGTATTTGCTTCTCCAAGTGCTACTGACCAGAATCTTATTTGTTAAGCTTTCTGTTTTTCAAACAGTTTCTTAACACCCTGAATTGCTACCAGTACACCAAGTATCAATAGTAATATCGCAAAAATGAGCTGTAAGGTATTTCCCATATCCAGGCCTGTTGTGAACAGAGCTCCTGAAAGTTTTGTAATTGTCATACCAAGTGCTGTAAATGTTACTGCCATCATAAATACCATCGGAATCCAGAGTAAAACAGGAAGCCATCCGAAAATTGCAGCCTGAATAGGTCCGTTAATCGGGCCGGCTCCTGCAATAGACGCAAACTGATGCCCAAATACTACATTTGTATCAGCTGGTACATAATCAACTCCGTCTTCCAGCTCATATGCTGGTGTTTTAGCTTTGGGATCAATTCCCCGTTTGTTCTGAAGATAACGGCCATACAGAAGATATGCTCCTCCGAGCACTACAATGGCTATTACCATCATTAAGATTCCACTCATAATCTTGTCCTCTTCTTTCTCTTATATTTTGTATATAAAAAACGCCTCTGCTATCCATTTGGATAACAAAGGCGAAATTTCCGCGGTACCACTTTGCGTTGTCATATCTATTACTAATTCAAGAATGCCCTCGGCATTCTTGCTGCGAGATGCACGTCATGCAATGCATGACATATTCTTCTGTGCATCTCTGCAATCCTGCCGGAGGCTATATCAGATGGGAGATTGAATCCCACCACTGATATAATTTTGTTGCTCACCACCTACAGAGGTGGGAGTCATCTCACATCTGATATAACCTCTTACTACTGTCAGTATAAACAGCTTCTTCTGTAACGTGAAGACTACGTCCCGGCTTACTTTAATATTCAGTGGGATGCTCCCTGGTGATATCACAAAATACCTTCTGCCGTGTCTCATCATCTGCGGCTCTCTGTAATCCGGTTACTTCTTGTGACCTGTCCTAATCAATGCATTTCTCTCTTTTTTGATTTACCTATGTTTTACTCTTTTTCTCATAGAAAATCGAGGAACAAATTAGACATATTTCATATTTTTGTCTATTTGTTTTTGTACACTTTGCTGTAGCTGAAAAATATATCACCAGTCATATACATGCCCCACTCTTTTTGATTTGATGGTTCTGCATATATTTTATTTACAGTCCGGAAATCGGGAAAGACCTGACTATTTATTGCTTTCAGCCGCATCCGGGGTATTGTGCATGTATATTGATTCCGGGATGAATGTAACAGACCCGGGTGAATGAAAATCTTCACTCTCTACCCAACATTTAACTTTCACATATGAAAGAGACTTTGTGCCGTACATAAGGCCCCCCACCCCACACTTTCGTTCGGATACTTCTCAAAACCAGGCAGTGGCTGGGCGCCTCGTCTCAGATATGCCTTTACCTTCTCTCCCCATAGAAATGGGTCATTTCTCCTTACAATTCCCCACTCCATCATAAGTGCTGCCGATCCGGTCACAAATGGTGTGGCAAATGATGTCCCGGTTACGTTAGCATATCCGCCGCCCGGTACGGGTGCAGTGATATTGACACCTGGTGCGACGAGATCTGGTTTTGGATAAGAAAGTCTCTCTCCACCGCGACCGGAAAAGTCTGCATAGGCATTTAATCTGGAGTCGTAGGCTCCTACCGTGATCACCTTCGCTGCCGTGGAGGGAATCGTCAATGTCTCCGATGCCACCGGTCGGTAAAATCCAGTCACCGGGTTCAGGACGTTTCCTCCTGGGAGCCACAGGTTATAGTTACCCTCCCGGATTCGTTTTCCCTGCAGATGAATCTTCCAGATTCCGCTGGTAAGATATGTCCCCACAGGAATAAAATCAAAATAAATCTCCTGTGTCACCTGAAAAGGCCCTGGTTTACCATAATAAATCAACAGATTCGTTTCCCCCGCACGATATCTCTGTGTACCGATTTTTTCAGAAAGCGTCGGCAGTCGTTCACCGGATGGCGTTTCTATGGAAATTTCAATCTCGTCTGCATATGCTTTCCACAGTTGTAGATTCAGAGTTGTCTCATAAGTCCCAATGCTCATTTCTATCGTCTCTGTCTGTCCCTGACGCAGCTGTCCCGCCGTATGGATTCTGTCATTCCCATTATTTCCGCTTCCAACACAAATGACAGAACGTCCCACATTCACTACGTTGCTGATATAAGTTTCCAACAATGAGTCTCCCTGATGGGAACCATAGTTATTTCCAAAACTGATATTGATAGCAATCGGCTTCCCCATCTGCACTGCCTGTCGGACAAGATAATCGATCCCTTCCATCAGTTCCGTTGTCCTTGGAAAAGAATTTTCTCGTGCATTTCCCATCTTTACAACCAGAAGTTCACTTTCATACGCAACACCACGGTTCACTCCACCTGATGCTCTCCCATTTCCCGCTGCAATTCCAAGAACTGCAGTACCATGTCCACTGAAATCCCTGGACGGAACAAGGCGCCTGCCCTCAGTTTCTTCAAGTGCAAGCGCCTTATCTATTTCTTCTTTTGTATATTCTGTTCCTGTCACATAACTTTCTGGTGGATTTCCATTCACACTCTGATCCCATAATCGCAGAATCCGGCTGCTGCCGTCCTCGTTTCGGAAATCCGGATGAAAATAGTCCACTCCGGAATCAACAATACCGACCAGAATCCCCTCACCGGTCAGCCCATTTAACTCAGCCTGTACTGGCAGGATACAGCTCGCCTCTCTCCCTTCAAAAGTCTCAAAATAAAGTCTTTTCGGCTTTTCTATAAATTCCACCTGCTCTCTGTCAGAGTATGCATCAAGCTCCGTTTCCGGTAAAGTAACCACAGCATAACCGCCAAGCAGCGGAACTACCTGAATTCCATCACCACCAAGTCCTCTTTCCGGTTCACTGTATTTTACGATCACATCCCACAGCCTGGTCGTAGAATCATATCCGACATTCAGATTTTCCGACTTCGCCCGCTCCTGTGGCGTAGCATCCATTGCAAGGTTTAAAAGATTATCAAGTTTCTGATCCGGCATAAATACTCTCTTTTCAGATATCTGTCTATTCTATTTTATGCCAATTGCTTTTCTTTTTTGCAACAAAATCAATTAGTCTGCTAGAACTAAGAAAAAATCACATATATGGAACTATGTCAGCAAACATTCAAAAAAATCTTCTACCGCATCCGTTTTTCTCCCTGTTCTGGTGCTTGGCTGGACAGTCTACAGAGGAGTGGTAAATCCTCATACTGCTGTTGATTTATAATTCATAAAATTCAGTTCACAGTAAAAGAGCAGCACACCCGCATTTTACGCCGGTATGCTGCTCTTTGTTTATTTTTATATTATGCTTCCTGTTTTTCAAGAAGTTTCTTAACGCCCTGAATTGCTACCAGCACACCAAGGATCAGAAGTAATACTGCGAATACAAGCTGTAATGTATTTCCAAGATCAAGGCCTGTTGAGAACAGTGCTTTTGAAAGTTTTGTGATCGTCATTCCAAGTGCTGTAAAGGTAACTGCTATCATGAATACCATCGGGATCCAGAGCATGCAGCCCTGACGTTTGGTCTTCTTTAAGAATACAGCACACGCAACAAGTGCAAGTACGGATAACAGCTGGTTTGCAGAACCAAACAGTGGCCAAATCTCAGCATATCCGACTTTGGTAAGCATATAGGCAAGTACCAGTGTGATGACGGTTGCAAAATATTTATTCGTTACTACTTTCAGGAACGGACTCATATTTTCCTCATCTGTATCAGAATCAAGGAAAAACTCCTGGAAGGAAAGGCGTCCTACTCTGGCCACAGAGTCAAGGGATGTCAGTGCGAATGCGGATACAGCAAGGTTGATCAGTGTAAATACCAATGAATGTGGCAGACCAACTACTGAAAGGAAGTTTGCGATTGCTCCTGCAAAGATCTGCGGCTGAGTAGTCAGTCCCTGTGCAGCAGCTTCACCATCTGCAAAAGATGCAACTGCAATCAGTGCGATGATCGCAAGCATACTTTCCATAAGCATTGCGCCGAAGGAAACCGGCAGCATATTCTTTTCATTTTTGATCTGTTTGGATGCCGTACCGGAAGATACCAGAGAATGGAAACCAGAAACCGCACCACAGGCGATTGTTACAAATAAGATCGGGAACATATACTGTCCGTCTACATTAAAGCTTGTAAATGCTTTAAGATTACAGGATGGATTTGCTACAAATACACCAATAACAGCGCCGACAATCATAAATATCAGCAGATAACTGTTCAGGTAATCACGCGGCTGAAGCAAAGCCCATACCGGAGCAACACTGGCAACCAGAATATATGCAAATATAATGATATGCCATGTTCCAAGGCTTACGTACATTGGGAAATTCAGTCCCAGTACAATTGCTGCTACTAATAATACGATTGCAACAGCTGTATTGATCCATTTATTAAACTTTGTATATTTAAGGAAAAATCCAAGTACAACTGCTTCTAATATGAATAACATGGAAGTAGTTGCAACCGCGCCGTTTGCGGCTACTTTTGTAACGACTCCTGCATCGCTTGTCGCAAATCCATTAAAGGTTCCTGCCACAACATCTGCAAATGCTGCGACGACCAGGATACAGAACAGCCAGCAAAACAGAAGAAATAATTTCTTTCCTAATTTACCAATATATTCTTCAATGATATATCCGATTGTACGTCCTTTGTTCTTTACAGATGCATACATGGAAGCAAAATCCTGTACGGCTCCGAAAAAGACACCACCGATCAGAATCCAGAGCATTACCGGAAGCCATCCAAAAATTGCAGCCTGAATCGGTCCGTTGATCGGGCCCGCACCTGCGATTGATGCAAACTGATGACCAAATACTACATTGGTATCTGCCGGTACATAATCCACTCCATCTTCCATTTCATATGCCGGTGTTTTTGCTTTTGGGTCAATTCCCCATTTGTTCTGGAGATAACGGCCATACAGAAGATATGCTCCACCAAGCACTACTATGGCTATTACCATCATTAAAATTCCACTCATAATCTTTCCCCTTTTCTTTTGGTATGGTTTATATAAAAAAACGCCTTTGTTATCCATTCGGATAACAAAGGCGGAATGTTCCGTGGTACCACTTTGTATTACCATATCTATTACTAAATATGATCTCTTGTTACTGTCTCTGTAAACAGTCTCTTCTGTAACGTGAAGACTACGTCCCAGCTTACTCAAAATTCAGTGGGATGCTCCCGGGTGATATCACAAAATACTTTCTGCCACTTCTCACCATCAGCGGCTCTCTGTAATCCGGTTTCCTTTTGTGACCTGTCCTGTTCGATGCATTTCTCTTTTTTATTTATCTAATGTTTTACTACTTTTCAGGCAAAATAGCAACTTTATATTTAAACATATTTCACAATTTTATTTACTGTTTTTTGTATAATTTGCACACTATCTTTTCCTATGCACTTTGTATTGCCCTTTTTATTCTTATCCTAATGCCACATCTAATATCATCATCAGCGTAAATCCAACTGCAAAGAAAATCGTTCCAATATTCGAATGTTCCCCGGCAGACATCTCAGGGATCAGTTCCTCCACAACAACATAGAGCATGGCTCCCGCCGCAAAACTCAGAAGATATGGCAATGCCGGGACGATCAGTCCTGCTGCCAGGATTGTGATCACTGCCCCGATCGGTTCCACGATTCCTGATAAAACACCACCAATGAATGCCTTTGTTTTTCCCATTCCCTCAGAACGCAGAGGCATGGAAATAATCGCCCCCTCCGGGAAATTCTGGATTGCAATTCCAAGTGACAGTGCAAGTGCCCCCATAAACGTAATCTGCACGTTTCCGGTCAGATAACCAGCATAAACGACACCGACTGCCATTCCTTCCGGGATATTATGAAGTGTAACTGCCAATATAAGCATAGTCGTTTTTTGCAGACGACTCTTCGGCCCTTCCGCCTTATCTGTTTGTTGATGCAGGTGTGGAATAATATGATCCAACAAAAGCAGGAATAGCACCCCTGCCCAGAAGCCAACTGCTGCCGGTACAAAAGAGAGCTTTCCCATTCCTTCTGACTGTTCAAGTGCAGGGATCAGCAGGCTCCACACAGATGCTGCTACCATGACACCCGCAGCAAACCCGGTCAGACAGCGCTGTACCCACTGGTTCAGGTCTTTTTTCATAAAAAAGACACAGGCCGCACCGGCTGATGTGCCGATAAACGGAATCAAAATTCCATAAAATACGTTTAAATTCATTCTTCTCCTCTCTTGCGCATTTTATGATTGTCATTCAGACACCTCAATCAAAATGCCCTTCTGTTTACAGTATATGCTATATCCATGAAATAGTTTTTTCATGGTTTAAGTTAGTTTTATTTAACTTATATCCATTATATTCTCTTTTTTCCTGATCTGCAATATTTAATTAACCATTTCGTGAATTCTATCTCCCCCAAAAAACAAAATGACCATCTTTTCATTTCTGAAAATTATCATTGACAATTCAATGAAATACCTTTATTATATCAACATATTTATTTGGTATGTTTGTATGATTTTGTTTGATTAAGGAGCGTGATCTTATGAATATCTTATGCTTTGGTGATTCGAATACCTGGGGATATAAGCCGGATAAATCCGGACGTTATGATGAAAATATAAGATGGACCGGACTTTTACAGAAAAAACTCGGATCTGGATATCACATTATAGAAGAGGGACTTTGCGGCAGAACAACTGTCTTTCAGGATGAGCTGCGTGAGGGCCGCCGCGGACTGGATCTGATTGGAGTCACAGTAGAGATGCATAACCCAATTGACCTCATGATCATCATGCTCGGCACGAATGACTGTAAGACACGCTACAGAGCATCCGCCAGTGTGATCGCAAAAGGACTTGATCAGGTAATCCGAAAAGCACGTCAGAATGCGTCCCGGCATTTTGATCTGCTTGTCATCTCGCCAATCCACCTGGGCGTTGGCGTCGGAGATGCCGATTTTGATCCGGAATTTGATGCAGCTTCTGTAGCGGTTTCCAGAAATCTGGCTAATGAATACCGCAAGATTGCACTCCAAAATCATGCTGCCTTCTTAAACGCATCTGATTTTGCTGCTCCAAGTGTTACTGACCGTGAACATATGGATGAAAAAGGTCATGCCGCACTGGCTGATGCAATTTATAATAAGATCCTTGCCCTGCAAAAAGGACTCTCCCATGTGATATAGAGATAAAAACAGATCCCTGGCTTGCTGCCGGGAATCTGTTCTGCTTTAGAAGGTAATTTTTTTTAATCCTGTTTTACATTAAATGCTTTCATGCCCGGATATACGGCACTTGCGCCAAGTTCTTCTTCAATGCGGAGAAGCTGATTGTATTTTGCCACACGCTCCGAACGACTTGGTGCACCGGTTTTGATCTGGCAGGTATTCAATGCAACTGCAAGATCTGCAATCGTTGTATCTGCGGTTTCTCCTGAACGATGTGAAGAAATTGCTGTGTATCCTGCTTTATGTGCCATCTTAATGGCTTCCAATGTCTCAGAAACAGAACCAATCTGGTTCAGCTTGATCAGAATCGCATTTCCTGCTCCAAGCTCAATACCTTTGGCAAGTCTTTCCGTATTTGTTACGAACAGGTCGTCGCCAACAAGCTGTACTTTATCTCCCAGTCTTGCAGTAAGTTTCTGCCATCCTTCCCAGTCTTCTTCGTCCAAACCGTCCTCGATGGAAATAATCGGATATTTCTCGCAGAGTTTAGCCCAGTGTTCAATAAGTTCTTCTGCTGTATATTCTGTACCTGCTTTTGGCAGTTTATAATATCCTTTTCCCTTTTCACTCTTCCATTCAGAAGAAGCTGCATCCATTGCGATCTTAAAATCTTTTCCTGGTTCATATCCAGCTTTCTTCACGGCTTCCAGAATCGTCTCAATTGCCTCTTCATCTGATTTCAGCGCCGGAGCAAATCCACCTTCATCTCCTACGGATGTTGCAAGTCCGCGTTCTTTCAGAATAGAAGCCAACGCATGGAACACTTCTGCGCACCATCTTAAGCATTCTTTAAAAGAAGGTGCTCCAACCGGCATGATCATAAATTCCTGCACATCCAGTCCAGATGAAAGTGCATGGCACCCACCGTTTACAATATTCATCATCGGTACTGGCAAACGATTTCCAGATACACCTCCGAGAAAACGATACAGCGGAATCTCCAGTGCCGTAGCTGCTGCTCTGCAGCATGCAATAGAAACTGCAAGAATTGCGTTGGCACCCAGTTTGGATTTATCTTTTGTTCCATCTGCTGCGATCATTGCCGCATCTACTGCATAAATGTCACTTGCATCGAGCCCTTCAATTGCATCATTAATAGTTGTATTGATATTTTCAACTGCTTTCTGTACACCTTTTCCAAGATAGCGTGCTTTATCTCCATCTCTGAGTTCCAGGGCTTCAAACTCACCTGTGGATGCTCCACTCGGTGCAGTTCCTCTTCCTACGGTTCCATCCAGCAGATACACTTCTGCTTCTACTGTCGGATTTCCTCTGGAATCCAGGATTTCTCTTCCTACTACTTTTTCGATTTCAAGGTACATGACCAATTCCCCTTTCTGTTACTCATCAGAAGGCGTCCTAAGCTCAGTGCTGTAGTCCATCTGATTTATTCACGCAAAAGTTTTCTTTATCTAACTCATTAGTTAGTATAAACTAATTCTTATGGTCATGCAAGATTTTTCCCGCTTTCTTATTGAGAAAATAATTCGTTTAGTCCCTTTGAAAGTCAAGCGGATATTCGCAATTGAAGCAGGGAACTTACTTGATTTTGGTAAAATAATAAAAAAGAAGAACAGTCGCTTTCTTCCCCAAACAGCTTCCAGAACTATTATGAATAAAAAGCACTATTCTTCTTATACATCTTATCTTATATTTTGTAATATCCAGCATACCATCGGCAATGTCATTATTCCACAAACCGTCGTGACAAACACACCGCCCAGCGCATAATCCCCATCGAGTCCGGATGCATTCGTCATCATGACGACTGCTGTCATTGTCGGCATTCCCACAATCAGCGCCATCGCCATCCGGATTTCCTCGCCGACCGGAAAGATTCCAAGAATCAGGAACAAAAGGATTGGTGCTACGATCATCTTTACCAGAACAATCCCATACAGTGAGATTTCCCGTATATATCTTCGAAAAGAAATCCCTGCAAAAATGCCGCCAACATAAATCATGGCAAGTGGTGATGCCGTAGAACCTATCTTCTGCAAAGCAGTATCCAGAAGTGCCGGTATCCGCACCTGTGCGAGCATCAGGATCATTCCAAGTAAGATCGCCACCGTCGCCGGATTGACCAGTTTTTTCAAGACAAACCACCCTTCTCCTTCCGGAGACAATAGCTTTACACCCAAAGTCCACAGCATAAACTGGTCCATGATCATAAATACGGATGCATATAAGACACCTTTTTCCGAAAAAACACCGGCAATCATCGGCAAGCCTATGAAACCAATATTTCCGAACAGCAGCATTGCCTGATAGATTCCTGCACGGTTTTTCTGCAAATGTAACAGCTTAACCATTCCTCGTCCGGCAGCATACATAAAAATATAAAAAATAGCTGCAATCACAAAAATCGGCCATGATTCATACAGCACCTGCCGCTCTACCCCATCTGTAATGTTGATAAAAACCATCACCGGAAGTGCCATTTTCAAGACAAACTTTGAAATTGGCTCCAGTGTCTCACGACTCAGCACCCTTGTTCTGACAAGGATCACCCCTGCCAGAATATAGATTATAAACAGCCCGATCTGCTGTAGCAGAATATCAAACGTATGCATTCGTTTTCCTGCTTTCTTTGTGCCTTGCCAGAATCAGAACCATTATAAGAGTAATCACTTCTGATGCCAGGAAAGACAGCCACACACCATTCATTCCCAAAATCATGGAAAGTACGATCGCACATGCTCCAATAGCAACTGCGCCTCGAAGCAAAGAACCGATGATCGCCGGACGTGCATTTGCGGTTGCAGAAAAATATGCGACAAGAACGATATTGACTCCGGCAAATAAGAATCCCAGGAAATATAACCTAAGACCAACATGCGCATATTCCAAAAGCAGCTGATTATTTTCACTGTTGAATACCGAAATAAACGGATCTGTAAAACTCCATACCAGTGCAACCATGATAACTTCTATCACCACTACACAGGTCAGACCCCAGTGAAGAAGTTTTTTTACATCATCAAACGCACCTTTGCCAAAGCTTTCGCTGATCAGTGGCTGTACACCCTGTGCCATTCCGTTCATGATCGCCATTCCCACAAGTGACAGATTCGCTACCACTCCATATGCAGCAACTCCGGTACTTCCGGTAAGCCCAAGAATCAGCATATTAAAGATAAACGTGATCACCGCAGAAGAAATTTCTCCTACAAATGCAGAAACACCAAGCTGACAACAGGAAATCAGATGTCGCACGGACAGTTTTTTCCATTTGAAACCGATATTACATTTTTTACTCAGATAATGTCTGGAGCACACCAACATAGTGACAATCGGGCAAAATGCTGTTGCCAATGCAGCACCAGAAAAACCGAGTCCGACCGGAAAAATAAAGATATAGTCAAACACAATATTAAAAGCACTTCCAGCAAGAGAACCTGCCATCACGGTTGAGGTCGCATAATCATTTCGTGCAAATGCCGTAACAGAATAATTACACATGAAAAACGGTGCAAAAATAAGAATAATTCGCAAATACGTTCTGCCTAGCTCTATCAGACCTGCATCCGCTCCGAGAAGTGCCAGGAATTTATCCGGAAAGAAAATTCCAACCAGCATAAATGGAACACTAAAAAGTATCGCCCAGCTGAGTGACTGTGTAAAATAATGATCTGCCTCTTCACCTTTGGCTCTGTTGATTCCGTATCTCGTCGCAGAACCAATTCCAATCATTGAGCCTATCGCGAACATCATTCCAAATACCGGCAAAATCAGATTGAGCACTGCCAGTCCATCTGCGCCAGAACTTACCGATATAAAAAAAGTATCAGCAAGAATATAGACTGATTGTCCCATCATGCTTGCTACACTCTGAAAAACATATTTTGAAAATCTTTTTAACATTTACTGTATCATTTTCCTCTCCATTTTTGTCTTATCTCCTGCGCCCAAGTTCCCAAAATGCTACAGCACTTGCAGCTGCTACATTCAAAGAGTCAACGCCATGTGACATCGGGATCATAACTGTATAGTCGCAGTCCGCAATCGTCTGTGATGCCAGTCCGTCTCCCTCGGTGCCAAGAATGACTGCAAGCTTCTCTTCAGCAAGAAGCTTCGGATCATCAATACTATAAGAATCTTCTCTAAGTGCCATTGCCACGGTTTTGAATCCAAGATTCTGGATTGCTTTCATACCATCTTCCGGCCAGGAAGCTTTTTTGTCAAAATATGTCCACGGAATCTGGAAAACAGTTCCCATACTTACGCGGGCCGCTCTTCGATAGAGTGGATTGCTGCATCCTCCTGTCAAAAGAACAGCGTCCATATGAAGTGCTGCCGCACTGCGGAAAATCGCCCCTATGTTGGTCGGATTCACAATATTTTCCAGTATAGCAACACGTCTGGAGTTCTTACAGATTTCTTCTACAGAAGGCAGTGTTCGGCGTTTCATG
The DNA here is from genome assembly GCF_020558815.1 of Blautia sp. 210820-DFI.6.14. Taxonomy (NCBI): domain Bacteria; kingdom Bacillati; phylum Bacillota; class Clostridia; order Lachnospirales; family Lachnospiraceae; genus Blautia; species Blautia sp. 210820-DFI.6.14. Next base: position 340,864 of record NZ_JAJCKS010000001.1, read on the forward strand.
GCGCAGAGCATCCCTCTTGCCAGTGCATAACCGGTCATTTTGACAAGTGTTTCATATTCTGCTGTGTATACCGGGATTTCCGGATAACGCGCAAGGATATCTCCTGCCTCTCCATCCAGATCTTTATGTTCAACCAGAAAAGAAAGCGGTTCGTACCCCGCTTTCAATGCACGCTCAATCACCTTTGGGCTCTCTGCAATAAAAAGTCCTGGATTTGGCTCATTATATCTAAGAAGCTGCACCTCGGATGTTCTCGCATAAACATCCAGTTCCAGTGCAGTAATGTCGTTGATTTCAATAATATTTTTCATACAATTTATTTCCTGTATTCCTCTATCTTACAGCTGTGTTCTTTTGTCTTTTTGTCATAATTAATTCCAACCAGCAAAAGTTTTCCATGATATTCTTCCAGACTTCTGCAATATTCTTTCTCTCTGATCTGAGTAATTGCACCTGCTACATCTTTGTCCCATTTCAGTTCCACCACCAATGCCGGCTTATCCATAAAACGTTTTCTCGGAATAAATACCAGATCTGCAAATCCTTTTCCACCAGATAATTCTCTATGAACCGTATAAAAATTTCTTGCCGCATAAAGTGCCAGAGAAATCGTATAACTCAATGCATTTTCATCATTATACTGAATATGTGAAGTCTCAAAATGCGCCTGTCGAATCCCCTCTGCAACCTGTTTTTCCCGCCCCTGCCAAATTGCCTGTAGCGTATCTGCTGAGTTCTTAAGGGCATTGGATACTTCTCCCCAATCTGATACTGAAACTGCATTCACAAATTCTGCACGAATTTCTCCATTTGGAATAAATACTGTCTTTGTCGCATAACGATACCCCAGATATCCCAAATGAATCAGCAGTGTCAGGACATCATCTTCTGTACGGAACGTTGCCATATCATTCGTAAAACTTCCTGTATTTACTGGAACTTCCTCTCCTGCGAGCATACTTAAGATATCGTCCCTCAGGCCCTCGAAATTCATATCGATATAAAGCTGCAGTGCTTCAAATGTTTCTGTCTGGTTCCAGTAATTTCCCAACCTGCCAAGCCTCATACAACTGATAACAGACTTTGGGCTGTATACAGACGGAACTTCTTCAAAAGAATATCCATCATACCAGTTTCTTATCTCGTCTATATCCATCTGGTATTCTCCGCAGAGTTTTTCTACTTCGCTTTCCGTAAAGCCTACATAAGAAGCCAGCGGTCCCGGATCGATCATGGAAAATTCATCAAACATATTCAAAGCACTGTGCGTACCATATTTTTTGATAGGAAGAATTCCTGTCATATATGCCAGATGAATATAGCTCTTGTCTTTGATAAGATCCCTCAGAAAATCCAGATATTTTTCCTGTGCTTCCTTATCATTCTTGAATTCTCTGAAAATACAGTCCCACTCATCTATGATAAGCACAAACGGACATTTACTTTCTGCGTAGATATCCTGCATAGTTTCTGCCAGATCTGTCGAATCAAATAGCTCTACATCCGGATATTGCCTTGTCAGCTCACGAATTACTCTTTGCTTAATTCTCGCAATTAATTCCTTCACATCAGAACTTCTGCTCAAAAATTCCTGTACATTGAGAAAAACCGTATCATATTTATTCAGGTATCCGCCAAAATTCTCATCTTTCGCAATTTCCAGGCCTGCAAACAATTCTCTGGAATCGCACCCTCTGCTGTAATACGCAGTCAGCATATCTGCCGCCATAGATTTTCCGAAACGTCTCGGTCTGCTGACACAGACATATGCCTGCATGGTATTTATTACACGATTCGTATATTTTATCAGTCCTGTTTTATCCACATAAATATCAGAATTTACCGCTCTCTGAAATTTGCTGTTATCCGGATTCAGATAATTTCCCATTCTGGTGCAGTCCTTTCTTGCTTTTTGTTCTATCTTACCACAAAGCTGTACCGGATTCTATGATTAGATTACAAAAGAACTATGATAGCATGGGCTGCTTAAGAATTCTGCCGCCACTGTCAGAAGAATACTCATGATAATCCACTTTAATATGCGCTCCAGATCAGGTGGCATTTCGCGGCCAGCTCTTCTTCTTTCTGCTGCGCCTTCTCAGGTTCATCCTGATAATCCCAGAGTTTAAAAGCCTCTTTTACATTTTCCGGATCTACATAATAAACATGTTCAATTCCTGTTGGAAAAGATGTTTCATCAGTAACTGTATCTGCTCCACGTTCATATGCTTCCTGAAAATCCTGCAGATTCCAGAGTTCATTTTCTGTGTTTGAATCGGATGGATATTCTTTGTGGGTCCACATAGTTTCTGACAGCATGTAAAACATGTTTTTTTGGTCTACGGACAGAATTGATTTCATCCTTCCCAATGGATTTACCGTAGAATATACTTTTCCATCCTTTACAGATATGTTTGCCTCGTCCCAGGAAATGTAATTTTCCTTATCATAATACCAATAATGCCCGATTCCACCGGCTGCCAGAACAATGGCAACTGCCAGGAGTACCGACGCAATTCTCTTTTTACGAATCTTACAGCGAATTTTTTTGAGCAGTTCTGCTTCCATTTTATTTGTCTGTACAGAATCACTGCCTTTTTTAACATCTGTCAGATGATTTTCCCTCATTATTTCTTCCTGCATTCTTCGGCATGTCGGACACGCTTTCAAATGCTCTTCCACAAGCTGTCTGCTGTCCTCACTGACCATATCGTCCACATAAAGCGGAAGCAGGTCCTCAATAATATTACAACTGATCTTCATGATCCAATTCCTCCCTGATTTTTTTACATGCTCTGTGATAAGTAACTCTTGCCCAGCTTTCGCTTTTGCCAAACAGCGAGGAAATTGTACCAAATGACAGTTCTCCAAATACACGAAGTGAAAAAACTTCTTTATAGGGTTCTGAAAGTCTGTGAAGAACCTTATGAACCTGAAGTGCAGTTTCTTTATCTGAAAAATTCTGAAGCAGATCTGAGGGAAAGCTTTCTTTCTTTTCGTCCTGAGATTCCGGTGCATACTTCTTGTTTTTCTTCAGATAGTCATAGTACGTGTTTTTGGAAATCTGGCAAAGCCATACACGCAGGTCACAGTCACCTCTGAAATCGTCGACTTTTTTCAGTGCTTTGAAGAATGTTTCCTGCGTCAGTTCCTCTGCAATATGGGTATTGTGCGAAAGCGAGAGCAGATAACGGTATACGACAGTAAAATACTGCTCATATACTTCCTGAATATTCAGCATTTGTTTCTCCTCTCTCTACCAGTTTTGTCCTCCTTCACATATATGACGATATATGTATGGGAAACGTTACAAAAAATTTCACAAAAAGAAAAAGGTCTTCCGATTTATGGAACACCTTTTTCTTTTTTTATAAATTCCTGATCCATGTACACGCAAGTTCCATCCATGACTGGCATTCCGGCTGAATACATCCACCATCTTCATGACATGTCTCTTCATTTGCAAGACTGAGCCCGTGAACACCTGTCGGGTACAAATGTAGTTCTACCGGCACTTTGTATTTATGCAATGCCTCAAAAAATAACAGGGAATTCTCAACCGGGACACAATCATCCGTGACCGTATGCCAGAGAAAAGTCGGCGGAGTATCCGTTGTTACCTGAAATTCCAGCGACTGCTTTTTTCTTTTTTCAGGATCACTGCTGTCAGCTCCAAGCAATGCCTCAAAAGACCCCGTATGTGCAAATTTCCCGGAGGAAATGACCGGATAACTGAGGATCATGCCGTTCGGTCTCACTATTTCTGTTTCTGTATGCAATACTTCGGAGATAAATTTTTCCTTCCAGAATACCCCAAGACTTGCAGCCAGATGGGCACCCGCCGAAAATCCCTGCAGGATAATTTTAGCAGTATCAATATGAAATTCTTCTGCATGTTCTCTTAAATATGCGACAGACTTCGCAAGCTGCAGAAGTGCCAGTGGATATCTCGCCGGGGCTACACTGTAACGAAGGATCACTGCATGGTATCCTCTTGCAAGATACTGCATGGCAATTGGTTCTGCCTCCCTGTCAGAGGTCATTGTATAACCGCCACCCGGGCAGATCACAATGACCGGGCGCTTTCGATTCGGACGCATTTCCACAGAATTGTCCAGAATATAAGTATACAAATCCGCAGTTTCCTGATAACCTTCTACTTTAATCTCAACTTTCTTGTAAATCATTCAAACCTCCGTTTTTATAGCACATAATAAACTTTCTCCTCGTGAAAAATCTACAGGCCAAATTTTTCCCGCACTTCGTCAAAATCTCTGATTGGCGGCATCTCTTCCTGTGGAATTCCAATCTGTTTATCCATATACAAAAGTGCATACCATCTATTGAATTTATAGCCACAGTCTTTCAGCTCACCAGCATGCTTATATCCCATTTTTTCATGAAACTGTACACTATTAAAATCAGAATATTCATCTGTCGGCTTTGTAATCAATGAAACAGCATTTACAACGCCCTGCTCTCTCAGGATGTCTTCCATAAGAGTATACATATGTCGTCCTAAACCATTTCGTCGTATATCCTGTTTCAGATAAATTGTCATCTCCACATCCCATCCAAAAGCTGCCCTCGGACGCAGACGGTCTGCATAAGAATAGCCAATAATTTCTCCCTCTTCCTCTGCGATAAGATATGGATAATGAGAAGAAATATGCCGGATTCGTTCCTGAAACTCTTCGACCGATGGAACTTCATATTCAAATGTCACCGCTGTCTTTTTCACATAGTAGCTGTAAATGTCGAGCAATTTCTCTGCATCTTCTACTTTCGCTGTCCGAATTTTGATCTCCATAATATCTCTTTCTCCGTCTGAATTGCAATTTCCCTATCTGACGTCTTTTACTTCTTTTCTAATACCTTTACTATTTTGCGAAGTAATTTATCAATTTCAATCGGTTTAGCCAGATAATCATCCATTCCTGCTGCAAACGCCGCCTGTCTGTCTTCTTCAAATGCATTTGCGGTCATCGCTATGATCGGAACCTGAGCTCTTTCATCCGGAAGCTTTCGAATCGCCTCTGTTGCCTGATACCCATTCATCTTCGGCATCTGTATGTCCATTAATATCACATCATAATACCCGACAGGAGCCTTTTGCAGCATTGCAACTGCAATCGCGCCATCTGCAGCTACTTCCACTTCTACCTGTACATCCTGAAGAATTGTCCTTGCAATTTCCACATTTAATTCATTATCTTCTACAAGAAGAATTCTTTTGCACTTCAGAAAGTTCTCTGGCATGCTCTGTTCTGCCTGGTCAATACGTTCTTCTTCCGATACGATCCGACATGGAATCTCAACAATAAAACTGCTGCCTTTTCCAGGTTCACTTTGTACGATCACGCTTCCATCCATCAAATCTACAAAGGATTTTACGATACGCAGTCCTAGACCAGTTCCCATTATACCACTTTCCGAAGAATTTTTCTCGCGTGTAAATGCCTCAAATATATGTGGAATATATTTCTGGCTGATACCAATTCCCGTATCCGAAACACAAATCCGCAGAATTATGGAATCCTCTCCGACAGCCTCCATTTCCTCGATATCTACGTCTATTTTTCCTCCATCCGGTGTATATTTAATTGCATTACTTACAAGATTCATGATAATCTCCTGAATCTTCAGCGAATCACAATATACATCTGCATGCTGAATTTCTATATTTCGTGCTACATGTAGCTGTTTATTCAGAATTTCTCTGTCAAGAACGATCTCCAACGTATCATTTATTTTCTTCAGATTCCATGGTGCTTCATTCAAAGTTTCCTTACCACTTTCAATACGGGCAATTTCCAGTACATTTCCTATCAATGCAAGCAGGAACTGGCTCGCTCCCTTCAACTTATGCAGATAATTTGTCGTAAGCTCATTGTCTCCCCAGTGCCGCTCCATGAGTTCTGCATATCCTATAATTGCATTCATCGGAGTCCGCAGATCGTGTGACATGGCAAATAAAAAGGATGATTTTGCCCTGTTTCCCTCTTCCGCCTTCTGCAGTGCATTCTTAAGTACTACCATCTCTGATACATCAAGAAATGTGGTGATCACGGCTCTTTCTCCCGATGGAACACGGATTACTTTCGTTGTAGCAAGTGCATGACATTCATTCGGCTCACCTTTTCCGATGATACACTCATAATCAACCATATCATCTACTTTGTGAAGTCTTTTCAACTTCTCTATTACGTCCACATCCGGATAGATTACTTTTTTCAGCATAGTACCGAGTTTGGACTGTGCCTCTTCAATGTTCTCCACTCCATACATCCGCAAAGCCTGTGCATTCATATGAATGATCTTATGCCCGGGAATTGTATATGCAAGGACACCACAACTTTGCATTTCCAGCAGTTCTTTGTAATAATCTTCCTGTTCTATCTTTTCTTTACGAAGTGTATCATTAAGTTCCGCCAGACGACGTTCCGCTTCTTTTTCTTTCTCCAAACGTACCGTCTCTGAAATGTCCTGATGTATTCCCATAATGGAAATACCATCCACTACAGACCTATCTCTTATGCCACTGCAACGTACGAACATCTCTCCAAATGTAGGATGAATATAGCGATATACGATTTCTGATTTTGTCTCTGACAGTTTATCTGAATATTCCAGAAATAACTGCATATCATCCGGATGTACACGTGCCCGATGAAATGTAAATCGCTCTTCCGGTGAGATTTCTCCCTGGATTCCAAGTAATTCATCCATCACCGCATCTGCATAAAATCTCGGTGATTTCCCATCCTCAATTTCTATTCTCCATGCTCCTACTCTGTTGACGCGAAGAATTCTTTCAACATTAATCTTTTTCTGCTGTATCATGGACAGCTCCTCCTCATGCAGCTATTTACTGTGCTTCTTCCATATATTATAACGACAGCGAAATCAGATGAACTTCGCCATCACTCGGAACAGAACATTCATATCCACCGGCTTTGATACATGTGCATTCATGCCTGCATCAAGTGTCTTCTGCCTGTCCTCTTCAAAAGCATTCGCTGTCATGGCTACGATCGGAACAGCAGCTCTGGAATCCCCAAACCTGTTCCGACTACTTTGCTTTCCGTACTTGTATGTTCTCTGGAAAATTCTTCAAAAATATGTGGAAGATAGTCTTCACTCATCCCAATTCCAGTATCTTCAACTACAATCTTATATGCAATATAATTTTCCCTGTCAAACGGAATCTCCCTGATATCTATGGTGATCTTACCACCTGCCGGAGTATATTTCAGTGAATTTCCACTCTCAATTCGGGCTGTCTCCAGCACATAATTGATTAGCGATAACAAAAATTCACTGGAACTTTTGATCTTGCTTTATCGTATCTCTATTTTATGTTAATCCTTCTGCTTTTTCACGCTTTCACATCTGGTCAGGATTTCTCTGAGTTTGCTTTCATCAATCGGCTTCGCAATGTGTCCATTCATTCCGGAAGCCAGGCATTTATGTACACTTTCGGAAGAAACCTGCGCCGTCATGGCATATATACGCACCGTTTCTGCATCCGGTCGCTCCAGTGTCCGTATACGACGGGCTGCTTCTCTGCCGCCCATAACCGGCATCATAATATCCATCAGAATCAGATCATAAGTTCCCGGTGCTGACTCTTCAAACTTGTCAATCGCTTCCTTGCCATTCCATGCCTTATCAACCACAATTCCCAGTTCCTTCAGATAGAACTCTGCAATCTCCATGTTGATCTCATTATCCTCAACCAGAAGAATCTGCTTTCCTTCCAGCTTCTGTTCGCCTGAGCTCTGCTCTTCTTTTTTGGTTTCGATGGCATTTTCATCAACTTTAAACGGAAGGCGGAAAGTAAAAGTACTTCCCTCTCCAAGTTGACTCTCTACTTCTATAGAACCTCCCATTTTATCCAGAAGCGCCTTGACGATCGACATTCCCAGACCGGTTCCTCTGTACAGTGTTCTGGCGTCATTCTTTTCCTGTGTAAAAGGTTTAAACAGCTGTTCTTTTATAAATTCTTCACTCATACCGATTCCGGTATCAACGATTTTAAATTCATACCACACGGTTGTACCGTCACAGGAAAGTTCTTCCGCATATGTATCAATTGTTCCATTTGATTTATTATATTTGATTGCATTGCTCAGAAGATTGACCATGATACGCCGCAGCTGCAGGGAGCTTCCCTTCAAGGCAGTATGCTGAATATTACTTCTGTGCTTGCAATGTGTAATACCGGATTCAACCAGCTGAGCATCCACAAGTGCAGCAACTTCATCCATAAGCTCATTCATATCAAATACATCTTCATGAATCTCAAACATACCAGCTTCCAGTTTGCTCATATCGAGGACATCACTGACTAGCTCCAGCAAATGTCGGGTAGACAGCTGAATCTTATCCAGACTGTCATCAACTTTTTCCCGGTCATCCCTGTTTTTACGGATGATATCTACCATTCCCATGATTCCATTGATCGGCGTACGAATATCATGACTCATGCGATTCATAAATTCCGTCTTGGCTCTGTTTTCAGAATCCGCTTCTTCATAAGCCATCTGCAAACGCGCTTTTTCCTGCTGTTCCTTTTCATGGAAATCTGAAGTATTCTTAAACAGAACAATTCCATGGACTACGGAACTCTCTTTATCTGTATTCGCATCATACACCATATCTCTGGACATCAGAACTGTTTTCTGCAGCCATACCGGCTTATTTTCTTTTCCCATCGTTTCGCAGTATTCTACTGTAACCTGCTTCGCACCTGTAGCAAATCGCTTCAGTAGTTTGAAAGAAGAATCAACGATTCTGTAGTTCTCCAAAGTATCTTCGGTCACATACCGACTCCGTTTATTGCAATAATCGCTATAAGAACATGGTGTCTGTATATCATTTTCAACCTTAAATGCTGCCTCATGATAATAAACATTCTCCAGCTTATCATTCGTCAGATCCACAGTATAGACTGCATTTGCAGTCTGAAGGAGTGCCTCCGCATAATTCTCATTTTCAACAATGGACTGTTTCAGCTGTTCATAATATCGATTCAGTCGAGTCCTTTCATCTGCTGTGTTTTCATTTTTATTCTGGAATGGTTCAAATCCCAGAATGAAATGATGAAGCCTGCCATCTTCGGTATTATTTACAAACAGTGCTGTCATTCGTCCTCGACAAATACTGTCCTCTTTCCTGTACTGATATGGAAGCTCCAGCTTCTCGCCTTTGTCCTTGATCTGTTCTGCAAGATAAGAAATCTGCAATTTCTTTCTCATACTCTTGCGATTCTCATCCGTTCCCAGTTCCTGCACGATCTGCTCAACAGCTCCGGAATAGCTTCCATCCTCGGCCAGGAAAAATCGTGAGCTTGCGCGCAGTACATAATACTGATCCAAAAGCGCATCGCAATAAATGCAGTCCGTAAACTGAAACCCCTTTTCTGTAATTTCTTCCAGAAGACGAATATTCATCCTCTGTTTCTCTGCTGCTTCCTCCATCTTTGCACGGTTTTTATCAATATACATGTTTTTGTCAGCCAAACGGAAGAGTTCTCTCATCGTACTGCCTTCAAAGTCACTTGACAGTGCATAACCGGCTGCATAGCTGATTGGCATTTCCGGATGCTGTCTGGAATATTCTGCAGCCTGGTTGCGGATGTTCTGCAGACATTTCCGAACGCCCTCATGGTCCAGTCCCTTCAGAACCGCAATAAATTCATCACCACCATCACGACCTGCAAAAAATTCTTCCGGTACCGCCTCACGGAGCTGGATTGCAAAAGAGCGAATATACTCATCCCCTTTGTCATGTCCCAGATTGTTGTTGATCGTTCGCAGATTGTTCAGATCAAACACACACATTGCCACCAGCTCATTCACCGGTATCGGCTCCGTCTCATTCAGGATCTCCTCACACTTATTTTTGTTTGGAAGGCCTGTCGCCTCATCCAGATAGACTTTTTTCTGCAAAATCTTATTCTGTGCAGCAAAACGTACCACCTTTATCAGTTCCGTAGCAATGATCAATACCAGTCCCAGAATATCAACCAATACGATTTTTTCCAGATGATCCAGTCCGGTCGCTTTTTTCTGTGAATAGACTTCTGCAAAACCTACTGCCTCATCACAGATCTGGAAAAATTTTTCGCTCTTTTCTATAATTTCTGTATTCTCATAACCCTTCTCGCGAACAAGGAGGATTTCACTTCTCAATTCATCAAAATATTTTTCCAGTTCATCCATCTTAGTCTGGAAATCTTCATCATCCAGACGTACAAAATTCAGTTTCTCACTGCCATTTCGGAGCCCCTCTATGTAAGAAGAAATCGTCTCATACATCTTATCCTGCGGTGCACCGGAGATTTCCAGCTTAACCATCCTCTGTGTACCACCCCGGACAAGTCCCGCATAATTCACAACCCTGGCTGTTCCCTGTATTTTGCCCACCATCGACATGATCACAAGAAACAATACGATTAATATCGTTGTCAGAACCATCATCGCGGCTCTCAAAAAATAAGTCAGTTTCTTATCTTTATCCTTCTTCATTCTGTTTCCATCCCATCAATTGCCCCGAACTGCCGGCAGATCTTATTCTCTTCTTTATTTTGAATTCTGATTTCACACCTGATTCTATTGTAACTGATTCCCTATTTTTCTGCAACATATTCAAAATATGTGGTTCAAGCAACAGCAAGTGCTAAGTATGTGTATTTTATACAATTTTTATGATGTTTCATCTGTTTTTCATTGCTTTTTGCACAACTGCACTTTATAATAAAAATTATCAATTACCACATACATTTATTATGGAGGGAACATTATGAACGAAGAACTTTTTAACGAAGCGGCCAAATCAAATGTCCTGACAAAAAAGCTGATCGACCAGCTTCAGGAAAGCATGACCTACAGCAGTATCTCCTTTATCAACTGGACGATCGAAGTTCTGACTCTGATCAAGAACCGTCTGGAGCGTGGAGACAGAATCACTGATGAAGTATCCGGAGAAGTTTATACCACGAAAACCTTCCAGAAATTTGTAAAGGAGAATTTCTCTTCTTACATTACCAGTCAGGTTTTCAAGGAAATTGTAAAACCTGAAAAAATCTATTTCTCTCTCAAAGCCTGTGACGGCGGTTACAGTCTGCTTGCAGCTGACTCTGACAGCGAGAAGACCTATGCGTGGATTTCCAGCCTGAGCAAACGTTTCTCTCTTGTTGAGATGATCGCAACCGGTGTTGTCTATGTCAAAGACACCCGTACCGATACATATCAGCCGTTCATCTCCGCAAATGGCAAATACTGCCATTATGACAAAGAAAAAGGAATCCTCGTAGAAATCTGAGTTCTACAAGAATTCCTGTTATAAACCAACATTTTTAAAATACTGTCTCAGTCGGGGATCCAGCTCCGGCTGAGATATTTTTATCTTCCCGTAATCCTTCCAATGCCATAAGAAATCAGAAATACAGCAATATCCACTGCCACGATCGTGGAGCCAACCGGAGTACCTGCCAGAATGGAGATCAGAATGCCGGCAGTAGCACTTAAAACGGACAACACTGCCGCACTGATCGTTACCGAACGGAAAGATTTAAACAACCGCATTGCTGACAACGCCGGAAAAATTACAAGTGCTGAAATCAGAAGTGAACCTACCAGATTCATTGCAAGTACAATGATTACTGCAATCACAACTGCAATCAGCAGATTATAGGCATTCGCTCTCGTTCCGGTCGCTCTGGCAAAATTCTCATCAAATGTTACTGCAAAAATTTTATTATAAAAAAGAATAAAAATAGCAACAACCACAACAGAAAGGATTCCACACAGCCATACCTCGCCTTTTGTCAGTGTCAGGATCGATGTGGAGCCGAACAATGTACTGCATACATCTCCGGAGATATTTGGGCTGGTGGAAAAAAGATTCATCAAAAGATATCCGATTGCCAGGGCTCCGACAGAGATCATGGCAATCGCCGCATCGCCCTTGATTCTTGTGTTCTGACCAGCACGAAGAAGAAGGATCGCACAGATTACTGTTACCGGCAGGATAAACAGCATATTGTTGGTAATATTCAGGACAGATGCTATCGCCATTGCCCCAAATGCCACATGAGAAAGTCCGTCACCGATAAAGGAAAAACGTTTCAATACCAGAGTCACGCCCAGAAGTGAAGAACATAATGCGATCAGTACCCCAACGATCAATGCATAACGCACAAACGGGTATTGAAAATACATACGAAGTGTCTCAAACATCTTATTCGTCCTCTCCTTCCTGTCCAGTAAACGCCTTTCCCAGACTGCTTTCCAGATACTGTTTCTTTGTTCCGAAGAAGCAATGCTCCCCGATATGCAGGATATGTGTTGCATATTTTACTGCCGCCGCAATATCATGTGAGATCATAATGATCGTAATTCCATCTTTTTTATTCAGATTCCTGATCAGCTGGTACATCTCTGCTGTCACTCTCGGATCAAGTCCCGAAACCGGCTCATCCAGAAGCAGGATCTTCTGTGCTGCACAAAGAGCTCTTGCAAGAAGAACCCGCTGCTGCTGCCCTCCGGAAAGTTCGCGATAGCACTGATCTGCCAGATCCTGGATCATCATTTTTTCCATGGCTCTCTGGGCAACCATTTTTTCCTCTTTGTTATAAAAAGGTCTCCATCCACAACGACTCTGGCATCCAGATAACACAATTTCCCTCACGGATGCCGGAAAATCTCTCTGCACCAGCGTCTGCTGCGGCAGATAACCAATTTCGTTTTTTTTCAGGCCATCTCCCAGTTCAATACTGCCGCTGATCGGTGCCTGCAGATGAAGAAGTGTCTTCATCAATGTAGATTTACCGGAACCATTTTCACCTACGATGCAAAGGTAATCACCTGCATCAATAGAGAAATTCAGGTCTTCCTGAATTGCCCGGTTATCATATCCCAATGTAAGATTTTTACATGTAAGCTGTGCCATTGTTGTTCCTCTTTTCCTACTTAAGTGCTTCTTTCAGAACCTTCAGATTATCTTCCATCACAGAAAGATATGTCACTCCGTTTTTAATCTCATCCGAAGTGATCGACTGCATGGAATTAAGCTCGAGGATCTTCTGATCTTTCTTTTTTGTATTTTCAATCACGGTCTGTGCTATCCTGTCATCGGACTTCTCAATCGTCAATACCGTTTTTATTCCCAGTTCATCCAGTTTACCCGCAAGAAAAGTCACAGTCTTGAAGCTTGCTTCCGACTCTGCAGAGCATCCGGAAAAAGCTGCATAATAGTTCAGTCCATAATCATCGACCAGATAACGAAATGCAAAACGATCGGCAAAGATCAGCGTATTCTGTCTGTCTGTATCTACCGTTTCCTGATATTTCTGATCCAGTGTAGAAAGTTTTGCTTTGTAGTTCTCAGCATTTGTCTGATAGATTTCTTTATTCTCAGGATCCATCTCCTCAAGCGTTTCTGCAATCGCGTCACAGATCACAGAAGCATTTCGCATGGAAGTCCAGACATGCTCGTCATATTCCTTCTCATCCTCACCCTCATGGGCATGCTCGTCCTCATGACCATGTTCGTGTTCACTGTCCTGCATACCCTCAACTGTTTCTTCTTCCTTAATCGTATCGCCAAGGACTTCCATCAGATTAATCGTCTTCATATCTTTATTCTGAGCCGATTCCAGTGCATCCTCAATCCACTGGTCGGATTCTCCACCCACATAAATCAGGAGATCACAGCTGGATACTTTCATAATATCTTTCACTGCCGGCTGAAAACTATGAAGGTCTGTCCCATTATCCAGGAGCATCGTAAGATTCACATCCGCTTCCCTGTTCCCCAGAATATTTCTTGTCCAGTCATATTCCGGAAAAATGGTTGTCACAATATTCAGTTTCCTGTCTGTTTCCTCCGTTGTTTTAGCTTCTGCTATGTGCATTCCTGAAAAAGGAATCGCAATGCTCATCACACCCAGCAGAATTGCTAGCGCACCAGTGATCCATTTTTTCATCCTTATACCTGCTTTCTTCTGTCTCAGCATTCTACTCCGTTACCTTATATTCCGCTTATTTTGCCCTGATATGTACAGTCTCTGTTTCTTTTTTGTCATCTTCCAGTCCTCTGCATTCTTCACAGATTCCATAAAAAACCGTTCTGCACGGATCCATGCGAAATCCGTGACTGTCCATCAGGTGCTGCTCCAGTTTAACCACATCCTCGCAGTGAAGATGAATCAGTTTTCCACATTTTTCACATTTGCAGTGGAAACAGGAGGTCTTATGACAATGTTCTTCTGCTCCGAGATATTCAAAACAGGCACTGCTCGTCCCATCCACGTTATACTTGGCAACAAGCCTCTGTTCTACCATCTTCTCAAGATTACGATAAACTGTCGTTGTTCCGACATTGATTCCCTGCTCTTTGAAATAGGAGCAGACATCTGCGGCCGTCACATGTGTACCCTCTATCGTCTGAAGATAAGCCAGTATCTGTTTCATTTGTTTTGTCTGATAAGGTGCTTTCGTTCCCATAATTTCTTCCTTCTTTTTACCCAAAATGAAAACCGTTTTCATATTATAGCACATTCTGATAGAGTGTCAATATGAAAACGGTTTTCATTTTTGATATTTTTTCTTATTTACTTATTCTTCTACTTTCATCTCGCGAACGATTTTACGAAGCTTCAGAACCATGGATGGTGCTACAGAGAGTTCATCCAGTCCCATACGTACAAACTGCTCGGTAAGAGTTGCATCTGCTCCAAGTTCTCCGCAGATACCTGCCCATTTACCACATTTATGCGCATTGTCCACAACCATCTGGATCATACGCAGGATTGCTTCATGATGTGGATTATAGAACTCATCCAGTTTTTCATTCTGGCGGTCAATTGCCAGTGTATACTGGGTCAGATCATTCGTTCCAATACTGAAGAAATCAACCATCTCTGCCAGTTTATCACTGATGATCGCTGCTGCCGGAGTCTCAATCATGATTCCCTGTTCCGGAATCTTATACTGAATCTCCTGTGCTTTCAACTCTTCTTCTACTTCTGCTACGATCTCATAAATTTTCTTTACTTCTTCTGTAGAAGTAATCATCGGATACATGATAGAAAGATTTCCATAAACGGCTGCGCGGAGAAGTGCACGAAGCTGAGTTTTGAAAATTTCCGGCTGTCTCAGACAAATACGGATTGCACGGTATCCCATAGCCGGGTTATCTTCATTACCAAGATTGAAATAATCTACCTGTTTGTCGGCTCCGATATCCAATGTACGGATAATAACCTTCTTACCTGCCATCATCTGTACTGCCTGCTTGTAAGCCTGGAACTGTTCCTCCTCAGTAGGGAAATCGTTTCTTCCAAGATACAGGAATTCACTTCTGAAAAGTCCGATTCCGCCGGCATCATTTTCCATCACATAACCAATATCGCCAACGCTTCCAATGTTTGCATAAATATTAATCTTACGTCCGTCCAGAGTAATGTTTTCTTTGCCTTTGAGTTCCTGAAGAAGCTTCAGTTTCTCAGCTTCTTCCTGTATTTTGGTTTCAGTCTGTGCTTTTGTCTCTTCATCCGGGTCAAAAGTAACCATTCCCTGGAAACCGTCTACAACCGCTGTCACTCCACTCTGAAGAGCTTCCAGATCCATTTTTACTCCGATCAGTGCCGGAATATTCATCATACGCGCAAGAATCGCTGTATGAGAATTGGTAGATCCGTGAACTGTTACAAATGCAAGGATCTTATCTTTGTCCATCTGGACTGTCTCACTTGGGCTGAGATCATCCGCTACAATTACAGATGGCTCGATTTCGCTTAAATCCACATCTCCCTGTCCACTTAAATTACGTACAAGACGTTCAGAGATATCTTTGATATCGGCAGAACGTGCTTTCATATAATCATCGTCCATGGAAGCAAACATCTCTGCGAAATTATCGCCGGTAACCGCAACCGCATACTCGGCATTGACCTGTTCTGTACGGATCATATTCTGGATTGCCTCCAGATAATCCTCATCCTCCAGCATCATCTGATGTACTTCGAAGATTGCAGCACTGGCTTCGCCAACTTCTCTGACAGCCTTGTCATACAGTTTCTGCAGCTGTTCCTGAGATGCTTTTAATGCCTCATCCACACGTTTTACTTCTGCTTCTGTATCTTCGATACGGGTACGTTTTACCTGATAATCATTTTTCTTAAGAACCACGATCGGTCCCATCGCGATTCCTTTATATACAGATTTTCCCTGAAAACACTGCATTCCTTTTCCTCCCTGAATTCAAATGTAAACTGATTCTGGTCGTTCCAGCGAATTATAAGTTATTCTCAAAGAATTCTTTTAATGCAGCAGCTGCAGCTTCTTCATCAGCGCCTTCTGCTGTTACAGTAACAGTGTCACCCTGTTTTACACCAAGAGACATAAGCATCATAAGCTGTGTGAGTTTTTTTGTTTTGCCGTCTTTTGTGATGGTGCATTCAGATTCGAATTTTTTTGCTTCTTTTACAAGAAGTCCTGCCGGTCTTGCGTGGATTCCAAGTTCGTCTTTAATTGTATACTCAAATGTTTTCATAGTTTTGTTCTCCTTTTATATTATGTTTTTGTATTTATATTTATCCTACAGTTACCTTCGACAGTGACATTTAACTTTATATCTTACTCATTGATATCCGTATCTAACATTCTTTCCAGATGCATGGCAAGATATCCGATTTCAATGTCCGGAATCGGAAGCTTCAGGCTCTTTTCCATCTGACGGCAGATTCGCTCTGCTGCCATAAATGCTTCCGGGAACTTTACGGACATATATTCATTCAGATTCATTTTTAATTTCTCACCATGGATTGCACGTGCTACCATATAGCGCACATGATTCATCAGACGATTGTATCCGAGTGACATGACGTCGATAGAATTTCCGGTTTCTTTCTCTACAAGAGAAATACATTCGCGGACTGTTCTGGCAATCTCCATTGCCTGGGAAACATTTTCATCTACGATGGCAGCATGCACATGCAGGGCGATATAGCCAATCTCATGTTCATCTATCTCCAACTGAAGTTTTTCCTTCAGAAGTTCCTGAATACAACTGGCTACTTTATATTCTTTATAAAACATAACACGGATGTCATCAGTCAGCGGGTTGCTGATCTGCTCTCCATTCTGAATGCGGCGGATCGCAAAGTCCAGATGATCTGCCATGGTAAAAAGAATTGTCCGGTCTACTTTGCCAAATTCCTGCTCCGCCTGATTCAGCACTTCGTTTGCAAACTCCAGACAAAGTGGTGAAACCGATTTGAGGATATCTTTTGCCTCTCCTCGCTCTGTCATTTCTTTCAATGAATAAACCTTTGCTTCCGCAGTGACCGGAACAGTTTGTCCCACTTTCTTGCCAAAAGCAACTCCTTTTCCCATAACCAGACATTCCTGGTTATTTTCATCCTGGATTCCCATAAAGGAATTATGATTTAAAATTTTTGCTATCCTGTACAACATCCGTATCTCTTCCCCATCCGGGTAGTTCTTACTGAAGAACCTCGATTTCGAAAAGCGGCTCTCCTGCTTTGACCTGACCCTCATTTAACAGATGGATTCTCTGGTTATCCTCCAGCTCTGTACAAAGAACCGGTGATACAATAGAAGGTGCGTTTTTGCTCAGATAATCCAGATCCAGTTTCAGCATCGGATCTCCTTTCTTCACTTCCTGCCCGCTTTCTACCAGTGCCTCAAATCCCTCACCATTCAGTTTTACAGTATCGATTCCCACATGAATCAGAAGACTGATTCCGGATTCTGTTACAAATCCAATTGCATGTTTTGTGTCAAAGACAAAGGCAACTTCTCCATCTTCAGGAGCACGTACATAAGGATCTTCCGGTGTAACTACCGCACCATCCCCCATCATCTTCTGGGCAAATGCCTCATCCGGTGCTGTAGAGAGCTCAGCCGCTACACCAGTGATCGGGCTGGAAATCACAATGCGGTCGACAACTTTCTGTCCGGCATCTTCTTTCTGCTCACTTACTTCCGGTGTTTCAACACTTTCCGCCGGTGTTTCCAGAGTATCTGGTGCTGTTTCCAGATAATCCTCAAGATTTGATTTGATAACGGTAACATTTGGACCATAAATAACCTGTACGCCAAGTCCCTTATGAACCACACCTGATGCACCTGTTGCCTTTAAAATACCATCGTTTACCAGAGATGCATCCTTAACCGTACAACGAAGACGTGTTGCACAGCAGTCCACATCACTGATATTTTTCTTACCACCAAGACCTCTTGTGATTGCCTCGCTGACCGGATCAGAAGAACCAGCTTCAACAGCACCATTCTGTGCCTCTTTGCGGGCATTTACATCAGCCTTCGTATAAAGCTTTGTTTCTACATCATCATCCTCACGACCAGGCGTTTTGAAATCAAACTTTTTGATCATGAATTTGAAAATAAAATAATATAAAAAGAAATAAATAATACCAACCGGGATAACTCTCATCCAGCTTGTCTTTGCGTTTCCCTGAAGAATACCAAACAGGAAGAAATCAAGGAATCCACCGGAGAAAGTAAGTCCTACGGCAATATTCAGCATATGTGCGATCATGTATGCGCTACCTGCCAGAACTACCTGAACAGCAAACAGTGCCGGAGCTACGAACAGGAATGAAAATTCCAGCGGCTCTGTAATTCCGGTTGCCATACATGCAAGCGCTGCAGACAGAAGAAGGCCTCCTGCCTGTTTTTTCTTCTCAGGTTTTGCACACTGATACATAGCCAGTGCAGCTCCCGGAAGACCGAAGATCATAAAAATAAATTCTCCGGAAAAATATCTTGTTGCATCAGCACTGAAATGTGCAATATTTGCAGAATCAGCTAGCTGTGCAAAGAAAATATTCTGGCCGCCCTGTACCATCTGTCCTGCAACTTCCATTGTACCACCGACAGCAGTCTGCCAGAATGGCATATAAAATACATGATGAAGACCAAATGGAATCAGAGCACGTTTAATAAGTCCAAAAATCAGTGTTCCAACATAACCGGTTCCTGTTACAAGACCGCCCAGAGCGTAGATTCCGTTCTGAACTACCGGCCATACAAAATACAGAAGAATTCCCACAAACATATAGACGATCGTGGAAATGATCGGAACGAAACGGGTACCTCCAAAAAATGACAGTGCATTCGGCAGCTGTATTCTGTAAAATTTATTATGCAGAGCTGCTACTCCAAGTCCTACGATAATACCACCAAAAACGCCCATCTGCAGTGACTGGATACCGCAGACAGAAGTGATCGTTCCCTCAAGAACGGATTCTGCGATCTCTCCATTTGCAAGAATCTGTCCTGTAACTGTCAGCATCGCATTGATCGCTGTATTCATTACGAAAAATGCGATAACTGCTGATAAAGCTGCAACTTCTTTTTCTTTCTTTGCCATACCAATTGCAACACCAACTGCAAAAATCAGTGGCAGGTTATTAAAGACTGCACTTCCTACGCTGTTCATGATCACCATCAGGGAATGAAGCAGTGTTCCGTCACCCAGAATCTTTGTCAGGCCATATGTCTCAATCGTTGTTGCATTGGTGAAAGAACTTCCGATACCAAGAAGAAGTCCGGCTACCGGAAGGATTGCGATCGGGAGCATGAAGCTTCGTCCAACTCGCTGTAAAACACCAAAAATCTTGTCTTTCATCTGACACTCTCCTTCTATATATTTGGTAGAAGTGAGTATGCATAAGTGCCTTAATCAACCGGTTTTTGTTACTGTTTACAGCAACTTTTGTACAAAAAAAGGCACTAATATACATAAACACTCCTAGTTATGTATAGTTAATGCCTCCTGAAATCGAGTTACACACTACAACTGATGAAAATATAACACGTCAGCCCAGAACTTGTCAACCCGCTATTTTATATTTTTACTGATTCTATTTTTACTGAATTACTGTCCACTCCGTTCACAGCAGCTTTACTGATACATAGCATTCAAAAACATTGGCTTAATCGCAACTACCTCATCATATTCTTCCTGCGATACTTTCACATCACTGTTCAATGCTTTGAGATCTTCCTTGACAATTTCAAGTGCCTGGCCTTTTTCTTCTGCACGTCCCTGTTCGATCACTCTCTGCATCCGTTTCAGTACCGTCGGGTGAGCATATCTGGCAGGTACCGGAAAATCCGGATAACCTTTAACGTAATCTTCCATTTGCTTTCGTGCCTGTTCATCCTGGCTCATGATTGCTTTTCGATTATTACGTGCCGTTGGCAGAACACTGAAACCGGCAAAAGTAAAAACAGCAGCGATACCAAACAAAAGAAAGTATACTGCAAAATCATTGTGTACAATAAATGAATAAATTCCTGCCGCCACTGCTACAAATCCCAGCATAGTAATTGCCATTGCCACCCAGCGATAGCTTGGGCTTGTGCACTGATAGGTCCGTCGTCTTCCCGCCGCCCGGCTCAGATTCTCACTTAACTGAGGTTTCTGGTCCAGGTAATCAATGGCCCTCTGAAGCTTTGCCACTTCTTTTTGTGACTGAGTGGTTATTTCCGGTCTGGAACGCAGCTCCCGTTCTTTCTCTGCTTTCTGCTTTTCCAGCTTCGCTTCCGCGGCCTCACTGAGCAGCCGTATCTGTGGCTGCTCAGCTGAAAGCAGTTTCAAAAGATCATCTACCTGATTTTCATATTTGAAATTGCATTGTTTCTGCTGTCCGTCATCATACTCCACAACCAGATACGGAATACTGGCAAACATTCCTTTTCCAGAAAATCCACCCTTACTCATAGCCACGCGTTTAAAGACGCGTCGGACCGCCGTAAAAGGAATATAATAGCACCTGTCTACATAAAAGCTGTTCAGGTAAATTGCTTTCTTTCCGATCCCACAGGGGCCGACCTTACGACAGGATTTTCTGTCTTCCTCAAGTTCCGGTGCCGGAAGCTGAGATGTACTAAGTGGATGTGGTTTAAAAATCATGATATCAGACCTCACTTAAAATAGTTTCAGGCAGCTGCATGTTTCTTCGCTGCGCGAAGGAAAATAACAAGAAGTACGATTGCAAAAATAATACCTATCGGATAAGCTACAGCTGTATTATAAACAACTGCGCCTTCTGCCGTTTTGGAATTGATCAGACCGCCAAGACATTCCGGTGCAAGGATGAAATATGTACTGGAAACTGCACTCATAAAAGTGGCCGGAACTGCTGTGATCCAGAAGTTTTTCTTTTCACTTACCAGATACATGGATGCTGCCCAGAGAACGATCATTGCAAGTGTCTGGTTTGTCCAGCTAAAATAACGCCAGATAACTGTATAGTCAATTGCGCCAACTGCATTACCAATACCAAGAACAGCGCCAACACCAAGAACCGGAATACAAAGTTTCAGTCTGTTAGCGTATCTTCCCTGATCAATATGGAACCAGTCAGACAGAGTAAGTCTTGCTGAACGGAAAGCCGTATCACCTGAAGTAATAGGACATACAACAACACCGATCATCGCAAGTGCAATACCAACACCACCCATTGTCTTGGAACATACATCATAGATAGCTGCTGACTGGCCACCGGAAAGAATTTCTGCAAGACCTGTATTCAGTCCGCCTGTAACTTCATAAAGAGCACATCCTGCTGCTGCCCAGATCAGAGCAATGATACCCTCAGCAACCATTGCACCATAAAATACAAAGTGACCCTGTTTCTCACTCTTCATACAACGAGCCATCAATGGTGACTGTGTAGAATGGAAACCGGAGATTGCACCACAGGCTACAGTAATAAACATAAAGCTCCAGATTGGTGTTCCTGCCGGATGCATACTGTACATATGACTCCAGATTTCAGGAATCGTAAATTCAGGGTTTGTATAGATTCCTATGATAACACCAACTGCCATAATGATCAGGCAGAGACCAAATACCGGGTAAATCTTACCGATGATCTTATCAATGGAAATAAATGTTGCAATAAAATAATAAACCAGAATAAGAATAAGCCAGAACAGTGTAGTGGTAAGAACACCTGACAGCCCGCCATTCTTACACAGTGTAACAATAAGACCTGCAGGACCTACTGCAAAAACAGTACCAACCATGATCAGGAGTACTACTGAAAATACTCGCATGATGTTCTGCATAACACCGCCGAGGTATTTACCTGTAAATTCTGCTACTGAGCTTCCCGAATTACGTTCGCTGATCATTCCAGAGAAGTAGTCATGAACACCGCCGGCAAAAATTGTACCAAACGTGATCCAGAGAAATACGATTGGTCCCCACAATGCACCCTGCATCGCACCAAAAATAGGTCCCAATCCTGCAATGTTAAGAAGCTGTACAAGGAACAGTTTCCACTGTGGCATCACTACATAATCCACTCCGTCGTTGATGCTTACCGCCGGGGTTTCACGATCATCTGGTCCAAAAGTGTTATCAACGACCTTACCATAGGTAAAGTAACCGATAATCAGAAGTGCCAGACACAAAATAAAACTGATCATTTAAATCCCTCCCTCTACTGCAATTCACAGTTGTCATATTTTTGTCAAAGTATGGCAGATCAGCTTACCATACACTCTGCTTAGCAATTATTATTATAAAACTTCTCGTTTAAAAAACAATAGTTATTGTTAAATTTGTCTATTATTCTTATAAATATACAGGAATATTGTATACAATTTTATTTGTCTATTCCATAACATCTTTGTTATTTATTTATCATATTTATAAATCAATTTTACTTATTTCCTTCTGGATCAGCAAACCTGCTGCCCTGGCCAACTGTCCGACCTCCTGTATTCTGGTATATTCTTTTCCATAAATTATTTCTGCCTTCAATGCGCCTGCATCCGTTCCCATAAATACAGCAGAAACACAGATGCCTTTTCGTTGCAATGCCCGCACTTCAGCCGCTGTATCATTAACAGCTGCCTCATCTCCATAGTCCTTTCCAAATGGAAACTGTTCTGAAGACTGTATACGAAAACTGTCATTTGGTTCCGCATCCGTCAGTAAAATAAGCAGATGACGGTCAGCTGATTCACTATGGGATCTCAGAAGTTCATTCATCTCCCGCATGACAAGTCCGTCACGATTCCAGCCAGTTGCAAAGTATCGAAAAACGTCATCACTTTTTTTCTCCTCAAATGCCTTCAGAATCCGAAGCACTGTATATCCGCGTACACTGCAGAATTCCGAAACTCTGACCGGAATATGACATGCCTGAAGACTTTCTGAAAGAATCACTCCCTGCGCAGCGATCATTTCCTGATACTGTAATCTTGACGCAGACGCATCCAAAAGAAGATCCACCGTAAACAGTGGCTTTTTCTCTTCATAATTAGCATGAAAGACCCGATTATCCATGACATATTCCGATCTCCACACTCTCGCAGGATCCAGGCGTCCAGATCTGCCAGGCAGTATATCCGGCTGCTGATGAACCATCATACAATTTCTTATCTGTGACGAAAGCTGTGCGATAATACTCTGATACAGTTTTTGATTTTTATAATAATATATTCTGTTTCTTTCCATCTGAAGCTGTGCCTGATTTCTTAGATAACGGTTTTCTGCTGATATTTTCTCTTTTGGAATATATTTTCCATCCGTAAACCATACGTGGCAGCCTGCGTGATTTCCTTTACAGAGTTCTTTCTCGGTCCTTGCCAGTTCCTGTTTTGAATACAGTGACCTTCCAAAGCAGTTTTCTATATATGCATGATCGGTTTCTTCTTTTTTTAAGATCATATGACTGCTGCTTTTATTCTGCATGATTCCATTCTGGCTGCTGTCAGCCTGTGAAGAACGCATTACCACAACCCGGTCTGTCTTTACCAGTTGAGCCGGCATGATTCGAGTCAGCAGCCTGGCCGCTGTTCCAGTAAAATGGAGCATTAATGGTTTTCTGATATGCTTTTTCCCATCAAATAAATAAAAAGTTTTGTAAATACTTACCAGTTTCTCTATAATTTCTTCCTGTGACACTTTATTTTCCGGAGTCAGAGCCAAAAGCAATTTTTTCTCAAATGGCGTCATCACTGGAAGTTTTCTGCCTGATACTCTGCTCCACCTGGCAGACTGCAGGGTATATACCAATTGATTTTTGCTCATCCATTCCTGCCGTGACAGCTTATACTCTCCTGCAAAAAAAGCTTCTGCGTAATCCATCCGCACATCTTCCAGTGCCGGTCTAATCGGAATTTCAAGCTTGTACACGATCGGTTCTATATAAAGCCAGGCCAGATCATCCAGCATCTGCTGCCGGCTATCTCCCTGCCATCGCACAAAAAGTTCTGTAAGTGTCTTTTCGCCAAAATATTTATATGCAAGTCCTATGACCAGATTCATATAAAAATCCGGCCTGTTTTCCTGACTGTGTATTGCCAGAAACATTGGTTCAAAATCATAATGACCAGCAGCACCCCAAATCTGATTGGCGGCCCGTCTCTGTACTTCTGTATAAGATCCGGTCATCCATCAAACACCTCCGAAGCTTTGAGTTTCATGGAAATCCTGGCATTCATCACATCGCTGAGCAGAGCCTGCTCATAACTGTCAAATATTTTATTTGTCACGCCAAGATCAAGAGCATCTCTGACTGGAATTCCTTTGTGCATCAGGCTGATTGCATCCAAGAGTCCACGAAGATCCATTGCTTTTGAAGTCAGTTCTCCACTTTCACATTTTTTCTGGATATCCATAAAAAGTAATCCAAACTGCTTATTATATTTAGAAGAAAGATCTGGAAACTGTTCTCTTAAAAGCCTCTGCAGATCTTCCAGTGTAAGTGCAGGCATACGGATCACTACAAATCTTGACGCAAGTGCTTCATTCAATTCTCGTGTTCCTGCATAGTTATAGTTCATCGTTGCAATAAAGCGAGTATCGTCTGCCAGAGTTATTCTTTCATATCCGGGAACGTCTATAACCCGCCTGAAATCCAATGCAGAATGCAAAACTGCAAGTGCTTCATTTCTTGCCATATTGATCTCATCGAATATACCAAAGCCTCCATTGCACGCACAGCTGTATACTGGTCCTGGTCTGAATTCAACCTTCCCGTTTCTGAAAGTATCCGTGCCGATAAGCGAAGACGCATCCATATTGACATGAAATGAGATATCCCAGGCAGGACGGCCGAAAACTGCTGCCAGATTTTCCGCAAGTACATTTTTCCCCGTGGCTTTTTCACCTGAAAGCAATAGATTCTTTCCACACAAAAGTGCTGCCAGGGCTTCCTCCCACACTTTTTTGCCATAATAATAAAAATGAGGTACAGGAATCCTTCCATTCAGCTCCTCCTTCACCGGATGAGCCGCAGAAAACTCCTGTACCTCCTGAATCAGCTTCGGACTGATTCCTTCCTCTTTTAAAAAATCCATTATTTCTTTCATCTTTAACGCCTCACATTCATGTGTAAAAAAAAACTGAAATGTCAATCCACACAAGGCGGTCATGACATTTCAGCTATATTAGTTCAAAAACTCAAATGGATCCTCATCCTTTAAAAAATGCATCAGCATATAGGCACACATAATTGCCACACGTTCTTCTTTGAGGATTCGTTTTACTTCGGTACGGTCAGCGAGTACGATTTCAATTTCCTCACTGTCTTCCTGTGCTGCCTTACTGATCTCACCGCTGGCATAGCCGTATACAGTTGCACAGGATTCATCTGTCATACCTACTGTTGTAAAATACGGCTTTTCGAATGCAGGATCTACTTTCAAAGGTTCCAGTTTAAGACCAGTTTCTTCATACATCTCACGGACTGCACCTTCATGGAAATCTTCGCCTGGCTCAACCAGACCTGCCGGAAATTCATAAATGTAATCGCCCAATGTGTAACGATACTGGCGTACCAGAACAACCTTGTCCTTCTTTTGTCCATAGATACTATAAATGATCACACCATCCGGATCATTACGTCCGGTCTTCAGTTTCAGCGCCGGAACATCCTTTGCTCTGGATGCCACGTAATAAGACACCGGGGTATTGTGAACACTTGTAGCATCCACATGATACAGATTGACAAAACGGTTATCTGTCATTTTTTCTACATTATGAATCTTTCCCATGGGTTTCCTCTTTTCTGCACACTCTGTCTGCTGTGCCTGAATCAGTCTCCCTTAAGGATAACACGAATTCTTTTATAAATAAAGAATACGATTACAGAAATCAGAATATATTTAAATAAGTTAAATGGAACGATGATCAATGCTACAAAACCAAGAAGGCTGTTTACAGAAGGATGTACTGCTGATCCCATTTCAATAAATGCTTCGATCGGCATACCAAATGCTTTGCCATATGCCGGAAGCAGTACAAATGCATTCATAAGGCAGGCTGCTGCTGTTGTCAGTACTGTACCTGCTGCCATTCCAATAACGGCATGTTTGCGACTCTTGTTATGATGCAGTCTGTAGATGATTCCTGCCGGTACAACAAATGTACATCCAAAGAGGAAGTTTGCAAAATCACCAACACCTGCTGTCATAGTTCCCATTGTTACAAGATGCACCAGAACTTTTACCACTTCGATCAGGATACCTGCGATCGGTCCCATTGCGAAGGCTCCTACCAGTACCGGAATCTCAGAGAAATCCAGCTGATAGAAGGATGGTGCCAGGAATGGGAGCGGGAATTCAAAATTCATTAATATTCCGGCGAGGGCTCCAAGCATTGCGATCTGTGTGATCGTTCTTGTACGACTCCTCTCCATTACGTTTCCACTTTTTAAAACCTGTTCACTCATACTTATCTCTCCTTTTTGAATTGTTCTTTTTTTCTAAAAGAAAATTCTACGCTATGCTGCAGATAAGTTTAGTGGGGAGATTAGTTTCTGCTGCATAAAAAAATCCCGGGAATAATCTTCCCGGGGTACTGAGCACGTATGAATTATTCGTGTTCTTCTCTCATCCAGACTTTACTGTCGGTTCCGGAATTCTGACTTGTGCCAGTCACCGGATCAGCCGCCTTACGCGGGTCGCGGACTTTACCGCCGGTAGGGAATTCCAACTGCGTCGGTCACCCTGCCCCGAAGAATTTTCTTTTATATTTCTGTATTATATAACTAACTTTATAAGAATGCAATATAAAATTAGAAGAAAAATGATGGTATATGACGGAAGGGGCTAGCTTGTTTATTAAACATCAGCCTTCCATAATCCAATATATTAATATAAGAAAATTCCTTTCCCGCATGTCCTTCATTTTCTTCACTTTAAATTGCCATGGGTGCCCCACAGGCTCGCGCTCCGCGCTGATATCTGGTCACTGGCGCCAGTGGCATCAGCCACTACTCCAAAATAAAGTACGGTGAGAGCAAGGATAATATAAAAACCAGGCAAAATTTTCGCAAATGTTTCTCTGGTACGTTCTCGCCTGAAGAACTTCGTGAAGGTTCCTGGTTGTACAGGTTTTTGCGTTGATACAGAAAATGCTGCTGTTTGAGCATCTTTGATGCGAGTTCAGCATTTTCTGTATTGTTCTTAGCAAAGTTCTGTACACCTTGGTACCTTAGAAGTTCTGAATTGAAACGTATCCAGAGGAACATTTATCGAAAATCCCATCTGGTTCATTTAATTATCCCATAATCACCGGGAATCCTTTATTATCTCTCCTCACGGAAATACGGTAATCCAAGTCCCGCCGGCGGCTGGTGCTCCTTCTTCTTTCGGAAGCTTGTAAACACCAGTACGATAATCGTTACCACATACGGCAGTGCCTTGAACACCTCCTGCATACTTCGTCCCAGTCCCGGGATATACAGATACAGGATATAAAGTGCTCCAAAAAGGAACGCTCCCCAGATTGCATTCAGTGGTTTCCACAGGGCGAAGATTACCAGCGCAACTGCAAGCCATCCACGGTCACCAAATCCATTGTCTGTCCAGGTTCCGCCGGAATATTCCATTACGAAATAGAGTCCGCCAAGTCCGGCAAGCCCTGCTCCGATACAGGTAGACAGATATTTGTATTTGATAACATTGATACCTGCTGCATCTGCTGTTCCAGGATTCTCGCCAATTGCACGAAGATTCAAGCCTGCTCTTGTCTTAAATAAGAAGAAAGACAAAACCACCGCTACGATCACACAGAGATATGTCATAAATCCATAATTGAATAAAATCGGTCCGATCACCGGAATCTTAGATAATCCCGGGATTTTGGCTGTGTAAGCACTTCCTGTTACTTTTACAGAAATCTGTCCGACACCACCGGCAAGTTTGGAAATAGAACCACCAAAGAAGTTACCAAAACCTGTACCAAAGATTGTAAGAGCAAGACCGGTTACGTTCTGATTTACACGAAGAGTAATGGTCAGGATACTGTAGATCAAGCCACCGATCATTGCACATGCAAAGGCACATACAAACGATATCAGGACACCTATAAATGCATTCGGATTCGGGTTATCTTTTTCATAAAGAAAAGCTCCCATCAGGCCGGCAATACCGCCCATATACATAATTCCCGGAATACCAAGATTCAGGTTTCCGGATTTCTCCGTCATAATTTCACCAAGCGCACCATAAAGAATACAGATGCCCTGGACAATTGCTTTTTGAATAAAGATGGTCAGTACACTCATTGCATCTACCTCCTATTTTTTTGTACGCTTTACTCTGTAGTTGATAAAGAATTCTGCCCCGATCAGGAAAAACAGAATAATGCCGAGAATAACATCGGATGCATTTTCATTCAATCCATACTGAGTCGCAATCTGAACAGCACCCTGATTCATAAATACAATACCAAAAGATACAGCCACCATAATAAAAGTATTGAATTTGGAAAGCCATGCAACGATGATTGCTGTAAATCCACGCCCTCCTGCTGTTGCAGTAGAGATTGTATGGCTCGCACCACTTACAATAACAAATCCTGCGATACCACAGATTGCACCAGAGATTGCCATGGTACGGATAATAACTTTCTTTACATGGATACCGGCATATTTTGCAGTATTCTCACTCTCACCAACTACAGCAATCTCATAACCCTGTTTGCAGTATTTCAGATAAATGAACATCCCAACAGTCAAAATCAGAACGATCAGAACATTCCAGCCGTATTTCTGTCCAAACAGTTCCGGCAGCCAGCCTGCCTGTGTTGCCTGATTAATGATACCAACAGTATTGGAACCTTTTGGATTTTCCCAGAAAACGATACAATATGTAACCACCTGCATGGCAACATAATTCAGCATCAGAGTAAAAAGTGTTTCATTTGTATTCCAGTATGCTTTGAATACCGCCGGGATCATACCCCATATCATGCCGCCAAGTGCACTTGCAATAAACATAACAATAAGTAAGATCACCGGTGACATTTTATCACCTGCATAGATCATCACCGCTGCGGAGCAGGCTCCACCAATCAGGATCTGGCCTTCTGCACCGATATTCCAGAATTTCATTTTGAATGCCGGAGCAAGTCCGATTGCAATACACAGAAGAACCATCGTATCACGTATTGTCTGCCAGATACGACGTTCCGATCCCATCGCTCCATCCCAGATTGCTTTATATACATCTACCGGATTCATCTTGACAAGTGCGACGATTACAGCACCGCACACGATCAGTGCAAGGATCAGCGCAATAAATCGAATCAGCAGTCTTTCCTGCCATCCGGCTTTGTTCCTTCTTTTACTTACCTGTAAGAAAGGTTCTTTATTCATTGACAACCCCTCCTTTTTCATGTTTCGTCATGAGAAGACCGATTCCTTCTTTGGTTGCAGTTCTGCCATCAACCACTCCACTGATTTTTCCTCCACACAGTACCGCAATGCGGTCACAGAGTTCAAGTACTACATCAAGATCTTCAATTACGCAGACAACTGCTACGCCTTTTTTCTTCTGCTCATTCAGAAGCTGATAAATAACATGAGAGGTATTGATATCCACACCGCGAGTCGGGAATGCTACAAGAAGAACTTTTGGATTCTGTGCGATTTCTCTTCCTACCAGAACTTTCTGTACATTACCACCTGACATCTGGCGGACCGGTGCAGAGATACTTGGTGTCATAACTTCCAGCTGATCTTTGATCTTCTCTGCAAGCGCTCTTGGTCCTTTACGATCCAGGAAAGGTCCCTTTCCATTACGATAGCTTCGGATCATCATATTGTCTGTCATATCCATATCACCGACAAGTCCCATACCAATACGATCCTCTGGAACGAAAGCAAGGCTGATTCCCGCTTCATTAATGGAAATAGAATCCATTCCGGAAAGTTCCATTTCGCCTCCGTTATCATCCAACAGACGTATGGAACCGCTTTCTACATTCTGCAGTCCTGCAATCGCCTCAAGAAGTTCTTTCTGTCCACTTCCTGAAATACCGGCAATTCCAAGAATCTCCCCTGTATTGACTGTCAGATCCACATCATCCAGTGTCTTGACATCTTCTTTGTCCTTACAGTTGATTCCATCAATGATCAGACGCGGTTTTACATTTTCAGGTTTCGGACGTTCGATGTTCAGATCTACTTTGGCTCCAACCATCATTTCTGAAAGACTCTGCACATTGGCCTGTGCTGTCTCTACCGTGTCAATATACTGACCCTTTCGAAGAATTGCAACGCGGTCAGACAAAGCAAGAACCTCCTGCAATTTATGGGTAATGATAATGATCGAACATCCATCGTCACGCATGTTTCGAAGAATATCGAACAGCCTGTCGGCTTCCTGTGGCGTCAACACTGCTGTCGGCTCATCCAGGATCAGGATCCTTGCTCCACGATACAGCATCTTCACAATTTCAACTGTCTGTTTTTCAGAAACGGACATTTCGTAGATTTTTTTGGAAAGGTCCAGATCAAAACCATATTTATTGACCAGTTTCTGAATATCTTCGGTTATTTTTTTCATATTGAGTCTGGCCTTACCAGGCAGGCCCAATACAATATTTTCTGCTGCCGTAAGTACATCTACCAGTTTGAAATGCTGATGTACCATACCTATTCCTAATTCATAGGAGTCTTTTGGCGAACGGATTTTTACTTCCTTCCCATTTACAAAAATATGACCTTCATCTGGATAATAAATTCCATAGATCATATTCATCAGAGTCGTTTTACCACTTCCATTCTCACCTAAAATTGCGAGAATCTCTGATTTCCTCAGTGTAAGATTTACATGATTATTCGCCTGGACTGATCCAAATCGCTTGGAAATATCTCTAAGCTCAAGTGCATAAGTTTCTTCCACTATCGTTCCCTCCTTTTATCTGATATATTGTCATATCTGCAAAAGAAACCTCCGCCCTGAAGACTTTCTTTGCACGTATAACAAGAAAAAAAGCAGAGCTGCTGACCCAGCAGCTCCGCCTGTTTCAGATCTTATTCTGTGATAGATGTGATTCCATCGATAGCTACATCGAATGCCGGTGCAGAACCATATTCTGATTCATGGAAATATCCGTCAGAAACATATTCTGTATCACTGCCATCTTTCTTATAAGTAGTAAGTTCTTTGCCATCTACTGTAAATGTAGAAGTATCGAATACATGAAGGGATCCGTCTGCAAGTGCATCTTCCACTTCTTTTACTTTTTCGTCTGTTCCTTCTGCTACAACTTTCTCATTGAGAGGTGTGATCTTGTCAGCGCCGTCGGAGAAGCCTTTGCACCAGTCAGTATCAATTGCTGTTCCATCAAGCATGCACTGTACTGCATATGTGTAATATACACCCCAGTCCATAGATGCAGAAGTAAGAGCTGTATTCGGTGCAACAGATGTCATATCAATATTGTATCCAACGCAAGGAACGCCTGCTGCTTCACATGCTGTCGGAGCACCTGTTGTATCTGCGTGCTGGCTGATCAGAACACATCCATCAGAAATCAGCGCATCTGCACATTCTTTTTCAAGGTCGAAGCTTGCCCAGCTGTTTGTATATTTTACTTCCATAGTTACGGACGGGCATACACTCTTTGCGCCAAGGTAGAAAGAAGTATATCCGGAAATAACCTCTGCGTACGGGAATGCACCAACATAACCCATCTTGCAGCTATCTTCTGTGATCGTTCCATCTTCGATCATCTGATTCAGTTTAAGGCCAGCTACTACACCGGACACATAACGAGCTTCATAAATGTTTGTGAAGTAGTTGTGCATATTGGAAAGTCCGCTTGATGCTGCCTGAGTTCCGGTTGCATGACAGAACTGTACGTCCGGATATTCTCCTGCGGCTTCAAGGATATAAGTCTCATGTCCGAAGCTGTTTGCAAAGATGATCTGACATCCCTGATCTGCAAGGTCTGCTGCTGCATCGTAGCATCCTTCATCTTCGCCGATCAGAGTTTTTTCGATAACCTGTGAATCGTCAAGGCCAAGTGCCTCCTGCATTTCATCGATACCAGCCATATGAGCTGCTGTGTAACCTTCGTTCTCATCGCCGATGTAGATTGCACCAATCTTGAGGTCTTCCTTTGCAATACCCTTGCCACTTTCGCTGTCGTCACTTGCGTATACAGGTGCAGTCATAGTAACTGCCATAGCTGCTGCAAGTCCAATTGCCAATGCTTTTTTCATTCTTCTTTCCTCCATTTTCTGTGCTCTTACTCCTGTTACGGAACAAAAGAGGCACAACTTTCTCAGTTACGCCTCTTTGCAAGTACTTTTACTATACATGGCAATTTTTAAATTGTCAATAAATTTGCAAAAAACGTACTATTTATTTGATAACCTAATTTTTTTTTGTATATTAATAAGGAAATAATAATTTTCTTGACTTTTTCACGTTAAAGCGTTATACTTTAGAAAGTTAATTTGATTCGAACATGAATCAGTAAAATCAGGAGGTTTAAAAATATGAAAAAGCAGATTTTAGCAGGCATTCTGTCTGCAACAATGGTAGTTGGCATGGGTGGTGTCAGCGTATTTGCAGCAGATAAAGCAGATGATAAAACATACAACATCGGTATCTGCCAGCTCGTACAGCACGAAGCACTGGACGCTGCAACACAGGGATTCAAAGATGCGATCACAGAAGAACTTGGCGATAAAGTAACTTTCGATGAGCAGAACGCTCAGGGTGATTCCAATACATGTTCTACAATCATCACCGACTTTGTTTCTAAAAACGTTGATCTGATTCTTGCAAACGCTACACCTGCACTTCAGGCAGCATCAGCAGGAACATCTGATATCCCGATTCTTGGTACAGCTGTTACAGAATACGGTGTAGCACTTGATCTGGATGATTTCGATGGAACTGTTGGCGGAAACATCTCCGGTACATCAGACCTTGCTCCGCTTGAAGATCAGGCTGCAATGCTCAACGAACTGTTCCCGGATGCAAAAAATGTTGGTCTTATCTACTGTTCAGCAGAAGCCAATTCCCAGTATCAGGTTGATACAGTAAAAGCAGCTCTTGAGAAATTAGGTTACACATGTACTTACTATGCATTCTCAGACTCCAACGACCTCTCTTCTGTTGCTACAACAGCAGCTACTGAGAGTGATGTGATCTATGTTCCGACTGATAATACTGTTGCCTCTAATACAGAGATCATCAACAACATCTGTCTTCCGGAAAAAGTTCCGGTAATCGCAGGTGAAGAAGGTATCTGTGAAGGATGCGGTGTTGCCACACTTTCCATCAACTACTATGACCTCGGTGTTGCTACCGGTAAAATGGCTCTCAAAGTTCTTGTAGATGGTGAAGATATTTCCAAAATGCCAATTGAATATGCTCCACAGTTCACAAAAGAATACAACCCGGAAATCTGTGAAGAACTCGGTATTGAAGTTCCGGATGATTATGTAGCAATCGGTGCAGACGAAGAAGAAGCTTCTGATGATGATGCAGCAAAAGACGAGACAGCTGAAGAGGAAACAACCGAAGAGGCTGAATAATTTTCGAAGATAATCAAACATTACAAATATATGCAGGCAGCGGGAAAGGAATTATCCTTTCTCGCTTTCTGTGCTATCAGGAGGAACTGAAAAATGAATATTCTTACTTTAATCAATGCACTTCCAGGCGCTGCTGCGCAGGGTCTGATCTGGGGAATCATGGCAATTGGTGTTTATCTCACCTTCCGTATCCTCGATGTAGCCGACCTTACTGTTGACGGCACCATGTGTACTGGCGGTGCTGTCTGCGTTATGATGCTGATGAGCGGTCACAGTGTGTGGGTTTCTATGCTTGCTGCTACCGGAGCCGGAATGCTTGCCGGTCTCGCTACAGGTATCTTCCACACATTCATGGGAATCCCTGCGATCCTCGCTGGAATCCTGACTCAGCTTGGTCTTTACTCTGCCAACCTTAAGATCATGGGAAAAGCAAACCAGGCAGTAAACGGAAACAAATTTGATCTGCTTGTTTCCCTCCGTAATGTAAAAAATGTTCCATTTTATCAGAATACAATTTTCATCGTTGCAATCTTTATCGTTGTTCTGATTGCAATCCTTTACTGGTTCTTCGGTACAGAACTTGGATGCTCCCTCCGCGCTACCGGATGTAATCCGAATATGTCCCGTGCACAGGGAATCAATACGGATGTATGTAAAGTTCTTGGTCTTATGATCTCCAACGGACTGGTTGCGCTTTCCAGTGCTCTCCTTGCACAGTATCAGGGATTTGCTGATGTCAACATGGGACGTGGTGCTATCGTTATCGGTCTTGCTGCAGTTATCATCGGTGAAGCAATCTTTGGAAAGATCTTCCGTAACTTTGCGCTTCGTCTTCTCAGCGTTGCTTTTGGTTCTATCCTCTACTATCTGGTACTCCAGACAGTTATCTGGATGGGTATTGATACAGACCTTCTGAAGATGCTGTCCGCACTTGTAGTTGCAGTCTTCCTTGCTGTTCCATACTGGAAAGCAAAGTATTTTTCTAAACCAGTAAAACGTGGAGGTAACAAATAATGCTAGAACTTAAGAATATATATAAAACCTTTAATCCTGGAACCATTAATGAGAAAGTGGCTCTGAATGGTCTGAACCTTACACTGAACGAGGGAGATTTCGTCACTGTTATCGGCGGTAATGGTGCCGGTAAATCCACGATGCTGAACGCTGTTGCAGGTACCTGGATGGTCGATGAAGGCCAGATCATCATTGACGGAATCGACGTTACCAAATTATCCGAGCACAAAAGAGCAGCTTACCTGGGACGCGTATTCCAGGATCCTATGACAGGAACAGCTGCCACAATGGGAATTGAAGAAAACCTTGCCCTTGCAAAACGCCGCGGAAAAACACGTTTCCTTAAATCCGGAATCACAAAGAAAGAACGCGAAGAATATAAAGAACTTCTGAAGATTCTTGGCCTTGGCCTGGAAGATCGCCTTACTTCCAAAGTCGGACTTCTCTCCGGTGGACAGCGCCAGGCACTTACTCTGCTGATGGCAACCCTCCAGAAACCAAAGCTTCTGCTCCTCGATGAGCATACCGCAGCCCTTGACCCGAAAACAGCAGCCAAGGTCCTTGAGATCACTGAGATGATCGTAAACCGCGATCATCTGACAACAATGATGATCACTCATAACATGCAGGACGCTATTACACACGGAAACCGCCTGATCATGATGATGGAAGGAAAGATCATCCTGGATATTCAGGGGGAAGAAAAGAAGAAGCTTACGGTAAGAAATCTGCTGGATCAGTTTGAGAAAGCCAGCGGACAGGAGTTCTCCAATGATTCTGCTCTGCTGAGCTGATATGGGGATTGCGTTAAAGATATGGTTCGTTATTTACGAAAACATTAAAGAAGTACTATTGATATTACTATTCATATTACTATTCATATTTACGCAACTAATTAAAGATATATGATTCTTCAACGGCTTCATCATCCGGAAGTACTAAGGAATAACCCTCGTGTTAAATACATTCATAAAAATCACAAACTCGCTGACGCTCAAACAGTGTGATTTTTATGAATAACACACTCGGAACATTCCTAAGAACTTCCAGGATTCTTGCAGATGTTGAATTAATCATATATCTTTTTTAGTTGCTGTAATTTGGGAAAAATATACTTTATGTTCACAGCAAGAAAATCGTCTCAATTCATTCTATAGTTTCTATAATAGCTCCAATCATAATTCTACTCATATTTTCTATAATATTCTTAAGTCTATTTTTAATTCCAAATATTTTATCTTTACCTTCTCCCCCATCTCGCTCAGCTGCCTCCTTCCCGGAGGGATCCCGACCACAAACGACACTATAAATAGCGCTGTCCAGGTCAAGGGAGCTTTTATAAAGCTGGCGAAAATGTAAAAACGGGCTGCAGATGGGATGAATATAGGCGTAAGTACCGGTATGTTGAACGGGCAGGTATAATGTGCATGAATTCCAGAAACCACTGCAATCGTCCGTAGAAATACTCCCTACGCGATACTACAATCAGCGCTGTCCAGGTCAAGGGGGCTTTTATAAAGCTGGCGAAAACGTAAAAACGGGCTGCAGATAGGATGAATAAGCTACTCTATATGTACCTGTAGAAGTACTTGGCGTATAGGACTTTGCGTTAATACAGAAAATGACACTGTCTGAACGAAGTGAGTTTGTCATTTTCTGTATTGTATTTAGCAAAGTTCTCATGCGCTTAGTACTTCCAGGTGCATGCAGCCGTAGCATCATTCATCCTATCCGCAAGCCCGTCATATAACAATTCTTTCCTGCTTTATTTGATCCCCTTCATGGACAAGCTGATTCGCTTCTTCTTTAAATCCACTCCAATCACTCGTACATCTACAACATCCCCAACAGACACTGCCTCCAGTGGATGTTTGATATATCTCTCTGTCATTTCAGAGACATGCACAAGTCCATCCTGATGTACACCGATATCGACAAATGCCCCAAAGTCAATTACATTACGTACGGTTCCTTTAAGGATCATGCCTTCTTTCAGGTCCTTCATATCAAGTACATCTGTTCTCAGTACCGGCTTCGGCATCTCATCACGAGGATCTCGTGCCGGTTTTTCCAGTTCTTTGACAATATCACGAAGTGTCGGTTCACCAACTCCAAGCTCTTCTGCCAGTTTTTTGTAATTCTTAATCTGTCTGGAAATACCACTCAGTTTACCGGCTGTGATATCTTCTGGTTTGTATCCCAGTTTTTCCAGAACCTTCTGCGCAGCTTCATAGCTTTCCGGATGAACACTTGTCGCATCCAGTGGATTCTTTCCGCCTGTGATACGTGCAAAACCTGCACACTGTTCAAATGCTTTCGGTCCGAGTTTTGCAACTTTGAGAAGCTCACGACGACTTTCAAATCTTCCGTTCTCTTCACGATAAGCCACGATGTTCTTCGCAATCACTTTACTGATACCTGAAATATATTCCAGAAGGGATGCAGATGCTGTATTCAGATCCACCCCAACTTTATTTACACAATCCTCTACGACTCCACTCAGAGCCTCTCCGAGCTTCTTCTGATTCATATCATGCTGATACTGTCCTACACCGATAGACTGTGGAGTGATCTTGACCAGCTCTGCCAGCGGATCCTGCAGACGTCTTGCGATAGAAGCCGCACTTCTCTGTCCGACATCAAAATTCGGGAATTCCTCAGTTGCCAGTTTACTTGCGGAATATACAGAAGCTCCTGCCTCATTTGTGATCACATACTGTACCTTCTCCGGAATTTCTTTCAGAAGTTCTACAATGATCTGCTCAGATTCTCTGGATGCTGTTCCATTGCCCAGAGAGATCAGAGAAACATTATACTTTTTGATCAGCTTCTTAAGTGTTTCTTTTGCAGCGCGGATTTTTGCATCATTTGTCGGCGCTGTCGGATAAATAACAGTTGTATCAAGGACCTTTCCTGTCTCATCTACAACAGCCAGTTTACAGCCTGTACGGAAAGCCGGGTCCCATCCAAGAACTACTTTACCAACGATTGGAGGCTGCATCAGAAGCTGCTCCAGATTCTTTCCAAATACATGGATTGCCCCGTCTTCGGCCTTTTCTGTCAGATCACTTCGGATCTCACGCTCAATCGCAGGTGCGATCAGACGTTTGTAACTATCTTCCACTACTTCGCGAAGAATCGGTTTTGTAATTGGATTTTCTTTTGTAATGACCTGTTTCTGAAGCCATCCCATTGCTTCTTCTTCCGGTGCATTGACTTTAACCGTAAGGATTTTTTCTTTCTCACCACGATTCAGGGCAAGTACACGATGTCCCGCAAGCTTTTTGATCGGCTCTTCAAATTCATAATACATTTCATAAACAGAAGATTCTTCCGGTTTCTTCGCTGTAGAAGCAACAGAACCCTTGTCCATAGTCAGTTTACGAAGATAAATACGGTAATCTGCCTCATCAGAAATATGCTCCGCAATAATATCTTTGGCTCCATTGATCGCATCTGCTACTGTTTCCACACCTTTTTCTTCCGATACAAAATCCTGTGCTTCTTCTTCAATCGGCTTGACTGTCATCTGAAGCATAATGATATTTGCCAGCGGTTCCAGTCCTTTTTCCTTCGCAATGATCGCACGGGTACGACGTTTCGGTCGGAATGGACGATAAAGATCCTCTACTACGACCAGTGTCTGTGCATCAAGGATCTGTTTCTTCAACTCTGCCGTCAATTTTCCCTGCTCTTCAATACTTCCAAGTACCTGATTCTTTTTTTCTTCCAGATTACGAAGATAGGTCAGTCTTTCATGAAGAGTACGAAGCTGTTCATCATTTAAAGAACCCGTTGCTTCTTTACGGTATCGGGAAATAAACGGGATAGTACAGCCTTCGTCAATCAATTTGACTGCAGCTTCTACCTGCCATTTTTCCACATTAAGTTCTTTGGTTATCACCTGAATAATATCCATTATAGTCTCCTTTATCACGCATGATAATCATTGTATCTTTTATATTTTGTTTTCTGTTCTATGCTTCTGAATTATAATCATCACCGGTTCGGTCAGATATCTCCTGGATTCCCGTATGCTGCCGGTCAGTTCTCTGCTGATCGAGTTCTCCTGTTACATACATATAAAATGCGGTTTCTGTAAACTGCATATACGGCATCAGCCACAGCAGCCCAATATAAAGAGTAAACAATGACAAAAACAGCAGTGGGACAAAACTAAGCTCCAACATCAGATACTGCCAGATGTGCCCCTTCATGGCATGTGTACTTGCTTTCAGTGCCTCTATACCGCCCATTTCCGGATCATCAGCCAGAAAATAGAATGCCAGTGCAAATGGCACTGTAAAGATTACACTCAGTACCATTGCAAGAATCCACGCTCCCAAAAGAAGCTGATACCAGTGAATCATGCTTTCCACAGTATTTCCCGGATTTACCATATAAGTCACATAATAGAATGGAATCTGCACCACTGTATCGATCAACGCCACGACCAGTCCGGCAACCAGTACTCTGTCCGGCTGGTTATGAAACATATACAGCAGATCACTCAGGCTGTAATCCCTGCCTCTGCAGATATTCAGCTGCATATAGCTGTATCCGGTACTGAAGATCATTCCTATCAGAGATACAATAAACACAAAAATTTCGCTTAATACCAATGCAAATACGGAATCTCCCGGAAACAGCTGTACAGCAAAAATATTTCCGATAAAATTAACAGCTACAACGGCCAGCATTGCAGCAATTGCAATCCCCCAGTTTCCCTTCAGATTACTCTTTGCATAGGATTTCCAGTACTTTCTCTGTCCAGTCATTTTTCTCCTATCTGCCTTTTTTCAGGCATCAGACAAAAATTCCACCTTCGCAAAACCGAAGATGGAATTTACATATTTTGAATTTTACTGTTCCTTACTTCTGCAATGATCCCGACATCCTGTATCAGTCTGCAAGATTAAATGCATCATGTACTGCATTCATGGCTCTCACACCATCTTTTTCATTGATCAGAACAGTTACTCGAATCTCAGAAGTTGAGATCATATTAATGTTTACACCCTCATTATAAAGGCTTTCAAACATTTTTGCAGCAACACCAGGGTTGCTCATCATTCCTGCTCCAACAATAGAAAGTTTTGCAATATTTCTCTCTGAATGCAGTTCCTGATAGCCAAGTCTGGCTTTATTTTCTTCAAGAGCCGCAATTGCATCATCCAGATCTTTGCCATCTACCGTAAAGGAAATATCCTTTGTACCTGCACGTCCGATAGACTGCAGAATAACATCAACATTAATATGTTTTTTAGCAAGAACATCAAATAATTTAAAAGCCATACCCGGTACATCTTTCAGACCGATAACGGCAATCCTTACTGCCTCTGTATCAAGCGCCACACCGCTGATCAGCATTCTTTCCACTGTAACTTCCTCCTTTACGACAGTTCCCTCACTGTTATTCAGACTGGAACGTACCACAAGCGGTACTCCATATTTCTTCGCCATCTCTACAGAACGGTTATGAAGTACTCCTGCCCCAAGCGTTGCAAGATCCAGCATCTCATCATACGTAATTTCTTTCAGCTTACGTGCTTTCGGAACCTTACGTGGATCTGCTGTATAAACTCCGTCTACATCTGTATAGATTTCACAGGCATCTGCATGAAGAGCTGCTGCAAGAGCAACTGCAGTCGTGTCAGAACCGCCTCTTCCCAGAGTTGTATAATCATCGTATTTATTGACTCCCTGGAATCCTGTAACAACGACGATCTTATGATTTTCCAGTTCTCTGCGGATACGTTCTGTATCAATTCTTTTGAGACGGGCATTTCCATGCACACTTGTCGTATGCATAGCTACCTGAAATGCATTCAGTGATACCGCCGGAACTCCCAGTTTGTCAAATGCCATTGCCATCAGAGATACAGACATCTGTTCTCCAATCGTAAAGAGCATATCCATTTCTCTTTTTGGTGGTTTTTCATTAATATCTTCTGCCATGGAGATCAGTTCATCCGTATATTTTCCCATTGCAGAAAGAACGACTACCACATCATTTCCTTTTTTATATTCTTCAACACATCTGTTGGCAACATTGTAGATACGTTCTTTGTTTGCTACAGATGTACCTCCGAATTTCTTTACTATTAACATAGTTTCCTCCCGGAATACGATTTTATCAATCCTTTACACGGATCATTGCGATCACTTCACCATTCAGTTTACTGATCTTTTCTTTATATTCTTTCTGTTTCATGCACTCTGTAATGAATCCGAATTCATCTGGAAGAGAAGCAACTTTTACAATCTGAAGTTTTCCAAAAGCGGCTTCTGCCTGTGCTTCCGTCACACCTTTGACTCTTACGAAAAATCTTCCCTCCGTCTCATCCATCGGAGTCAGTTTCATCGGCTCATTTGACCAGTTTGTTGCAATATTTTCATGAAGATTCTTCGCTTCATCAACAACATCTGCCACCACTGCACTTGCTGTTGGAAGCTTTCCTGCTCCACTTCCGTAGAACATCGCATCTCCAAGCATGTTTCCATGTACAAAAACAGCATTAAAAACATCATTAACACTGTATAACGGGCTCTTCTGGCCAACCAGGAACGGTGCAACCAGTGCGGTGAATGTGTCCTCGCCCAGTTTTCGGCTGGTTCCGAGAAGTTTAATGGTCATGCCAAGTTCTTCTGCATATAACATATCTTCTGGTGTGATCTTTGTGATTCCTTCTGTATAAACATCTTCATAATTCAAAAACTTTCCATAAGCCAGAGAGGACAGGATTGCGATCTTACGGCATGCATCATAACCTTCTACGTCTGCAGTCGGATCAGCCTCTGCATATCCCTTCTGCTGTGCTTCTTTAAGAACCACATCAAAATCAGAACCTTCTGTTGCCATCTTGTACATCATGTAGTTGGTAGTTCCATTTAAGATTCCTGTGATCTCATCGACTTCATCTGCTGTCAGAGATCCGTTAAGTGCTCGAATGATCGGAATTCCACCACCGCAGCTTGCCTCAAACAGGAAGTTGATGTTCTTTTCTTTTGCAATCTCCATCAGCTCCGGGCCATGCTTTGCAACCAGTGCTTTATTGGAAGTGCAGACACTCTTACCTGCTTCCAGTGCTCTCTTTACAAAGGTATATGCCGGTTCAATACCGCCCATAACTTCTACTACAATGTCTACTTCCGGATCGTTGGCAATGATCTCATAATCATGTACCAGAACTTCCTGTACCGGATCTCCCGGAAAATCTCTGAGGTCGAGAACATATTTGATATTGATCTCCTGATCTGCCCGTTTATTAATGCTTTCGTGGTTTGTGTTGATAACCTCCACGACACCACTTCCAACTGTACCGTATCCTAATACCGCAATATTAACCATATCTTCCTCCTGTGTAAAAAAATTTCTATTCTCTTCCAAGGATCTTCAGATAA
Organism: Blautia sp. 210820-DFI.6.14; assembly: GCF_020558815.1. Classification (NCBI taxonomy): domain Bacteria; kingdom Bacillati; phylum Bacillota; class Clostridia; order Lachnospirales; family Lachnospiraceae; genus Blautia; species Blautia sp. 210820-DFI.6.14. The sequence goes on from NZ_JAJCKS010000001.1 coordinate 383,147, forward strand.
TGAATTCCTTCCCGACTTTCGATTTCTTCAACCATGGCCTCTGCATCTCCCTCTCCCGGAAGAATATCTACACTGAGTGTGAGAGTTGCGATTCCATTGATTGGAATACTCTGATGAATCGTAAGAATATTTCCCTGAAAATGTGCAATGGTCTGAAGTACTACAGATAAAAGTCCTGGTTCATCATCCATCTGAATAATGAAGGTAATGGTCTTTCCTCTTGCCTCTTCGTGAAAAGGAAAAATATCATCCTTATATTTATAAAAGGAGCTTCGACTGATTCCGGTCTGTTCTGCTGCATCCTGTACTGTCTGCGCTCTGCCTGAATCAAGCAGGCGCTTTGCCTGTACTACCTTCAACAACACTTCCGGAACTGCCCGCTCCCTGACTACAAAATACTTCTTCTTCTCTGTTATCTTTTCCATTCCAATCTTCCTGTTCCTGTTGAGTCCTTAATCCTTTTACAGTGTATATCTGCCACATTGTGGATACTACTTGTAACCCCAATAATAGATATCCCTCCTCGGGCATGTCCATATATCAAGGACACGTGTTTCCCTATGAGGGATATGTTATCATACCAGCCCACACTCTGCAAGGATTTTTTGTCGCTCCAAACAGGCTGAAAACTGATGTTGTGTTACTGCTGCTCTGCTGGTTTATTTGACAGCGCGATCCATTTCAGATATGCATTAATGAATGGATCAATGTCTCCGTCCAGGACGGCATCCACATTACCTGTCTCTTCACTGGTTCTGTGATCTTTTACCATCGTATACGGCTGCATAACATAGGATCTGATCTGGTTTCCCCAGCCGATATCAGTAACTTCACCACGAATACCGGAAAGCTTTGCCTCCGCTTCCTGCTGTTTCAGAAGATACAGCTTCGCTTTCAGCATCTGCATGGCCTTATCTTTATTCATATGCTGAGAACGTTCATTCTGGCACTGTACCACGATTCCTGTAGGGAAATGTGTGATACGGATCGCAGAAGAAGTCTTGTTGATGTGCTGTCCACCGGCACCACTGCTTCGATAGGTATCAATACGGATATCATCATCATTGATCTCAACATCCAGATCTTTTTTAATATCCGGCATAACATCGCAGGACACAAATGAGGTCTGACGTTTACCGGCTGCATTAAACGGTGAAATACGCACCAGACGATGTACACCCTTCTCGGATTTCAGATAACCATAAGCATTTTCACCATTTACCTGGAATGTAACAGACTTGACACCTGCTTCATCTCCATCCAGATAATCCAGAACTTCCATTGTAAATCCCTTACGGTCTACCCAACGGCTGTACATACGATAAAGCATTCCACACCAGTCGCAGGCTTCTGTTCCACCGGCTCCGGCATTCAGCTTAATGATCGCATTTTCACTGTCATATTCTCCTGATAATAAAGTTTTGACACGAATACTGTCAAAATTCTTCTGGAATTCATCCAGCATTTCCTGAATCTCCGGAATGATTTCCGGATCATTTTCCTCATAGCCCATCTCGATCATGGTCTCCATATCTTCCATCTGGGTTTCCAGACTGTGATAGATTTCCATATCGTCCTTCATGCTCTTGAGTTCTTTCATCTTCTGCTGGGAAACTTCTGCATTATCCCAGAAGTCCGGCGCTTCCATTTCACGCTCTAATTCTTCAACCCTCTGCTCTTTATTAGCGAGGTCAAAGTGAATCCCTCACTTCCACTAATGGTTCTGTGTATGTTGCAAGAATACTCTTGAACTGATCTAATTCAACCACAGCTTCACCTTCTTTCTATATAATAAATATAAATAATCATATACTGTTATACAATACCATAATTTTGCCTATAATTCAATCTTTTCCAGATCTTCCGGCACATACAGATTACCGCTGAAATATTTCTTTCCCTCTTCTGTATATAATTCTTTACGACGTACAATATTTTTATCCTCTGTGTGATAAAGGATTAGATTCTGCACTCCCAGCTGTTCTGCCAGTTCACTGGCATCTTTTGCCGTTGAATGATGTTTCTCATATGGGTGAAAAACATCTGCCTGATCATAAAGGCAGAAAGCTTCATGAAGCAGCCATTTGCTGTTCTCGGCATATTTTTTCTCGCATTCATTATATGGCTCATCACCACAACAGGTAAGCTTTTCTCCATTTCCCATATCCATACAGAAACCATATTGTTTTGCCTTGGTGGACTGAATGTCGAAGAATGTTGTCTTATGTCCCATCAATTCTCTTTCTTCTCCGTCATTTACCACAACCAGATGCAGACGGTCTCCAATAAAGCAGGTCTGTTTTACCGGATAAAGCATCTCTGCCATTTCTTTGAGAATTCGGATGACTTCCTCGTGTCCATAGATAGTTGCTTCTCCATCATATTGTCCCTGTTTCATATTCTGACAGATCATGCGGATCATCCAGACAACCCCCATGATATGGTCTACATGTTTATGTGTCACAAAGATCTCGCGCATATCTTTCCAATCAAAACCTGCCTGTTTCAGCTGACGAAGCAGTGTATTTCCACCACCACCATCGACAAGAAGATGTTTATCCCCATCCTCCAGAACAAAACATGTGTTATAGCACTCCGTAACCATTGCATTTCCTGTTCCAAGCATTGTTATATTCATCGGAAAGTTCCTCCTGTGTGTTTACAATAATATCGGATTAATCTTACCATAAGTTAGCGAGAAAGGGAACAGACTGGCTGTTCCCTCCTTGATACAAAATTATTTACTTTTACTGGATCTATATAATTAAACATAATAAACATTCGAATATTGAGGATTTCCAGCTGAATTCCGCTTAGTAATTCCATTGATCCATCCTCTGCGACCTTTATAATTTATCTGATAATAAAATTTTCCATTCACAACGCGACATTTTTCCACTCTGATCTTAGCTCCTCTTCTAAGTGTCAGAAGTTTCTTGCCAGATCCACAATATTTATAAACATTAATATTGCTTTTCACTTTCAGGTATTTACCACCGCCACGTATTGACTGACTGATCAGCTTTCCATAAGTGCTTGTGCGTTTCAGCTTTCCGCTTTTATATGCATAAGTATAATCTACCCGGCAAAGCCCAAGAGACCATGTCATAACTTCATGTCGCACTTTTAAAGTATTTCCCGAACAGGAAATCACATCGCCTCGTTCATACTGACGATATTTTCCAAAACAATTATTCAAATTTAAAATACGTTTCCATGATCCATTCTTGTACTCATAAAGCCCATTCAAATATATATGATCGTTATCTCCATGTGCTCCTATATAAAGCAGTGTCTTTCTGTTTTTCAATTTATATAACCGAGCATCAAGATCGTAAAACGAATCCCATCTACCGCCATTTATGACCTGCTTTTTTCCATTTACCCTGACTACAACAGCTTTGTACTCTCCATAGCCCTGATAATTTCCCATGCTTATAGAAAACATATCCGCACGTCGATCACCGGTAACATCATGTTCTGTATACATTCTTCCGTCTCGCAGAACTATCGTGTCTGCTTTCGTAAGTTTTGCTGGAAACATTACCATCGCAAACAAGAACAAAAACAGAAATAATTTCTTATCAATACTTTTTGTATTCATATTTACGTGTCCCCCTTTCACATTTTCATATTATTTTTCCTGTTACTTGAAGTATTTCTATAATATTTCAAATCGCTTGTCTGTTTAATCCATTTTCTGGTTATCTGATCCCATCTTTTATAAGAAATTCTTTTTCCATTATATAAGCATTTATATTGTATATTTCCATTTTTCACTCCATTTACATACGCACCGCACATTACCTGTTTTACTTTTTTATTCTTTGTCAAAGTATAATACCAGTATTCAACATTTCCACATCCACCCCAAGATGCATGCAAACGTTTTGTTTCTCGGTTATAGCTTATACCTGACATAGGACTTCCAATCTCACCCGCATATCTCATTTTTCCACGTGTGTAAGTATATACATATGCTCTGGTCGGTGAATTTCCTACTCTCTCTTTTCCATCGGTAACAAGAAGTTCTTTCAGACCATCCTTATCAATATCCCATAATGTAAAATATTTGTACTTCCTTTGGATTAAAAATTTCCGATATGCCTTCTGGGCTTTCCTCTTTGTTGAAGAGGAAGCTTTTGCCTGAACAGTATACGTACCCAAATTCAGTGGTAAAGTTTCTGTTATCATCAATGTAGCTATGCACAATGTTATGATAGCAAGATAATGTTTAATTTTTTTCATGATTTTACCTCCCTATTTTACCGTAATTGTTACTTTTGCATTTTTCTTACCAGATTTTACAGTGATGACCACCTTACCTTTCTTCTTGGCAACTACTTTTCCAGTTTTGCTAACTGTTGCCACTTTTTTATTTGATGTTGAATATGTTACTTTTTCTTGGCTTGTCAATGGCGAGATCAAAGCCTTAATCTTATATGATTTTCCTTTTTTCAACACTTTGCTTCGTTCAGCAACCGTAACCTTTGAAGTTTTTACCGTTCCTTTCTGGACTTTTACTTTTGCCTTTAACTGTTTTCCACTTGCCAATTTTACAGTCAAAACTGCCTTCCCAGCTTTGACAGCTGTAATCTTACCTTTTTTTGTAACGGTAAAAATCTTCTTGTTACTGCTAGTATAAACTTTTATATAATCACCACTTGCAAGTCCAGATACTTTTAAAGCAGTTGTTTTTTGTTTTACCTTTAACGGAATTGACGTCATGTTCAACGAACCGGTAGGGGCAAGCTTAGCGAGTTTCTTTTGTTCTGTCTTTCCGCAACCTTTACAGGTTCTTTGACTATATCCTGCAACTAAAGCCGTTGATTTTCTTACAGTCTTCCATGCTCCATAAACATGCTTATGCTCCGCAGGCTTCATTGGCTGTGCCTGGTTTACTTTATATTCTTTTGTTACACTTCCTCCATACTCATTAATTCCAGTAACAGTTAATAAATAAGTTCCTGCATCAACAGCCCAGGTATCTCCATCAATCTCATAATCAGAATTTTCTATAAGTTTTTTTCCATCATATGTAACAGATATTTCAGGAAACTGAACTTTCCCATTTGCTGTCAGTGAATCAACTTCAATCTGCGCATCTTCAATATTACACAATGGAGTACCCACAATAAGTAGTACCGGATTAGTATAATTTGTTTTCATTTTATATTTAAACGAAACAGTTCCTGCTTCATCTGCTGTTTTCTGGTCAATATAAAGAACATTCGATGCAGCCAACAATTCTTCTTCCATATCATCATATAATGCCACAAAAAGATAAGATCCATTTGGTCTTAACCCAGTTTGAGTATACATGGAATTTTGTTCCCCTCCCCCTTCTTTCGCATTGCTAACAGGAACTTCTATTTCGTTAATAATAGCATCTTCTTCCTCACTTTCTTCACCATCTATACTCTCGCCATCTTCAAACGTAATCTCCGATACTTCTTCATTTGTTATCTGGTCTAAATCATCTTCTATCTCAGATTCTGTTTCCTCTCCATCATCCCGATCTATCTGCATATCTGAATCTTCAAACTCTACACTCGCCTGCTCAGCACTTTCGTCCGGATCCAGATTCTCTAAATCTTCCGTCAACACATCTGCGTTCCTTACATTTGCAACCTTATACGGAACCCATTTGATTTTTGCGTTCTGGAACTCTATTTCTTCAATTCCATCCCAGGTTTCATCTCCTTCCGGATAATATGCAGTGAAATTACAATTAGTAAACGCATACATTCTATTTATGCCAGGCATTTCTCCTTTAAAATACATTTTTGATAATTTCGTACAATTGGCAAAAGCACTATGATCAATATACTCCACTGAATCTGGTATCTCTATCTCTATCAAGCTTGTACAATTTTTAAACATATTTGTTCCAAGAGTAGTTATTCCTTTTCCTTTAAAAATCACTTTTTTAAGGGATGTACAATCCTCAAACAAAGCGCCTCCTTCTATTTCAGCACTCTCAGGCAATTCTATGGTTTCCAGACTACTGCATTTCCCAAATGCACAATCACCAATCCAAGAAATCCCCTCATGAAGTATTACTTCTTTCAAATTCACACAATTATAGAACATTCGATCCATAACTCCACCTACTGCTGGTATCTCAACCTTTTCCAATCCTTTGCATTCCCAGAATGTACTTCCGCCTATCCCTCCTGGTTCAATACTTGACGGTATTTTTATTGATTTCAGACTATGACAGCAGATAAAAGCTCCAAAATCAATTTTTTTCAACGTCTCTGGAAGAATAATATCATGTATACTGTTACAATCCTGAAATGCTCTTTCGCCAATTTCGCGGATGTTAGATGGCAATTGGAAATTTGTAAGTTTATAGCAATTATAAAATACACTATTTCCAATTTTTGTCACGCTGTCAGGCATTTCAACTGTTTCCAGTCGTTCACAATCTTTAAACGCATATGCACCTATTGATTTTATTCCCTTTGCAATTTGTACCTCTACCAGATTTTCACATCCTTCAAATGCTGATTCACCTATATATGTAATTCCTGCATTTATAATAACTTTTCGTATTTCCTTTTCCCGTGTCTTCCATGGAGCGGCATTTTCACCCCAACCATAATCCGGCATTTTCCCCTGAGCAGAAACACGGAGTATTCCATTACTTAATGTCCAGCTTACTTCACCTTGAACCGTAATCTTTTTTGAAGTTTTTCTGTTTCCAACGCTAAGACTTCCTTCACCTTTTTCTCTTCCTTTTGTGACCTTGACAGTATAACTTCCATTTTGCAAATAAATACTCTGTTTTCCTTTATCATTCAATTTCACACAAGACTGTTTGTTTCCATTTTTTAATGTAATGTCCACAGCTTTTCCCGTTTTTTTATCATATACAGTAACTTCACCTTCTGGAACTGCATTGTCATTATCATCGATTGCAGTTATATCGACTTTATAACTTGTGTGAGGGCATTTGCGGAAACCAAATTCATTTTTATCTGTGCTCCAATAAAAATCTGTTATTTTTAATGTAATAGATGCAATTTTACATTCTATATCTTTCCAGTCTTTCAATATATTTAATTTGGCTTTTGCTTCTATTTTTACATTAATTTTTCCATCAATACACTTATTGCATTCATGAACCATATCATCACTGCTCGTGGCAATCAGTTTTTTCCCAACTACTTCTAGTCCACTAGTCGCGTCCATCTCTGCTTTGCACACATTTTCATCAATGACAGATAAATCCGGAACTATACATAAACCAAGAAATAATTTTCCTTCCATTTTTATTTCATTTTTGATATTAGGATTATAAAATGGTGCTTTATCGTCTATTCCAGAGTTGCTGTCATATCTAAATCCAATACTTCCTTTCCATTCTCCTTCCCATTTCAATTCTCCAGATGCACTTACAACAAAATATAATTGACACTTAACCTTAATACATGGTATCGGATATTGTGTGAGTTTGGAAAGTTGTATCTTTGTCAGATCACATTTTCCAGAAAATTCTACTGAAATCGAATTTGAGTATTCAGTCTCCATTGAAAAATACTTATAACTTAAAGAACAATAAAATTGGATATGAAAATTAAGCTTAAGCCCTACACTTCCCTTGATAGCTCCTCGTTTAATTTTGTATGCCACTGATGCACTTATGCTTCCATCCCCATCCAATGCCCCTACCGCCGGAGCATTTTCTGTCGCTTCTTCTAAATATGTAACTCCTGACTCCAGATTATTATTATCAATTTCAGCATCTCCGCTTCCACCGTCTGCATCTATTTTTATATAATCAAAATAATCTGTCAGATCCGTATCGTCAGATTGAGTAATTATAACCGTTGTCCCATCTACTTTAACGGACATAACTTTTATTAATAAAACAGATCCATCCATGTACTTATAAGATAAGGTATCACCCTGTTTAAGTCCGATAATTTTCTGATCCGCATTATCAATTTCGATAATGCCATTTCCCATATCTTTCAGTTCATTTATGCCTTCATTTTCCTCTATTACAACAGTATCATTATTATAAACTGCAAAATTAGTTTCTTTATTGTTACCATCCAACTGTAATACGTCTTCTGGAGCATAATCATCTACTGTAGATTTTTCCAGCTCCTGCATTTCTTTTGTATACATTTCAGTTGTATACTCTTGACAAAGGGGACGATTATTTTCCTTGCTAAGCAAGTACGCTGTAGCTGTAAAATATTCTGGCATTTCGTCTATGTCAAAAATTATCTCTTTATATGTATCATCTTTATTTACTTCTGTTTTTTCATAATCTAACATCTGAATATGATTTTCATCATACACTCCAACAATTAGTTGTGCTTCTGATTTTACCGAAAATGAAACACAGGCAACATTTCTACTGGATTGATCATCGTCTTTATCTTCGCCTTCAAATTTCAAAGACATAATACAATTACCTTCATTTTGAAATCGCTCATCTTTTTGTGTTTGAATTTCCGATGCAAGCATTTCTCCAACAGAATCTGTTCCCTCTACTTCCATTTCCACAGATGCATCTGAACCCAAAGATGTCTTATTTTCCTCACTTGCGTACACAACATTAAATGAATTTAAAAAAATAGTCAAAGCAAGTAAAATTGTCAATAATTTATTTACCTTTTTTCTCATTTGATCTCCTTTACTCCAACTTTATATCTGTTCCCGTAAGATTTTCAAGAACCTGTACATTCTTAATTGGATTATCTCTTAAGCTTACTTCCGTAAGATTCTTGAGATTCATTAATGGTTCTACGTCTTCTATCAGATTTCCTCCCAATTTTAGGATTTTAAGTTTATCGAGTTTACTGAGAGCAGATATGTCTTTTATTCGATTTCCATATAATACGAGTTCTTCCAGGTTAGTCATTTCCCCCAGGGCATCGATGTTTTCGATATCATTGTTAGGCAACCATAATTTTTCAATATTAGTCAAATTTTTTAATGCCTGTAAATCTGAGAACTCAGCGCCCTGGATGGTCAGACTTTTTAATGAAGTTAGATTTTCCAAAAGATCAAGGGATTTTATGGCATATTCATCCAACTGCAGTTTTTCTAAATTAGTCAGTTCGCCTAATGCAGTATTGTCATCAACGCTACATTCATTCAGACGTAATTTTCGAAGTTGAGGAAACTTCTTCAAATCCTCCAGTGTAGAAAATTCCTGCAATGCAAGTATTACACACATATCGTTTCCTGCATTATAAACATATTCTTCTGTCGTATCTTCCCAATCCAGTTTCACGGTATACTGCGAGTCTATACTGATGCCTGTTATCCCCTCAATATCTGCATATATTACTTCTTCTTTTTTCAAAGCCTTACAGATCAATGCACCAAAATTTTCATCTTTCCATTGAACAGTCAATGTACTATCGTTTGCATCCTGTACTGCTGCTTCTGTCCTTTTTGTTAAAATAAATATTGAAAACAGAAGTACTATAAAATAAAAATGCTTAATTTTTCTCATATCTCTCCTTTATTTTTTTAATCATGCCGCATCTGAAACTTTCTGGAAAGTACCCACATTATAAATCCCCATATCAAAAGTTCTTATTTCATTGCCATTGGTATCAAACAAAGTACATTCTGTATAATTCCCATACTCATCCCTCTGTCTATCAGCAGTAATATATACTCCATCTTCAGAAATTTCACAACTATCATAGCTACATGAGACTATTAGTTCTCCATTCGAACCAAGCATTCCGTAATTTGCCCCATCATAAATTTTTACTATATCAGGCACTTTATATGAAAGCATATATTTTTGATATTCTGTACTAACCACCTCTCCTGACTTCAACATCAATATACCATTCTTATTCTCTTCATTACTACCTGCTATATACTTCTCATTTGCTTCATGATTATCATAAGTTTCTGAAAACAGATATTCACCATTTGAATCAATAACACTCCAGTTTTCATTACTCTCTACTTCATAAAGATTTGAATCAATCTGCCAACAATCATCTGCATTTGTAAGAAAGCGCTCATTTCCATAAATGTCTACTACGAAAACAGCACCATCTTTCATTGCATATGTCTCTTCATCATATGAGAAATCTCCTAATTCATCATATTGACATGGTATTTCCAGATTACCATTCAAATCTATAGCGCCATAATATCCCTCGGAATTTTCAACAATCAAACGATTCATTCCACATAGTGCATTTATATCATAATATTCCATTGGTACGATAATTCCACCATATTCATTTATAATCTCAGCTCCATAACCTTCCTGAAAATCATACACTGCTATCAGTAGATACTCTTCATTTACTTTCGCCAAATTATCAGTAGAGCCATTCCACACTTTATAAATACCTGAATATTCCGATTCACAAATCCACTCGTAATTCTCATCTATAATTCCATACATTCCTGTTTCAGCCTCACAGGCAACATAATATCCAGAATCACCTATATTACTTATATTGCTATACTCTGGAGACATCATAATATTTCCATTCTTATCCATAACTCCAGAATATTGCTCCTCATAATCAAATGGATATGGAAGTCGAGTTATAGTTCTATATCCATAATTATCACAAGTGGAACCAATTGAACTGTTAATATAGCTATAGTCTAAAGGAATAATCTCTTCCCCCTCTGTATTTACCAATCCATAAATCGTATAATATTCACTTGCATCTGAGTCTGTCTGCATTCCTACTACTGCATATCCATCCTTATCAAATGCAAAAACTGAATCATATTTACATTCAATAACTACATCTCCATCTGTGTTTATATACCCCCACTTTCCTTCATCATTCATAAAAGGAGCCAGATACACACCCGAAATCTTCTTTTCAACAGGTATATCTTTATCTGCTTGTCCATTTTCTTCTTTTTGTGTTATCTCTTCACCTTGATCATTTCCAGAGTTTTCATCTTTGAATAACATAAATACTCCGACCAGACATGCACAAATAGCTGCTATAAGTATTACAATTGCTATTATTCTCCCTGGATTATTTTTCTTTTTCTCTAATATCACCGGTAACTCTGCTCTGCACCATGTACAAAACCTTGCCTCATCTATATTTTCTTTCCCACACTTTGGACATTTCTTCATACGCGCCTCTCTATCTCAATTTACTCTTTTTCCACATTGTCCACAGAATCGCATTCCTTTTACTTCTGCTCCACAATACGGGCAGAATTGATTTATCTGCGTTTTTTTGTCTTGCGAAATTTCAGATTTATCTTTTGTTTTTTTGTCTTGGGATTTACCTATTGTTGGAATTTCTTTCTCCATATCAACCTGTGCTTTTTCAACAAATATCGGATTATCCCCAAAAGAAGACATCTGTAGACTATTTCGACTCTTTTCTTTTAAATCCGACAACCTTTCACATTCATTGTTTAATACATTGACTTCCGATTCTAACATATGTATATTTTTTTCTAACTCTCTGCATCTTTCTCTATATTCTGTATCATTCATACTACTTACCCCTTCTTTCCTTTCCGCAAAGCGGGCATTTATTATTTTTATTGGAATACACCTGTCCACAGCAGCACTGATGATTTTCCCCGATATTTTTTTCCATACACATCACCATATTCGAACTCGCGAATCTTGCACTACGAAGTTCATCAACAGAATAATCACTGTATGCTGAAAAACCACTTCCTTTTTCCTCATGTTTCTTCTGACTCTTATATATGTTATAAGCCAAAATATTTATTCTTGCGCTTGCAATCCCATCCAGATCATATCCCGCATCCTGCATTTGGAATCTTGCGAAATTTTGCCCTTTTTTCTCAAATAGTGCATTTCGGGCTAAAGTATTAACAGTGCCATCATATCTTACTAACTGAATATCTACTATAAATTCCTCAATACTTGCCCATTCAAATTCCGCATATGTTAATTCAAGTATTAATTTATCATTTTCTTTTCTGATTTTAAGAGTTTTCATTCGAATCGGCAGAACTGGATCATAATTCATTACTTCAAATTCGAGGTTTGATTTGTTCTTTGTCTCTGCTTCTGTATCACTTTTATAAAATACAATTACACAAATCAAAGCGATTCCTGCAAGCAACATCAACCAAACGCCAACCTGCGTATTAATTGAAATCCATCTCCAGCCATCTTCTTCCATACTAATATCGAGATACCATTTATACAATAAGATAGCCACTGATACTACAATTCCGCTGATACCTGCAATCGTTCCACTTACCTCAGATTCTCTTTTTTGTAAAACCTGTGCTATAAAATAGCCATTTATAAACAGCATTACAAAACCAAACATAATAATAAATACAAATACTCCTAACACTTCTGGTGTTGAGTTCGTCCAATCTTCGAATTTTGAGATATCGTTCAATAAATCAAAAATACCTGCGCAACTTATTGTTTGACCTTGAAACAGATCCGCATAATATAAACTCACCCATGGCATAAAACCAGAAATAATTCCCACTACTGCTATAACTGCTGCTATATACCATTTGACGTCCATTTTAGAATTCTCAGTTTTTATAACTGGCATATTCGGTGCCGTTTTATTTCGTTCACAACGCGGAATCTCTTTTTTCATAATCTTGCTATAATTATCAATTTTCAGTCCCAAACTCTTTTTCTTTTTTAATAAATTTTCTTTTTGATATTCCAGTTGTTTTTGTTTTTGTAATTTTTCATTTATATCATTTCGATATTTCTTTTGAATATCATCATCTACTTCACATTTACCTGATTCTCTACTTTCAACTTCCCCATTACCATTTATAATATTTCCACAGAACGGACAAAATTTCCCTCCTTGAGGCACTTCTTTCCCACATTGTGAACATTTTTTAACTTTTGTCATTTTTCTTCCCCCTTTATCAACTTAAAATATTTTCTTTACTTTACCATATATCCCCTCCTCTATTGTTCCTTCTGCACAAACAGCAATAGTTGAGTACATAAATAACTTCTACTATCTTATTTTTATTGCATATCTTTTTTTGCGATAACATTCAGATTTTTCCTCACTTATGTGCTATATTTTCATTTAATTTTAATAAATTTCTGTTATAATATATTTTAACATTTACTTGAGGGGAGAACTACCATGTTGAAAATAGCAGTCTGTGATGACAATCCAATCCAATGTGCACAAATTCGTGATATGACTGTTTCTAATCTACAGCTTCCGACAAAAATTACAACTTTTACTTCCGCAGCAGATTTCCTGGAACATATTTCTGAGAAAAAATCCCATTTTCACATTGTCCTCATGGATATTGATCTCGGTACGGAATCTCTTTCTGGAATCGTGCTTGCCGAAAAGATCAATCTGCTCAGTCCAGAAACGCAGATTATCTTCATCAGTCAGCATTTGCAGTACGCTTCTTCTGTTTACGAAACTAATCACGTATATTTTATCTGTAAACAGCAGCTTGCAGAGTATCTCCCCAAGGCTCTCACTGCTGCCTGCCGCAAGCTTCACGACCTACAGAACCGCTATTTGTGTTTCAGTTACCTTTCTCGTGATTATCGCCTTCTTCGTTCTGATATTCTTTATCTCGAAAGAAAGCTTCGAAATACAGAGATACATACAAAAAATCAGCTTTACTTCTGCCGTGAAAAGTTACCAGCACTTGTGGCAAAGCTGCATCCGGATTTTTGCGTTTGCCATAAAAGCTTTGCAGTTAACCTTCAGCTCATCCATACATTCAGCCATGCCGGAATCGAACTTTCCGACGGTACGCATATTCCTGTAAGTCGTAGTTGTTACCAGCCAACAAAGGACGCTTTCGCCCGGTTATTATTAAATGGTCAGGAGGATGTTATCTAATGTTTGAAACCTCACTGTTTATAACACTAGTTGCATTATTTTATACATTTATGCCTACATATTTTTTTCATCAGCTTTTTCCATTTCGCTTCAAATCCAAAATCAGGTTTTCCATCCAAATGCTCTGCTCCTTTTTCTTTTTATTTATTTTTAATTACATAAAAATATTTGAATACTCATCAGAAATGTCGACTTTAATGCAATTGACAATTTTTTTAAATATATATCTATTATTTAAAGGAACTGCAAAACAAAAGTTGCTAATCTACTTTATTTTTCTCTTTGTTTCCATTTTTATAGAAATGCTGTCTATAAATATTTATCTGCAATTCTACACAATCTTTATGCATGCACACACTTACACCGCTTTAAATATTTTTTCACACAGCAGTTTTCAGGAAAAATTATTTATAGAGTTATTAATCTTTATTTTTAGCCAGCTTTTTTTCAGGAAAATTTTCTCGCTTCTACATGAATGCCTGCCATATTTAAATCTTTCTTTATTGATACGGATTGTATTTCCTTTTTTCCTGCCTTTGATTGCTACAGAATTTGCAAATTACTACAAATTTGTCAACAACATCATCTCAGTCTTTATATATATCGTTTCCTGTTGCTTTAGTCTTCCTTTTTTTATCCATGGAATACATCGTTTAGAAGCAGAACAGCTTAAATTCAGTCAGACAACTCATAAAATGGAATTATTAAAAAAACAATTGGAATTATCTAATGAAATAAAAAATGAATATGTCAGAATCCGTAAATGGAACCACGATATAGAAAATCATTTACTTTCGTTGTCATACCTTATTGATATGCAAAAAACAGAAGATGCCAAAAATTACTGTGCTACTATTTTAAAGGAGAATATCCATCCATGAATTCAAAAAACAAACTAATGTTTATTCTTTCATTAACCCTGTTTCAAAGCTTTTATCTTCTGGGACATTACTCAACTACATATTTAGATTTGTTTTTTCTGCTTACCTGTCTGATTGCTATTTTTGTCTACTATTGCCTATATCGTATTATCATGCAACTTTTTATTGATACAAAAACAGCTACTGAATTTGACCTTCTGAAAACACAACAGACATTAAGTGCGGAGCAGTTATATCTGATACAGCAACAGAAGGATTCTTACCTGAAGTCTTACACTACTTTTACTGAAACTCTTCAGGCAATATACATGGCCTTAAATGAGCAAAATTCCTCCAAAGCCAAAGAACTTACAGACAACTTTCTTGC
The DNA here is from genome assembly GCF_020558815.1 of Blautia sp. 210820-DFI.6.14. Taxonomy (NCBI): domain Bacteria; kingdom Bacillati; phylum Bacillota; class Clostridia; order Lachnospirales; family Lachnospiraceae; genus Blautia; species Blautia sp. 210820-DFI.6.14. The sequence goes on from NZ_JAJCKS010000001.1 coordinate 398,218, forward strand.
TGATTTTCAGCATACTCGTCTCCACCCCTATTGTGAAGACAATCTTATCCTCGCAATTCTGGATTCCAAACGACTGATAGCGGAGCAATCCAATATTCAGGTTGATTACCAGATTATTCTTCCTGAAAATTCTATAGTCGAATCTCCGGATCTGAGCAGTGTCCTATTTAACTTACTTGATAATGCCATTGATGCCTGCCGCATATCAGGCATCGAAAAACCCCTTCTCTCACTGCATCTGTCACCCTCAAAGGGATTTCTGGCTGTTATCGTCAAAAACAGCAAAAATCCTCATATACCGTTTATGCACAGCACTACCAAAACAGATGCAGTTAATCATGGTCTGGGGCTTTCCATCGTTGAAGACATCTGCCGCAAATACGATGGCAGCTACCAGTGGAATGACCGCGGAGATATCTTTGAGTCTGTTGTCCTGCTGCGCTATTGCAAATAAGACAACACAAAACCTCCAGAATCGGAATCTGTCTTATTCTCAGACAAGTTCCAACTCTGGAGGTTCGACTTGAACTTTTCTACTATTTCGTTATGAAAAGAAGCTCTCAGCTACACTCATATCTGCGACATAACCAACTGTTCCTGTCATATAAATGGTCTCATCTTCTTTGATATCAATCTGGATCATACCGCCCGGCTGATTTACATTGACTCTGCTTTCCACAAGGCCCAATCTGTATGCTGCTACCGCAGCTGCACAGCTTCCGGTACCGGAGGCCTTGGTGTATCCGGAGCCTCTTTCCCAGACCTCAATATCCAGATTACCGGTGTCAATCTTACGACAGATCTGAAGGTTCATTTTCTCAGGAAATTCATCCGCATTTTCAACATACGGACCAAGTTCTCTGGCAAGCTCAGGTGTTACCTGATCCATAAAAATGATACAATGCGGATTTCCAACGGTCAGACAGGTTGCCTTATATTCTTTACTATTGAAAGTAAAATCTTCATTGATCACTTCACGAACTTCACCAGTTACCGGGATTTCTCTGGAAATGAAAGAAGCTTTTCCCATTTTTACACGAAATTCTGTAGCTCGATTATTCAGACATTCCACTTCGATCGATCCGGAAAGTGTCTGAATGCTGAAATTTTTTTCTTTCACGTATTCATGATCCATCAGGTATTTTGCAAAAATACGGACACCGTTTCCACTGATAGCCGCTTCGCTTCCATCTGAATTAAAAATACGAACACCCATTTTGCCGTCAATGTCAATCGGTCCGTAGAGGACACCATCTGCACCAAGTCCAAATCCCCTCTGGCACAGCAATGCAACTTTTTTGCCCTGTAACTGTACACGATTTTTATTTGGATCCAGTACCAGATAATCATTTCCAAGTCCCTGATATTTTATCATTGTAATACAGTTATCCATAACCATATCCTCACTTTCCAAATTGAATAGATTTACTTCTGCACATCTTTTGCGCACCTTTTGTTACAGTATATAGTTTTCTTTTTGCCATGTATATAGAATAAAATGCCTGCTATATTGCAAAAAATGCTATCATGAGATAAACTAAACGATAGAAGCATTGTTTCAGATTTCGGGAGGATATTATGGATTATTCGCAGTACAACCACGAGAAAACAGGCTATCTGAAAGAAGATTTTCGTCTGTTTCATATCAACGACCGTACCAAAAAAGAATTTTCTTATCACTACCATGATTTCCATAAGATCATCGTCTTTATTTCAGGAAAAGTGACTTATCACATAGAAGGTAAGGCGTACCATCTCAAACCGCGGGATATCCTGCTTGTCAGTCAGGGGGCAATCCACAAACCGGAAATTGATCCGACTGTCCCTTATGAACGCTATATTTTCTGGATTCGAGACGATCTATCCTGCCAGGAACTGAATACCTGTTTTCACTGTGCCAATGATCGCAGCTTCAATCTCGTAAGAGCCGATTCTACTCTTCAGGAGCATCTGAAAGACCTGCTTCCGGAAATTGAACAGACTTTGCGAAATGAACAGTTTGGAGAAGAAGCTCTCAGAAATGCTCTGTTCACTCAATTCATGGTATATATCAATCGTATTTTTCTGCGTACCAGCAGTACACCTGACAAAAAATCATATTCCTCCGATTCTCAGGTGGAACAGCTGCTGAAATATATCAATCGAAATCTGTCAGACGACCTGTCAATCGACCAGCTCGCAGATCATTTCTTTTTCAGCAAATACCACATGATGCGTAAGTTCAAGGCTGAGACTGGCTACACCATTCACAGCTATGTCACTAACAAACGACTTCTTCTGGCACGTTCTTTGCTCTCTCAGGGAACTCCTGTCATGAAAGCCGCAGAAAAAAGTGGTTTCCAGGACTACACCACATTTGTAAGAGCTTATAAGAAGCAATTTGGCAAAGTCCCTTCCTGTGAATAACCTCGAATATATCAAATGTTCACCGGTAATGGTTGTGTTACTGTTCACTCCGTTCACAGTAACATGGTTGTTTCTAATCTGGAATCAAATTTTATTTGACATTTTCTTTCCATTTGTTTACTATAATATCAATAAGAGGGAGTAGTTATCATCCTTAAGAAAGGGTGAAACAATAATCGTCATCACGCTGAAAAGCCGGTTATTGTTGTAATCAACGAGACTTTTATCAATCAATTTTTTTGATGTGATAAAGGTCTCTTTTTTTATTCCATGCTTTTATCACAGGAAAGGAGCTTATATGGAATATCTGTTACTACTCATTGGATTTGTGTTATTGATCAAAGGTGCTGATTTTTTTGTGGAGGGAAGTTCTTCACTCGCCAGGTTTCTCAAGATTCCCAGTGTCATCATAGGTCTTACGATCGTTGCAATGGGAACCAGTGCCCCGGAAGCTTCTGTCAGCATCAATGCAGCACTTGCCGGCAACAATGATATTGCTGTCAGCAATATTATCGGTTCCAATATTTTTAATGGACTTATTGTTGTAGGTATCTGCGCTTTTATGGCTGGTTTCAAAACAAACCGCGATATTCTGAAACGAGATATGCCGGTTAATATTCTGATCACTGCGATTCTCTGTATTATGATCGCAGACGGCAGACTCAGCAGACTAGAAGGGATCCTGCTTCTTTCCGGAATGATTTTCTACATTGTAAATATGATTCTCTCTGCTTTAAAAACAAGAAGTAGCTGTCCGGATGAAAAGAGCATGCCTTTGTATAAATCTCTTATCTTTATCGCCGGTGGGCTTGTTGCCGTTATCTTCGGTGGTAATCTTGTAGTAAACAATGCAAGCCAGATTGCAGTATCATTTGGTGTGAGCCAGAACTTTATCGGTCTCACCATTGTTGCGATCGGTACCTCCCTGCCAGAGCTTGTGACTTCAATCGTAGCTACACGAAAAGGAGACAGCGGTCTGGCTCTTGGAAATGCAATCGGATCGAATATTTTCAATATTCTTTTTATCCTGGGTATGTCAGCTACGATCTCACCGCTTCATATCCTATCTGAATCTGTTATTGACTGTGCAATTCTGCTGGTAAGCGGAATCCTGCTGTTTGTTTTTGCATATACCAGGAAGTCTATGAATCGTACAGAAGGAGCTATCTGTGTACTGAGTTATATCGGATATACAGCATATCTGTTTATCAGATGATACATCTTGAAATTTTGAACAAAAATCCCTTATCGTGCCGGATATTTGTATATGAACAGTTCTGCAGAATTGCATTTTCTGACGTAAAATGGCATAATAATGGCATACAGAATTTCCTGTATGCCATTTCATTTACATATTAAGGAGGCTTGAATGTCATGGAATTTCAGAAAGTATTAGAAACAAGAAGAACTGTCCGCAAATACAGTGCCGGTGTCACCAGAGAACAGATGGAAGAACTGCTTCGTGCCGCACAGGAAGCTCCATCCTGGAAAAACTCCCAGACCGGCCGTTATTACTGTGTCCTGTCAGAAGAGATGGTAGATAAAATCCGCATGGAATGCCTGCCGGACGCCGGAAATGCCGGTAAATCAGAACATGCCGCACTGATCATCACAACCTTCGTTCATGACCGTGCCGGTTTTCAGAAAGACGGCAGTGCTGATAACGAACTCGGCAACGGATGGGGATGCTACGATCTTGGTCTGCAGAACGAAAATCTCATTCTGAAAGCCACAGATCTCGGTCTGTCCACTCTGATCATGGGACTCCGTGAAGCAGACAGACTCCGTGAGATTCTGCACATCCCAGAAACAGAGACTATTGTATCCGTTATCGCAGTCGGCAAAGCAGCCGAAGAACCAATCCGCCCACACCGTAAACCAATCGAAGAAATCGCGAAATTCTTCTAGATGAATAGCGTGAAATCAACTCCCCGTATGATAACTGGATCATGTAGGGAGTTTTTGTATATAAACAAGAGCACCGCTTCATATATTGAATGAACAGGTTATTTCCGGATGATTTTAGATTCTGGCAAAATCCACTGCTTACGATGACTCATTCTCGAAGGTCTTCCTGAGAGAATGTCTAGTCATAGTTAGCAGTTAGTTCGCCAGATCGTTATCCGGTTACCTGTGAATCAATATATGAATCGGTGCTCTGTTATATATTAATATATTATGCTTTCATCAATTTACGTCCACAGCACTGTTTGTACTTCTTGCCGCTTCCGCACGGACACGGATCGTTCGGATAAACCTTGTCCTCTTTTCTCTGAACCGGTTTCTTAACAGATGTGTCATCTTTGTTTGTTCCGGTAACTTTCGCTACCTGCTCACGTTCAATCTTCTGTTCAACATGGACATGATACAGCATACGTACCGTATCTTCCTGAATAGAACTGATCATATTGTTGAACATCTCAAAAGCACTCATCTTGTATTCTACTACCGGGTCTCTCTGTCCATATCCTACAAGTCCAATACCCTGACGAAGGATCTCCATATCATCGATATGATCCATCCACTTGCTGTCGATGGATTTCAGAAGAACTACTCGTTCAAGTTCACGCAGCTGCTCTGCTTCAGGGAACTCAGATTCCTTCGTTTCGTAAAGCTTCACGGCTTCCTCTTTGATCAGATGTTTGATCTCATCTTTTCTCTTGCCTTTTACTTTCTCTGTAGTAAGCGGCTCGATCGGAATAATCGGAAGGAGTGTTGTATTAAACTCATTCAGATCCCAGTCAACCGCATCTACATCATCAGAGAAACACATGTCCACTGTACTGTCTACAATATCTGTGATCATCTTGTAGATCGTATCTCGCATGTTCTCACCATCCAGAACCTGACGACGCTCTTTGTATATAATCTCACGCTGTTCATTGTTAACCTGGTCATAATCCAGAAGATTTTTACGGATACCGAAGTTATTGAACTCGATTTTCTCCTGTGCTTTCTGAATTGCATTGGAAAGCATTTTATGTTCGATCTGCTCGTTCTCAGCAACACCAAGTGAAGTAAAGATCTTCATCAGTCTCTCAGAACCAAACAGACGCATCAGATCATCTTCCAGAGAGATATAGAAACGGGATTCACCCGGATCTCCCTGACGTCCGGAACGTCCACGCAGCTGGTTATCAATACGTCTGGACTCATGACGTTCTGTACCAATGATCTTCAGACCACCGGCTTCTCTTGCCACATCGTCAAGCTTGATATCCGTACCACGACCTGCCATGTTGGTAGCAATTGTAACAGCTCCTGCCTGTCCGGCCTGTGCAACGATCTCAGCCTCCAGTTCATGGAACTTCGCATTCAGTACGTTATGCGCAATACCTTCACGACGGAGCATCTTGCTAAGAAGTTCGGATGTTTCAATGGTAATCGTACCAACCAGAACCGGCTGCTGTTTCGCATGAGCTTCTTTAACAGCCTCAACAACTGCATTGAATTTTTCTTTTTTTGTCATATATACAGCATCTTCGAGGTCTATACGCTGTACTGGTCTGTTGGTAGGGATCTCTACAACGTCCATTCCGTAGATATCACGGAATTCTTTTTCTTCTGTAAGTGCTGTACCGGTCATACCGCCCTTCTTGTCATATTTATTAAAGAAGTTCTGGAATGTGATCGTCGCAAGCGTTTTACTCTCTCTTTTGACCTTAACATGTTCTTTTGCTTCGATTGCCTGATGAAGTCCGTCAGAATAACGACGTCCCGGCATGATACGTCCGGTAAATTCATCGACGATCAGAATCTCGTCATCTTTTACAACATAATCCTGGTCTTTGTGCATCAGATTATGTGCACGAAGTGCCAGTGTGATGTTATGCTGGATTTCCAGGTTCTCCGGATCTGCCAGGTTTTCAATATTGAAGAATTTCTCAACCTTCTTCACACCCTGTTCAGTAAGATTGACTATCTTATCTTTTTCATTTACTACGAAGTCACCGGTCTCAACAACCTCTTCACCCATGATGGCTGCCATCTTTGTCATCTCATGACTGGCTTCACCACGTTCCAGCTGCTGTGCAAGGATATCGCATACTTCATAAAGCTTGGTGGACTTACCGCTCTGTCCGGAAATGATAAGAGGTGTACGTGCCTCGTCAATCAGGACGGAGTCGATCTCATCGATGATACAGTAGTGCAGATCTCTTTGTACCAGCTGTTCTTTATAGATGACCATATTGTCACGAAGATAATCAAATCCCAGTTCGTTGTTTGTTACATATGTGATATCGCATCCGTATGCTGCACGACGCTCTTCTGGTTTCATATCATTCAGGACAACACCTACTGTCAGTCCAAGGAACTCATGAACCTTACCCATCCACTCAGCATCTCGTTTTGCCAGGTAGTCGTTGACTGTTACGATATGAACGCCTTTACCCTCCAGTGCATTCAGATATGCCGGAAGTGTAGAAACAAGGGTTTTACCTTCACCGGTCTTCATCTCTGCGATACGACCCTGATGAAGAATGATACCACCGATGATCTGTACACGGTAATGTTCCATACCAAGAACTCGTTTGGCACCTTCACGTACAACCGCAAAAGCCTCCGGAAGAAGGTCATCCAGTGTCTCACCTTCACTCAGACGCTTCTTGAATTCTCTGGTCTTGTCTCTTAACTGTTCATCTGTTAATTTCTGCATTTCCGGGCGGAGTGATTCTGTTTTCTCCACAAGCGGCATAATACGTTTTACTTCATGCTCACTTCTTGTCCCGAATACTTTTTGGAATAAATTCATAGCCTGCTCCTGTTTCTGTATTTATTGATCGCTTATATACAAAATTATCGTATTTGTCCTATTTAAGAAATCCCTACTATTTTACCACTTTCCACCGGGGAAAACAATGAATATTTCTTAAATAAAGTATGTCCATGACGAATCCCCGTGCATTTGTTTGTTATTTCTAACTTGTGCTTGTCAATCAATCTTCGATATGCTATGATAATCTGCGTATCTGTAAGTTCAAAAGAAACCATAAACTCAACCTTCTACGCATCTTATGAACATACTTTTTTGACTGAGGTATTGAAATTGAAGAAAAAAGAACTGACTTTTATTATTGGCATCGTGGTGTTTGCCCTGCTCCTCTGGGGTGGCATGTATCTCACCCGCCGCGGGAATTACGGAAGTATTCGAATTACCGTAAACGGCGAGGAATACGGCACCTATTCCCTTGGGAAAGATCAGGTGATCAAAATAAACGGCACCAATGTATGCGAAATAAAAAACGGCGAGGTCAAAATGACCGAAGCCGACTGCCCGGACCACCTCTGTATGAAGCAGAAAGCAGTTGACAGTACCGGTGGAACGATTGTCTGTCTGCCGAATAAAGTTGTGATTGAAGGCGAAAAAGGAGAATCCCACAATGAAGATTCCCCTGAATTCGATACTGCTGTCTGAAACTTTATCATCATTCCGGGAGAATTCTCCCTGAAAGGAACCTGCCATGAATCAGAAAAAACTTGCCAATCTCGGGCTTTTTGCCGCAGTAGCAATCATCTTTGGCTATGTGGAATCACTGATTCCCTTTTTTGCCGGAATTCCGGGGATGAAACTCGGGCTGGCCAATCTTGCAGTCCTGTTTATCCTTGAAAAATATACCTGGAAAGAAGCCGCCCTTGTTTCTGTCATCCGTATCTTTATCATCGGATTCATGTTCGGAAATCTTTTCAGTATTCTGTACAGTCTGGCCGGTGCAGCTTTAAGCCTCACTGTCATGACGGTTATGAAAAAAAAATCCGACTTCAGCATCCTCGGTATCAGTGTTGCCGGCGGTGTCTCCCATAATATTGGTCAGCTTTTGATTGCCTGTCTGATCACCATGACGTCCGGTCTGATCTACTATGCACCGGCACTTCTGATCTCCGGAGTCATTACCGGATTACTGATTGGAACACTGACTAATGAAGTTTTGAAACGTATCCACTTTTAATTTTTCAAAAATGCCCGCCACTGATATAATTTTGTTGCTCACCACCTGCAGAGGTGAGAGTCATCTCACATCTGATATAAGTCATTTACTGTAACGTAAAAACAACGAAATCGTCCGAAGACAATTTCGTTGTTTTTTTATTCTGCCTCTTTCACTGTATAGGTATTCTTCATCAATTCAAAACGGTCTTTCATCCCGGACGTCAGATACACGTTCTTATCCTCATCTACAAAGACTGCCTCCGCATTATATTTCTCAAGCAATTCTAATGCATCATCCATTCCAAGTACAAAACATGCTGTAGAAAGTCCATCTGCCAGAAGTCCGCTGTCACAGACAACCGTCACAGAGTCCAGACCATTCCACACCGGATATCCTGTCTTCGGATCAAGGATATGATGATATCTCTTACCATCTTCCATAAAGTATTTTTCATAGTCACCGGAAGTCGAAAGGAATTCTCCACCCTCCAGTGTGATCGCACCAAGGTAATCGCCTTCGACATCACGCGGATCAGTCACGGCAACTTTCCAGTCAGAACCATCCGGTTTCTCACCGTAAGCCATAACACTGCTGCCGCCAAGGTTCAGGATCATTCCTGACACATCTTCCTGTGTCTTCAGAAAATCAGAAACTACATCACAGCCAATTCCTTTTCCGGTTGCTCCCAGATCCAGAGTAGCTCCTTTTTCCAGCGTTACCTTATCGCCATCCAGAGATACTTTCTGGTATCCCACATCTTTCAGAAGTTCATCCAGCTCTGACTGCTCCGGGACATGAGGATTTTCTCCTGTTATATCCCAGAGACGAATGATCTTTCCAATCGTTGGATCAAAGGCTCCCTTCGAATCCTTCGCAAGCTGAAATATTTTTTCCAAATAGCCGGCAAGCTCATCTGAAACTTCCGTTGTTTCTCCCGATGCTGCATTCAGTTTCGCGATCTGAGAATCCTCATCCGTCCAGGAAAGATACTCTGTTTCAATATCCCGTATCTTCTGACCAATTGCAGTATTCAGGTCATCTCCTGTTGTATACAATGTTTCAGACACAACTGTATCCATTGCAAAATCCGTATTTGTATATTTCTGTATCTCTGTATCCGCCAGTACCGGAACTGCTGTCAATGCCGTGCAGAAAACTCCGCACAGCATGACAGCTGACTTCTTTTTTATCTTCATTCTTTCACCATTTCCCGCTCTTTTACCGGGCCAATCTGAATATTTTTACGTGGGCAGGTCACCTGGCAGGCATGACAGCAGATACATTCCCCTGAAAGCGGTGTATCTTCGTCAATCTCCAGATGTGCAGGGCATCTCTTCCTGCACAGTCCGCATTTTGAAGGGCATTTATCCCTGTTTCTGTTAAACAGTGCAGACGGAAGGATCGGCATCATTGCAAAAACTGCTCCCATTGGACAAAGGAACTGACAGAAAAATCTTTCCTGTGTACACATTCCGATCAGGATCAGCACCAGCAGGATAATTCCAATCTTATAAGAAGCATTTGGAAGTTTTCTTGCTGTCAGCATGGAAAAGACATCCCACGGGCTCATCCCCTGAAGGGATGCATACCATCCGGTCAGGATGGAAAGCAGAAGAAATGCCAGAAGTATATACTTCACCTTCTGAAGGATTCTGACTGCTTTTTCCGGATATCCATGTCTTCCCTTTTTATGAAATACTTTCTGTCTGATAAAAACAGTCAGTTCATACATGGCATCTCCCAGCGAACCGAATGCACATGCATATCCGCAGAAATGTCTGCCAAACAAAATCGTAACCAGAAGAAGTAATCCTGTCACATCAAGAAATGAGTTCCAGGCAATCTGCTGGTGTGCTGCAATTGCCTGAAAAACAGATTTTACTCCTGCAAATGCCGTTGAAAAAAGTGCCGGATAAAAGATAAAAAATACAAGCTGTATGGCAGCCCGGATCAAACGGACCTTTCTCTGCCTCTTTTTCATCCGTTTTCCGCCTTTCCAAGAGCATCTACAACTGCATTGATAATACCTGTAGAGCTGAATGTTGCACCTGATACCGTATCCACATCCGTACTCTGCGCGGAAATAATGGAACTGATCACGCCTTCTCCCTGTGAAAGATAAGCGGAATCCTCACCCGGTGCACTTGTCACCTGAATATCTGTGATCTCATCATTTGCAAGTGTGACCTGTACGGTGATCGCACCTCCAAATCCCTGTGCAGAACCAGTATACGTACCATCTTTGTATACATTTTCCGAATCATCAGACTCTTCTGTATCTGCAGAGTCAGCTTCCTCCGCATCCTCTTTTGCAGCATCATCTTTGTCTTTTGCATCCCTCTTTGCCTGTGCGATTGCTGCTTCCTGATTCCTCACAGCCTCCTCCAGTGCAGAGAACATCTCCGTATTCTGTTTCTCCAGTTTCTCCACGCGTTTTGTGAGCGCAGCGATCTCTTGTGATTCCTGTGCCTGCGTATCTTTTTTCTGCATAGAATTATATCCTACTACAGCGGCAAGAATCAACAGAAGACACAAAATTCTCATAATAAAATTCTGGTATTTCATCTAAAGTTTTCCTTTCAGACTCCTTATATTTTCAAGTTTTCTTTTTCACTATCGAACATTTATTATTTTGCCTGGCTGATAGCACTCTGAAATGCCTGAATCAGTCCATTTGAAGAATATGTAGCATCTGTCACTGTATCTATTCCATCGGCAGACTGTTTTCCCATGATCTGATTATAAATGCCATTCCATGCATTTGAAAATTCAGGTTCATCATCTTCTCCATCATATCCGGCTGACACAATATTTCCCCCTGACACATTAATCGTAACAGTTACCTGACCATTGAATCCTTCTCCTGTTCCCGTATAACTTCCATCTTTATACCCGGCTCCGGGTGCTGTTGTTGGCTCTGGTACTGCTGTTGGTTCCGGTGTTGCTGTTGGTTCCGGTGTTTCTGTTGGTATCGGTGTTGCTGTTGGTTCTGGTGTTGATGTTGGTTCCGGTGTTTCTGTCGGATTCGGAGTTGCAGTTGGTGTCGGTGTCGTATCTGATGTTTTTAAAGCCTGCTCTAAAGCCGATTTTGCTCCATACAGAATTCCCTCGGAAGAATATGTCGCTCCAGATACAGTGTCAATACCATCCGTACTCTGTTTTGCAAGAATTGCCGGCTGTATTACATTCCATGCATTTCTGAAATATCTTGGTGTTTCTCCTTCATTGGTCTGAGATACTTCCGTAATCATTCCATCTTTAATTGTTACACAGATATTTATCTTTCCACCATATCCAATTCCGATACCCGTATATGTGCCGTCATTATATAAAACCTTCGGGGTATCCGGTATAACCGGTGCTGGAGCGGTTGTCGGTGCCGGAGTTGGAGTTACCGTCACTTCTGGTGCCGGTGTCACATTTACCGCAGCCTGTTCCAGGGCTTTCTGTACCGCCTTAAGAATACCATTTGAAGAAAACGTTGCTCCGCTTACGGTGTCCACACCATACACTGCCTGTTTTTCGAGAATCTTTGGCTGAATACTATTCCATGCTTTATTAAAATATTCTTTTGTATCAGTGTTCGTATTTGTGATTGCGGTTATCTTTCCGTCTTTAATCGTAACAGTGACTTTTACTGGACCGTCAAATCCTTCTGCTTCTGCAGTATACATTCCATCTTTATAAGTTACCTCTCCGGACGGTTTTGTAATTTCAACCGGCGTTGTTGTTTTATTTGAAGTATTGGTATTCTTCTTGGTCGTCTTTTTCGTTGTCTTTGCAGCTTTTCCTTTTCCGGCCTTTGACAGTGCATTCTGAACTGCCTGGATGATTCCATTTGAGGAATAGGTTGCGCCGCTTACTGCATCGACATTTGGAGTCTGACCGGAGATCATCTTGCTGATCACGCCTTTGGCTGATGCAAAATAAGAGCCTGTTTCACCAGCAGCACTCAGTATTTCTATAGAAGCAATCTTTCCTCCGGAAATCGTTACCTGAACAGTGATCGTTCCACCAAATCCAGTTCCACTTCCCTGATAAATCCCATCTTTATATCCGCCCTTTGGAACAGAAGTTGTAGGTGTCGTGGTCGTTCCCTGCCCCTGCCCAGAAGCTGCTGCTGACTTTTCCGGAAGTGCTTTTGTTTTTCCTGTCGTAATTCCCGCTTTTTTTATTTTGGATTTACTTTTCTTTGTTTTCAGAATGCTGCTGTCTGCCTCATCCGTATCCTTCATTCCTCCGTCATTAAAATATGCAGTTGTCAGCAGACTCGTAAGTTCATCTGATTTTATCAGTTCATTCTCAGCTGCCTGAACTGTTTTTGTACTTTTCACTTCACTGTCCTGCTGAAATCCAGCTGCTGCGATCGCAATAATTACAGCAACTGCCGGAAGAAGTTTCATAAGATTCTTTTTGTACATATAATCTACCCCTTAACATACAAAAGAAGGGGCAGTTATAAACGGCCCCCGTTCTTTTGTATGTGTATTTTATAAAGGAATTATTTTACTGTTACTTTGAATGTCCTTGTAATTCCATTGCATTTAACAGTAATCTTTGCTGTTCCTTTCTTCTTAGCTGTTACAACACCTTTGCTGTTAACTGTTGCAACTTTCTTGTTGCTGGTCTTGTATGTAACTTTAGATACCGGTGCTGCTTTTACTCTAATCGTTGTTTTCTTACCTTTTTTCAGCTTTACAGAAGATTTTACAAGCTTGAAGGAAGGTTTCTTAACTTTAACAGTTAATTTCTTGGTGTATTTACCAACTTTTACAGTAATAACAGCTTTTCCAGCTTTCTTACCTGTGATAACACCCTTACTGTTGATTGTTGCAACTTTCTTATTGCTGGATTTGAAAGTAACTTTTCCTGTTACCTTAGTTTTGGTAACTTTGATTGTAGCTTTCTTTCCGACATAAACCTGTGAGACTTTTGCAGTGATACCAGGCTTAACTACTGGCGTCGGAGTTGCTGTTGGCTTAGTTTCATTTTTACCTGGTGTTACTGTTGGTTTAACATCTGGTGTCACTACCGGCTCTACAGGTTTTTCTTTCTTCACAAGTCCATTGATTGCTGCTGTCAGATGCTCATTAACCTGCTCATCTACTGCAGCCTGGCTGAATGCAACTGTTGTCTTATCCTTAATTGCTGCCTCAATTTCTTTCAGCATTTCCTGTGTTTCAGTAGCTTCATCTTCTACTTTCTTCCAGGATTCCTCTGTATAATCATCCTTATTGAGAGCTTTTACTTTTTCAAGTGCTGCTTTCAGTGCTGTTGTATCAATTGTGGACGGATCTGTTGGAGTCACAATATTGGTAGCTGTTGCATCAAACTCAAATGTATAGTCCTGATATCCCAGTGCATAAACGGTCAATTTCCAGTGACCTGTTCCATCTGTTCCTGCCGGAAGCTGGCATCTTACAGAATGTGTCAGACCAAGCTGAATTCCCATCATTTTATGCATCCAGTTATCAGCAGCAAATTTCGTACCATATGTTGCAAGTACTGTATTACCATTTCCATAGTAATCCCATTTAACTGCCTGCATTGCAGCACCAAGACCACCATAATTACCATTCAGATCCACACGAAGGAATTCTCCATAAGATCCACTTGCTGTTTTAACCTCTGGCTTAATTCCAGTTGCAACTTTGAGATCAGTTCCCTGAATACCGGATTCTGTTCCTGTTTTTCTTGCACTGAAAGAGAAGCTTCCATCTTCATTCTTAGTTACTGTTTTCAGTCCATTTGTGTTTACTGTTACATTTGCAGTCTCGCTGTATGCTTTCAGATTGTTTTCAGAGAAACCACCAACAAGTATTTCACCATTTTTTACTACCGGATATTTTGCTGCAAAATCTGCATAATCTTCAGCTTTTACCTGTACAGGGACATATTTAATACCTGTTACTGCATAATGATCAAGGCTTTCTTTCGCTCCGCCATTTACCTGAATAGATGCCGGAGTACCAGTCTTTCTATCTGCCGGAGTCCAGATTGCAACTGTTCCATCTGCAAGAACCGGTTCTGTACTGCTCTTCCAGTAAGATAACTGATATGCATTGCCTTCTGTTGTATAAATTGTTGCCATGCACTGATAGCTTCCTCTGTGAAGGCCATGATTTGTTGTAGCTCTTGTTACTGCATCAAATGCGCCTGTATCAGATTCATTATGAGAGTCTTTTTCATCAGATCCGCTTACGTTTCCCGCTGCGGTCACACTCTCCTGACTCCAGTATTCACCCCAGGTGAGTCCTGCGTACACATAGCTGTAAAGGCTGTAAGAGAATTCGAGATTATCATATGAACTGGATGTTACTACAAATTTTGTACCTTCTGCCAATTCCAGTTTAGAGGTATCCAGTGTTCCGTCTTTCTTGACAATCACTGTTGCACCTTTTCCTGAAGCTGCATAAGTCTTATCTCCCACTGTTACAGAAGTAATTGTTTTAATATATGCTTTTAACTGGTCTTCAGTAATTCCGTCAGCTGCTGCGATTTTATGTTCTGTCGCATCATATACAGCCGGTACATTTGCCTCTTTTGCATAGAAGGAAGCCTGAATCGGAGCATATACATCATTAGCATCACTGATCGTCAATGTATGGGAACCTGCCGCCAGTGCTCCTGTTGTAATCTTACCATCTGCATAAGCAACTTCTGTTTCGTCAACAGTATATTCTGCTAAAAATCCTTCTGGAAGAGTTCCGTCCAGAGTAACCGCTGCTTCTGTATCAGTTGTATGGATATCTGTAACAGTCGCTGTCACACCAGTTTTGGCCAGAACCTTTACATCTGCAATATCTAATGTATAAATGCCATTACTTGCATAATATGTTACGCTGTCAATTGTCTTTCCCATCATAGACTCAAAATGTTCAGAGTTGAGATGGCATCCATGACTTTCTGTTGTATATCCTGTACTCCATGCCAACTCATATCCTTTCCAGATATTTTCCTGATGGCAGAGACCATAGGTTGTTCCGTCTGTTGTATTAATAACTGCACCATACACTGTGTCAGTATCTATATTGATAATGCTTTTGAATTCAGTCTTATCAAACTTCAGCTGGTAGTCACCATAGTTGGATTTTGTTTTGAATTCAGCCTGCACCTGTTTTGTCTCCGGTGCTGCTGATTTACCTTTAATGGCACTGAATGTAAAACTTCCATCTTCACCGACTGTCAGTTCTTTGTAGTAGGATGGTTCCTCAGAAAGAACATAATAGGAATATGAGTCGCTTTCAAAAAGAGCATCTTTTCCTTTGTATTCTGTAGTAGTTTCTTTTCCCTTTATAGCTGTTGTGATACTCACTGAAGCGTTATCTTTAATCTGTTTTTTGTCCTTCAATACTGAAATATCAGATACTTTCACAGGAAAAGTCACACCAGTGATATCGCTTCCATCTGAATTTACGTGATAAGAGCCTTTTGCAAGACTGGATCTTGTCTTCTGTTTTGTTGCAGATGTGAATGTATCAACTTTCACATCATTATTCTTTAATTCTGCCTTATAAAAATCGTCATAAGGAATGTTCATGAGGACATATGCTTCGCCTTCTGTCTGTCCATCTCCAGCCTCATCAGCAAATTCATCTTCACTGACCTCTGCGCTGAAGAGTTCTTCATCAGATGTTTCTTCATCCTCTGTCACGTCCTCTGCTGCTTCTTCAACGTCTACATCTGTATCCTCTGTATCTTCCACAACATCTGTGTCCGCAGCTTCTGCACTTGCTTCTTCAATATCAGCACTTTCCTCTGCTACAGTAACTTCTGTATCAGAAAAATCTGCTGCAAAAGCTGTTGCCGGCATACTTGTCATTACGACCGCTGCACTCAAAACAACTGGTGCAACTTTTTTCATCAATCTCTGATTTGCCATTTCCTTCCTCCTCTTTATTTATACACCATTGCGTTAGCGTTTTCTAACCATTTATTTTTATACCATAACTCTTTTTTCATGTCCACAAAAATGTTAGCATTTTCTAACCAGAAATTGACTTTTTTTCTCATTAATGTTCTTATTAAAAATCATTTTCAGCAACAAAATAGCACGAAATACACTTGTTATTTTATTTTAACTTTTTCGTAATAAAAAAGCACTATGCAGTTTTTCAACCACACAATGCTTTTTTACTGATTTTTAGAATCTTGTCGGTTCTGATCTACATCTCTTCTTTTAATTTTTCGAAGGCCTCTTTGCTCTCCTGCCATGCTGCAGGTGTTCCTCCGATGATCGAGCATCCCTCATGTAAGGTAATCGGGCTGCCATCGATCTGTGTAATCTTACCTCCGGCTTCCTCCAGGATCACCGATGCTGCCGCATAATCATACGGCTGCAGTTTCAGTTCCAGATAAACGGTGTTACTTCCGGATGCTCCTCTGCAGAGTCCCAGTGCCGCAGAACCACCGCAGCGAATAGAAAGACTGTTCTGGAACATTTCTTTTACCACGCGGAATAGCCAGTCGATTCCTGCTTCATTGTATCTCGCACAGCCAAATTCCACGATTCCCTCTTCCACCGGTTTGTCAGCCATCTGAAGTCTTTTTCCATTCAGATAACTTCCGTGTCCTCTCACTGCCACATACATATCGTCCACATATGGATGATATACAAATCCGGCAATCATCTGCTCGCCATGCGCCAGACCAACCGATATACAACTGTGATGATAATCAAACATAAAGTTCGTAGTTCCATCGATCGGATCTATGTAGAAAGTAAATTCACCCTCTGCATCAGCACCGGCGTTTCCTTCCGTGTCTTCTTCCCCGAAGAAAGCAGCTCCCGGAAGAATCTCACCCAGACCTTTGATCAGAAATCTCTGGATCGCTGTATCATAATCCGTGCAGAAATTTGCAAGTCCCTCTTTTTTGTGGATATTTTCCTCACCCGGTCTCGCCTTCAACATTTTCTGTCCGGCTTCTCTTACCAGTTTCTCGATTGCAGCATATCTTGGTTCCGAACATTCCGGCGCAATCGCCTCTTCCGGAAGGCTTCCCTCTACGACTGTAACAGTTTCCGCAGTGTTTTCCACATCTGCTTCCTTCTGTGCGACATTTTTCCACGGGATAACATCCCAGCCGCCTATTCTCTTCACGCCGAAAACAATTCTTTTTCTGGTTCTCTCAAATCCCCAGTAGATCACTCCACCGAGCATTCCGCCAAGCGTATTAAAGAAAAGATCTGTCAGCTGAAACGTTCCAATTTTCAAAAAAAGCTGGCAGGTTTCAATTCCAAGTGAAAAGCAGAAACTGATCTCAAAACTGTTCAACAATACTTCCTTAATTCTTTTATCCTTTGTGTGATCTTTTTCTTCTCTCGCCCAGAAAAGAAAAATAATAAACGGCATAAACAGTATCAGATTCTCAAAATTCTCCGTATACAGCTGTCCGTTATAATGCAGTCCCCAGATTCCGATCACGTTTTCCAGCGGATTTCCCCAGACGCTCCGACAGAATAACGTACGAAAAAGCAGCATACAGGTATAAAACACAAGGAAAAAGTGTCTGCGAAACCAGCTGCTTTCTTTAAACTGCCAGATCCACGCTCTGGCTACCGGTCCAACCCCCTGCTTCCTTCCCAGCATATAGACACACATGATCAGAACCGCGATAAGCAGCGATGCGCCTGCTGCCTGATAGACTGCTCCAAGAACATCCACCAGCACATTTACAAAATACTTCATATCTTCCCTCTCTCTCCGATCAGTTCATAATAAAAAATATATTGCTGCATAATGCCTCTCATGCCATGATATCTCCTGTTCGGAAAACCTCTGCGATAATGTTCGTTAAGAACCTGCCGGATATGCGTATCGATCGGGAATGCATCCATGTGATGCAATGCAAACAGACAAATGCAGTCTGCTACTTTTTCGCCTACTCCACTGAGCTTCATCAGTTCTTTTCGTGCTCTGCGGTAATACTTCATCTGATACAGTTTTTCCAGTGAAACTTCTCCCTCCAGAATGCTTCGCGTTGTCTCCACGATATATCTGGCACGGTATCCCATTCCAAGCCTCCGCAGTTCTTCTTCTGTCGCCCCGGACAACTGCTGCGGTGTCGGAAAGGAATAATATTCGATATCTCCTGCTTTCAGTTTCTCACCATATCTGACACAAAGCCTCTCGATACAGCTCCGGATTCTGGAAATATTATTCTGCTGCGAGATCAAAAAAGTAATGATCATTTCCCAAAGATCCTGTCGCAGAATACGGATCCCATTTCCGCACTGTACTGCCGCACTCAGATACGTGTCCCTCGGATTCACCTTTTCAATATAGCGTCCATAGTCCGAATCAATATCAAAATACGGTACCCAATAACAGATAAATTCTACATCACTGCAATAAAAATTTACAATGCTTCCTGCCTGAGATATTTTCAGATATTTATCCCCGGCAACCAGTTCATATGTGTTATTTTCTGCCGTCTCGTGCATACGGAAGCACTGTCCCGACCGGCAGATTTCTCTCAGGCTGAAATTATCCAGCTCTACTGTAATCATGTTTTTCTCCGATCCCTTAATTACTGACTTTCGTAATTTTTACATCTGGTGTCTCACTACAACTGTTCACTTCGTTCACAGTCGTTGGTCAAAATGCATTCCAAATCACCTTCGGTGATGGCATTTTGCCCCGTATGTCTCGGGATTTTGCCATATTCATGGCAAAACACCTCGCGGAATACTACCTGTAAATTATAATTGATGCCTCACCACAATGTACTCATCCCCATTACGATAATACGGACATTCTTTATATTCTGTACTGATAAAGCGGTAGTATTCATCCTCATCCAGATTCACATCGCAGTAATAGCTTTCACTTTCTTCATCATATACATAATTTGCACAGTAATCACAGCTTGTTGCACTCAAAACAATTCCTCCAACAGATTTATTTTACACCAGATTGTTTTCTGACCGATTCTGTTTATTCCCAAATCTTCCATGGAGCCTGTCCACTCTGCCACAATGTCTCCAGAAGATTCTTTTCACGCAGAGTATCCATACACTGCCAGAATCCTTTGTGGCGATATGCATTCAGCTGTCCCATGCGGGCTGCCTCCACGAGCGGTTCTTTTTCAAATACAGTCTGGTCTCCTTCGATCAGCTCAATAATGGACGGCTCCAGCACCATAAATCCGGCATTGATCCAGCCTCCGTCTTCTTTTTTCTTCTCTTTAAAATTCGTGATCGTTCCATCATTCTGAATATCCAGGATACCAAATCGTCCTCCCGGCTGTGCTGCTGTAATCGTCGCCATTTTACCATGGGAGCGGTGATATTCCAGAAGTTCTCTGATATTTACATCTGCAACTCCGTCACCGTAAGTGAGCATAAACGTATCTCCATCCAGATACTCTTTTACGCGTTTGATACGACCGCCGGTCATAGTATTCAGACCTGTATCAACCAGCGTTACCTTCCATGGTTCCAGCACGTTATTGTGCACGATCATTTTATTTTCCTGTGTAAAATCAAATGTGATATTGCTGTTATGAAGATAGTAATCTGCAAACCACTCCTTGATCACATGCTGCTTATATCCACAGCAGATTACAAATTCATTAAAACCATACGCAGAATACATCTTCATGATGTGCCATAAGATCGGCTTCTCCCCGATCTCGATCATTGGCTTTGGCTTAAGATGACTCTCCTCACTGATCCTTGTCCCAAAACCACCCGCTAAAATAACAACCTTCATATATCTTCTCCACTTCGTACTCTATAATCTCTCTAGTAACCCTATTCTAATACAAACCCCTGCAAAAATAAACCCTAACCTTTCCCCATTAAGCTTCTATCACCAATCCCGTTGTGCCTTTAGCTTTCTTAATCTCAATAGTCTCCCGGTTCTTTCCCTGCCCATATAAAAACTTCAGAATAAAAAAACGTCCTTCCTGCATCTGCTATTCAGACGCCTGAAGAAATTTGTAGAAGTACTTAAGAAGAAAATAATATTTTACCCCGAAAAATGATGCTGTCTGAGCTTTGCGAGTTCATCATTTTTCGGGGTGCTTTTTATATTATTTTATTCTGCTAGTACTTCTGAATTTCTGAATTGTCTGAAATACAGATGCAGGAATGACGTTTTTAATGTTATGAATTTTTTTACTCCTTATGCTCCTCAGCCCACAGCTTCTCCGCAACCGGAGCCCACTCCTCGGCATAATGAACACACTTACTGCAAAGATGTTCTGCTGTCTCCTGAGACTGCAGATCTGTTGAATGTGCACCACTTTCTTTTACGATACGCTGCAGGATCTCTGGATTCTCAAGCATCGGGCATGGACGAAGCATGTTATCGTTAAACGGCTGGTTGTTATGGTAAGCCATGAATAACGGCTGTTTCAGAATCTCAAGGATTGTATTCTCATGAATGTTTCCATTGGAATAATGGATAAATACACAAGGTTCTGCATCACCATTTGCATTGATGTGGAAGTAGTTTCTTCCTCCGGCGATACATCCACCAACAAATTCCCCATCATTCTGGAAGTCCATAGTGAAGATTCCAGGGCCATGTTCCATGTTACGGATCTCTCTTACACGGTTCTTCACATAAACACGCTGTTCCGGATTCAGCAGCAGATCAACAGATGCTGCATTTCCAACCGGCATGTAATGGAAGTACAGAGCATAACGGCAACCCTTATCAACAAGCATCTTAATAAACTCATCACTGGTAACGCTCTTATAGTTGGCACTTGTATAGCAGATTGATGTACCAAATACAAGTCCATGCTCTTTCAGCAGATCCATGGCATGCATAACCTTATTGTACACACCTTCTCCACGACGCATATCGTTAACATTCGGCTCACCCTCAACGCTTAAGGCAAGAAACAGGTTTCCAACTTCCTGCATCTGTTTGCAGAGTGCTTCATCAACCAGTGTTCCATTTGTATATGCAAAGAATACACAGTCATTGTGTTTTCTGCAGAGTTCGATGATGTCTTTCTTTCTTACCATCGGCTCTCCACCTGTCATCATATAGAAATAAACTCCCAGTTCTTTACCCTGTGTAACGATTGAATCCATATCGTCAAAGGACAGGTTCAGCTTGTTTCCGTATTCTGCTGCCCAGCATCCTGTACAATGCAGGTTACATGCACTGGTAGGATCCATCAGAATGATCCACGGGATATTACATTTATGTATTTCTCGCATCTCATGAATTGTTTTTGTTCCATTATAGAAAGCTTCAAATCCAAGATTCATCAGAGTTGTCTTCAGAACATTAGGATGGAGTTCCTGTACCATGGAAGTTATATAACGATTCAGTGTATATTCCGGATTACAGGCAACTTTCCTGAGATAATCCCAGTTCACACCCTTTCCAAAATCTTTTAAATACTTCTCAGCAGTGTCGACAATTTTCTCATAAGCTGTCTCAGGATTCTTATTCACCTGATCAACAGCATAATCCATTACTCCTGCGAAAACCTTCTTAGCTGCTGCATGTTTAATCTTGTTCATTGGTATTTCCTCCATCTCTGGCAATATTTTTTTATCTTTCTACATTATATTCAGATAAACTTTCTATTTTCAATGGACAAAAAATGGTCAGTGGGGAAATTTCCCCACCAACCCATTATTTAAGCAATATTATTACTACGTTTAATCTATATGATATACATAGGAATCTTTTCTTGGTGCAGCCTTCGGTGCCGGACCGTCCGCATAACCCAGAATGCAGTGTCCGATCCCTTCATAATCACCTTCGATTCCAAGGGATTTCAGGATTTCTTTTCCTTCTTCACTTTCAAATTCTTCTTTTGCTCTGTGGATCCAGCAGCTTCCGATTCCCTGCTCTTCTGCTTCCAGCATCAGATTTCCCATAACAAGACTTCCGTCATAGACACATGTTGGTCTGCTCTTATCAGCCAGCACGATCAGAACAACCGGTGCTCCATAAAATGGATCCATATTATCAACGCCCATAATCTTTGCATTCATTGCAGAAAGCTTATCACGAAGTTCTTTGTTCGTTACAGCAATGATGATCGGAGACTGTTTTCCCATTCCTGTTGCCGCATAAGTTCCTGCTTCGATGATCTTCTCCAGCTTATCCTGTGGAATCATATCACTCCTGTATTTACGGATACTTCTTCTGCTTTTGATTTTGTCAAGTACTTCACTCATGATAAATACCTCCCTGTGATCATTTATTTAGTGGGTGTTCTCACCACCCATATTCCTGCCTACATCATATAATCTGAAAACTTTTTCGTCAAGAATTTCCACCTGTCATATATGCAGATCATCCAGATTTTTTAGTGTTTCAAACGGAATCGTTCCTCCAAAAAGATCCAATGCGCTGCCAACGGTAACATCCAAACGATCTTTTCCATGCTTTTTCAGAAGTTTCAGATCTTCCATGCTTCCGACACCTCCCGCATAAGTCACCGGTCGCTGTGTATAGTCAGAAAGCAGGTCCGCCAGTTCTGTTTCAATTCCATTTGCCTTTCCCTCGACATCTACCGCATGCACAAGGAATTCATCACAATGATTTCCCAGTTCTTCCATTACTTCGAGTGTCACCGGTACATTTGTAAATTTCTGCCAACGATCTGTCACAATAAAATACTGATCGTCTTTTTTACGGCAGCTTAAGTCCAGGACCAGATGCTCTTTTCCTGCAATTTCTTCTATTTTTTTTAGATTTTTCCAGGAAAGCTGTCCGTCTTTAAAGACGTAGGAAGTAACAATTACATGACTTGCCCCTGCTTTCAGATAATCTTCCGCATTATCCGGACAGACACCACCGCCGATCTGTAAGCCTCCCGGATAAGCTGCCAGTGCCTTAAGTGCCTGATTTCTGGTCGCCTCGTAATACTCTGAATCTTTTCCGTTCAAAAGGATAACATGTCCGCCCTTTAATCCGGCATTTTTATACAGCTCAGCATAAAAGGCTGCATCCTGACCGGACACAAAATTCTCTCTTGCCTGATCTCCGGCATCTTTGAGGCTTCCGCCTACGATCTGTTTTACTTTTCCATTATGTATGTCAATGCATGGTCGAAATTTCATCTGTATTTTCCTTTCAAAAAGGCCCCGGATTTCCTGAATCCGAAGCCTGTACTATAAATCATCAGGTTTATCTGATGCTATGATAATATGATTTTTCATCTGATGCAAGCACTTTATTGTGCTAAATGAATAAATCAAATCATTGGTTGCGGTGAACGGGGTGAACAGTAACCGTTATCGTGTCTCGGCATCTCCATCAATGACATCTCCGACCGCATCACCGACATCTTCTACTGCGTTGCCAACTCCATCGCCAATATCACGGACACCATCACCAAGATCCTGCGCCACACTTCCATCTTCTGTATTATTAGGCACATTATCATTGTCTGTTCCTTCGGACATGGTATCACCGTTATCGATTGTAGCATCGTCTGCCACACCTTCGTTGTCCGTTACTTTATTATTTGAATTATCCGTATTTTCATTGTCTTTTTTATCATTCACAGCATCTGCATTTTCATTCGTCCCTGTATCGGTCGTGTTTTCTTCTGCAGCTGTTCCTGCCTCATCTGCCGGTGCATTGTTATTTCCGCAGGCAGTAAAGATGCTCAACGTCAGGATCAGGAGGATTCCTGTCAGAATTGTGCGTATTTTTTTCATTCTAATTTCTCCTTTACTATGGATTTAAACTTGTAATGATAATATGTACAATCTGGCAGATTCCTATGCAAAATAATGTAAAAAAACAGGCACATATCTTTCGATACATGCCTGCCAGAATTTCAATATTAATACAAAACTACGATCAGCCTTCGATCACATCAGCCATATCGTATTTTCCGGCCGGTTTACCAGCCAGGAATTTAGCCGCTTCAATTGCACCTTTACCGAAGATGGCTTTTGAATAAGCGGTATGCTTAAATTCAATCACTTCGTCTTCGCCGGCAAAGATCACTTCATGTTCACCAACGATCGTACCGCCACGTACTGCAGAAA
The DNA here is from genome assembly GCF_020558815.1 of Blautia sp. 210820-DFI.6.14. Taxonomy (NCBI): domain Bacteria; kingdom Bacillati; phylum Bacillota; class Clostridia; order Lachnospirales; family Lachnospiraceae; genus Blautia; species Blautia sp. 210820-DFI.6.14. The sequence goes on from NZ_JAJCKS010000001.1 coordinate 422,536, forward strand.
TACCGATTTCTTTTTCATCACGCATCTCACGTTTCTGGCTTCTGTCATACACATAGTGATATTGATTATCCATCGCTTCATTCAGGCTGTCAGCAAGTGCCAGCGCTGTACCGCTCGGAGCATCCAGTTTCAGATGATGATGTTTCTCTACAATCTCCATATCAAATCCAGCTGTTGCAAGAACCTTTGCAGCTTCCTGGATCAGTTTCATCAGAGTGTTGATACCAAGTGACATGTTTGCAGATTTCAGTACCGGAATCTTTTTTGCTGTCTCTTCAACTTTTGCAAGCTGTTCTTCAGACAGACCTGTTGTGCAGAGAACAACCGGAAGGTTACGCTCTGTGCAGTAATCCAGTAATGCATCTGCTGCCTTTGCAGAAGAGAAATCGATCAGGACATCTGCCTCTGTCTGACATTCTTTAATATTGGTAAATACCGGATAAGTAGTATTTCCTTTATCTGTTACATCAATTCCTGCTACGATCTCTGCATTGGCATCTTTTGCAACAAGATCAGAAATCACCTGTCCCATATGTCCGCAGCATCCGTGCATGATAATTTTTACCATAATAGTATTCCTCCGTATCCTATACCTGTTTTATGCCAGCTTAATTCCGAAATCCTGCAGTGCTTTCTTCAGGGTTTCTTTATTGCTTTCTTCCATTTCACAAAGAGGCATACGAAGAGGTCCTACATTCATACCCATCAGGTTCAGTGCTGTCTTAACCGGAATCGGATTGACTTCACAGAACAGAGCATTGATCAGCGGAATCGCATCGATCTGAATCTTAGCAGCACCTGCAGTGTCACCTTCCATGAATTTCATGACCATATCATGTGTTTCCTTCGGTGCAACATTAGAAAGTACAGAGATAACGCCAAGTCCGCCAAGTGAAAGGATCGGCAGAACCTGATCATCATTTCCGGAATACAGTTCCAGATCAGCACCTGCCAGAGATACTGTCTTTGCGATCTGAGAAAGATCTCCGCTTGCGGCTTTCAGGCCTACGATGTTCTTAACATTTTTAACCAGTGTGGCAACGGTTGCCGGCTGGATGTTACATCCTGTACGACTCGGTACATTATACATAATGATCGGAGTCTCAGGAACTGCATTTGCGATTGCAGTATAGTGAGCGATAAGTCCCTTTTGTGTTGCTTTATTATAATAAGGAGTTACAACCAGTAATGCATCTGCTCCGTAGGATGCAGCTTCCTTTGACATCATGATTGCTGTCTCTGTACAGTTAGAACCTGTTCCTGCGATAACCGGTACACGTTTATTTACTTTATCAATTGCAAATTTAATTGTTTTAAGATGTTCTCCGTGTGTCATTGTAGAAGACTCACCGGTTGTTCCACAGATAATAATGGCATCTGTGCTGTTGGCGATCTGGAATTCCAGCAGTTCTTCCAGTTTATCGTAATTCACCTTTCCATCTTCATACATAGGGGTAACAATTGCGACGCCCGCACCTTTAAAAATTGCCATTTTAACTCCTCCTTTTATTCTTCTGTAATTTATATTATTCGTTGGCATCCAATGGATGAACTTCCTCGGTGTTCAGCGTTGTGATCACATCTACATACGGTCTTAATTCCTCCGGGAAATTCCATCCAGTCATGACAATATGCATAGATTCATCCTTGTGTTTCAGTATATCTGCGATTCCCTCAACTGTTATGATACCACAGTCAAGAAGTCCAAGAATCTCATCAAGAACCAAAAAATCGCATTCCTGAGTAACAACAACTTTACGGGCAAAATTCAGTCCGTTCAGAATGTTGGATTTCTCCTCTGCCTTTTCTTCTTCTGTCAGGTCTTCGTAGCAGCATTCTCTCTTTTCGAAGCGAAAGATCTTAAAATCCAGGTTGTCCACATCCTGCAGGAAATCCAGCGAACGCTGGTCTCTTCCTTTCAGAAACTGGATCACGATCACGCTTTTGCCCTGGGTAGCCACACGGAGACTCTGTCCGATAGCCAGTGCAGTCTTGCCTTTGCCGTTTCCGCAGTATACCTCTGTTAATTCTTTTTCCATAATACTTCCTCTTAATGTTATCTAAGACTCGCTTATCGCATTATTGGTCTTATCTTACCGCAGTTCCGCCAAAAAAGCAATACCGAACTACTTTGCCCCTTCTAATCTATATATTCCAGCTTACTTACAGACACCTCATATGCTGTTCTTCTCTCTGACTGATTCTCACCGATCCGCTTCATATATTCACGGCTCTGAATTCTTCCCCACAGAAGCACATGACCTCCAACAGTAAACGCTGATGCATATCTGGCATTTCTGCCCCAGCAGATACATGGTATGTAATCAGATTTACTGTAAGGACGGTTCACTGCCAGAAGCATATCTGCAATTTCTCTGCCAAGCGGCGTTTTTCGGTAGACCGGCGGCTTACAGATAAATCCATCCAGGAAGATCTGATTGACCGGAAGTGATTCGTCCTGCTCCTCAACAAAATTTACTTCCCTCGCAAAAACAGAAAGAACCAGACGGTTATGTTTTTCTTCATGCCTGTTATAAGACCGGAATTGTCCATGGATCTCAATATACTGCCCCGTATAATCCTGCGTTATATCCAGAAGCCTTTCTGAAACCATGACCGGAATCCTGTCCTCAGAATCACTCAGCCTGCGCACAAGAAGCTCCATGGTATAAAAGCCTTCACCAAATACCTGATGACTGAATGTGAAGCCTGTATCAATTTTCCCCATGATCGATACCTGATTGTTTTCAATGATTTTGTCTGCCATAATGTTGTTCTCCTTCCTCTTTGGGTATTTTGTCTATACTAAGCTATGAATACCCCTGAAGATTTAGAACCAAAAAATTAAAAAAATTTCTGTAACTCCTTGTAATCTGCGAAAAATGTGGTAAACTGGAATATCGTATCACGAAAAAAAGTTTTTACACATTTATATAGAAGAAAAAAGAAAGGATTTCGATTTTTATGAAGACAAAACGCGAAGACGTACGTAACGTTGCCATCATCGCCCATGTCGATCACGGCAAAACTACCCTGGTGGATCAGCTCCTTAAACAAAGCGGTGTATTCCGTGAAAACCAGGAAGTTCAGGAACGTGTCATGGACTCCAACGACATTGAACGTGAGCGTGGAATTACTATTTTATCCAAAAACACTGCTGTACATTACAAGGGAGTAAAGATCAATATCATTGATACCCCTGGCCATGCAGACTTCGGTGGTGAAGTAGAACGTGTTCTTAAGATGGTAGACGGCGTTATTCTTCTGGTAGATGCCTTTGAAGGTGCTATGCCACAGACTAAATTCGTTCTCCGTAAAGCTCTGGAGCTGGACCTTCATGTCATCGTCTGCATCAACAAGATCGACCGTCCGGAAGCCCGTCCGGAAGAAGTTATTGATGAAGTTCTGGAACTTCTCATGGACCTTGAAGCATCCGATGAGCAGCTTGACTGCCCGTTCCTGTATGCATCCGCCAAAGCAGGACATGCAGTTCTTGACCTTGCAGACACACCGGAAAACATGGCTCCGCTGTTTGAAACCATCCTGAAATATATCCCGGCACCGGAAGGTGATCCGGACGCAGACACACAGGTACTGATCAGTACCATCGATTACAACGAATATGTTGGACGTATCGGTGTCGGCAAAGTTGAAAATGGAAAAATTGCAGTAAACCAGGAGCTGACACTTCTGAACCACCACGACCTTGACAAACGTAAAAAAGTTAAGATCAGCAAGCTTTATGAGTTTGATGGTCTGAACAAGGTCGAAGTAAAAGAAGCATCTATCGGATCTATCGTAGCGATCTCCGGTATCGAAGATATCCATATCGGTGATACCCTCTGCGGCGGTGACAACCCGGAAGCAATTCCTTTCCAGAAGATTTCCGAACCAACTCTTTCCATGAACTTCATGGTAAATGACAGCCCGCTCGCCGGACAGGAAGGTAAATACATCACCTCCCGTCATCTTCGTGACCGTCTGTACCGTGAGCTGAACACCGATGTCAGCCTTCGTGTAGAAGATACTGACTCTACAGAGTGCTTCAAAGTTTCCGGACGTGGTGAACTTCATCTGTCCGTACTGATTGAGAACATGCGCCGTGAAGGTTATGAATTCGCAGTAAGTAAACCGGAAGTTCTGTATCACACGGACGAACGTGGTAAGAAACTTGAGCCAATGGAAATCGCTTATGTAGATGTTCCGGAAGAATTCTCCGGTACTGTTATCCAGAAACTGAGCGAGCGTAAAGGTGAACTTCAGGGAATGAGCACAGCAAGTGACGGATCTGTTCGTCTGGAATTCCACATTCCATCCCGTGGACTGATCGGATTCCGTGGTGAATTTCTGACTTCCACCAAGGGTACCGGTATCCTGAATACTACTTTCGACGGATATGCACCATATAAAGGAGATTTCCAGTATCGTAAACAGGGATCCCTGATTGCCTTTGAATCCGGTGAAGCAGTTGCATATGGTCTGTTCTCAGCGCAGGATCGTGGAACACTCTTCGTTGGTCCTGGCGAAAAAGTATACAGTGGTATGGTCATCGGACAGAATGGTAAAGCCGAAGACATCGAGCTGAATGTCTGCAAGACAAAACATCTGACCAATACACGTTCTTCTTCCGCGGATGAAGCTCTGAAACTGACACCGCCAAGAGTTCTCAGCCTTGAGCAGGCAATCGAATTCATCGATCAGGACGAACTTCTGGAAGTAACACCAGAAAGCCTTCGTATCCGTAAGAGAATTCTGGATCCTAGAGAAAGAAAACGTGCAGCATTTCGTAAGCAGTGATAAAAACATTAATATAAACACCTTAAGGTGTTTTACATAAAATAAGTCCCATGAGTCAAAACTCATGGGACTTATTTTTATACTCAATATGCTATTTGTTATTTACATTCTTATCAATGTACTCATTGATTTTTGCATTAATTTTTTTGCTGAACGTATCCTTTTGAGTTGTCTCTGTTTCTTCAGGCTCTTCATGAAATTTTTCATTATATTCCTGCATCATCTCTTCATGTCGGTTTCTTTTCAGTCCTCTTGCTGTCAGTTTACGGATAATATCATAGATAACCCCAAACAATGGTACTGCGATCACCATACCAACCAGTCCCCACAGACCTCCAAATAACAGAATGGAAAATAATACCCAGAAACTGGAAACTCCGGTTGTATTACCAAGGATCTTCGGTCCGATGATATTTCCGTCCACCTGCTGAAGTATCACGATAAAAATCAGGAAGTATAAAGCATCCCACGGATTACTTCCCAGAAGCAGTAATAATGCACATGGAATTGCTCCGATAAATGGTCCGAAAAACGGAATGATATTCGTCACACCAATCACAACACTGATAAATGCAGCGGATTCGAATCCCAATAAAGTGGTTCCCGCAAAGCAGATCAGACCGATAATTGCAGAATCGATGATCTTACCAACAAAGAAACCGTTAAACATTTTGTCTGTATAATGAACTTCTTCTTCAATGATCTTCGCCCATTTATTCGGAAAGATACCATACAGAAGAAGCTTTGCCTGTGCTCCAAACAGTTTACGGCTTGCAAGAAGATATACTGCGATCAAAAATCCAAGAAACATATTTTTGAATACGCTTAAAACCTCGATCAACTGTACTGTAATATTATTGACAATTCCCTGAATCGTTGTCATCATACTGGAATTTGCTTTCAGAACATCATTCAGACCATTCTCCACCTGTGATGAAAAATGATTAAAATATGTCTGCAATTCCGGCTGATCCTTGAGCAGCTGATCAATCATGCGGTTACAATAGGCAAGTCTGGCCGGAAGTATCTTAATGATCTTCACTGTGCTGTCCCATACCTGCGGAAGAATCAGCAGAATCAGCAGAACTACAATCGTGACTGCACAAATAACTGCAATTGCAATAGATAGAAATTTCAAACCTTTCTTCTGCTTTTCTGTTGCCTTGGGAAACCATTTCAGGAAACGCTCATCCATCCGGTTACAGATCGGTGCCAGCAGATAGGCAATCAACGCACCATACAGGAAAGGTTTCAGAATATTAAATACCAACTGAATACCTGCTGCAATATTCTTGCTCTGATTCAGAATATACATGATAGCAAATCCAAATGCCAGAACTGCCGCTCCTGTAATACCAAGTTTTACATATTTTGTGTTTTCATTTTGTTTCAATAATCATGCCCCCTGAAGCATCAGCTTCTTTTCCTTATATATCTCCTATATAAGCTCTCTGTTTATGTTAACATTGTCATTAGTGCTTATTGTAACATCCATATCCCCCGGCTTGCAATACACAGATTCTGAATTTTATCTAAATTTCTCTTACAATAGTATGGCTAATAAAGCAATTGCCCCGGTATTACATTCCTGTAATTCCGGGGCAATCACTGCTTATAATATTTTTATGGAAGAAAACACACCAATCTAAAATTTATTATTTACCATAGTATGCTTTCAGGTAGATTTCTTTCAGTTCTGCAATAAGTGGATATCTCGGGTTTGCACCGGTACACTGGTCATTAAATGCCTGTTCACTCATCTCATCCAGAGTCTCAAGGAAGTATTTCTCATCTACACCATAATCTTTGATCGTAGGTTTGATCTCAATAATCTTCTTGAGTTCTTCCAGTTTATCCAGAAGTTTCTCAAATACTTCTTTGTCATCTTTTCCTGTCAGTCCTACAAAACGTCCGATCTCTGCATAACGTGCCAGTGTCTTTGGATACTGATACTGCGGGAAAGTACCCATCTTGGTCGGAACTTCATCAGCATTGTAACGCATAACATCTGTCAGGACCAGAGCATTTGCGATACCGTGCGGGATGTGATGGAAAGCACCCAGTTTGTGAGCCAAGGAATGGTTTACTCCAAGGAATGCATTTGCAAATGCCATACCGGCCATGCAGGATGCATTTGCCATATGATCTCTTGCTTCTACATCATTTCCATCTCTGTATGCTCTTGGCAGATAATCAAATACAAGTTTGATCGCACGGAGAGCAAGTCCGTCTGTGTAGTCAGAAGCCATCATAGAAACATATGCTTCGATCGCATGTGTCATAACATCGATACCAGAAGCACTTGTCAGTCCTTTTGGTGCACTCATCATGTTGTCGGTATCCACGATTGCCATATCCGGCATCAGTTCATAGTCAGCCAGTGGCCATTTAATTCCTGTTTCTTTGTCTGTAATGATGGCAAACGGTGTTACCTCAGATCCTGTACCGGAAGATGTAGGTACAGCGATAAAGTAAGCTTTTTTACCCATTTTCGGGAATGTGTAGATTCTCTTACGGATATCCATGAAATCCATTGCCATGTCATCGAAGTCTGCATCTGGATTTTCATAAAGAACCCACATGATCTTACCGGCATCCATTGCAGATCCGCCGCCCATTGCAATGATGCAGTCCGGCTCAAATGCACGCATTGCTGCTGCACCTGCTTTTGCAGAAGCCAGAGACGGATCAGGTTCTACATCAGAGAAGCATGTATGAACAATTCCCATCTCATCCAGTTTATCTTCAATTTTCTTTGTATATCCATTCTTGTACAGGAAGGAGTCTGTTACGATGAAGCAGCGTTTCTTGCCCATCACATTTTTCAGCTCATCCAGAGCAACCGGCAGGCAGCCTTTTTTGAAGTAAACTTTTTCCGGGGTTCTCATCCAGAGCATGTTCTCTCTCCTCTCAGCAACAGTCTTGATATTAATCAGATGTTTCACACCAACGTTTTCAGATACAGAGTTTCCACCCCAGGAACCACAGCCAAGTGTCAGAGATGGTACGAGTTTGAAGTTGTAAAGATCTCCGATACCACCCTGAGAAGATGGAGTATTGATCAGGATTCGGCAGGTCTTCATTGCTGCTGCATGTTTTGCCATTTTTTCTTTCTCATTCACATTGATATACAGAGAAGAGGTATGTCCATATCCACCGTCAGCTACAAGCTGTTCTGCTTTTGCGATCGCTTCGTCGAATGTTTTTGCCTTGTACATGGCAAGTACCGGAGAAAGTTTCTCGTGTGCAAACTCTTCACTGATATCTACAGATTCTACTTCACCGATCAGGATCTTGGTTTCTGCCGGAACTGTAACGCCTGCCATCTCTGCAATCGTAGCAGCTTTCTGTCCAACGATCTTGGCATTCAGTGCACCATTGATCAGGATTGTTTTTCTTACTTTTTCAATCTCATCTTTCTTCAGGAAGTAGCATCCTCTATACTGAAATTCTTCTTTAACTGCTTTATATACACCTTCGAGAACTGTTACGGACTGTTCGGATGCACAGATCATACCATTATCAAATGTTTTGGAGTGAATGATAGAGTTTACTGCCAGACGAACATCTGCAGTGTCATCAATGATAACCGGTGTGTTTCCGGCGCCAACTCCAAGTGCCGGTTTTCCGGAAGAATATGCCGCTTTAACCATTCCAGGACCACCTGTTGCAAGAATGATGTCAGCTTCTTTCATTACAAGATTTGTAAGTTCAAGGCTCGGTACATCGATCCATCCGATAATGCCTTCCGGAGCACCTGCTTTTACAGCAGCTTCCAGAACAACTCTTGCAGCTTCAATCGTACTTCCTTTTGCACGAGGATGTGGGCTGATGATGATCGCATTTCTGGTTTTTAACGCGATCAGCGTTTTAAAGATTGCTGTGGAAGTCGGGTTTGTAGTTGGAATAACTGCCGCGATCAGACCGATCGGCTCCGCAATCTTCTTGATTCCATAAACCGGATCTTCTTCAAGAACGCCACAGGTTTTGGTGTTTTTATACGCATTGTAGATATATTCTGCTGCATAATGATTTTTGATGACCTTATCTTCAACGATACCCATTCCAGTTTCTTCAACAGCAGCTTTTGCAAGCGGGATACGTGCTTTATCAGCTGCAGTTGCAGCAGCTTTGAAGATTTTATCTACCTGCTCCTGTGTATAAGTGGCGAAAAGTTTCTGTGCTTCTTTCATCGCAGCGATCTTTGCTTCCAGTGCTTCCGGAGTATCAATGATTGCCGGGATGTGGGTTTCTTTCTTTGCCATTTGTGAATCCTCCTGTTTTTCTGTTATGATATGAGCCTTATTCTTTAGTCCGATAAACAATTCCGTCAATTTATTAACGTTAATTATTTATCAATGATTGATATGCGCTTATTATACGGGTTCGTTAATCATTTGTCAATCTGTATTTTGTTAAAATTTCAAACAAATTATTTCTTACATTTTCGCCATTAATCAGCATTTTATACAATCCGTATTTTCATCATTCCTCTTAATTCCCAGGCAAAAAATTTGATATACACCTGTTTTCAAAGTCTGTTTCCTCGATTTCATACTCATAAGATTGTGATTTTCATAACAAAATTTTCTATTTTTTCCTGTCATATTTCTCCACCCCTTTTCATAGATTAAATGATGGGAAACAGAAATCCAAATCAAAATTCCCACACACGGGTTGCATTCCAGCTAACGCTGGCAACGCGACTGTTTAACTTTGATTTAACGCAAATCACGTACAGATTTATTACTGGAGGAGTATTCTAATGGGAACGGGAAATGCATTACGGGCAACAGAAACATTTACACTGATACAATTAGAGGAAGAAAGACAGAAATTGAAAAAGAAAGAACTTCTTAAGAGCATGCTGACCGACAGCGAATTTAGCATTAAAGGACAATGTGCCATCAATCTTATGATGACCAAACTCGACATCATCAACACATTTCTGCTGATGAAATATAAACGAAATTTTATTCAGATGAAAACATGGAGACTCAAAAGCTATGACAGTGTCTGCAAAAAAATGCAGAAAAAAGGACTGGACCTGAATTTTGATCTGGCACTGGAAAAGATCAATGACCTGATTGGCGTTCGTGCTGTATGTGCTTATGTAGATGATATTTACAAAGTGGCTGACCTGATCGAAAAACAACAGGATATCCATATCCTGAAAATCAAAGATTATGTACAGCAGCCAAAGAAATCCGGCTATCAAAGCCTTCATCTGATTCTGGAAATTGCAATTCCATTCCAGAAAGAAAACCAGTGGATCAAACTAGAATTGCAGCTTCGAACTGCTGCCATGGATTACTGGGCCAACCTCGACCATCAATTGCGTTACAAACGCGGACAAAAGCAGGCAGCAGTGATCAATGAAGAATTACAGCAGTGTGCTTCTGTGATCACACAGCTCGATCAGAAAATGCTGGATATCCGTAAAAAAATTGACAAGATCTGACCAGCGCACCACCGGTGCTTCCTCGATATGCACTGCAAAAGACGCAGGGGCATGACCAAAAAAGTCAGCTCCTGCGTCTTTTTTATCTGTTTTTACTCTTATAAATTTCTATTATACATTTTACAAATTCGTGTACTGTACATTCCGGCTTCCTACAGCCCATACTCTGCTGCCAGCTTCTTAAATTCAGGCAGAGAATTCTGAATCGTCTCGTAAGATACACAATATGCCAGTCTTACATATCCAGGGCAGGCAAAGGAGCTTCCCGGAACCATCAGGATATTATATTTCTTACCGGCCTCGCAGAACTGCTTCTCATCTGCAACCGGAGATTTCACAAACAGATAAAATGCGCCCTGTGGTTTGATACATTCAAATCCACATTCTTTAAGGCCATTGTAAAGTGCCAGACGGTTTCTGTCATAAGCAGCCACATCCACTTCTGCATCTACGCATTTCTGGATGACTTTCTGCATAAGGGATGGTGCATTAACACTTCCAAGTACACGGTTTGCAATTGCTGCTGCTGTGATGACTGTTGCGCTGTCTTCCAGTTCATCCGGGATGACCAGATATCCAATACGCTCTCCCGGCAGAGACAGAGATTTGCTGTAGGAATATCCTACAACCGTATTCTTATAATATTTCGTCAGGTATGGAACTTCTACGCCATCATAAGCCAGTTCTCTATACGGTTCATCCGAAATCAGATAGATCACAGAACCAAACTCCTGCTGTTTTTTCTCGAGGATCGCAGCAAGTTCTTTGATCGTCTCCTCAGAATAAACAACACCGGTCGGGTTATGTGGCGTATTTACGATCACTGCACGGGTATTGGCTGTAATCTTCTCTTCCAGTTCTTTCAGATTTGGCTGGAAAGTCTCTGTATTAGGAGAGATTTCCACAAGCTTACCGTCATAGTTACGTACATATGCACCGTATTCCAGAAAGTACGGTGCAAAAACGATCACTTCCTCGCCCGGATTCAGTATCGTCTTGAGGATGACATTCAGACCGCTGGCAGCACCAACTGTCATGATCAGATTATGTGCAGAAAAAGCTGTCCCGAAACGGCGGTTCAGAGACTGCGCGATCGTTTCTCTGACATCCTCAAAGCCTGCGTTGCTCATATATCCGTGGAGAACAGTCGGTTCTTCGTTGTTTACAAGATCTATGATTGCCTCGCGTACGCAATCCGGTGCTGGAACACTTGGGTTACCAAGGCTGAAGTCATAGACTTTGTCTGCACCATACTTTGCCCGGAGACGATTTCCTTCTTCGAACATCATACGAATTGCTGAATTGTTCTGTACAAAAGGTTTCATTTTTTCTGCTATCATAATAATGTCTCCTCTTAATTATTTGTCGTTTACGATACCTGTTGATTATTCCATGCTGTGCACTCGCATAATCCTGGTATCTTATTTCTTTTTATTGTGTCCGAATACGATCCATCCTACCAATATCAGCATTGCGATGCCCACGATCATCCATGGAATCAGATAAGTATTTCCTTTCGGCTGGAACATATCATAATAACCTTTCAGATAAATAATCGCTACAACGACCGGAATTACCCACAACATGTAATTTCTGATACATGTCGGGAATTTTATTCCCTTTCCAGTATTGGCTTCCTTAATGAAGTTGTCCCATCCCCACCCATTCTTAGATGCACAGAAGATTACAAAGATTACTGAACCAAGTGGCAGGATATTATTGGAAATAATAAAATCTTCCAGATCCATGATATTTGTTCCTTCACCGAGGATCTGAATTCCGGACCATGGTCCGAAGCCAAGAATTGCCGGCATGGAAAGAATAATGAGCAGAACGATATTAAATAAAACTGCTTTATTACGTTTCCAGCCCCACAGATCCATTGCGAAGGACAGAATGTTCTCAAATACTGCAATAACCGTAGACAGTGCCGCAAAGGACATAAACAGGAAAAACAGAGCTCCCCAGAGTCTTCCACCTGCCATCTGGTTGAATACGTTTGGCAGAGTGATGAATACAAGTCCCGGTCCCGCACCAGGCTCTACGTTAAATGCAAAACATGCCGGAATGATGATAAGACCAGCCATCAGTGCTACAAATGTATCCAGGATCAGGATATTAATACTTTCTCCTGCAAGGGTACATTCCTTTCCCATATAGCTTCCGAAGATCTCCATCGCACCGATACCGATACTCAAAGTAAAGAATGCCTGTGACAGCGCACCAAAGATCACGTTTCCAAGACCTGCCGCACGGATATTGTCGAGGTTTGGTACAAGGTAAAATTTAACACCTTCCATCGCTCCGTCCAGCGTTACAGAATGAACAGCCAGCACCACGATCAGTGCCAGAAGACAGATCATCATAACCTTTGTGATACGTTCAATTCCATTCTGAAGTCCCAAAGAACAAACACCAAAGGCAAGAAGGACTGCAACGATCATCCAGCCGGTCATTGTTCCGGTAGATGTCATCAGGTTTGAGAAAAAGCCACTCACTTCATCAGAAGAAGCTCCGCTCAGTTTCCCGGTCGCCATAACATAACCGTAGTACATCATCCATCCTGCTACCATGGTATAAAACATCATCAGCATATAATTACCGATCATTCCCATATAGCTGTACTTATGGAAATTGGAACCCTCCGGCTCCAGTTTGTGAAATGCTCTTGCCGTACTCAGTCTGCTGCTTCGTCCTACTGCAAATTCACTTACAAGAATTGGCAGGCCAAGCAGAACGAGAAAGACAAGATAGATCAGGATAAAAGCAGCTCCGCCATATTTTCCTGTCATGTATGGGAATTTCCATACGTTTCCAAGACCTACTGCACACCCTGCAGAAACCAGGATGAATCCAAGTCTTGAGCCAAATGTTTCTCTTTCTTTCAAAAAAATTTCCTCCATTCTAAATCCGATTCATTACATTTTCGTCGAATCTTATCTATTATAACACAAGGACAGTTCAATGTGAACTGTCCTTGCCGGAGTTGAAAACTATTTATGACACCCTTTTGCCATTATCATATATTATTTTGAATAAAGATAATTACTGTTGGTCTCATCGCTGATATTTGATGCATCAATCCATTCTGGCTCAAGAAGAACATTCTTTTCTACTTCCGCAGCCTTCTGAACATCCGTGGACATTGCCTGTGCAGCCGCAATGATCGTCTGATATCCTATAGCATATGGATCCTGTGATACTGTTCCAAGTTCCTGTCCATCTGCAATCGCTTTCTGCTGAACAGTCGTCGCATCAACTCCAACCATAACCGGAGCCTTCTCTCCCTTATCAAGACCAAGATACAGATCTGAAACATCTTCATTTGTGCAGAACACTCCGCTCAGATCCGGATATCTGTTAAGTACATCTGCCATTGCAGTTTCCATATCATCTACTTTATCTGTATACAATTCACTTACGATCGTAATATCCGGATACTCCATAAGGGTTTCTTTGAATCCCTCCACTCGTTTCTGGGAACTTTCTGTCTTTTCCTGGGCAGAAAATACTGCAATCTTACCAGACCCGCCAATAGCGTCTGCCAGTTTTTCTGCGGCAAGCTTTCCTACATATGTATTATCGGTTCCGCGAAATGCTGCCACAAGTTCATCTTCATTAACATTAGAATCGAATACTACGACCGGAATTCCGTTTTCACTTGCTGCTTCAAGCTGTGCCTGACAGGATTCAATGTCACTTGCAGACATACAAAGAACCGTTGGATTCTCCGCAATTACCGCATCAAGCGTATTGATCTGTGTTTCTACATCCTGTTCATCGGAAGGTCCTTCAAATGTCATAGTGACTGCATCATCAGAAGAAAAATCATATGCTGTATTGATATCCTTCACAGCATCTTCCATGCCCCGGTGAACAAGTTTCCAGTATTCTCCATCTGTAGCCTTGCTTACAACAGCAATCCTGCTCCCTGTCCCAATTGTGATGGAAGTATCTATCTTGGATGCACTGTCCTCTTCCTCACCTGTTACTTCTTCTGATTCATTTTGAGCTTTCTCGTTATCCGGCAGTTCATCTTCTGCCTGCACATCCGCAACAAAATTACCAAAGCCATCCATTATACCGGCTTCTCCTGCCACTGCAGCCACACCTGCAAGAAGAAGCACCACAACAGCTGCTTTTTTCATCGTATTTTCCTCTTTTCTGAATATATTTTTATACAAATGCGCTCTGTTACCGTTATCTTTCTACATTATACACATTTTCTTTTTTGCGTCTATAGATTTCATAGTTTTTTCATCTTTTAGAGGAAAATACGGCAATTTTACCAGTTTTAAAATCACGGATTTGGGAAACCTGCAAAACTTTCTCCATTCGGAGTTACCTGAAACTCCATCTTCTTTCCGGTAATCGGATGACGAAATATCAGATGACAGGAACACAATCCAAGTGGTAATTGAGATATCTCTCCTGGATTATATTTACGGTCACCAAGAAGCGGCATTCCTGCATGCGCCATCTGTACACGTATCTGATGATGACGACCGGTTTCCAAATGAATTTTTATAAGGATTCTTTTTCCGCTCTCTGTCCTCTCATCTGAAATTTGATGTATAACCTCATAATCTAAAACTGCTTTTTTAGCTCCGCTCGTCTTTGATGTTACTACTTCAGAAGTATTGGTTCTTCCATTTTTTATCAGATAATCTTCCAGTCGTCCCTGGTGTTTCTCCGACATCCTGTCTGTCACTGCCAGATATTCTTTGACAATATTTCCCGTTGTAATCTGCCTCGTCAGACCAGCTGCTGCTTTTTTATTCTTTGCAAATACCAGAACCCCTTCAACCGGTTGATCCAGTCTGTGCACAACTCCCAGATAAGGAACTGTTTCCGTATTTTTTAAAGCCAGATAATTCTTTAAAGAACTTTCCATATCTGCAGCTCCAATTCGTGCATTTTGAACTGCAATACCCGCAGCTTTATGACATACCAGAATGTCTTTATCCTCAAATATGATCATATCTTCTATACTATTCTTATTATTCCACATAAAAAAAGCTCTCCCTTTTATGCTTTCGCACTTTCTATGGAGAGTATATCGTAAAAAACTTTTTTATACAACAGTCAGACGGTCATCACTTCTCTTAACAATTACTTTTCATAATCCTGAAATGATGACCGTCTTAACAATCTTCAATATTCAATTTTAATTTACCTCTTTGTTCTTTCAAAACTTTTCGTCTTGTTTGCTGATTGAAATCCTCTGATACCTCTTATAGTATACTTCCTTCAATCTTCTGTATTCAGTTTTTATTATATATATTATATCGTGTCTTTATTCGGTTACAGTTCATTTAATTTCCTGCTCATAAACGATATGATGTTTATCATTCGATTCATTTAGAAAGTTCATAGAGTCGAAATTATAATTTACGGATTATAATTCCATTTTGAAATAATCTCTGAAATCTTTTCCGTCAGACTAGAGCAGCTTCAAACTTAACTTTTTAAATTTCAAACTGTTTTCTTCGGGAATAAGGTTTCTGTTATTTCTGTTTAATATCTTTTGTGAGAAGATATTCTTCTGATGTAAAGCTTTGATTCATATAACTCACGTTTATGGATCGCAATATTTGAAAATGTTTCTTTACACAGATTCAAAAATCTTTATATCAGGTTTGTGACAGTTATTCAATATGAGTAATCAATTCTATATACCTGTAATACGTTTATAAAGATTATCCTTTTTCTGAAAGTCCTGTTCACCAGGTAATATATTTAATATTCTCTTCCGAATGTATTCCGATAATCTGATTTAAATAATGGATAATTTATGTATCAGGTCTTTCTTGCAGGAAACTTGATTTCTGCCACTTCTCATATTGAAAATGATTGACTACTTTCCCAACGGTATCACCTTTACCCTTTCATTTAATTTCATCCTTTTCATGTAACATTTATATATATGCTATGAATTGAATGATTTTTAAATTTGTTACTTCTTCGTTTTATTTTCTCTCTTTTCTTTTGATGTCATTATAATAACACCACACCGCATATTTGTCAACACATTTTTATATATTTCTTGTAATTATTATTTATCTTATCATTTGCCGAATTGTTATATTGTATATTTTTTATATTATATATTATTTTCTGACAATTCTATCATCTTACGATTTTATACTATCTTCCCCATACCAGCCATTCTCATCTCTCCCCATGCTAATAAACAGACAGGGTATCTTCCATACAGAACCCACAAATACTCATGAGTACTGCGTCATGTGATACAGGCTTAGCTTCTGCCACCAAGCTCGCTGTCTGAGCGTAAGCGAGTTCGAGCGACTGGCAGATCATAAGCGCATGTATCACATAGCAGACGCAATGGTATTTGCGGGACTGTATGGAAAACACCCTGTCGTCTTTATTAATATTATATTATATTACATCACACTATCTTCTATTGTAATTGATCAGACAACCTTTCAGAATGATCTCACGTTCATCATCCGTCAGTTCTCCAAGTGTTACCTGAAATTCCTTCAGTCCATCTGCTTTTACTACATATCCTGTAATACTGTCTACTTTGTCTGCAACTGCCTTGCGAACCTGTGGGAAGAAAAGGTAATCTCCATTTGCAAATGGAAGGTCTCCTGCAGGAATCAGGAACGGAAGCATACCCCAGTTGATCAGATTGGAGCGATAACGTTTGGTTGCATATTCATTGGCAATATTTGCCCATCCACCAAGAACTTTCTGGCATGATGCAGCCTGCTCACGTGCAGAACCATCTCCAGGTTTTACCGCAAAGATCGTACTTCCGATGCCGATATTCTCCTTGCTGACATCAGAAAAATGTGCCCTGATCGCATCCATAACCGTTTTCAGTTCCGGAACCGCTTCTGCCGGGCACTCACCTGCTTCAAGAGCTTTCTCTGCCTTCTGAATTTCTTTTGCACGTCCAACATAAGCCGGATCTTTACGGGAAAGAGTAAACTCAGCCAGTCCAAGTGGATTGGAACGGAAAGAAGAAGTTTCTCCGGACGGAATCAGTTCATCTGTCGTAGTAACCGGATCATGAATCTCAGATACCACTTTAAGCACCAGATTCTCTGCCAGTGCCGGCATCTCCGGCCAGTCTTTAATATTCGGGCCAAACTGGATTTCTACGCTTGGATCTGCAACACCCTTGCTGTCAAAGATTCGATTCTCATAAATAGTTTTATCAAAGAAGTATTTCTGATGTCTGTAATTTCCGGTAAATTCTTCCGCGGATGTCAGGAAACCTTTGTTTGCTGCTGTTGCTGCGATAGATCTTGCATCCATAAGTGCAACAGAAGAAATCTGTCCATTCTGGACCTTGGAGCCTTCACGATTCGGGAAGTTTCTGGTGGTATGACGGATGCTGAACGCATTGTTTGCAGGTGTATCTCCTGCACCAAAACATGGTCCGCAGAATGCAGTCTTAACAACCGCACCTGTTTCAAGAAGATCTGCCAGGACTCCATTTCTTGCAAGTTCCATATAGATCGGAGTACTTGCCGGATAAACACTGAGTGTAAATGCATCAGCTCCAATGCTTGCACCACGAAGGATATCTGCTGCTGCGCAGATATTTTCAAATCCACCGCCCGCGCATCCTGCAATGATTCCCTGATCCACATAAAGCTGTCCGTCGATCACTTTGTCTTTCAGTGTATAAG
The DNA here is from genome assembly GCF_020558815.1 of Blautia sp. 210820-DFI.6.14. Lineage (NCBI taxonomy): Bacteria > Bacillati > Bacillota > Clostridia > Lachnospirales > Lachnospiraceae > Blautia > Blautia sp. 210820-DFI.6.14. The sequence goes on from NZ_JAJCKS010000001.1 coordinate 440,461, forward strand.
GTACTTTACCATCCAGGCTGATCTGCGCTTTTTTCTCAACATCATCCAGAATATCATAAAGATTTGCTTTCAATTCATCAATGGTATATGTGTTGCTCGGATGGAATGGCATGGCGATCATAGGTTTGATCTCACTTAAATCAACTTCTACACATCCATCATAGTAAGCTACCTTACCTGGTTTCAGTTCTTTATAATCTTCTTTTCTGCCATGGATCTCATAGAACTCTTCAATCGTCTCATCTGTCTGCCAGATAGAGGAAAGACAAGTAGTCTCTGTCGTCATGACATCGATACCGATACGGAAATCTGCACTCAGACCGGCTACTCCAGGTCCTACAAATTCCATAACTTTATTCTTCACATAGCCGTTGGCAAATACTTTACCGATAATTGCCAGTGCAACGTCCTGTGGTCCTACACCCGGACGCGGTTCCCCTTTCAGATAGATTGCTACAACACCCGGCATATTAATATCATAGGTCTGGGAAAGAAGCTGTTTAACAAGCTCTCCACCACCCTCACCCATTGCCATGGTGCCAAGTGCACCATAACGAGTATGACTGTCGGAACCAAGGATCATCTTACCGCCACCGGCAAGCATTTCACGTGCGAACTGATGGATGACTGCCTGATGAGGTGGTACATAAACTCCACCGTATTTCTTGGCACAGGTAAGTCCAAACATATGATCATCTTCGTTGATCGTTCCACCTACTGCACAAAGAGAATTGTGGCAGTTGGTCAGTACATATGGAATCGGGAATTTCTCAAGTCCTGAAGCACGTGCTGTCTGAATAATACCTACAAATGTAATATCATGAGATGTCAGCTTGTCAAATTTAATCTGCAGTTTCTGCATATTTCCGGAAGTATTGTGTGCTTCCAGGATACCATAAGCCATTGTATTTCTGGCTGCTTCTTCTCTGGAAACCGGCTGTGTCATGTTCTCTTCTTCTACGATATCACGGCCATTTACCAGATAAATACCACTGTCATAAAGCTTCATTGTAACTCCTCCATTCATAAAAATCACGCATCTACCGCTCTGCGATTTATGCCATGAATAATGGCAAAACATCTCGCGGGATACTACCTGCGAACAGTAATACTATTATACTTTATCTCGCTAAAATCTGCAATAAATTTTCTTTACTTCTCTATAAAGAATAGCTATACTTAAAGTATTGTTTTTGCTGATTCAGTATAAAATCACTTCTTACAGGAGGTACAGCATTATGTTTCGTTTATGGGGAAAAATGTGGAAAGACAACCACATGCTAAAAGATCTGGTCATTGATGATGACTCGGAAGATACAAGAACACACAAAATTTTTCATGCCCTGCAGGAAATCTGCTATGATTTTGACCTGGAGAACCCAATTTGGCTGGAAAGTAATATTTCTGATTTCAAACGCCATTCAAAGACCAGATTTCGCCAGGACAGTTTTATTGAACATATCGAGTTTGATTATCTTGAAATCCAGGTGATCGAAGAAGATTAAAAAAATCTGCCGAAGTTCAGGCATCTCCTGTCCCCGGCAGATTTTTTATTGTGAAGTAATGATTCTATTTTATTTACATATCTACTCTTATATGATCCACTTACTAACTCGCGGAATCTTTTTAATGATCATAACTGCAGCAAGACTTAGTACAAAAATCATTGTGATCAGAACCGGAATCGCAATTGCAGTATTACTTATCACCATACTGTCAATTCCTATTCTGTGAAGAATATCTCTGATAAGCGCATGGATCAGATAGATTCCAAAAGTGCAGCTTCCCAGATAGCAGATCCTCTTTTCCTGTTTTTCATTCCATTTGATCTTGGATACATGGTTTTTGAAAAACAGAAAAAACGAACTTCCCCAGAAAAATCCTGCCAGTGTGTAGTTCTCATAAAATGACTGTATTGGTTTTCCTGATTTCTGTGAGCTGATGTAACACAAGCCGATCGCTGCCAAAATCAATATTACCCCCAGTACATAAACCAGATATTCCAGTTTCTTTGATACCTCATAATGAGACAGATAATGCCCCAGTATAAAATATCCTATGTAACCGGTAACCATTTCCGGCTGCACGGTCTGCAGAATATCCATGATATGATCCTTCCATGGAAGTGGAAAATAATTTATTGTATATGGCAGGATCTGAAACACCAGAAACAGTACGATCATATACTCTTCCCACTGTTTTCCCCTGGCACTGTTTACAATTTCCCATAGCATCGGTGTGATGATCAGAAGTCCGATCAGCATTGGAAGATACCAGAGATGGAAATAAGATTTACTGATATATACCATAAATTTGACCAGGGCTGCTTTGCTGCCCTTCGCCAGCGTTCCATTTGTAATAATCCTGTATACTGCGTAAAACATCTGCCAGAAAATATATGCTGCAGCTATCGGCAGAATATTTCTTTTCCACAAACGTCTGAGATTCCATGTCCGCTTACTGTCAAGATACAGACATCCACTGATCATAATAAAAGATGCTACTGCAAACCGGTTGATCCCGTGATAAAAGTTTGAAACCGCCCATACAGACGAATCCAGTGGCATATCACGAAAATGCTGTGAGCCTGCATGAATGCCAATAACTCCAATACACGCCATGACACGAAGCAGCTCAATCCATATAACTCTTTTTTTATTCATATCGTTTTTACAAAAGGTCTGATACTTCCGGCCTTTTTCTCTCCTACGTAATCTTTTTTGGTTACTTTCGATTTCCACAGTGACCACTTTTTACATCGAAAGTATAACAAATCCTTCCCGACTCTACAAGAAATATCCTGGTTATTCCATAAACTCCCGGATGATTTCTCTCATGATTTCTTCCTCCTCCGGACTCAGCATCTTGCTGAAATGACTTCCTGTCGCCGCAGTCTGTCGGATACTTGCAGCAATCCGCTCCACCATTTCCTCTTTGAATACCGGATCTGTTTTCTGTACTGCCTGCACCGGTTCGTATTTACGGGCGGCCGGTGGGTTTTCTTTGCAGGAACGCGCCTGCAGAATATAATCCGCAAGTGAATTCATAACCAGTTCTTCTTTGAAGCTAAAATCCAGAGCCTGCCTGAGGACAAGAAGAACAATTGGCACGGCAGTCCCTATATACAGATAGCTCATCGGAAGTCCTCTGCTGTCACGGATTCTGGATATAAAAAAAAGCGACATTCCCAGACATACAGTAGATAGCAGTGATGGAATCCATACCAGGAAATTCATCCGATTCAGGAGTTTATCTCGTGTCTTCCACAGATTCAGCCATTTTTCTCTCAGGTTTGTTGTCGCTTTTGTCTTTCGCAGGGTTCTTCTGTAAGTAAGGTGTACTGCCAGCATCCCTATCGCTCCAGCTGTTCCAAGAACAGTCATCAGATAGAGCAGGATCTGCAGGTCCATGATTCGTTCCAGCATAAGTCCCTCCTTGAATACAATATTTACCGTTAAGCCTATTCTACACCTGCCCCGTCCTATATGAAACAAAAATCGTTCGTCAAATTCTCGCAAAACTCCCCTCTTAACTGCCAAAAATTTACGCAGGTAACACCTTTCCGGCTCACCTGCGTAAAAATTTTCTTTTTTAAATTATCCGTTACATTTCTTCCAGCGCTTTTACGACTTCTTCAAATTTCATAAAATGAGAAGCTTTTACAAGAATCGTATCGCCTTTCTGTACATAATCATTCAGATGCTCCAGAAGGGATTCTCTTGTTTTTTCATAATATACAGGGAAATCCGGATTCGCTTTGCGCGCCGCTTCTGCTATATGAACAGCCAGATCTCCTACACATACACATGCATCAATTCCACATATTGCTGCATGTATGCCTACACCCTCGTGAAGTGCAGCTTCATCTTCGCCAAGTTCTCCCATGTCCCCAAGGATCGCCACTCTGCGGCCTTCCCCATCATGAAGCACATCCAGAGATGCCTTCATGGACATCGGATTCGCATTGTAGCAGTCATCTACGACCAGGAACTTATCTGTCTCGATCATTTTGAAACGTCCTCGAATCGTCTCAAGACTTTCAATGCCTCTCCTGATCTCTTCGATCGTCAGACCATAAATTCGTCCTACAGCCGCAGCTGCCAGGGCATTGTAGACCATATGTATTCCCGGAGTCGGAACGAGTACGTCAAAAGCATCCTCTCCCAGATGGATACGGCAGGCAACCCCTTTCAAGCCCTTACTTTCAATCTGATCGGCATACACATCACGTTCACTGTTCAAGCCAAAAAATACCGGCTTCACACCATTGTACTCACGGACCGTAATAAGTTTATCATCGTCACCATTCAGAACGATATGTCCATTCGGCTTCATAGACTGGAATATCTCTGTCTTTGCTTTCAGGACTCCGTCTCTGTCTCCCAGATTCTCCAGATGACAGGTACCGATGTTTGTGATCACACAGGTATCCGGTTTTGCAATCTTTGTCAGCCGGGCCATCTCGCCAAAATCACTGATTCCCATTTCCAGAACTGCAATCTGATCTTCATCACGAAGTCTGAATACTGTAAGAGGAAGTCCGAGCTCATTATTAAAGTTTCCCTGTGTTTTCAGAGTGCGGTACTTTTCTTTCAGGACAGATGCGATCACTTCTTTGGTGCTGGTCTTTCCAACGCTTCCCGTAATACCTACAACCGGAATCTGCAGCTGTTCCAGATAAAACTCTGCGATATCTTTAACTGCCTGAAGAGAAGCATCTACCTGAATATATGCATAGTCAGCCTCCGGCAGTTCTCGCTCGGAAAGTGTTGCAAGCGCTCCCTTCGTCATCACATCCGGAATAAAACGGTGTGCATCGACTCTCTCTCCCACGATTGGCACAAACAGACAGTCTTTCTCAATCTTGCGGCTGTCTGTAGTAATTGCAGAAATCTCCTGATCCAGCAGAGCATTGTCACCATGCCAGATGCCATTACATACTTTTGTAAGATTTCTCAAAGTAAGATTTTTCATTCTGATTTCCTCTCCTGATATGTTACCTCAATTCAGGTACATATTCGTCTGTTAAGCATACTTTTTCTGAGACACTTTGATCAGTTCTTCACACAGTGTCGGATAATCCATACCCAGAACCGCTGCTTCCTGCGGGATCAGGCTGGTCGGTGTCATTCCCGGAAGCGTATTTGCCTCCAGACAGTAGATTTTTTCATCTTTTGTCACAATGAAATCCAGACGGGCATAGCTCTCCATCTCCAGTGCATGATAACCATCCACGGCTGCTTCCTGAAGACGTTTTGTCAGTTCTTCTGAAATCGGCGCCGGACAGGTTTCTTTTACTGCACCTGGTTTGTATTTATTTTCATAATCATAGAAGCCCTGTACCGGAACGATCTGAACGACCGGATATGCCTTACCGTCCACAACAGCAACTGTGTATTCAACACCTTCTACAAATTCCTCTACAACTACTTCGTTTTCATAAGTGAATGCACCATCCAGTGCTTTCGTGTAGTCTTCCTGGTTATCAACAATATAGACACCGATACTGGAACCACCGCAGCATGTCTTGACAACAACCGGAAAATCCATTCCCAGCTCCTGTGGAGTTTCCACACGGTCCTTTTTCTTCATGGCCTTACCTGCCGGAGTCGGAACACCTCTCATCTGGAACATTGCCTTGGTCACACCTTTATCCATTGCCATGGCACTGCTCAGATATCCGGTTCCGGTATATGGAATACCCATCAGATCAAATGCTCCCTGCAGCTTACCGTCCTCCCCGTTGGCTCCATGAAGTCCCAGGAAAACAAAATCTGCTTTTTTACAAAGATCGATGACATTCGGTCCAAAGAAATTTTTTCTTGTTTTTTTCAGTTCAGCCATCTGCAGATTAAATCCTCTGATATAAGCTGCTGCTTTTTCCACATCATATTCTGCCGGGAACGGATCTTCCCAGTCTACCTCTTCCTGACCACAGAAAACATCTACCAGAATCGCCTGATGTCCTTTCTGTCTCAACGCTCCGCAGATTCCTGTTCCAGATACGATTGAAACATCCCTTTCTGTGCTGGTTCCACCTGCTAATACAACAATTTTCATTTTCTCATCATCCTCACATAATATTCTAACTCATCCACTTGTGAGCAAGCTCACATGGATTCAGATCTTTTCCCCCTGGTATCAGTATATAACTACCGGCAATCCAGAATCTACATTCTGATAAATTGTCTGCGCCTGCTCTTCCGGCAGCACTATACAGCCTTCTGTACTCATCCAGCTGTCTGAGGAGCCAAAATCCACACTCTCCTCTGAGCTTCCAAAATCGCCAGAATCCCCAGTTTCATCTGACACATCCGTTCCTGTAATGACCAGACCGGAATCTCCATAAATGCCAAGTTTGTCTGTAAAAGGCATCCAGAAATCTACAGAAGCAGCCTCCTGCTTGTCACCCAGTCTGTAAACACCTGTCGGCGTACTGCTGCTTGCCGCAAAACCAGTATCCACAATCGGGGATCCATTCTGATATAATACCATTCTTTGACGGGTAAGGTCAATTTCTATATAGGAATATCCGATATCATTTGTATTACGGCTCTGCGCTTCCTGTTCATAAACAGGTTCCCGTACTTCTGTCTTTTTGTCCATGATATCCTGATATAATGCATCTGTTTCTTTTTCCTGGTCGATCACCCAGCCATAATTTCCACCGGATACCGTAATTTCCTGATTGTCATAAGTAGAAAAAGTTCGTTCTGTGCCTACAGTGTCATACTTCTTCGCAAGCTCCGAAATATAATCTGCAATAACCGCCTTATCCAGCACCAGATCATCATTTTCGTCCTTTGTCAGCCAGTTTTTGATCACAGACCGATCTACTGTTTCCTTGCGGTCGCTGAAATCATACGTAACCACAACATCCGTAAGTTCATTCATCTGCTGACAGTCTTTTGTCAGATCATCTGCATACACGGTCGGATTTATGTAACATCCGTCTTCTTCTAGATTTGCAACTGTCCTGCCGGTAGTAACAGCATTTTTGATGTCCTCCATCAGTTTATCACGGTCTATTTTTGTTCCTTCAATTTCCGGAACAACTTCAAATCCATCATCGATTTCCTTTATATACGCATCCACCGGCTCTACATTGTCCTGCATACATTTCAAACTGGCAGTTTTCTGTTCAAACAGGCTTTCATCATAAGACACAGAAGAAGGCAGCTCATAAGTCATTTGCTGGCTGAATGCTAAAAACCAGCTAAAACGATTCTGTTTGTGAAGCAATTTATTTACACTGCCGTCAGATGTATATTTCAGTTGAATTTCATCCGCTGTGATTGCTTCCTGTCCGTTTCCTCTGGTCTGTACTGCCAGTGCATATACCCCTGTCTTCTGTTCCAACAGGTTCTCTGCTTCCTTCTCTGTCATATAAGAACAGTTAAAACCATTCACCTGTGAGCCGGGAAGAAAATGCTCGGTAAAATAATAAACTCCAAAAAAGTAGGCGCCTGCGGTAAGCAGGAGCAGTACAATAATAAAACCGATCAGTAGTTTTCTTCCTTTGTCCATACTCTTGTTATTTTCCGCCATGGCGCCTCCTTAACATTCGGAAATATGAAATTTTATTCAGCCAGTAATTTCTCTACACTGGCAAGTTTAACGCAAACGACAAATACCTGTGCCGCTTTTTCAAGCTCTTCAATCGGTGGGAAAGATGGTGCAATACGGATATTGCTGTCTTTCGGATCCTTTCCATATGGATAGGTAGCTCCTGCTCCAGTCATAACAACGCCGGCTTCTTTTGCCATTGCTACGATCTTTTTTGCACATCCGTCCAGGGATTCGAAGGAAATAAAATATCCACCCTTTGGTGTTGTCCATTCTCCGATTCCAAGTCCGCCAAGTTCCTTCTCAAGGGTAGCCTCTACCATTTCAAACTTTGGACGAAGGATTGCTGCATGTTTTCTCATATGTGCATGAACACCTTCAAGATCCTTGAAGAATTTTACATGACGAAGCTGATTCAGTTTATCATGTCCGATCGTCTGTACGGTAATGTATTTGCGGATATCATCCAGGTTTGCCTTAGATGCTGCCAGAGCTGCGATACCAGAACCCGGGAAGCTGATCTTGGATGTAGATGTAAATTTATAAACCATGTCCGGATTTCCGGCTTTTGCGCATTCATCCAAAATTTCAAGAAGGAAATCCTGGTCTTTTTCGTCATCATAAAGATGATGTACACTGTAAGCATTATCCCAGTAAATACGGAAATCCGGTGCTGCCGGTTTCAGATTTGCAAAACGCTTAACGGTCTCTTCGGAATATGTGTATCCCTGCGGGTTGGAATATTTCGGTACACACCAGATACCTTTGATCGCCGGATCTTCACTTACCAGTTTTTCTACAATATCCATATCCGGTCCTTCCGGTGACATCGGAACATTGATCATTTCGATTCCGAAGAACTCTGTGATCTTAAAGTGACGATCATATCCTGGAACCGGACAGAGAAATTTTACTTTATCCAGCTTGCACCATGGAGTGTTTCCCATAACACCGTGGGTCATGGAACGTGATACAGTATCAAACATAACATTCAGGCTGGAGTTTCCATAAATAATAATGTGTTCCGGATCAACCTCAGAAATTTCTCCGAGAAGACGTTTAGCTTCCGGAATACCATCCATTACACCATAGTTACGACAGTCAACGCCTGTCTCACATCTCAGGTCTGTGCTGCTTGACAGAACATCCATCATATCCATGGAAATATTCAGCTGATCAACTGACGGTTTACCACGTGACATATCAAGGGCAAGTCCCTGTGCCTTGATTTCTGCATACTGCTGATCCAGCTCTTTCTTGACAGCCTGAAGCTGTTCTTTGCTCATCTCACTGTATTTCTGCATTGTTCGTCCTCCTCGTGCCGCTTCCAGAATACTGTCCGGCAAAATTCATTCATCTTATAATGGATTTTCTGATATAGCTTTTATGCTAAATCATTATCCTGTATATTTTAGTATGGTAAAGTACTGATTGTCAAGTCCCCGTCGTATAAAAAACTTGCACAATTTCGAGCTTTCACCTATACTAAATAAGCAGAATATACAAATCAGGTTATCAAAGAAAGGTTATCATATATGTGGATTGCAAATGACTGGAAAGAATACGAAGTAATTGACACTTCCTGCGGTGAAAAACTTGAACGCTGGGGAAAATACACGCTGGTACGCCCGGACCCACAGGTGATCTGGGACACCCCAAAGATAAGCCGTGGATGGAAAAACATGAATGCTCACTACCACAGAAGCAAAAAGGGCGGCGGCGAATGGGAATTCTTTGATCTCCCACAGCAGTGGGATCTTCATTACAAGGATCTTACTTTTCATCTGAAACCATTCAGTTTCAAACACACTGGTCTTTTCCCGGAGCAGGCTGTCAACTGGGACTGGTTCGGTGATAAAATTCGTAAAGCCGGACGCCCGATCAAAGTCCTGAATCTTTTTGCTTACACAGGCGGTGCAACTCTGGCTGCTGCCGCTGCCGGTGCACAGGTTACACACGTAGACGCTTCCAAGGGTATGGTTACCTGGGCCAAAGAAAATGCAGCTGCATCCGGACTTTCTGAAGCACCAATCCGCTGGCTGGTAGATGATTGTGTGAAATTTGTAGAACGTGAGATCCGCCGTGGAAATCACTACGATGCGATCATCATGGATCCACCATCGTACGGACGTGGACCAAAAGGTGAGATCTGGAAGATTGAAGAAGCAATTCATCCGCTCATCAAGCTGTGTGTGAAGCTTTTAAGTCCAAATCCGCTGTTTTTCCTGATCAACTCCTATACTACAGGACTTGCTCCGGCTGTGCTGACTTATATGCTGGCTACAGAGCTGAAAGAATTTGACGGACATGTCGATTCCCAGGAAATCGGACTCCCGGTAACTTCCAATGGGCTGGTACTTCCATGCGGTGCTTCCGGCCGCTGGGAAGCGAAATAAAGTATTCAAATTCTTCTGAAAATTTGATAATTTTTATCATTATTTTCTTGAATCTCCCGAGGTACAGCGATATAATATCAGTATCAGAAATGTATCAGTAAGTTACTGTGAACGAAACGAACGGTAACTTCAGGAGAGGTGAATCGTATATGGAAGAAAAAGCGAAAAAAGATGCTCTTCCCTACACCTGTACTCCGGCCTATGACCGCAGCCACTGTGGGAATTGTGTCTGCGCCACCTGTTATGAGCAGGAATTCTGTGATCACTGCAGTTCCTGCAAGGATCTTTCCCATAAGAAAGAATCCTGCAACAGCTATGAAGGCGCCTATTGTTATTAACGACAAAAAAGATGCTGACATGCTTTGCATGTCAGCATCTTTTTTGTTCTTTCAAACTGCCTTTCGTTCTTTCGGAAATGTCATCGTGATCTCGGTTCCTTTGCCAATTTCACTGACCATCTTCAGTGTACCGCCAAGGAAGGTCACACCGTGTTTGACGATAGAAAGACCCAGTCCTGTTCCGCCGATTGCCTTGGAATGGCTCTTATCCACACGGTAAAATCTTTCAAATACCCTGCTCTGGTCTTCACCCGGAATACCGATCCCATTGTCTTTGACACGAATCTCCACATTTTCTCCCAGATCACGAAGATGAATACTTACCGTTCCATCCTCTTTATTATACTTGATACCATTGTCGCATAGATTATAGATCACCTCATCCAAAATTGGATGCACCGTCGTAAACATCATTTTGCCACCGTCTATATAGAGATGTACCTTCTTTTTCTCTGCAACTTCTCTCAGACGGCCACAGACATCCTTCACTATTGTATACGCATCCAACTTCTCCCATTCATATGGATTTTCACCCTCATCCAGCTGCGAAACCTTGATCGTATCTTCTACCAGCGTGATCAGACGCTGTGCTTCGTTATAAATTCTGCCTGCAAACTTCTTGATGTCCTCTTCTTTGACAAGTCCGTCCTGGATGATCTCTGCAAATCCAGAAATAGAAGTCAGAGGTGTTTTCAGCTCATGAGATACATTTGCAGAAAATTCTCTGCGTAACTGTTCCCGCTCAACCTTCTCCGTTTCATTCATCAGAAGGATGACCGCACCCACAACTCTGTGTTCCCTGTTTACCGGGTTTGCGATCATCTGAATGGCTTCACTTCCCATATGAAGCAGAACACTTCCATGTTGTCCCTTCAGTACCTGTTCGATCAAAAGACGGAAATCTTCATTCCTGTTCAGAGAGTACACACTGTCACCAATCTTTGGATCTTTTAACTGAAACAGCTTCCATGCGCTGGAATTGCCCGAAAGAATCATTGTGTAACTGTCAATAACAAGAAGACCTTCCTGCATGTTTTCTGTAATAATGCCAAACTCTTCCTGATTCCGTCGGGCTGCTTCCAGCTGACTCTTGATCTGTCGGTTCTGTTTGTAAATCTTGCTGAGAAGCGGTCCTACTTCTTCATAAATCTGATTTTCTTCCGGATGCTCCAGATCTACATTATTGATCGGCTCCACGATCTTATTTGCCATATGCACAGATATAATTGCTGCCAGAATCAGCATCACAACAGCAATGCCTATAAGTGGTGGTACCAGTTCCATAAGAAGTACCCAGACAGAATACTGTGTACTGGATACCCTGAGTACACTGTTATCCGACAGTCGCAATGCATAGTACAAAGTTTTCTGCGACAGGGTTTTGGAAATACGTTCCGCATGGCCGCTGCCCGTCTTCAGTGCTTCCTGAACCTCCTTACGGTCACCATGATTTTCCATGGTTGCGGCATCGGCCTGATTATCATAGAGAACCGTTCCGTCTTCCGCAATATAAGTGATACGGTCATCTTTTTCTTTGATCTGTTTCAGATAATCTATACCATTCTCCTCTACACCATATACCAGATAAGTTGCTTCTTTTTTCAACTCAGTATTGATCTGTTTTCCAAAATGCTGATAAAGGATTGCCATAACACATGCAATCCCAAAAATCAGTACAGCCGCAGCTACCAGTATGTTTGATTTAAAAATCTTTTTTGTCACATCAATGACCTCCTAATTGATGTTCATTATTTCTGTGAACACCAGTAATTGCATACTCAACCCATTCTGCAATATTCACTGCGTGATCTCCGATTCGTTCCATATATTTCGCAGTCATAAGAAGGTCAAGGCCTGCTTTTGCATCCAGATTCTGATACATAAGCTCTGCCAGCTCCTCTTTGATCTGATTAAATGCATCATCTACCTGATCATCGTCATCAATAACTTTGCGACAAAGGTCCAGATCTCTCTTGACAAAAGCATCTACGCTTTCTGTCACCATGCCGACTGTCATCTCCGCCATCTTGCCGATCAGTTCCGGAATCTGCACATGATTTTCCTCAATGAACTTGGAAAGATCCGCAATATCCGATGCCTGATCTCCAATTCTTTCCATATCTGAAATCATTTTCAGTGCTGCAGAAACCTCTCTCAGATCTCTTGCAACCGGCTGCTGATGCAACAGAATACGCATACAGAGGTTCTCGATCTCGCGCTCTTTTGTGTCGATTTCCTTATCAGTATCAAAGATTTCCTGGATACATTTATCACCGCGGATAGCTCTGTTCGAAAGTGAAATAACCTTTTCACAGAGGCTTCCCATTGTAATGATCTGTACATGAAGTTCTTCAAGCTGCCGTTCGAAATGCGTTGCCATAATCAACCAAACCTCCCTGTAATATAGTCCTCTGTTCTCTTGTCTTTTGGCATGGAAAACAGAGTATCTGTATCGCTGAATTCTACAACTTCTCCCAGAAGGAAGAACGCTGTTTTATCGGAAATTCGAGTCGCCTGCTGCATATTATGCGTAACGATCACGATCGTATATTTTCCTTTTAATTCCATTGCAAGCTCTTCAATCTTGGAGGTTGAGATCGGATCAAGTGCGGAGGTCGGCTCATCCATCAGGAGAACTTCCGGCTCTACTGCGAGAGCTCTTGCAATACAGAGCCTCTGCTGCTGTCCGCCAGACATACCAAGTGCACTTTTCTTTAATCGGTCTTTTACTTCATCCCAGATGGCAGCATCACGGAGAGATTTTTCTACGATCTCATCGAGTTTTGCCTTGGAACGGATACCATGTGTTCTCGGTCCGTACGCAACGTTATCGTAAATACTCATCGGGAACGGATTCGGCTTCTGGAATACCATTCCGACTCTTTTTCGAAGAACGTTTACGTCCATCTCTCCATAAATATCTTCTCCGTCAAGTTCTACTTTACCGGTGATCTTACAGCCTTCTACAAGGTCATTCATACGGTTCAGAGACTTCAGAAGTGTAGATTTTCCACATCCACTTGGTCCGATAAAAGCGGTAATCTCTTTTTCTGGAATATGCATATTGATGTCATGCAGTGCATGAAAATTTCCGTAAAAAAGATTCATATCTTCAATTGAAAGTTTGATATTATCACTCATGTTCTGTTATCCTTTCGCGATACGTTTTGCCACCATACCGGACAAACCGTTGATAATTAATACAAATAAAAGAATTACAACTGCGGTAGCAGATGCCTGATTCATATGAAGACCTTCACTGGAAAGTACATACATATGAAGAGCCAGTGTACGGCCGGATCCCATCAGATTCGGAACCTGAGCAACTGTTCCTGATGTATAGAGAAGTGCTGCCGTTTCTCCAATGATACGTCCGATTGCAAGGATGATTCCTGCCAGGATTCCAGGAACTGCTGATGGAAGTACGATAGTAAAGATTGTACGCAGCTTACCGGCCCCAAGTCCGAAACTTGCTTCTCTGTAAGAATCCGGAACTGCCTTTAATGCTTCTTCAGCGGTTCTCATGATCAAAGGAAGAACCATGATAACAAGTGTACATGCACCTGCCAGAAGAGACATTCCCCAATGAAGTGCTGTTACAAAGAACAGCATACCAAACAGGCCATATACGATTGAAGGAATACCAGAAAGTGTTTCTGCTGTAATACGAATCACCTGTACCAGTTTATTTCCTTTTTTTGCATATTCTACAAGGTAGATCGCAGCAAAGATTCCAAGTGGTGCTGCAATTACCAGCGACAAAGCTGTCATAATAAAAGTGTTGATCAGTGATGGCATCAGAGAAACATTCTCTGACGTATATTCCAGACTGAATAAACTTGGTGTCAGATATGGAATACCCTTCACCAGAATATAAGCCACCAGGAAAATCAGGACTGCAAACGTAACAACTGCTGCACCAATCGTAAGAAGTGCAAGTACACCTGATCCTGGATGACGCAGATAAGACCGAATGCGATCTGCGGCTGATGTTTCATTTCTTTTTTTCATTTTTTCCACCATCGGTTCTGCTACTGCTGCGTTAGTTTGCATTCTCTGACCTCCTGTTCAGTAAAGAAAGACTCAGGTTGATGATCAGGATGAATACGAAAAGTACAACTCCTGTTGCAATCAGTGCTTCTCTGTGAAGACCTGTTGCATATCCCATCTCAGTTACGATATTCGCAGTCATGGTACGAAGACCTTTGAGCAGTCCGGCTGGCATTCTTGCCTGGTTCCCGGCTACCATGATCACCGCCATGGTTTCACCGATCGCACGTCCAATACCAAGAACGACTGCTGCCAGAATTCCGGATTTTGCTGCCGGAAGCATAACCACAAAAATACTTCTTTCTTTTGTTGCTCCCAGTGCAAGCGAACCTTCATAATAACTTTCCGATACACTGCGAAGTGCAGATTCTGTAGGTCCGATGATCGTCGGCAGGATCATGATTCCCAGAAGGAGGGATGCCGCCATCCAGCTGGTTCCGGTTCCGCCAAATGTGTTTCTGATCAGTGGAACCATAAGTACCAGTCCGAAAAATCCATATACGATAGAAGGAACACCTGCCATCAGCTCAATTCCGGATTTCAGTGGACGATAGATTTTTTTCGGACAATAGCGAGCCATAAATACTGAAGTAAATAAGGCGATCGGAACTCCAACCAGAATCGCTCCACCTGTTACATAAATACTGGCAATGATCATTGGAAAAATTCCAAATTTGTCATTAGACGGTTTCCATACCGTTCCAAGAAGAAATTTCAGCGGTCCAATTTTGGCAATTGCCGGGATTCCATTGGCAAAAAGGAACAAACATATCAGAAATACTGCCAAGACTGAAGCACAGGCAGCCACCATAAAAACAATTTTCATGGCCTGTTCTTTAAATCTATTCATACAGGACTCTTCCTCTCTTATACTCATCATCAGATAACACCACTGGTGTTTCTTTTGATATACAATACCAGACATACACGAAGCCCGGAAATCCGGGCTTCCTGCTTAAGTCTATATCTATCGGTCTTACTTATTTCGCAAGGTCTTCCCAATCTGTTGTTTCACCTGTGAAGATTGCTTTTACCTGGTCACTTGTCAGTTCATCAATGTCATTGTCATTGTTTACTACTACTGCAATACCATCTCTTGCAATCTCAGTAGCTGTAAGGTTTTCTTTTGTTTCTTCGTCTTTCAGTTCACGGGATGCCATACCAATATCACAGATACCTTCTGCTGCGGATGTGATACCTGTTGTGGAATCGCTCTGCTGTACTTCTACAGTGATCTTACCGCCATTTGCTTTCTCATATGCTTCTTTCAGTTTTTCCATAACCGGTGTTACAGAAGAAGAACCAGCTACTACAACTTTACCTTCTGCATCGCTCTGCTCGTAAGCTTTTGCATCATCTGCTACTTTAATGTATCCATTGTCTTCAACGATCTGCTGTCCATCTGCACTCATGATGTAGTTTTCAAAATCCTGTGCTGCATCGCTGAGTTTGTCAGTTGTAATGATGTTGAATGGACGGGATACTTTGTATGTATCGTTTGCTACATTTTCTGCTGATGCCTCAGCACCATCGATCTTAACTGCTTTTACTGTATCATTCAGAGAACCAAGTGAGATGTATCCGATTGCATTCTCATCACCAGCTACTGTTGTCATCATAACAGATGTGCTGTTTGTAATGCTTGCATCTTCTGTTGTCATATCTACTTTTTCATCTCCCTGTTTCTCTTCGATTCCAAACAGTTCAATGAATGCTCCTCTTGTTCCGGATCCATCTTCACGGGATATAACATCAATGGTTCCGCTTGCTGCGCTTGCAGTTGCTGCGAATGCGGTTGTTCCAATAAGTGCTGCTGTAACGATTGCTAAAACTTTTTTCTTCATAATGATAAATCTCCTCTTTATTTTGCTTTATTTAATTTTTATATTTCTCATTGACAATTGCAATTATATGGGAGAAAAGTAAAATGCATAATCACATGCGTGTAAAATCTTTGTAAAAATGATTTTTCAAAAAACTTTGACCTGTATCTAAAAGATAGTTATAATAAACTTATATTAAGATTGCTATGTGCACCGTAACAGATTCTTTTTCGTATCACATAACAGGAAAGGGATATAGTATGAAGAAAATAACGATTAAAAACACAGACCTTGAGCTTTCTCCAATGGGAATGGGCTGCGTAAATGCCGGTATCAAATGGGATGGAGAGGATGCTTTCAGAATTTTTGATGCTTTTCTGGATATGGGCGGAACCGTTTATGACACTGCCCGCGTATATGCCGACTGGATTCCTTCTGAAATCGGCCGCAGTGAACGTGTACTTGGACAGTGGCTTCGCGAAAGCGGGAAACGTCATGACATTATTCTTGTCTCCAAAGGCGGACATCCGGATATGACACCTGCCGTTCCGGACATGCATGCTTCTCGGATTTCAGCAGAAAATATGCGTCACGATCTGGAACTTTCTCTCCGCGCGCTTGGTACTGATTATATTGATGTTTATTTTTATCACAGAGATAATGAGGCGATTCCTGCCAGCGAACTAATTGAAGTTATGGAAGAATTTCGAAAAGAAGGTAAGATTCGCTATTATGCATGCTCCAACTGGAGTACTGCACGTATGAAAGAAGCCGATGCTTATGCAGCATCCAAAGGATACCGTGGTTTTGTCGCAAATGAAGCTCTGTTTAATATTGCTTCTGCTTCCATGAAACCTCTTGAAGACGATACATTGAAGATCATGGATCAAGAAATGCAGCAATATCATATAGAAAATCCACAGAATCTGGCCATGCCATATATGTCTGTAGCCAGTGGATTTTTCCACAAATTATATGCCGGCGGTGCTGATGCTGTCAGAAATTCTGAATACTACACTCCTGAAAACCTCAAGATTGCAGAGGGCCTTCACGGGCTAATGGAAGAATACCAGATTTCTCTTACGCAGGCGATTCTCGGCTATCTGACCTGCCGTGATTTCACCTGTCTGCCACTTTATGGACCTAGAAATATAGAAGACCTTAAGGATGCAATGGAAACTTTCTCCATTCCTTTCCTTAAAGAATATTATGCAGACTGATTTTTCTTATATTAACAGCTCGGATCTATATGCAAAAAGAGACTGTGACTCATTGTTCTGAGTCATAGTCTCTCTGATTTTATGCCATATTGTTTACCATTTTGTACTTGTACAGCATTTCTGCGTGATTCTGTTCTTCTACCTGAATATCAGCAAGCAGTTTACGAACACCACTGTCACCAAATGCAAATACTTCTGAGTTGTATTCTCCCGATACCAGTTTTTCCGTCGCAATACAATCTGTTGCCAGAAAAGCATCCTGCTGTTTATCCTCCGGAGAACTCATTGCCGTGTAGGTTGCTTTTGGCTGATAATCTCGTCCGTCACTGTCGTTGCAGTTACACTGAGGGACTTCTCCTCTCAGTACACGGTCGAGGGAATCATAATGTTCTCTCTCTTTCTGCTGTAATGTCTGAAAAAGATTTTTCAATTCAGGATCTTTTGCCTGCTGCGCATATCTTCCATATTTCTCAATACAGCTTTTTTCCTGTGTCTGTAAGTCTTCGATCGTTGTACGTTCTTTTTCTTTTAATATCATCGTACCTGCTTCCTCTCTTTCATTTTGCAATACGATGATAGTATCTGTCATGTGGAAAATTTTATGCAGTTTTTCCCAAAATAATCTCAATCAGATACTTATCCAACATGATCGTACGATTCCATGGATTAAGGATCACGCCTTCAATCTCATCTGTCTGTAGGATCAGTTCAAATAGTTTCCGAATATCTGTCAGGAATGTGGACTTAACACTTCCGCCACCTTTAAGTTCTTCCTCAAAGCTGGTGAATGCTGACCACCAGTTCTTTCCATCTTCCGTCCTGATTGCCTCCAGACAGATCTGACCATCACCTTTTGGCGGCTCCACGGAAATAATGAACTGGCCGTCTTCTTTCATACGTCTGCGGATAACCGTCAGCGTATGTGCCAGCATTTCCTGTGTTGCCTCATGCTGCAGTCCTGCAATTGCCTCTTCTATTTTTTCATTGCCCTGAAGGCCCTCATCTGTTTTGTAATCTTTCATGATCATATCTACCTCTTATTTGTTTTTCAGGATTTTGTGCCTGTTTTTCCCTCAAGTAATTTAATGGATTGACGAATACACCAGATACAGGTTGGTCCAATATAACAGCTGGCTGCTATCCATGCAGCCTGATCTGCAAAACAGATTGCTGTATAGCCAAATGTTCCTACAAATCCAACACTTACAATTACTCGTCCGATCATTTCCATAACACCTGAGAAAACAGCTCTTCCAGAATATCCCAGCCCCTGCGTCACCATTCTGCACACATTAAGGATTCCAAGAATTCCGAAGAAAAATCCAAGACATCTCAGATATTTGGCTGAAGCATCCAGAACGGTCGTTGCATTTTTGCTCAGGAAGATCATGGAAAGCGGTCTTCCGAAGAAAATCAGAATCAGTCCTGCAGTAACTCCGTAAATACATCCTGTGATCGTTGCCTCAAGTGCACCTTTTTTGATTCGCTCCGGCTGACATGCACCCAGATTCTGACTGCAGAAAACAGAAGCGGCCGTTCCAATCGCATCAAATGGACACAGAAGGAACTGCTTAATACGCATACCCGCTGTAAAAGCAGAAACATAAATACTTCCAAGGCCATTGTTCGCTGCCTGCATGACCATGCTTCCGATTGCTGTGATCGAGAATTGAAATCCCATCGGGAGTCCCATGCCAAGAAGTTCTCCTACAGCTCTTTTTTGTATGATCATATTTTCTCTCTCCAAACGGAGAAGCTGCATCTTTCTTTTTATATAGAAGAAACAGAGAATTCCACTGACCGCCTGTGCGATGATCGTAGCGATCGCAGCTCCCATACATCCCCATTTCAAAACGATAATACAGAACAGATCCAGAAAGATATTCAAAACTGCAGAAAAACCAAGGAACATGAAAGGTGTCCGACTATCGCCTACAGAACGCAGAATGCTGGACAGATAATTGTACAGCAATGTAAATGGTATTCCGATAAAAATTACAATAAGATACGCATACGCATTTCCAAAAATATCATCCGGAACAGAAAGCAGATGCAGGATCCGTCCACAGGATAATGAGCAGGCGATCATAAGGATTGCCGCAATAATTGCTGTAAGCACCGCGCCATTAAATATGTAATTTTGCATAGTACGGTGATCCCCGGCGCCAAAATATTTGGCAACCGGAACGCCAAAGCCGGCACAGCATCCAATACAGAAACCTAATACCAGAAACTGTACACTACTGCTGGATCCGACACTTGCCAGTGCATCTGCACCAAGGATCTGACCTACGATTGCTGCATCAATGATATTATAGGTCTGCTGAAGGAGATTCCCCATCAGCAATGGCAGCGCAAACTGGAGCATCAGTTTCAGCGGACTGCCTTTTGTCATAGACGTTGACATTTTTTCACCTTCTATATGTAATTCTTTCATTCTCAGATAACTTTTCTGACTGATAAATTATAAGTCCCCAGTGCTCTCATGTCAATTTGAACTACTACAGGATCTTCTTTAATTCCAGTAAATCATGAATGATGTAGTCCGCCTGTTTTCCACTTTTCGATTTTTCTTCTCTATACTTTTCCACCGAAGGTACATACCAGCAGGTGGACATTCCATACGCCCTGCCACCGGTAATATCTGCGGTCAGGGAATCTCCGATCATCATACATTCCTCCAGTCGTACTCCCGGAAGTTCTTTCAAACAGCCGTCAAAGAACCTTTGACTTGGTTTATCTGCTCCGATTTTCTCAGATACAAAGCAATGTGTAAAATATTTCAACATGTCTGCTTTTTTGAGGCGATTGATCTGTTGGTCATATGGTCCATTGCTTGCCGCACACAGACAGTACTTTTGCTGTTTCAAATATGTAAGAATTTCTTCTGCCCCCTCAACTGGTACAGCACTTAAGTTAAGAAGTACGCGGAATTCTTTTTCCATTTCGACACCGTCTGCCTCCAATCCAAGATGCCCAAGGACTGCCTGCCAGCGCACATAAAACAGGTCGTCCATCGTCAGTTCTTTGCGTTCGATACGCTGCCAGATCTTATTATTTTCCTCTGTAAAAGCAGCAAACATTTCTGATTTATATTCCAGTCCCGCTTTCTGAAAGCACTGCTCCATTGCCCAGGCTGCAGCCGCATCAAAGTCCAGAAGCGTATTGTCAATGTCCAGAAAAAGGACTTTTATCTTGTCATTCATATTGTGGTATCCTTTAACTTTTTTTATGATATCTTTCAAAAACTTTTCACGTTTAGTCGGAATCTCCCTTTTGAATTCTACATTCTTGCTTCACCAAAAAACTCTTTGTTAACCACTTGATCACCTGCTTTTCTTCCAAAGATCTACAATTAACATTATATTTATTATGCCATATATTGTCTGTATTCACAATTATTGTTTACGATTCCACTGAATGTGCCGGAGAATTTCTTTTCCTTTACCACCTAAAATAATAAAAGATGAAGTATTTTTAAGATTCTGCAAAATGTCTATCAAACCTCCGTAAATGCTATTGTTTTCTGAAAATTCAAGTGTTATACTTCACATCGTCAACTGAGGACAAACAATCAGGCCTGTGTATCCTTTCAGTTCAACTTACCATATTTCTCTTAATTTAAAGGAGTTTATAATTATTATGAAAAGAAAATTAATCGTCGGTTTTTTAACTCTCTGCTCTATTGCAACTGTATGTCCTTCTGTTTATGCTTCCACTGACCACTACACAGACAGCAGCGTTACCGGTGCTGACTCCGGCTGGTCTGACTGGGATGCAAACTGGACAGATACAGCCGCTGATTTTACAAAAGTTTCTCTTACACCAGGTGCAGATGATACACAGCTCAACTTTGCATGGTATAGCGAAAAAGGTGACAGCGCCGCTACTCCTGTTGTACATTTTGGAACTGATAAAGATAATCTTGAAACATTTGAAGGTACTGCCGGTGATGTAGATCAGGAGCTTACCGGTGACAAAGCCTATGAATATAATCACGTAACTGTAACTGGCCTTGAACCAGAAACAACCTACTATTATACAGTAGAAAAAGGTGGTCAGCAGACAGACGTATGCGAATATAAAACTCAGAAAACAGATACCGTAAAAATGCTCTATGTCGGTGACCCACAGATTGGTGCTTCCAAAGGCCAGACTCAGAACGGTGCAGAACTGACAAATGAATCCGGTGCTGCCAATACTGCTGCTAAAAACGATGGTTTTTCCTGGAATCGTACTCTGAATACTGCACTTTCCGAAAATCCGGATGTGAACTTCGTTATCTCTGCGGGTGACCAGGTAAACAAAACAGGTGAAGCAAAAGAAGAAGAATATGCTTCCTACCTGAGTGCAGATGCCTTGAAATCTCTTCCTGTAGCAACAACAATCGGTAACCATGATTCCCTGAATCCTGATTATTCCTATCATTTCAATAACCCTAATAATACTGAAAACGGTAAAACTGCTGCCGGCGGTGACTACTATTACAGCTATGGCGAAGGACTTTTCATTGTTCTGAACACCAACAACTACAATGTAGCAGAACATCAGAACACCGTTGAAGAGGCTGTAAAAGCTTATCCGGATGCAAAATGGCGTATCGTAACCATCCATCAGGATATTTACGGTTCCGGACTTGACCATTCTGATACAGATGGTATGATTCTCCGTACTCAGCTTACTCCTGTATTCGATGCAAATGATATCGACGTTGTTCTTCAGGGTCATGACCATACTTACAGCCGTTCCAAAATGCTCTACGGTGATGGACAGACACATGAAAAATATGAGTTCAGTCTGAATGCCGACGGTACAGATTACGACTGGGATCACGCTACAAACGTAGATACCGGTGATCAGATCACACTCTCTCCTGAAGAAGGAGATACTGATGCCGAAGCGGCTCTGGATGCATTCCATGAAGACAACAACTGCTACACCATCGAGGATGTAAACGGAAATACTGTTACAGATCCACAGGGAATCCTCTATATGACAGCGAACTCCGCTTCCGGTTCCAAATATTATGAACTGCTTTCCACTCAGCAGGATTACATCGCAGCCCGCAGCCAGAATTGGCTTCCAAGCTACTCCGTGATCACAATGACTGCGGATTCCTTCTCCATTGATACCTACCAGATCACTGATGACGGCAAAGCAGAAGCTATTGATGATACCTTTACAATCCAGAAAACAGCCGAGAAATAACAATGAGTAAAAAAGTAGTCCGATATCTTATTTATTTACTATTTGTCTGTGTGTTCGCAGTTTTTGTCTTCAAGCTTAATCAGGTTGAAAAAACAGAACTGGTCGTCCGGACAGGTCAGACATTTGAAAAAGCAGAAGTCACAGAAATCCTCGAGGACAACCTTGATTCCAATGGAACTCGTGTCGGTGAGCAGAAAGTGCGTGTAAAAATGCTCACCGGCGCACGAAAAGGAAAAGAGCTTGATATCACCAGCAGTTCCGGATATCTCTTTGGTGCCGCCTGCAAAGTTGGAATGAAAGTTATCGTCATGCAGAGTATTGCCGGTGAGACCACAATCGCAAGCGTTTACTCTCAGGATCGTGAATGGGTTATTTTCGTTTTCGCTCTGTTCTATCTTCTCGCCTTATGTATCATTGGAGGAAAACAGGGAATCAAAGGATGCCTTGGACTGATCTTCACCTTTTTCTGTGTGATCTTTGTCTACCTTCCACTTGTATATCTGCGTTTTTCACCGTTCTGGGCCGCTGTTTTTATCTGTTTTCTCACCACGCTGGTCACCATGTATCTCATCGGTGGTCCTACAAAAAAGACCTGTGCAGCGACACTTGGCACACTGGCAGGCGTTGTTCTGGCCGGTCTTTCCGCATGGTGCTTCAGCAAAGCATCCGGGATTTCCGGTTACAATGTATCTGATATCGAGACACTTATGACTCTGTGGAATACCAACCGTATCCAGGTAGGTGGCCTTCTTTTCTCTGGACTTCTGATTTCATGTCTCGGAGCCGTTATGGATGTCGCAATGTCAATCAGCAGTGCCATTGATGAGATTTACAAACAGAACACCGCCCTAAGCCGAAAAGAACTGTTCAAAGCAGGCATGCGTGTCGGAAGAGATATGATGGGCACAGACAGCAATACTCTGATCCTTGCATTTGCCGGAAGCAGCGTCAGCACACTTCTTCTGGATTATGCCTATGACCTTCCCTATCAGCAGATCATCAATTCTAATAACATCGGTATCGCGATCATGCAGGGACTTGCAGGCAGCTTCGGAATCGTGCTTTCTGTCCCGCTGACGGTTCTGATCTGTACAGTTCTGTTTCATAAAAATGGAGCTGCTTCTCAGGGATAATTATTTTTCCATATTAAAAAACTCTCTACTTCTACCATTTACACACATACTTATTTGCGTTAGAATAAAGACATTGGGTCAGATATTTTCTGACCCTTAATTAAACTTTATGTAGAGGGGAAATTGAAAATGAAAGAAAAAGGAAGTAGTTTTTCCGGATCGATCGGCTTCGTTCTGGCAGCTGCCGGGAGTGCCGTAGGTGTCGGAAATATCTGGAGATTTCCATATCTCTGTGCCAAAGACGGCGGTGGATTATTCCTGCTGATCTATCTGGTACTGGTACTGACCTTCGGATTTGTGTTGCTGACAACAGATGTTGCAATCGGTCGAAAAACAAAGAAAAATGCGCTCAGGGCTTTTGAAGCACTCAATCCGAAATGGAAATTTCTTGGTAAACTGACATTTCTAGTTCCAACACTGATCATGACCTATTACTCTGTCATTGGTGGCTGGATCACGAAATACTTTGTTACCTATATTATATCTGATGGAAAAGATGCTGCGACTGATGGATATTTTACAGCTTTCATCACATCAGATATTGCACCGATCGTATTTATGCTGGTCTTTCTTGCACTGACCGCATGGATCGTATATCGCGGTGTAGAAAAAGGAATCGAAAAATTTTCCAAGATCATCATGCCAGGACTGATTCTTCTGATCCTGGTCATCGCGATTTTCTCACTGACACTGACACATACCGATGCAGACGGAACTGTCCGTACCGGTATGGAGGGACTTGCTTTTTATGTAAAGCCAGATTTCAGTGGGCTCACTGTGAAGCGTTTCCTGGAAATTCTTCTGGATGCAATGAGCCAGCTTTTTTTCTCCTTAAGCGTTTCCATGGGAATCATGATCACCTACGGTTCTTATGTAAAAAATGAAGTCAATCTGAACAAAGCAACAAACCAGATTGAAATTTTTGATACCGGCGTTGCTTTCCTTGCAGGAATGATGATCATCCCGGCTGTATTTGTATTTCTTGGCACAGATGGCATGGCTTCCGGACCAAGCCTTATCTTCATTTCATTACCCAAAGTATTTGATGCAATGGGTGTTCTGGGACAACCTGTAGCAATTGCTTTCTTTCTGATGATGGGATTTGCTGCACTTACCTCCTGCGTCTCCGTTATGGAAACTCTGGTTGCCAACTGCATGGAACTTTATCACAAACCACGTAAAAAAATGTGTGGGGCTGTCGGTATCTATTCTCTGATCACAGCTGTAGTAATCTGCCTTGGATATAACAAGCTGTACTTTGAACTGAAACTTCCAAATGGGTCTGTCGGGCAGCTTCTGGATGTCATGGACTATATCAGTAACAGTTTCCTGATGCCGTTTATCTCTCTTCTGACCAGTATTCTGATCGGATGGGTAATTGGTCCGGACTGGATCATAGGCGAAGTAGAACGCAATGGCGAACACTTCAAACGTGCCGGTCTTTATCGCTTTATGATTCGATATGTGGTACCGATCGTTATGCTGATCCTGTTCCTGGTATCTACCGGATTTGCAGATCTGGTCTTCTAATATTGAATGTCCCCAAAATGCTCTGACACTAAATAAAACTCCTCCATACCGGTTGCTTTCTTTAGGGAAACAGCTCGTCTGGAGGAGTTTTTAGTATATATTTTTATACTTATACGGTAATCTTGAACCAGTCTTTTTCTTCGAAATCAACGACGGTACAGTCATTCGCATAGGTGCATTCCGGAAGAATAATCATTGCATGAAGCTCCTCATTATTCAGCGGAAGTGGACAGAGATGCCAGATTGCTGCATTAATCTTGACCATGCATCCCTTCGGTACGATAAATGCCTTGGCAAGTTCCGGAACCGGTACACCGCCGGATGCTGGTGCTACATGAATGATCATATCATCATCCAGTGCTACAATTCCTTCCCATGTCGTTGTATGATATTCCGCTGCTTTGATAATCCTCTCATCTTTGCGAACTGCAATTGGAGAAAATGCAATACTTCCCATACTAGTTCCGGAAATACGATCCGGATAGAACTTATGGATTTCTCCCTGTAATGGATAGCCTTCCGGCTCTGTCATGTTGCAGAATGTTCCATATGGAGCAAAATCTGCTACGTTGATCTTGATCGCTTTTACTTCTCTCATTGTAAAAACCTCCTCTTTTTGATAAAAACCCCATTAAAATTTTGCTAGACTCAGTATACCATAACCGCCTGACAACCTCAAGGAAACCTATATTAATTACTCTGCGCTCTTATAAAAGTCTGCTTCCTGCACGCAGCATACGAAACAGCCGTCTGGCCGCTCCAAGATACAATTCTTCCGCATGATCCAATGCTTCCGGAAGTGTCATAACACCATTAATAGTCGTAATCATCGACTCTATTCCATATTCAAAAATATCTTCTGCCCCCTTGCCCATACTTCCGACAATTGCCACCGCCGGTATACCATGTGCCTTGCAGTGTATACCGATGCCCTGCATGACTTTTCCAAATACGGACTGCCAGTCTGTAGCTCCCTCTCCGGTAACTACTACATCTACCCCTTCCAGGCGTCTGTCAAAGTCAAGCAGATCAAGGACTGTTTCAATTCCTGATTTCAATGTGCCATTCAAAAATACCATCAAAGCTGTTCCAAGTCCACCGGCAGCTCCGGCACCTTTTACGTTATCCATATCCATGCCAAATTGCTTTTGGATGATATCACGATAGTTACACATACCTTTTTCCAGTTCATCCTGAATCTCAGGTGTTGCGCCCTTTTGCCGGCCAAATGTATAAGTTGCACCGTCTTTACCACAAAGCGGATTGGTCACATCACACATAACTGTAAATCTGCATTCTTTGATCAGCGGATTCAGTCCGGATATATCAATCTTTTTTATTTTAATGAGATCTCCTCCACAGCCTTTCAGTTCTTCGCCATTTTCATCCAGAAAACGACCTCCCAGAGCACGGATGCATCCAATTCCACCATCATTGGTAGCAGAACCTCCAATCGCTATGGAAATATCACGAAATCCTCTCTCCAGAGCATCCCGTATCATCTCACCCGTTCCATAAGAAGTTGTATATCTCGGATCCCGTTTCTCATCCGGAACCAGCGGAAGGCCAGATGCCGCAGCCATTTCCATAACTGCCCGTTTTTCATCCAGCATACCATAGCTGCATGTCAATTCTTCCCATAAAGGTCCGTGCACTTTCAAGGGAATTGTTGTTCCTTTGACTGCTGAAAGTACTGCTTCTGTTGTTCCTTCTCCGCCATCTGCTACTTCTATGCTGTCGCAGACACAGTCCGGGAATATCTCCCGGGCTGCCTGTGTAAGTAATTCTGCTGTTTTGGGAGAAGACAAAGTTCCCTTAAATGAATCAGAAGCAAACAAAAATTTCATCTGATGTCTCTCCTTCTTATTTTTATAAGAATGCTATTTTATTTCAGTCTGAATTTCAAGTATACCGGATCGTGGTCGGAGTAAGAATATCCTGTATTGATGTCCTCATAAGAAACGCATTCTATATTATCAGATATAATAAATCCATCCAATGTAACGGTGTAAGTCACTCCCGGCACGTACTCCATATCTGCATTACGAGCACTGTCCCAAAGGTCATTTTTTTCCTGCGCGGTCAGTTGATCTATGCAGAACGCAAAATGTTCCGGAAGTTCTTCTCTCGGGAAAGGGTATGCCCAGGACTCTTTATCTGCAGAGTCATCCTCCGATGCTTTCAGATCATGGTTGAAATCACCACCACAAAGCACATAATTTCCTGCTTCATATTCTTTCTGCATATCCTCAGCCAGCATACGAATCTGTCCTTCGCGAATCGCATCGCTGTTTCCATATGCAGACATATGCAGCTCAAAGATCACAAATTCTTTGCCGTTATCGACCGGAACTCTGGAAATACTGTAGCAGCGGTCCAGATCAAAGAATTTACTGAATGAGGTAGATACCGGAAAACTTCTTCTCAAAGAATCCGTCACCGGATATCTGGAAAACAGGGCCAGCCCTGATCTGCTCTTACCATGTGGCTGGGTAAATGGATAGAACAAAAATGCCGAATCATAGTTCTGTGCAAATACCGTGTCATAATCTGCCAGACATTCTTTCAAGATTGAGTATTCGTTTACATGATAGCTTCTCGTGGAATTCAAGTCCACTTCCTCAATAAGCGCAAAGTCCGAATCATAAGAAGCAACGAGCTCTCCTGCCCCCTGAACCGTTTTTAGCACACTGTCTTTGCTCTTCGCCCAGGAAAACTTGCCACCGTCCATAAAGAAGCTGAAATCCGGTGTATATGCACCAAATCCGATATTATATGTAAGCGCGGAATATTCTTTTTCTGTTGTAAGTTCCGCGTCTGCCGCATGGGATTCCACCTCAAGTGGCAGATTATCCTCAATCCGATGATAACTTGCAAATAAATAAATGATATATCCGATCAGTGCGAGTATGATAATTCCAAGAATGATTCCAACAATTTTAAAAATTTTTTTTGCTGTTTTCATATGCTTTGTCCTCTCTTCCTGGTGATCCAGAAAAATGTACAGGTGAATATGATTCCTTTGACAATCGATGTTGCAGAGAGAGCCCACCAGATTCCACTGAGTCCCATAAGACCTCCAAGAATGATTGCAAGCGGGATTCTCGCACTGGTGAATGTAATACTGATAATACTGCAAAGTTTTGTTCTTCCAAGTCCGGACAATGCTCCGACCGTTGTGAGTTCCACACACATGAATGCTTCACTGAAGCCAATGATGATCAGGTAACCGACTGCTGTTGTAATTGCTTTCGGTTCATGGAAAAAGATCTCTGCGATTGGTCTCGGGAAACAGACAAATGCGAGCGTGATCAATATTCCCCAGATACCGACTGTCCATAAAGAGGCTCTGTAACCTTTTTTTACACGGTCCATTTTCCCTGCTCCATAATTCTGTGCGATAAACGCATTCAAAGCTGCAGCAAAACCATCCGCGGTATTCCAAGAAATTGACTCAATCTGACCGCCGACTCTCTGTGTTGCAACTGCTTCTGCGCCATATCCCGATACCATTCGTGTCAGAACCATGGAAATCGCACAGTACGCCATTCCCTGAACAGCTGTTGGAATTCCGATTCTGCAGATTCCTCCCAGATATTCGCGTGGGATTTTAGCCAAAAGATGAATCCCTTTCAGTACATTTTCTTTTTTCCGTATGATAACTGCAAGGGCCATAATACTCATAACAATTGCCTGCGCTGTCACCGTTGCAATCGCTGCACCTGTCACCCCAAGCTTCGGAAATGGTCCTGGTCCGAGAATCAGGACCGGATCCAGGATCATATTCGTCACAAGTCCAATCAGATTCGCCAAAAACGGTGTTTTTGAATCACCCTGAGCTGTATAAAGGCCTGTAAGCGTCAGCGTCATAAAGGAAAATACAATCAACCCACATGCAATCTTTGTATAGGACATGGCCGCTGCATGTGCCTCTGCATCTGCAAGCTGGAAAAATCCTACC
This sequence comes from Blautia sp. 210820-DFI.6.14, assembly GCF_020558815.1. Lineage (NCBI taxonomy): Bacteria > Bacillati > Bacillota > Clostridia > Lachnospirales > Lachnospiraceae > Blautia > Blautia sp. 210820-DFI.6.14. The sequence goes on from NZ_JAJCKS010000001.1 coordinate 469,686, forward strand.
ATCTGTTTCGTAAACACAAGCGACAGAAGCGCATATGCCATCCCCATAAAGGCAGCCAACTGCACCGCTGCCTGCGCAAAACCATGTGCTTTTTCTTTTTCACCACGACCGATACATTGTGCAACCTGTACCTGTCCTCCCATTCGAGCCATGGCAGCCAATCCCTGTGAAAACCAGGTAAACATGCCTCCCACACCAACTCCGGCAACGGCCTTCGAGCCCAACAGCCCAATCCATGCCATATCTGTAATGTTATATAAAGTCCCAAGAAATGACGATGCCATGATTGGAATCGCAAGCTTCGTCAGTGTCCTCAAAATAGGACCTTTTGTTAAACTTCCTTCCATTTAAATTCCTCATCCGTTTTTATTTCTTTTGATTCATCCATTATTCCTATTATACATGGTTTATCATATGTTTTCATCATATTTCTAAGATATCACCCATATCTTACGAAACATTATATACATTACTATTCAATAGAAAAAAATCTCACACCACCTTTGACTGTGATGTGAGATCTCCGATCTGTTCTGTATTCTTTTTTATATCTGTCTGACAATCTTTTTATTTATATTTCACTGCAGTTCCATAAGCGATCACTTCTGCTGCCCCTGACATAACCTGTGAAGATCCATACTTCACACCAATCACCGCATCTGCATCCATTTCTTTGGCTTCATCTACCATACGCTTCGTGGCAATCTGTCTCGCCTCATTCAACATTTCTGTGTAACCTACGATTTCACCGCCAACCAATGTTTTCATACCTGCCATAAAATCTCTGCCGACATTTTTTGTCTGTACAACAGTTCCTTTTACGATTCCCAGTGGCTCAAAATCCACACCTGGAATATATTCAATACTTAGAAGCTTCATCTTCTTCTCCTCCTTCGATTTCTTTCATTCTTCCTGCAAGTGCTATGAGCGTTCCCACAATGATCACTATCGGAATTCCCTCCAACAGCAAAAACAATCCTGTCGGAATTGGATCCTGTATGTTTGCCCAGAATATAATTATAATCGTAAGAAGCATAAGCAGTGTCATAACTGTTGCACCTATGATTGCTCCTTTTCTTTTCTTATTGTGGACATCCATTTTGTTTACGTTCATAAACTTTGCACCTTCTTTCTCCATCTGCTCGATTTCTTCCAGACAGTCCTCTGCATTCAGAGATTCCAGTGACCGGTGTTCCAGGATCAGTCGCTCGCACATATCCTGCATCTTCGAAAGACCTTCTTTACGATGATCCAATTCTTTCAGATGTTGTTCCAAACAGATTTGCAGACTTTTCTTTTTTTCGAAGAGAAGTTTCATTTCTTCTATGGAAATGTCCATCTTTCGGAATAATTTAATCTCCTGAAGCCGGATAACATCCGCCTGATGATATTCCCTGTATCCGTTTTCTGCACGCTCCACATTCAGGAGTCCCTGATCTTCATAAAACCGAATATTCTTTCTTGTGATTCCCACAAGTTCTTCCACCTGTTTGATTTTCATCGTGCTACCTCTTACTTTCCCGACAGTTCCGGAAATCGTTCAACTCCCTGTCTGTATCTGTTTTATACAGCTTCCATAAGGTGGAAGGTCAAGTGTTTTTTGAAAATTTCTGTTTTTTAGTTCATTCACGTATTCTGTCACCTGCTGTGCATCATAAATCACTTCTTATTATAGTAATAATGGATGCAAGCAGAAGAAACATTGGATAAAAAAGCTTCGGTATGATCTGAAAAGCAGAAAGTTCTCCCCCCAACTCATTGACTGCAGAAATTGCCACAAGCATCTGTGCACCATATGGAATGATTCCCTGAAAGATACAGGAAAAAGTATCCAGTAAGGAGGCTGTCTTTTGGGGTGTGATTCCATACTCCTGTGCCATCTCTTTGGCGATCGGATTTGCCATGACGATAGCTACCGTATTATTTGCAGTCGCAATATCCATGGTACCGACAAGGAGTCCCATGCCAAGCTGGCCACCCTTCTTTCCGCGGAAAATTTTATGAATCCAGTTAAGAAGTGCATCAAAACCACCGTATTCACGAATCAGGGCACACATCGCTGCCACCAGAATCGCAACCATACAGGTTTCAAACATTCCTGATACACCTGCCCCCATATTGGTCAGAAGTTCCATCGGAGTGATATGCCCTCCTGCAAGCATGATGATTGCTCCGGAAACAATTCCAGTAAGAAGCACCACAAAAACATTGATTCCGATAATGCCGCCAATCAGCACCAATACATACGGTAACACCTGAAGTAAATGATAATCCTGACTGATATGTCCCTGAATCTCCGTCTGAAACGACAGAACCAGGATTATGACCAGAGTTGCAACAGCCGCCGGAAATGCAATCCAGAAGTTTTCTCTGAACTTATCTTTCATCTCACAGCCCTGTCCATTGCATGCCGCAATCGTCGTATCCGAAATGAAAGAAAGATTATCTCCAAACATTGCTCCACCCATAACCGATGCAACACAAAATGCAAGATCAAAACCTGATGCACTGGAAACAGCTGCCGCGATAGGTACCAGAAGTGTTATCGTTCCAACAGAAGTCCCCATCGCTACAGAGACAAAACAGGCAACCACAAATAAAACTGCTACAGAAAATCTTGCCGGTATCAGTGTCAGCATAAAATATGCTACACTTTCTGCACTATTTCTTCCAACCACACCAACAAAGGATCCTGCTGCCAGGAAGATTAAAAGCATTGTAATGATGTTTTTGTCCCCAACACCATGTGCCATGATTTCCAGTTTCCTGTCAAAATTTACTGCTCTGTTCTGCAAACAGGCAACCAGAATCGCAGTAAGAAATGCAACCACGATCGGTACATTATAAAATCCCATCGGAATCTTCATTATATATTCAAATAAAATTCCCAGACCAAGGTACAGTATGAGAAATACACCAATTGGCAGAAGAGCGATGACATTTCCTTTTTCTTTTTTCATTATACAAACCTCATCCTTTTCATAATATAGGAAAATATTGCAGAGTAACTTTCTGTTATTGAACATTTCCTATAAAGTAAAATATGGGAAGGCTAAGCTTCCCATGTAAAAATCTTTATCTCTGTAATTATAATAGGTTATTTCTCTGATTCTGTCAATCCCAGACAGCAGTAGGCTTTCCCTGTTCCGTACACTGCGTGCCAAAACAGAGATCCCGGCTCTTTTTCTATAATCATATTATCACGCATCTGTGAAAATGTCAAAAAGTTCTTTTTCCATAGTATGTAATACGAATTTGAAAATACTTATAAGCCGAAAAAATACACCAGTACCAGCTTGATCACAGCAGCTCCACCAAAAGCAACAACTGCAGTTACAACTAATTGCATAGGTTTTGAGAAATTTTCGAACACAAAAACTTTCCTACTCTTGCTCCGCACCTTGCTTAAAGATCCTGTCGTAAATGCTGCCATCATTATGACTGACACAGATACCAAGGTCTCACAATAGCCGGCAAGCTTTCCTAACACATCATTATACATATATGCACCTGTTTCATGCAGAATCCAGTATAGAACCAATGCACAAACTCCCATGACACTTTGGAGCTTCATTTCCTTAAAAATCTTCTCTTTCTCTGTAGTTGCATAATCTGACATTGTTTTAGCAATTTTTCTTTCTTCTTCGTTCATCATCTCGCTTTTCCTTTCTCCACTGATAATCTCAGGAATGCTGATATCATAATAATCTGCAATATCCACAAGAATACTGATATCCGGCATATTGTTTCCGGTTTCCCATCTGGATACGGTCCTTCCAGAGACATTTAATATTTCTGCCAACTGCTCCTGTGTAATGCCTTTTTCTTTGCGAAGTTTTTTTAAAAAATTCCCGATTTTTACTTGGTCCACCTCAACTCCTCCTTTCATCATCAAATATAGAATCTGTTATCTGCAAATAACACGACACAAAGCGAGAAATATCGTATTTTCACTAATAGACACAGTTGTCTACGCGTTTTTAATTTTTCAATTATACAAACTAGAATTTATCACTGAATAAACCACATCCATACTCCAACTATTATAAGCAATATACCTGATATTCTTCCTGCAAATTTCGACTTTTTATATCCTAGAAAATTTATTGTTTCGGGAGTTGTAAATGGCAATAAAACAACATCCATACCCATTACTATAATTCCTATTCCTATTATGAAGACATTATTGTTAGAAATAATGCCATAAAACATAACTACGAAACCCAAAATAATGCCTAATATAAAATACTTGATTTTATGGCTGTCTTTATCCATCATCTTTTCATAACAATTTTCACATTTACTGTTACAAAATTCAAAATTATCCTTTAGTTTTTTACCACAATATTTGCATTTTTTCATACTGTTTCCTCCGTAATCCTCAAAAATTCATTCAACAGCTCACGATTTTCTCAATTCTCCAAACTTTTATTTATCTTCTAACTCAAATCCGAGTTCTTTTTCGTTTCTGACATCTTCATCCGTTTTCTTTCCAGTGATAGCACTGTAGGCTTCTTTAATACCATTTTTCACTGCCCATTTGATAACGAAATACAGTGCGATCAAAATAACAATTGCGGTTCCTCCACTTATGCCTAATTCATTCCACATAATCATTAACTCCTCCAAATTCTGATTGAGATTTCATCTGTTTTAAGAGATTTAATTGGTGTGCTACCCGTCAAGTAGACAAATTAAATAACGAAATTTTTTTCTTCCCCGGTACAGTTTATGTACCGGGTTGTTTATGCGACGTTTTCTAGTTTTCGTTCATGGAATTCCATTGGTGTAAGCACCCCAAGATTTCGTTGAACTCTTTTGTTTGTGTAATAATCTATGTATTTCTCTATATCTGGATGTTCATCATGAATCTTTGTAATGATATCGGCTATGCATTCATTAAGATTGTCATTATCACTAAGTCATTCGTAGTTGGTCAGTGCTTTCACAGTTGCTATAAATGTTGCTCTTTCATATGATTTCTATAAACGTCTTATAGAAATCATATGTCTTTCCGTTTTCCTGAGCGCAGAGCAAAAAGCGGCTGATGATTGCACCAGTACGGTATGATTTCTGAATACGTGATAAGTGTTCGTGCAGGTTATTAGGAAACCCCTCTGTCACTTCTTCCCTAAGCAAAAAAGTTACATATCGATTTGCCTTTTTTTGCCAAAGAATACTGGATTTTGGAAATGAGGAACTCATTTCCGCTGGTATAGTAAGCCCACGTTGTTCCTGTGGAAGTGTTTGCGTATGCTGCACCCGTGAATAAAGATATGGATTTTCAATATACTGACGCAGCTTGTCCCTTTCAATCAAGTCAAAAGATACAATGCAAGCTGTATCAATATCAGACTCTTGATATATCTGTGTTTTCAATTCCTCCAATGTCTTCAACGCCTTCATATGATAGCGTAATTTCTCCATCCGACGTGCAAGCAGTTCTTGTTGATGTTCCAATTCTACAAGTTTCTCAGAAAATAATTTTCCATGCTGCTCAGGCGTTGCGGCATCCATTCCACGAATTTCCTTTAACTCTAACCCAAGATTTTTATAAAAAATGACATCTGAAATGGTCATTAAATCTTCAATTGCATATTCCCGATATTGATTTTCAATTTTCTTTCTGGGATGTAAAATCCCCTTATCCTCCCAATACCTAAACGTAGATGCTGGCATATCAAAAAAACGGGCTATTTCTCCAATTTGAAATTTTTTATCCATGATTCTTCCCTTCCTGGTTTAAAAACTTACTACTATTTACCCACTATACTATTTTTCACATTGACATTCAAGCTACTTTAAGGTTTATATTTCCATCAAGGGAGGAAATTTTTATGGAAAATGTTTTAATTTTTGCTTCTGAAAAAGAAGTTCGATTCACAAAACTATTAAAATTTATTGTTCCGACATATCTAACATCATTATTTAACACAGTCTATACCATTATTGATGGTATTTTTGTTTCTACATATGTCGGAACCAATGCACTGGCTTCTATTAACATTGTTTATCCTATTGTAAATGTATTGACCGGAATTGCACTTGTATTTGCTACCGGCGGCAGCTCTGTCACAGCTTTGTACATTGGAGGAAACAGAAAAAAGGAAGCAGACCGCTCCTTTTCTGCCAGCTCTTTTGCAGCTATTTTGCTTGGATGCCTCGTTTCCCTGATGATTCTTACGAATCTCTCAGCAATTCTGACCATACTCGGTGCAACCCCCGTGACAATTGCAGGGTGTAAAACATACGCACGTTGGTGGCTTTTGGCAGCTCCCGTCGTAATCGGTAAGGAACTGTTTACATATTTTATCCGAGTGGACGGTGCCCCCACATATAGCTTTATAACTGCACTGTCCGGTGGTATTTTGAATATCGTTTTGGACTATATTCTGGTCGGACAAATGCAAATGGGAATCTATGGTGCTGCACTAGCAACAATTCTTGGACTGGTATTATCATTTTCTATGGGAATTTATTATTTTATCCATAAACAAAAGTATCTTTCATTTACCTTGCATAACTTATCCTTACGGGAAGCCATGCACTGTATGCTAAATGGTGCATCCGAATTTGTCAATCAACTTGCTATTGCAGTTACAACCATCGTATTTAACCGCACTGCACTCTCCTTTGCCGGTGAAGACGGTGTCGCCGCAGTTTCCATCATCATGTATCTGCAGTTTTTGTTTATCGGTGTCTACTTTGGCTTTTCTATGGGCATGGCACCACCTCTGAGTTATGCGTATGGCGACCGAAAAATAAGAATTTGCCGAAAACTAGAAAGCTATGCTCGTCGCTTTTTCGCAGTAGCTCCGATCATCATTTATGCACTGACCTACTTTCTTACTCCAGTTGCTGTATCCTGTTTCGCAGATACATCCAGCCCTGTATTTCCTATTGCAGTGTCCGGAATGAGAGTTTATGGACTTGGTTTTCTATTTTCAGGAATTAATATTTTTGCTGCAATTCGAATGATGGCATATGGAAAAGGATATTTCTCCGGTCTGATCACATTTTTACGTTCATTCCTACTATTACTTTTATTTCTGATTGTACTGCCTTTGAAATTTGGTTTGACTGGAGTATGGCTCGCCGTTCCTGCAGCAGAAGCTCTGACATTACTCGTTGCTGTATGGTTTCTGCGGCCGATTCATTGTTAAAATACCTCAACTATTGTCTGCACGAAGAGCTGCTTTCACTTGAAGAGCTTACTTCTGTCGGACAGGCATTGTCTGAGGGTGACGTTATGTCAGATGCCTCTCTTCTTTTGGAAGAAACTTATCAGCTCTCCGACTATTTCATTCAGTCCTCCGAAAGACTGACAAGCGCGGACCGGTTAACTGATCTTCTTGGAAAGGTCAGTTATACTTTTGCAGAAAAGGTAGCACAATCAAAAACACCGTCCCCGGAATAATGTTGAGCAATACTTCCCTGATTCTGAGTTCATCTGCCATCACATAAGGATTTTTTTCTTCATGGCAATATCCGTGAATCCAATAATTGCATTCATTGGTGTCCTGATATCATGGGACATATGGTTCAGAAACGTCGTTTTTGCAATATTCGCCGCATTTGCATTCTGTGCTTCTTTCAGGGCTTCCATCTGTTTTTTTCTGCTTACTGAAAGGGAATAAACCAGAAGAAGAAGTAGTACAAAAATAATCACTAATGAAACCACAATTCCTAAGCCTGCATACTCTGCAAGGACATCCTGCAAGGTCATTTTCTTTTCCGAAACAGAGTTCTGCGCAAGGACAGCCCCATTCAAAATATTAGAGGACTGCTCCCTGCTTGTGTTCCCCATAGCCGCCTTCCTGAAAATTGGCATATGGGAAATACCCGACTCTCACTGTTTTATTCTCTTCCTCTATTACCTGAGTTGTTTTCCTGTCAGTTTTTCTATCTTTCTGTTCATTCATTCCCTCTTTATTATCCATTAAAGCGGACATTCGCAATCCGCTTTCGCTTCTTGCTCATGAACGCAGTCTGTTTGCGTTCATGCTGTTGTTCTTTCCATTCTGTAAGTTTTCCTGCTTATTCAATACAGAAAGAATAACCGCTCCCAGTTTCTCAATATCAATGGGTTTTGCAATGTGTCCATTCATGCCGGCATCAAACGCCTTTTTCCTGTCTTCCGCAAAGGCATTTGCTGTCATGGCAATGATCGGGATCTCTGCCTTCATCTTATCATCTAAATGCCGGATACACTGGGCTGCCTGATATCCATCCATATTTGGCATCTGGATATCCATAAGTATCAGATCATAAGTACCCGGTGACATCTGCGCTACCCTGTTCACGCACTGAATTCCGTCTTCCACACGCTCGATAACAATCCCTGTTTCTTCCAGAACTGTCACTGCAATTTCCGCATTCAGATCATTATCCTCCGCCAGCAGGACATGCTTTCCACTCAGATTTTTTCCCATCTCAGATGTTTCTGCTGCTTCTGTCTTCTGGCTGTAGAATTTCCTGTCAGCTATTTTATGCATCAGCGTAAACGTAAACACGGTTCCTTTTCCCAGTTCACTTGCTACTTCAATGCTTCCACCCATCAGATCGACCATTTTCTTTACGATTGGCATTCCAAGACCGGTCCCTCCGATTCTTCTGGTGGTTGTATTCTGTTCACGACTGAATGGTTCGAATAACGTTGGAAGATATTCTTTACTCATGCCAATACCGGTATCTTTTATCTCGGATTTTACCTTCATATATCCTTCTTTTTCACATGGCAGCTCTTCTACAGTGATCGTTACATTTCCACCCCTTGGAGTGTATTTCATAGCATTACTGACAAGATTTACATAGATTTCCCTGATTTTTGTACCATCGCACAGGATATTTCTATGTGTGACCTTCATGCTGCCGCTCAGATGGATTTCTTTTTCTTCCGCTTCAGATGAAAATGTACTTATGATTTCGTCTACTACCTCACCAACTCTTTCATAATTCTCATCTACTTTTATCTTTCCGCTTTCAATCCGGGCCATATCAAGTACATTATTTATGATTGACAGAAGAAGATTTCCTGACTGCTGCAGTTTTTTTAAGTATTCTGAAGTTTCAGGCAAATCCTTTCCTTTCATTTCATCCTCCATAAGCTGTGCATAGCCCAGAATCGCATTCATAGGAGTACGGATGTCATGGGACATATTGTTAAGGAAACGGGTCTTTGCAAGACTGGCATCTTCTGCTTTTTTCAGAGTGATTTCCAATTTGTCATTAAGCTTTTGTGTATCATTTGCAGCAAGCTTTGCGGCAGCTTCTGCTTTTCTTGCCTTCCGTAAAAGTACGAGGATAATACTAATGATGCTGAGTACGAAAAATCCTGCCGTGACAAAAAAAGCAAGTATGTTGTCTTTTAAAAAATCCAAAAATGTAACCTTATCTGGTGTACTGTCATAGATAGCAAGTGCACTTGTAAGCATATCAGATGGCATAGCCTTTAGGGTTTTATTCAGTATTGATAAAAGGCTTCCCTCTCCGCCTCTTACTGCAAAGCATGCCTCCATTGTATTTGTAAGTGGAAAACTCTTGAAATTTTGTCTGTTATCATATATCAGCGCCTGGCTTGCTCCCATGAGGAAACAGTCTGCTTTTTCCTGGATGACCATATCTGCAGCATCGTCAAGCGAATCATAATCTACAATCTTCCATTGTGGATAGCTGAAAGCAATATACTGTTTCAAGGCTTCTTTTTCCTTTGGCACAGCTACTGTATACACCTTATCCTCATCAAAGTTTTTCTCATCAGTTACCGCCATCAGGCTGTAGGTCCAGGCTGTGTTTGTAAGTGCATAGCCATTTTTTTCTGCGAAATCAGGATTTCTGCCGGCATAAAAAGCAACATCAATCTCACGATTCTGCAGCGCCTGAATCATTTCGTCATAATTATCATATGCCTGTATATTAAATTCCAGTGTCTGATTTCCCAGACAATCTTTGGCATAGGAGATATATTCCGCCAGCATACCGGTAAGTTTTCCAGTCTCTTTATCCATGGAAAAGATTGCCGGATCATTGTTCAAAAATCCTATCTGGATACCTCCATGCTCTTCCACCCAGCCCTTTTCTTTACCTGTAAGTAGCTGAATATAATCAAGCGTAAAATACTTCTTATACAGATCTGCCTTAAAAAAAGGACTGTCCTGTTCCAGCTGACGCATAGCATAGTCCAGCTTCGTCTTGATATCGCTGCGTTCTTTATTTATTGCAAAATATATGCCAGATTTACCTATCGTGGTAACGGATGATATTCCCTGTTCAGACCAGATAGATTCCTCCAGAGATACAAAACAGTCGATCTCATGATTTGCCAGTTTCTTTTCGACATCATCATTATTATTTACATTTACATGTTCTGTATGTATGCCATTCTTATTTTCCCATTCTGTCAGCATGATTTCAGGTTCTGTGCCTAAGAGCACGCCTACACGTTTTCCATCCAGCGACTTAAAATCAGAGGTTTCAATATCCATATCCGATAAATCAGCATAAAGGATATATTTTTCCTCACCCATCGGTTCATCCGGGAAAAGCATCTTTTGTGCACGTTCATCGGTGTAAGAGATATCACCCATGATATCAATCTCACCATTTTCAAGCTTATCAAAACAGTTGGACCAGTCACATTTCACATACTCGAATTTCCATCCGGTATAACCTGCCAGAGCCTGCATGAGCTCGTATCCATAACCCCGTCTGACACCATTTTTGTCGACATAATTGAAGGTATCCTCAAATGCCCCGATACGGATGGTCTGTGTCTGTTGTTTTTCATCATTATTCGTCTCAGCAGCCTGGCAGTGTACTGATAACATCAGCCACATTCCCAGGATTACAAATATAGATGTGCATAATACAGCTAAGTTTTTTTTACTTTTATTCATTCTTCTATTTCCTTTATTTATGTGGCTTTTCTTATACTCCTGACACCTGATCCAGATTCTTCTGTAATGTACTGATCAATTCCTCAATAATTATTGGCTTGGATAAGAATCCATCCATGCCACATTCCAGGGCTTTCTTTCTGCGTGTTTCATCTTTTGTCAGATCACGGTTTAAAGCCACCTGGAAATATGGCGTAGTCATAATCCACTTTTCACCGTTCTCCTGAAAGAATGGAAGAAATGTCGTGTTTATGCCCTGATCCTGGATGAACTGCTCCATACGTTCAAAAGCCTTCGGCCAGACAGTACTGTCAAGGCCTTCTCTCTTTGTATTATCCGGGGCACTGTAGGTGGTACGCCACTTGCGTCCGTCTACAGAAGACAGCTCTGATGCTGACAGACCCTGCAGTGTTTCCATACAGGTATAATCATAATAATAGCCTGCAGTAAACCCACGGATTCCCACCTCTTCAAATGCCTCGCAGGCAGAGACAAAGCTTTCATAATCTGTTGGCAACGGGATATCGTATTTTTCAAAAAGGTCTTTATTCACTACAAAACCATGCGCATCTGCACACACCGGAAGCCAGTTTACGCTTCCATCTTCATTCATAAACTACTGAGATATGTATCATAGACAGCTCCTGCCACATTGGTTGTGGAAAGATCCATCAGACTGTCTTTCAGCGGACTTGCATCATGCAGTGAAAAACGACAGCAGGTTATAATATCCGACAGTCCACCGTTTTCCTTAAGAAACCTGTAGAAATCCAGGTCATTGTTCCCTACTACAAATTCAACATTGATATCCGGGAGCTGTTCCTGAATGTATGGTGCACATTTCTCATACAGATTTGTGGTCCATAAATACACCGTGATTGTTTCTGCATCTTCTTTTCCGCACTCTTCCCGCCACAGCCAAAACTCTGTTCCATTTTTTCTTTTTCATTATGAGTCCTCCTCTGAATTTCCTTTTCATTTCTTCTGTTTTACAGTGTCAAAATACCCGATAATTCCTATATATACGTCTTTCTTCATAGGCGACCACAATGTATGCAATTTCAGTTTGTACATCTGACTGTCATTCTCCACCGTTGCTTTTATCTGCACAGAGATTTCTTTATTTTGCACAGATGTCTGATGTAACAAATCCCGAATATATTGAACGTCTTCTTCAATTACTCCAAATTCTTTGAACAGATTAAATTTCGGATCATCTCGCTGACATAATATCTGCTGTTTTCCGTTTAATATAGTAAGCTGACCTGAAACCGCATTGTAATCAATCGAATTCATGCCACTGTTCGATTTGAAGAAATCGATTTTTTCCTGCATGACCTTGACAAGACTCTGTGAATAAATCTGGTTCGGTAAGGATTTATCACGGAGTATTTCATTCGAAAGTCTCTGTATTTCATGAGAATATTTATTATCGTCCATCTCTTTACCAGACATTTTTGAAAGCTGAAGACTTAGTTCTTTCAGGCACTTAAGAAGGAGGGGATTAAATTGTCCGCACTGTCCATCCAGGATCATTTGAATCGCTGTGTCATGATCAAATGCTTTCTTATAACATCTTTCACTTGTAAGTGCGTCATAAACATCGACAATTGATACCACCTGTGCAGAGATTGGTATTTCTTCACCTTTCAAGCCATCCGGATAACCCTTTCCGTCCCATCTTTCATGGTGCCACCTGCAGATTTCCCATGCGGTATGTACCAGTGGATGATCTTGTGGAAAGTCCATATCCTTAATTATAGCTGCGCCAATCTCACTATGGGTTTTCATAATTTGAAATTCTTCATCGGTAAGTCTGCCTGGCTTATTCAATATTTCTTCCGGAATACGAATCTTACCAATATCATGAAGGGAAGAAGCAGTTGTAATCAAAGCAATATCTGCCTCTGTCAAAGGATAAGCATCTGTTACTTTTACCAGTTGTCTCAGCATCATCTCCGTTGCTGTTTTTATATGCAGGATGTGTTCTCTGCTCTCGCTGTTACGAGATCCCAATATATTACTCATAATCCGGATCATGATATTATTATTTTCTTCTTTTTCGTAAACCTGATCATAAACCACATTTATCAGATGCTTTTGGTTCATATAGAGGCCCAAGGTATTCTGAACTCTTTTCTTTACAATCACAGAATCAAACGGTCGTGTGATATAATCTGTGATTCCCAGCTCATATGCCTTACGCATAGTATCAACAGCATCTTCAGAAGATATCATGATGACAGGAGTTTCAGCAATACACTGGCTTCTTTTCATTATTTTCAAGACTTCAAAACCATTCATCTGTGGCATATTGATATCTAAAAGCATCAGATCAATTCCAATATTTTCTCCTATCCTCTGGATTGCCTGATTTCCGTTTTCGGCTTCCAGATAGTTATAAGCATCTCCAAGAATCTCCTTCAATATGTCCCTGTTTAATTTTGAATCATCTACAATCAGGATTTTTTGTCTTTTATCCATATTTTAGTCCTCCTGTCAATTGTATTCCACTAATTCATGAACCTCTGCTAATCAATTATATACATACCTTATAATCGTTTTTATAACTTCATCAATCACAATCGGCTTTGACAAATGTGCGTTCATTCCTGCATCCAGTGATGCCTGAACATCTTCTGCAAATGAATTAGCTGTCATTGCTATAATAGGAATGTTTTTTCCATCCGGTCTGTCATTCATTGCCCTGATTGCTTTTGCTGCTTCACAACCATTCATTTCAGGCATCATGATATCCATCAGGATTACGTCAAATGTGCCTTCCGGATGATTTCTGAAAATCTCAACAGCATTCTTTCCATCCACAGCTCTTTCTACATTCATCCCGAACTCTTCTAACTGCACGGCAGCAATCTCTGCATTCAGTTCATTATCCTCTACAAGAAGGACATTCACACCTGTAAGATTTACCTTTTCAGAAAAACCTGTGTCTGACTTATTACATTCCTTATCTGTAATTTCCAAAGGAATATCCACAGTAAATGTGGTTCCCTCATGCTTTTTACTCTGCACGGAAATGGTCCCACCCATCATATCTACATACTTCTTTACGATAGCCATCCCCAGTCCAACTCCATGGTACTGCGTTCTCACACCGGAATCTTCCTGTGCAAATTCCTCAAAAACTTCTTTTGTAAATTCCTCACTCATGCCAATACCAGTATCCGAAATGCGGTAACGCATATTTATATATCCATCCCCGCCCTTTTCCTGACACCGGGCTTCAAATGTAATCGTCCCTCCATCCGGAGTGAATTTCACGGCATTACTCAGAATATTGACCAGCACATCACGCAGGCGTGCAGGATCCGCAAGTACATTTGGAATCTTTGCTTCTTCACGCTGAATCTTAAAGTTGATATCCCTGTTTGTAAGAAAGCCTTTTGTAATATCCAATGCAGAATCTGTAATGTTTTTCACATCCGCCGGTACCGGATTGTATTTCACTTTTCCACTTTCTATGCGGGTCAGATCTAATACATCATTGATCAGCGACAGTAAATGCTCTGAGCTTTCGTCAATCTTTTCCAGACAATTTTTCACTTCGTCTGACGGATTGTTTTTCATTGCAATACCAGTAAATCCTATGATTGCATTCATCGGTGTCCTCATATCATGGGACATATGTGACAGAAATGCTGTTTTTGCCTTGTCTGCAGCCTGTGCATGCTCTGCCAGTTCCGCCATTTCCTCAGCTTTCTCCTGGGCCGCCTTCTGAGCTTTTTTTCTTGCACTGAGACGCACCATTATCACAGCTATAGCAGTCAGCAGCCATCCAAAAATAAGAAGAACCCAAACAGTAACAGCAGGATGCAGACGGATCCAGTCAACAAATGTCAGCTCTGTTGCTTTGTATGTGGTATACTGTGCTGCAAGATCTTCAACAAGATTTTTAGGCATGGCATACATTGCTTTCGTCAGAATACCAGCCAGCGCATGGTTCTCAGTTGATGAAATTACCATGCGGTAGGTGAATGTAGGCTGTTCCAGAAGAGTATATGTCATGGTGCCCGTAGTGTCGCTGTTCACAAACGCCTGTGCCATGTAATAGTAGACGAAGGCAGCATCTGCTTTACCCTCACGGACAGCTTCCATCATTTCCTGTCGGGTACTGCACATCAGCTTTTCTGCACCGGGTGCCATTGCATCTTCAATTGAATTTGATACTGTCTGGTCAACAGTAGTAACAACATTAATTTTTCCATCAAAGTCACGCCGTGTCACCCTTGCCAGCTGCATCGTAATGAAAGGTGCAGTAATCCCCCATTTTTTCGTCTCAGCATAGTTATCTGTTTCCAGGCGTGCATCGATGCTCATATCTGTGGTTTCCTTATTTTTCTGATAGGCAATATACTCATCTCTGGTGGCAGGTGTAAGAAACTCATAGGAAATCCCGGCATAGTCTGCAATTTTCCGGAAGTAATCCGGGATAATACCCTTCATCTCACCATTTTCATTATAAGAATATGGATAACGGGTCGGATCACACAGAACATGAAGCGGGTTGTCCTTGGAATACTGTGAAATAATACTTTTTTCTTTCTCCGTATATTCCAGACTCTTAGTTTCTATGCTTTCATAATTTTTATTGTAAAGCGTCGTTTTCCAGTCACCCTCAACCGCATTCATCTGATCGATCGCATAATTGATCTCATTCAGCAATTCTGTATTGCCCTTTTTAACAATGACATAGAAATCGCTGCTGCCAAATTTCTCCACGATTCGCTCATTGTTTGTTTTTCTCAGAGAACTGGTAACAATCGCATCAACTTTTTCGCTCTGAAGGGCTTCATCCATTTCTGTGGTCGTATCAAAATAAGATGGAACATATGTAAATCCTTTGTTGTCTGCAAAATCCGCAAACTCTTCATTCCGGGTGTTTCCGTTCAAAAGCGCCACACGCATACCGTTGTAAGTGCTGTAATTGCCGTCCACAATCGTGCTGTTGTCACTGCGGACGGTCAGCATCCCATAATTGGTTCCGATTGGACGTGAAAAATCAAACTTTTCTTCTCTGTCCGGTGTTTTGCGGGCAGATGTTACCATGTCAATCTCGCCATCTTCAAGCATCTGCTGCATATCATCCCAGCTCTTATCATATCCGACATATTCGTAATCTACATCCCAATAACGGGCCATCAGCCGAAGGAAATCATAGCCATACCCGCTGCGGTTGCCTTCTTCATCCATCACATGATAACCATCCATGGCAAAGAAACCGACTTTGACAGTTTCATGCTGCGAACTGTCCTCGGCTGCGTATGCAGTCTGGGGAGAAAATATCATACACACGCATACAAAAACCAGTAACACTGCCACATATTTCTTTGCTCTCGAAATCATATTAAATCTCCTGTCTGTCTGTCAAATATATTTCTCTATACATCTCCTTGTCAACCTCCTGGTTTATTCAAGTCGAACGCACGTGAGACTTGGTGCGTGATTCTGGTCAGCGAAAGCTGACATATTCTTCTCAGAATCACTGCACATCCTCGCGGAGCGTTTATCTCAGTCGGAGATTGTACTCCCACTGAGAAAGACTTGTTATTACTCACCACTTGCAGAAGTGGGAGTCTTCTCGACTGAGATAAAATTGCACTGCCGCATCAAATCCATTTGTCACTGTTCAGTAGCCTGCATTTCTGTACCCCCCCACCAGATTTTATACTTCTGATTGTTTTTTCCAGCACCTTCATCTCAACCGGTTTTGAAATATGTGCATTCATACCGGCTGCCAGAGAATGCTGAATGTCCTCTGAGAATGCATTGGCAGTCATGGCAATGATCGGAATCTTCTTTGCCAGTTCATGGGAACTTCTGCGAATTGCCTTCGTCGCCTCATAGCCATTCATAACAGGCATCTGCACATCCATCAGGATCATGTCATAATCACCTGGAACAGACTGTTCAAATGCTTTCAAAATCTCTTCGCCATTTTCACAGATGGTACATTCCGCACCTTCAATCTTTAACAGTTCTATCAGGATCTCCGCGTTCAGCTCATTATCCTCTGCACACAGAAATCTCATTCCCTGAAGGATATTACCATCCTGCTCATCTGTTTCTTCTTGTGCCGCCAGAGCAACCGTTCTATCCTCTGCAATTTTCAGATCCAGGAGAACCTCAAAACAGCTTCCCTGTCCCAATTCACTCTCCACATCAATGGTACCTCCCATTGCCTCAACCAGATTCTTAGTAATCGCCATTCCAAGTCCGGTTCCCTGTATTTTATTTGTAAGGGAACTTTCCGCACGGGTAAACGCATCAAAAATTGTATCCTTGAAATCTGCCGACATTCCCATACCATTATCGCTAACTAAGATACGGTACTTTGCATAGACAGATGACTTTGTCTCACATTCTTCTACAAAGAACTGAATTTTCCCACCTTCCTGGGTATACTTCACTGCATTGGAAAGCAGGTTGCTGAAAATCTGCATCAGGTGAACCTGATCACCATTCACCCACTCATGCTGAATATTTTCTTTTATGATTGTAAGGGTCTGCTGCTTTTCATATATTTGAGTATGAAATATAGTGTCAAGTTCCTGTACAAGATCCAGAATAGAAAAGTCAGAATATTTGAAGACTGTTTTTCCTGCCTCAATCTTACTCATATCCAGAACATCATTAATAATTCCTAGCAGATGCTGTGATGAACTATCTATTTTATCTGCATACTCTATAACTTTTGCTTTATTACCTGCATCATGTCTGATCAAAGACGTGATACCAATGATTGCATTCATAGGTGTGCGAATATCATGTGACATATTAGACAGGAAATCCGTTTTCGCCTTATTTGCATTTTCAGCTGTCTGTAAAGCCTCTGTTGCAACGTTCTTTGCCTTTTTCAGTTTTTGATTGACTACTTCCATTTCCTTCATTGTTTGTAAATGAAGTTCATTCTTTCTTTTTTCATATTCTGCTTTTTGATCTGCAAGACTAAGTCTGGAAATACTGTAGAATAATCCAGCAAAAAGTAAAAGTATAAAACCTGCCATGAGTATTGTTGTAAACAGCACCGTTTTCTGGTAATCCATCAGCACATTGTCAACAACTCCCTTTGCCACAATGCATACCAAAATGGTGTTGTTGCTTTCTATCGGGCAATACCCCAGATAATAGGGGTTCTGTTTTCCCAAAAGGGCAACTCCGGATTCTCTGTTATCAAACTTCTTTTTGAACCAATCAGCCTCTTCTTCTGTAATGGCCTGTTCCCCTTTTAAATGTTTTAACAAAGAATAATTACGCTGGTATTTATCTCCACTCTGGTTCGTATACGTAATATTTCCGTCATTATCCAGCATGAACAAATATGCTTTCCCGTCATAACCTTTCAGTTTTAACATGGAATCCAGTTTCGAATGATCATACACAGTTCCAATTGCCGTATAAGTTTCCCCATTGATCGTATATTCCTGACATGGAATTGCAACCAGATAACCGTCTTTTTTCTTCTGATCATAATCAAGACGCACCAGTTTTCCAATATTGTATCCATTCTTTAAGTCCAGCAGAAGTTTACTTGGCATATCAATCCGCATTTTTGTTCCACGTGCTGATATTGCCTGACCATTCTCCTGAATGAATATAAGGGTACTTTCCGATTCTTTTTCCCATGCTTCAAAGAAACTTTTGTTCACATCCGTTTCAAGAGACAGCTCCCTCTCATGAAGTAAAAATTCCTCAACCAACTGCAGCTGGCTGTAGTATCCACTCACCTGAAGATCATAGGTCTGCTGTATCTGTTCAACAACAGCTCCCATACTGCTTTTTCCATTTTCGCTGATATACTTCTTAGACTTACTTATCAGATACTTGATACAACCTAAGCTTAAAAGAATCATAAGTAGTATAAGCAACAGCCTTGTTATTTTTTTTCTTTTATTTACCGTTTGTTCTATCTCCACTTTTACTGTTCAACCTCTATATAGTCTTCCGGTGCTGACGGCTGCTGTCCTTTTGACATTGCTTCAATCCATGCACTTGATAATGTTGTCTCTTTAAGCTGCTCAATCTCACATTTCGGATTTATTTTTTTCAATACAGACATTGTGGTGTCTGTAAGAAGAATAGAGTATTCCTTTTCTTTGTCTATTTTCTTATCATTAACTGTCAAGTCCTTTAACGAACATCCACTTTCCTCTTGATTGACAATCATTTTCATACCGGATGCAATTGGTAATTCGTATTTATTGGTTACGTAAAAATTCTCATCCGCATCGGCGAGATAATTTTTCACGAGTTCACAAACCTGTTTACCATTGATTTTTGCAACATATAATGCTGTATCTGAACTCTTCGCTGTCATCATGCCAACCCGGCTGCTGGTGCATTCTCCTTTGTACATAGAGGAAGTGAAATAATAATATGGCGCCAGAGCCAGCTGTGCATCATTTTCTTCTCTGATCGTAGTTAAAATGGAAGATGCTGCATCACGGCCATTTCTATCGTTCAGTGAAATGGAATATTCATTTTCAAAATTCACCGTTGCTTTTTCTTCTGGATCTTTACGATTCATTACACTACGAAAAGTATCATAAGCCTGTGTTTCATCCATTTCCCCTGACAGTAATCCGTGAACAGCCTCAAGACTTGCATCAAATGATTTTTGAGCGGAATATCGGATATAAACAGCATTATTATTAATTTCCTCTTCCAGTCCAGGCACATCCTGCATCATGGTTGGAACATCTGTATTCAATGAAATAACACCGCTTCCATCCGCAATCAGCTTTTGCCCCTCTTCTGAAATCATACAATCCAGCACATCCAGTGCAGTATCCAGTTTCTCCCGGTCTTTTTCCAGGTTTTTGTTAAATGCAATGTTTAAGGACGGAGTCATGTACACATAGGATTCATCCGATGTCTGTGAAAAGTAAGGAATACGGATCAGATCTGCATCCATCTGTTTCTGCAGCTGCTGCATAACCGTCGGATGTCCATGAAACATTGCTGATTTTCCCTCGACAAACATCTGGATTCCTGTATCGACGTCAATATTGATATCTTCTTTACCAAAGTGCGAGTCTTTCAGAAACTGGCTGGTTTCTGAAAAAATACGTTTCCATAATGCATCATCAAACTTTACTTCATCCGATGCAGTCTCTGCACCGTTTCGCCATTCAATACCATCCAGGCTTGTGAACTCACCGATTGCCGCCGCCTGGATGATCTCATTATTAGACCAGTCTTCACCAAGATCCATGGAGTACGGTTTTATGCCATTATCATAAAACTGCTGACATGCCTGTACATATTCCTCATAATTTTCCGGAATCTTAATTCCATACTGATCAAACAGTGTTTTGTTGGCAATGATCGTCTGCGGAATACCACAGATTGGCAGCCACTGGATTTCATCCTCCGCATTCTTATAATATTGCAGCGCATAAGAATAATACTTGGAAACAACATCATAAGAAGCAAAATCCATAAGATAAGGCTGTAAGTCCTGTGCATCTGTTCCGGAGAATCGACGTACTGTTATGATATCCGGTAATTCATCATGTTCTTTAAAATAACTGTATAAATCGGTATCATTGTTACCAATAATAAATTCAATATCCTGATCAGAAAACTGTTCATGGATATAGGGTGCAATATTTTTCATCAAACGATTTTCCCACAGATAAACGGTAAGATGATCATCATTTTTAGATACTTCTTTCTTTGACTGTCCACATCCAGACAAGACAGCAGATGCTACAAGTACACCTGACACCACTGCTGTCAGACAACGTTTTGCCTTTTTCATACTTTTATTTTCCTCATTCTTTCCTGATAAAATCATTATTGTTACATCTGCGAAATAACACCGTAAAAAAGCACCGTCAGACAGACAGTGCACCTCATTTCATGCAACTGGCTGCCATTTTACAGGCCCTGTAGCTTTGCGTCCCAGACTTTCATCTGGTTTTCCGATTTCCTTATTATAGATATAACTTTTAAACTTATGCAAAAAAACTGATTTTATTATACTTTAACGTTCTACTATGCACAAGAAAAAAAATTACCGTTTTAACGTTCAAAAACAAAAAAAGAACAGCCGATACATATACTCGAACTGTTCTCCTACTTCCGAAGTCCACGCAGCATTGACATTACTGTTTCCTGCTCATTTGTACTCAGATCGTTCCATATCCCTAGAACTTCTTTCTGTTTTTCTGTCAGATTCTCTGAATTACCTTCCTGAAAAAACTGCGATAATGTCACGCTTTTCACATAAAGATGTTATTTTATCCGCAATAGGAAGTATACGGATAAAAAAAATATAAAGATACTTTCGTTTCCGCAAAAGTCATTTTCGTTTATATCGTTTTTATAATATCATAGGTTGTTTCATTTGTCACATAAAATTTTGAAGCACAAATCAGCTCCTCTCTCCGGCCTATCTTTTCCGATTTATTTAACTTTTTCAGGCAACAGAAAAACCCGTAGAACCGAAGTTCTACGGGTATCTTACGTTTGGACACAACGTTATCTTACGATAACAAATCTATATTCAGATTGTATTACTCGATGATTGTAGCAACACGTCCTGATCCTACAGTACGTCCACCTTCACGATACTTTAATCCCGTTTTACCTCATATTTTTTATGGTTTTCTCTCCAAAATACAGTGAAAAACGGCTGAATTGCACCACCTATTTTGATTTGCCTGATTTCTTGGCACCGTTTTGGCACCGGAGAATACTCAAACCGATTTTCTTCTGTAGATACTAGATACTTCTCTACCAACTTTATATTGCACCGGTAATTTTTAACTGTTATAATCGAAACATGGGTGCTACCATAACGGTAGGCGGTTAGTCCTTCTCCAGAGGGACTGTGACCCTCTGATTACATAGAAACCTGTAAAGGAATCCATTGGAAAGGAGGGCTAAGCCAATGAGTATTATTGACTTCATAGCAGTAGTGAGCTTCGGCTTAACCTGCTTTAGTATCGGATATACATTAGGCAAAGATAATCATAAACCACAAAAATAACCGCCCTGGTCTGGTAAACTAAGCGGTTATCTTTGATGATATTCTAAATAGTAAAACGGACTAACCGTCTATCGGTAGCACTCTTTTTCTATAATCATATTAGCACGCATCTGTGGAAATGTCAAAAATTTTCTTCTTTCTCAACTATATCTATTTCCATACATTTTTACAACCTATTTCAAGTGTTCCTCAAAAATTAATTCGAGTTCCTTATTCCCTCTCAAGAATTCATACTCTTTCTTATTTTCAATTTCTGAATACAATTCACGAACAAAATTTTTTCCAACTCCCGAAAAGGCTTTTCCCTGTGCAGTATCTTCATACCTGTAATACAAAGGGGATTGTGTCATATTCCAAGGCTTCTGTGATTCACTTAATAATTGCTTAATTAACTGAACACATTTTTCTACATCTTTTCGATATCCAGCAATCAGCAGATATGGCACTGTGTTGCCGTAATTCCATAGTCCAAACAACGATATCATGTGATCTGTAATCTCAGCAATTCTCTCTGCTTTATCATGATTTCCTGTTTCTTCTTCCATTTCAATTAACTTATACAAGTAGCTTTGAATATTGACAACTGCCTGTAGCAGTTTCCCTTCCAGGAATAACGCAGCAGTGTCTGTTCCTTCCTGATGTGCTAATACACTTGTTTTCATAATCGTTGCATCAATTACAGTATCAGGAATTTTTTTCAAAAGGGCATTTGCTTCTTCATATTTCTCCATTTGGACATATTTTGTTGCAAGTATAAAAACACTTGAATTTCTCACTCTTTCATCCTGACTGTCTGCTGTTCGTTCCAGCCACTCAATAATAGCTGTATTATATTCCATTCGTTCTTCGCCATTAAGATCTGACAAAGTCAAAGATCCGTTCAGAACGGTTGCGATCGTATATATTAATAAGTCGCAATGAGGATACTCCTGTATTTTACGAGATGCCATCTCGAAAGCCTCTGTAAAACTGTCCAATGAAACTTCCGAAAGTTCATTCACAAATTGTCCAATCTCTTTTTCGGTCAATTCTTCACGAAACGAAAACAATTCATTCATATCAATTTTCAATAATCATGCCAAAGCTGGAAGTAATGAGATATCCGGATATGTATTTCCCTTTTCCCATTTATTTACCGCAGGAGTAGAAACACCCAGATAATTTGCCACCTGTTCTTGTGTTAATCCCTCAGTTTTTCGATAGTTTTTTATCTGCTCACCAATACGCATTGTTCGCACCTCCTGTCCTTATTTCCATTATAGCGTTCCCAATACATGTTTACAATTGAGCCTTTGTTTACTTATTACTTTCTTTTTTTAACTTTCAATTAATTTTCTCTAATATTTATATCATCAGCAACAAACTGCCCACAAATTTAAGAACGGGCTACTAACCCTCAAACGACAGTGCATTACATTGCATCAGCTAAACCAACCTTGTTATCCTGAATCACCACTCCTTCATCTTCGCTTCATGCCTATTTTTCATAATTTGCAACTGGTATATAATGACAGGGATTAGAAAAATCACAGCAACTATGCCTAAAATAACAGACCGATTTACGGTAGCAAATGCCACGAGCATAAGCATTAATAAAAGCCAGGGATTTCGCAAATTACTGTAATAATTTGCCCTATCTTCATAGGACGTATGAAGTTCAAAAGGTTTTCCATCATTTTCTTTTTCTACAATCAGCAATTCCCTGTTAAATGTTGTAGTGTTTGTTGCAATACGACCGCCAATTTCAGCCCACGGACGCCAGCGAACTTTACCAACAGAATAATTAAGATTGATATTTTTATAGAATACGGAATATCCCATTTCTTCCAAGAAATCATGGTAATCTTCAGCATTAGCTTTTGATTTTTGTCCTATAAACTCCACGCAATATTGAACTTGACCTGGCTTACATTTTTCAAATTCATAGAGTAATTTTCCCGTTCGAATAAGGCGATAACCTTTTTCAGCCATCTTATTCAGCCAGTTTTTCTGTACCGTCAATAGCCCGCCAAAAAAACGATAACACTTTTTGCTCATAATGTACCTCCTACAATTCCGCTTGCAATACCTACAAGTTCACGAAGTCTGATAAGTTCTTTTTCAGCTATCTCCTTTCCTTTTACAGTGATAAGATACTCTTTTTTTCTACCTTCACTATCTCCGAAAAGCTCAATCCATCCCTTTTCCTGCATTGAATTTAATGCACCATATAAAGTGCCTGCTCCCAATGAAAGCCGCCCACCTGTTTTTTCTTCAATGAACTGCATGACAGCATATCCGTGTTTAGGTGAATAGAGTGAAAGCAAAATATAGAATGTCACTTCTGTGAGTGCACCACTTTTCACATTATCCCTCATAGCATCCCCTCCTTATTACGGTTACTGTAATAACTATATCAGTAACCGTAATAAAAATCAAGAGATGTGAAATAAATCTTAATAAGCCGGATAGTATTATACTTTTCCTGTTCAGTCCTTTACAACCAATACTTATATATACAGAAAAACCCCAGAAACACAAGGTTTCTGGGGTATCTTACGTTTGGACACAAGTTATCTTACGATAACAAATCTATATTCAGATTGTATTACTCGATGATTGTAGCAACACGTCCTGATCCTACAGTACGTCCACCTTCACGATATCAGACCGATGTATTATGGTGTGCAAATGGTGATTTTTTGTGTGATTCGTATGGGAAAATCCGCATTTTCCACTGTGTCCGTATGGTTTTTGGGGATTTTGTTATCATAGTGTTATCACTGCATTTTTAGTTTTTCTGGCATATTTTTTCTCACATTCGTAATCTCTTTATTTAAATCTTTTATATATTCTTTACACACATCTATATATAATCCTGTTTTATATTCTGGATTTTCCAAAAACTGTAATTCAACGGGATATTTTGTAATCTCCGTAAGTAACTTTACAAATATGCTTTTCAAATTATTTTGGCTTTCATCATCATTAAGGCATACTTCTGCAACTTCTTCAAAGCCAAATACTAAATAATCTTTATTTTCTCTTTTCTCCAAATGTACATTAATCGCTTTGCTTTCCTGATTCATAAATATCCTTCCTATCATAAAATGCAGTTTTACCGCCCTCAAGAGTATGCATACTTTCTTGAGTCCAGTTTTTAGTGTCTGTTTCATCATCTATATTTCTAAGTTCATCATAAAAAGGATTACCAACATACGTTTTATATATTCCATTCTCATGAGTTCTTAGTATACTAATATACGGAAGTGTACCAACAGCAATATTAGCATTATGTGTTGCTATAATTACTGTTTTTCTCCGTTTTGCAAGATCAGTTAACTTCGGAAGTATATTAGAAGTTATATATGAATTTCCCATTCCCAGTTCTGGTTCATCCAAAATATATACATCACTTTCTGAATCCAATAACTTTTGCATCAGTAGAATTCCTCGTTCTCCATTAGATGGTCTGTAAATTTCTCCATTTTCTAATGCCGTTTCTTTAGATACCCCTATAAAAGCTCCTATATCTTTAATTCCATCATCATAGAATTCTTGAAACTTTGATACTTCTTCCGATATATTCTCTGCTAGGACAGCTTTCTTTATCCCATCTATTACAAGTTTACAATTTCTTAATACAGTTATTCCCTGTTTAAATTCATCTGTACGTGATTCTTTGGTTAACATTCTGTATCGTGTTTGAATATATATATCACCTTTTTCCTCAAGGTTTCCCAAATATTCTTTTTCAACCTTATCCTCTACAGAAAACGTACTACATATTTCCTCGACATTTTCAAACAACTTAAAACGTCCCATAGCGAAATCATAAAACCCTACACTGCTAGGTTTTGATATCGTATCAGAACATTTGTCCGCTATTGCTTTTATCTTATCAATGCTCCAATTTGTAAGCTTAATACTTTTATCACTGTTCCACTTTTGCATTTTTGCATCATTGATATTTTCACATAATTTTCCCAATAACAGCATTAAAGTTGTACGTTCTTGCTCATCCAAATATTTTTCTATATCAATTTTTTCAAATGTAGACTCTGTAAATTCTTTCAAATATTTATAGTCAGATTCAAGTTTTCGGTCACGCACTCCCTCCTCTATATGTACACACTCTGTTATTTTCATTCTCCCTTTATTTTTATTGTTATCTTTTGTTTCCATCCAACTTATATATTTTTCAAAAGACGTTGGTAATTCTTCTTTCCAGTTATAAACATCAATAAACTGTTGCCTCATACTATCCAATTGAAGCTTATCAGGTGTGGCTATTATATCATTAACTTTTAACATTTTCGAAAAATCTGAATCTTTCTCATTGCCTTTGTAACTTTCCATTGCAATTCCATTTTCAATATAATATTTTTTCAAAGATTCAAGGATTTCTGTTTTTCCCGTTCCCTTCTGCCCGAAAATAATATTAATATCTTCATAAAAAGGTAATTTAAAGTTTACTTTTTTATATGGCGATACAGGAATCTCTTTTTTTCGTTTTTGATTGAGCAAGGTATCTATGATTTGTACATCTTTTTTTGCTAACAAGCAAAATTGTTCAAATGTTTGTACTGGCAGTCTTATATCTGCAAACTTGCTGGTTTCATACTTATTCCAATCTTGCACATCACTTCCTATAATAACACTATAATCAAAATTGGAAAAAACGCCAAGGCTTCGATAATCAGACGTTTCCTTAAATAGTCGGCTAGAATCGGGTAATAATTCCCCTAATTCCTGAATATCCTCATCTGACAGTTTAGGTTCTTTATGAAAATGTGGTATATAAATGCAATCACATTTTCCTAACGTTTCATATACTTTTTTCACACCAATTTGAAATGTATTTACATCTTCATCGTTAACCAATTCCTGTACTTGAGTATTAAACAGTTCAACATTTTTAGGATTAGCGATTACAATCAAATGTCCTCTTTTACAATTTCCCTTTTGATCTGCCTTTCCTATAATATCAAGTTCTACCCCTGGCCAAATATCACAATATCCTTCTGTGACATCTTTAAATTCTTTGTATTGCATATAATCAAATTGATTATGATTTGTTATTGCAATAATTTTAACCTCTGCTTCAATAACCTTCTGAAAAAATTTATCCTTGGTAACATTTCTTGTATAAGCATCGCCTGTTTTTACCTTCTTCGTATGACAATGTAAATCGATTCTCATAATTGCCTCCCCATCTCAGTTGTAAAGGTGGGTTAATCTATAACCATACCCCATTCATTCCAAAATCCACCATTTTTTAATCTATATATATTTTCTTGTGTTTCTTCAGACAATATACTCCATTCCCATGGTCTAGAATATCCGCTACCGCTACCAGAAATATTTAATTTTCTCATGTAAGTTACAATATCTCTTACACTTGGATATCGCCACGCAATATTTTGAAGCAGATCAAAAACACATGAACCTACAGGAGTAAAAAATTCTTCTTTATTATCCGATGCTATGTACCCACTCATAACATAATTTCCCTTTAGACCTTTTCCGTTATCATAATTTGGCACTATCATCTTTTGAGATTTCCATACCCCTAAATCAGCAACACATATAATATCTGGAATCTCTCTAGGATGTGTAACATATTTTTCATCATATTCCCAAATGGCCTTTTCAATATTTTCTTTCGGATTCGAATTTTCCTTTTTCCATTCGTGTGAATGCGCTAATAATCCGTAATAAATTTTGCTTTGTAAGTCTTTTCTCGGCGTTCCATTCTCATTAATAGCTAATTTTTCTATCTTCTTTGAATGCTCTATAAATTCGCCAATATGTTTACGTCTTAATGTAGTTTTACATTCAAATGCAGCCACTACTCCTCCAGATAAATATTCCTTGCAATTCAACAAACTTTTAGGATAATCTGGTGATAAAACAATCACATCCACTTGCGGACTTGTTTCCCCTGAATCACTTAATATTCTTCCCTTTGTAACTATTTGAAAATAAGGTGGAATCCAAGATTCCAAAAGTTCTTTCCAGTTTTCTTCTCCTTGATCCCCTGCAGTTCCTGGATCTTCATTCACTCTTCTACAAATTCTTGTGTATTCATCCGAAATATTACTATTTGCCTTTTTAAAAAAATCAAATAAATCATGTGTCGAAGTGCTCATGTTCATTCCCCACCATTCTTTATATGCCTATTTTAACCGTTTCACATATTCATAAATCCGTTTCAGCATTCCATCTTTATTTTCTCCTAATTCTCCACGGATTTTATCTCCAAATCCCATATACGTATTGAATCCAAGCATATATACAGCCATTGCCATAGACAGCTCGTCGTTTTCATCACCATATAATGATGCCACTTTTCTCAATTCATCAATAACCGTATCGTGTGGTACTTCAACACCGCCTTCTTCATTTACAACAGAATTGATTACCTCCGGCAATGCCATACACATCTTATAAAATGCATCTTCTTCACCAGTGAGAATTGCATAAAACTGATCCATACTCACACGGCGAATCAATCTATGCTGCACGTTCTTCCCATCAACCTTTGTTGACCATTTTATATTCTGTGATTTCTTTGCAATTGCTTCAACCAACAGACACGCACAATCATCATCTTCCAAAATCTGTCCCTGCATCTTTATATATGTTTTTGCAGAAGATGCAGAATTCATAGTATTGTGTTTGTTTTTCATTTCCACATATATTGTATGCACAATATCTCCATCTGGCATTTGTATTCCATCTGGATTTCTGTAAATAACATCCCAGCCTGCCTGCGGGACTTCGCAGCCTTTGAAATAGGAAAAAATATTCTGATGAAAATATCCTATATCATTATTGTTAGACTTATCTCTCTGCCGGAAAATTTCATTATTTACAATTTCTTCCCAGCTTGTACGATACACCGATTTATCAAAAATCAGCTTGATCGGATCAATCAGGTTACTATTGAATCGCTTCAAATCATACGATTCCAGTTTTTCTCCGTATTTCATAATCGTTGCACGCACATGCTTCTTAAAATCCTCTTCTGATATAAAATCTAAATTCCACGCCATTTATTTTACCCCCTCTAATGATTTATGTATCTCTAACCCAATTTCATATGCTAAATTGACAGGAACAGCATTTCCAACCTGTTTATACTGAGATTGAACACTTCCACAAAATTGCCATTCATCTGGAAATGTTTGACATCTTGCATTCTCACGTACCGTAAACGGTCTTGCTTCCAATGGATGACATCTTTCTGTTTGCTTCTGAGACGGTGAAGTCAATACCGTCAATGACGGTTCATCCAGGCTCATTCTCCTAAGAATTCCTGTTCTTCCACCTTCCATATCCCAGCAACTTTTCATATATGCTTTTGCAATCTCTGGATCAATATCTCTCCAATATCCTCCGGGTGGAACTAATTCAAATATTTTCCTTTTATTTTCTCCGTATGGTACTCCTGGTCCTTCTGGACAATCCAATAAAACATCTCTCAAAACAGGCTTATAATCATGTTCTTTAGGAAATGAAAATGAAACTTTTCCCACTAAATCATTTCTAATTCCAACAGTGATTAGTCTCTCTCTTTTCTGTGGCACACCAAAATCCCACGCATTTAAAACCTTTTTCTGAATGGTATATCCCGCCTGTTCAAAAATATTTGTTATCGTTGCATATGTTCTTCCCTTATCATGAGTCAGCAACCCCCGCACATTTTCAAACAAAAACATCTTTGGCTGTAATTTTTGTAAAAAAGTTGCATAGTGATAAAAAAGTGTTCCTCTTGCATCTTCAAGTCCTAATCTTTTTCCAGCATAAGAAAAAGCCTGACACGGTGCTCCTCCCGATAATAAATCCAATTCTCCTTTTTTTATACCAAAATAATCTTCCAAATCCAAACAAGAGATATTAGCTATATCATCATGAATAACTCTCCAGTTTGACCTATTGGTTTTCAAAGATTCTGCCGCATCTTTATCAAACTCTATTAGTCCCAATGGTTCAAATCCAGCTTTTTCGATTCCCAAAGCCAGACCTCCTGCTCCAGCAAACAGTTCTATGGTTGTAAATGCATCAATATCGATTTGTGGTGATTCTTCTTTTTTTATCTCTACAACATCTTCTATCTTGCAATTTAATGTAAAACATATTTTTTCTATTGATTCAAATGAAACTGGCTCATTCTTTCCTAATCGAGCTAATACATTAAAACTTATTCCTGACGCTTCCTTCAATTCTGTACGGTTCATTTTTTTATCTATCAGTAATTTCCATAATTTGTCATAACAAATCGCCATTAAAATTCCTCCAAAATCAAAAATAGTACAACTCATATTTTACCATATACCACAATTAGCAACAAGCAATTTTCTCACTATATCGTTAGATTTCCTCTTGTATGTTTCTTAACCCCTTTGCTATTTCTTCTGTTTTTTGATAATATATTCTTATCAGTTCAGGCAGAAAGAAGGTACCTATATGTCACGTGATTCCGCTACTGTTTCAAACAATATGCGTAAGATCCACAGTAAAGATACTTCCATAGAACTATTGCTCCGAAAAGCTCTATGGCACAAAGGTTATCGCTATCGAAAAAATTATAAAGCTCTCCCTGGTTCTCCTGATATTGTTCTTACCAAATATAAAATTGCTATTTTTTGCGATAGTGAATTTTTTCACGGAAAGGATTGGGAGATTCTCAAACTTCGGCTTGAAAAAGGAAAAAATCCAGATTTTTGGATCAAAAAAATCGAGCGAAATCGTAATCGTGATTATGAAAATGATAAAAAGCTTCTATTCCTAGGCTATACTGTTCTTCACTTCTGGGGGCAAGATATTTCCAAACATACAGACGAATGTTTACAAGCCATTGAAGAAACCATTTGGGATACAAAATTTTCTGATACAACCACTGACTATGATATATCTGAAGAATAACCCCTCCTATACATGAGGCTGTCCACAACTCCTGCAGACAGCCTCTTTCCTACATAAAGATTATATTTTTATATGCTATTTCTTCAGCAGTTGCTTGAATATTATTCATCCTTCTCACCCATTCCATCTGATCCTGCATCTTCAATTCTTCCGTCACTCCCCACCGTTCAGCCATCTGCTCCACCAGCATCTCAACTTTTTCTCTCACCTCTTTATCAATCTGATTCAAATGCTCCGTCAGTTTCCCAGTCAGTACCAGATACTGATACCGGGCATTCCTGTGTTCCTTCAAAAACTGCTTTCGCATTATTCCATATTTTCCATATACCGGTTCTTCGTCATTGAGTTCCAAATCTGGCAGATAATAATCTCCATGCAATGTATAGCTCAGTCCATTCTTTTCATCATAAATTTGTTTCTTCATATCCTTACAACTCCATTCCTCTGTACTTTGCTTTATTCTTCTTAATTTGTGCATTGTGTTCTTCACTTCGTTCTTTCGCCCACGGTATGCGATCACTTATTTTTTTCGGCATTTGCTCTTTCTGTTTTTTCGCTTCAAGTTCCGTCTGCATCCGGATATCGTCCTGCACCAGTCGTTCTACCATATCTTTCCCCAACATGCGTAAAAGTCGGTTATATCTGTCTGCAATTCCCTGCAGAATTTCTTTCTCACCGGATAATTTCTGATAATCCTTCTGAACTTCTGCCAGTTCCTTTTTAGTGTTCTCGTGCTCCTGCTTTTTCTTCTGAAACTTACTTTTCCACTTATCTCTTTCTCTGGTAAGTTCTTTCACCTGTGCAGCCATCGCACCGATTTTGTTTTTCATTTCAATGAATAATGGTTTTATTTTCTTATCCCGGTAAGTTACCGCACGTTCCAATGCTGTAGCTTCCGGCAGAAATGTTTTAATCATTCCATATTCTTTTATTTCCTTACTGACATTATCCATCACTGGTTGCAGGAATTCTCTTCTGTCCTCCAGTTTTTTCAATTCCGCTTCTGCTTTCTCAGCACGTCTTTCCGCTGTTTCTTTATCTTTCTGGAACTGAATTTTTTCTTCTTCCAAAAGCTTAATATCTGCCCTTGCGTCCGCAATCTGAGAAGTCAATCCTTCATTCTCCACTGTCAGATTTTCTTTTTCCTGTTCCAATTCCTGCACTTCCTTTTTGCGTTCTTTTTTCTTGAAATTGTAAACATCCAGATGTTCTTCATGTGTGCCTTTCTGTTCCCATTCAATTCCATGCTGTTTTGCGATTTCAGCCAGCACTTCTTTTTCATGATTTATCCACTGATTCAGTTCTGTATCATGCTTATTTCCACCTTGAAATCCAAGACTTTTCAATGCCTGTTTCAGTGAAACTCTGGTATCCATTCCTTTTCCCTTCCAGTTGGTCACATAAGGAACAAAGTCAATATGCAGATGCGGAGTAGCTTCGTCCTGATGCAGATAGCAGCTAAATACCCGAAGTGTCGGATTCCGCTTCTGGAAGTCTTTCACATATTCGTCCAGTATCTTTACAGCCAGATTTCCTTCTGATGTTCCCACTGCCATATCCTCACGATTTCCTATCTGGAAGATCACTTCATGGAACAACTTCTCCTGTTTTCCCTGTCGGATTTTTTCATAATAATTTGCAATTTTCCGGTCCTTTCTTTTCCCGACATTGTATCTCTCAACCGCATCGTCAAACAGCTCTTTATAAACTTCCTTCAGATTCTCATTCTTATAACAAATGTTCAGTTGTACTCTGTCCGAATCTACATTTTCTGCTACAAAATCCCGTCTGTTATGAGCCAGTGAACCGGCTCCGATCATGCCACTGATTGTTCTTTTCATCATAAATTTTCTCACCTCTTTTCTGTTTGAGTGCCAGATATGGCACATAATTTTTATTTACGCTAGACATGGCGATATTTAAGAAACTTTCGCCGGATACGGCGGTTTTGTTACTTTTGTCAAAAGTAACGCAAAAGCACTTTCGACAGCCGTACCGTCCATCAAAAGTCCCCTTGCGCCCTGCCGGGGGCATAACGTCCTTATGGACGTCTGTTCTGCACCGACCGAAGTGGATCATAGATCTGTTTATCCAGGTATCCTTGCCTGCACATATTCCAGATCTCCACAATAAGGTGTCCCCACCAGATACCATTCTCTTGCCAGATTCATCTCCATTCTGGTCTGTACCCATTCATCACCTACCAGCACTTCCAGTCCTTCTCCACAGTGAAATCCTGTATCAATCCATAAGTCTGATGATAATAATCCATATCTTCCATTACTACTGTTGTATCCTAATCTTCCCTGTTTCATCATTTTCTGCTCCTTTCCAATTTGTAAACGGAATTTGTAAACGGGGCTCAAAAGATTTTAAAAGTTAACTTTTTAAGTTTTTCCTTCAAGTTCCGTTTACATCGTTTACAATAATCTTTACTCAAACGGTATCTCCAACTGTTCCGGTACTTCCATAAATCCGTCTTTATCTTTCTTCACAGAATCTTCCATCCTTTTCCATGACCGCTGTATTCCATATTCCTTTCCGAACCGATGTGTACCATGTGGTTTCCAGCCTTCAATTGCATTGTTCATAATATTAGCAATCTCTTTACCTTCCCACTGTTTCATTTCTCCGGTTCGATGTAGCGCTTCATCGAACAGAATTCTGGTACATACATACTCGTCATCGTAGTCATCAAGAAATGCCTGTATGATTCCGGCATTGGTATCTTCCGGCATAAATTCTTTTTGCAGACGCTTTGCCTCTTCCTCAATTTCCTTTGTAAATCCTAAGAACACATTTCCCCGTCGATACAGTACCATTGCCTCCGCCCAGGCCTGTTCGATATAAGCTTTGCTCTCTGCTTCATTATCCAGAATATGAACTTCTGCTTTCGACATATCTGTCATCACCGGAGCAAATCTTCTGTTTCCGGTTCTGTCCAGCGGAAGGAAATTCAGATCATTTGAAGTACCGCAAAATACACACTGTCTCGGTCTGTCTTCCGGGTGAACTTCATAAGGTACTTTATAAGTTTCTTTCTGTCTGCTCAGAAACGATTTTATCTGTTCAATATTCTTTGCTGTGATAGTTGCCTTCATTTCTCCCATTTCGATAATCCAGTGATTTTGCAGTTTTCTGTAAATATTTTCATCATCCAAATGATCCAGATTGTCGCTGAACCATTCTTCTTTTATCGCCAGATATTTGAAAAATGTGGACTTTCCGGCTCCCTGACTCCCAACCAAACACAACATAATATCATATTTTATTCCCGGTTCATAAATTCTTGAAATCGCTGCCAGCATGTGCATTTTCATTACTCCGATTGTATATTTGCTCTTTTCTGCTCCCAGAAAATGTGGAAGCATATTTTCTATTCTTGGAATTCCGTCCCAGACCAGACTCTCCAGATAATCTCTGATTGGGTGATATTTATTTTCATTGGAAACAATATCTACTCCTGCTTTGATCACACGCTCACTTGTCAGTTCATAATTTTCTTCCAGATACATCTTCAAATTATTTTCATCAGTATCTGTAACCGTAGGACTGTTATTCCTCCGCTCCCAGGGAACCTCTTTTACAATGTCCATTCTTCCAGAAAGTTCATTTCGTTTAATCGCTTTTTTCAATACCGGATCATTTTGAAGTACGGTTACACAATTTCTAATTGTCTGCTTTGTTCTTCCTTTATCCGTATGCTCCAACATATTATTGACATCTTCTGTTGTAAGCATTTCCTCGTTCACAATATCTTCTAATTCCATCAAGGACTTCTCGCTGATATTCGTTAATTCTTTCTTCAATTTTTTCAACCTCCCTTCTCTTCATCTTGAAAAACTCTACAATCTCTTCTCCTGTTCCAAACATCAGCACGTCCAGATAGTCATTTATCTTTCTTTCATTTGCCAATGCCTCCGTAAATAATTCGTGCCACTCTTCATCTGGTTCTGGTTTGTAAATCTCTTTCCAGAACTGAATCCATTTCAGATATCTGATCAGCACGTCTGTTGCATGTTTCAACCACTGCTCCAGTTTTTCTCTGATCATCACAACTTTAGGTTTCTTTGATATTAAAGTATTCCTGCTTTGGTGCGTCCTTTTGTATTTGTTTCTGTCTTCGATTTTTATATCTAGTCCAAAATCTTCTATCATCTTTTTCGCAGCTTCATACTGTGATATTCCAAATAACCTTGCTGTAAAATCTATCGCATCACCGCCCACTCCACATGCAAAGCAGTGATATATTTTATCTGCCTTCATACTTGGGTGTCGGTCTTTATGAAACGGACAACACGCCATTCCAGTTCTTTTTACTTTTATCCCGTAATGCTCCGCAGCCTGTCTGGCTGTCACACATTCTTTTACCTGTTCAAATAATGTCACTTCTACCTCCTGCCCCTCCGGGCAAGTCTCTGATGAACAGATATTCGGGAATTGTTGTATCTTTCAATTCGTGATATACTGAATCTGCCAAGATGGTATATCAGTGAATCTGATTATCAGAGAACTTGCTCAGATATTTTGTCTGGGCTTTTTCTTTTTGTCTGTCAGTAGTCATAGCTTTTGCTCCTTACACAAATCTCCTTGTAGGAATAATGATAATTTCAAATTTGCTTCCGTCCTCTAATTCAAGAAGAATCACATAATCTGAATCTCGATCTGGTAAAATAGAACTTATCTTCAACTTCTTACTGTAGTTAATTGCATCAAATATTTTTCCGACTACTTTCTTTGTTTTCATTTGCTTCTACCTCCGTATTAACGTTTGTTATCCAGCATCTCAGCTACTTTTTTCTGTTGTGACGGGTACAGATGCCCATAAGTGTTCAATGTCATCTGAATATCTTTGTGTCCCAATCTCTCCTTGATAATCAATGGCTCTACGCCCTGATAAATCAAATATGCCACATGACTATGCCGGATATCATGCACTCTGATTGGTTTTACACCAGTCAATGCTTCATATTTCTTGAGACGTTTCTGCAGCGTTCTCGCTACAATTGGGAACAACCGCTGATCTTCCGGAAATCCATAATGTTTCTTCGCATACTCCTGCACCTCTTCCTTAAGAAAATTTGGAATATCAATGGTACGGACTGAATTCTCTGTTTTTGGAGTATCAATCACATCTCTTTTCCTGATCCGGTTATACGTCTTATTGATATGCAGGAGATTTCCACTCATATCAAAATCTGAAAGACTCAATGCCAGAAGCTCTCCTTCCCTGATTCCTGTCCAGAACAGAATTTCAAATATCAGATAATCCTCACTCCCCGGCTCAATCCCGGCGATAAATCTGTCATATTCTGCTTTCGTCCAGAATTCCAGCTTATTTGCATCTGATTTCCCCATCTTTTTTACTTTCTTACATGGATTTTCCTTCAGATTGTAAATTTTCTGTGCATGATTAAACAGTGCATTTAACTGATTCTGGATCATACGCTCATAAGTCTTGCTGTAACCTTTTTCCTGAATGGTGTTCTGCCACTGGATAATCTCTGCCGGTGTAATTTCATTCATTTTTCTTGTTCCAAAATACGGAACAATGTGCTTGTTCATCATGTGCTGCTTGTTACGGATTGAATTTTCTTTCAGTTCATTCTTTTTATCTTCAAAATAGACTTGAATAAAACTGTTCATCTCCATTTTCATATCCGCCGCAGTTTTTCTTATGAATTCCTTTTCATAATTCAATGCTTCTTTCTTTGTCTTGAACCCTCTTTTCAGCTTCTGTGTTTTCTTTCCTGTCCAGTCAATATAACGGAAGCTTACATACCAGGTTCCCTGTGTTTTGTCCTTGTAAGCTGACATCTAAAAACCTCCTTCATACTGCTCTCTGAGAGCATCCATAAAATTTTGTTTCCCAGTAAGGACGTGGTATCTTCCCACGAACTGCCACATATCCTTCCTTTGCCAGTTCATCATTAAGCTGCTTCAAAATGGAATATGCCTTACTGCGTTTTACACCTAATTCTTCCATGACATCATCAACAGTCATCATATAATTAGTTCTCATATCTTCCTCCTTTCCAGTCACTTTTGTGACTCTTTTGATGTTTTCTATCATAATTCACTTTTGTGACTTTGTCAATAACCTTTTGCGAATTTAATTTTTATATTCCAAAGTGTTTCACGGTCCACTCTGAAAAAACAACCTCTTTCACATCATTCACTTTTGTGCTAGAATAGAAACACAAATATAATTAAGGAGGCAGCCATAATGGTAGGTAAAAAAATCCGGGCATACCGGGAATTCAGAGGATACAGTCAGATACAATTAGCCGAGCTGTCCGGCATTAATGTTGGTACGATAAGAAAATATGAACTGGGAATCCGGAATCCAAAACCGGATCAGCTAGAAAAGATTGCAACTGCACTGGGATTAAATGTCAGTGTTTTTCTTGATTTCAATATTGGGACTGTTGGAGATGTACTCTCCATCCTGTTTGCAATCGATGACTCTGTAAATCTTTCTCTTTCGGAGACTTCAGATCAGAAGATTGCAATGACATTTGATAATCCTACAATGCAGGATTTCTTTAAGAAGTGGTGTCAGTTTAAAAATGTCTACGAAAAGGAAAAAGCTGAAATATTAGCTATTGAAGATGAAGATAAGAGGCAGGAAGAATTGGATAAGCTAAACGCTACCCAGGAAGAATGGAAATTGCGTGCTATGGGAACCACGATAGGCTGCCATACTGTAATCAAAAAGGGAACCGAAGGAAACGAGATTAAAACATATGATCTGACTTAAGGAGGTATTAAATCATTATGGAGAATTCACCTGAATATTTATATCATTACACTAATATTGAAACTCTTGCCCTTATTTTAGCCAATCACACATTTAGATTAACCTCCTTAGATCAAATGGATGATTTGCAAGAAAAAGAAGCTTTTGATTTAAAAAATGCTGGTCAATTTTGTTATGTAAGTTCATGGACAGATGATGAAACTGAAAATATTCCTATGTGGAAAATGTATAGTTCGCTTAACGCCGGTGTACGAATAAAACTGAAGGCTAATCCTTTTAAAAAATTTGAAAATACCCCTTCATCCATATCGGAGGTTACACATCAAACAGTAACCGATAATTCAAATGGATCATATTTGAAATCCATAATTCCTATTGCAGATATGTTAAAAAATGGATTTATAGCTCCTGGCGCATTGGGTAATAATATTTTACATAAAGTCGAATATACTTCTGATTCGTCCAAGCTATATCCCAAGTTATTAAATCAGGATGGTGATAAATTTAGTATTGCTCTAGGTAATTTGGGCAAGCATAAGAATATTCATTGGGAATTCCAGCATGAATGGCGCTACATTTTATTACTCATGCCTCTAAACCTTAATCAGACAGTTGATAAATCTGTCAAAGAATTTCAAGCGACTAGTACTAAAATTTTATTTGGGCAGGCAAAACAAGCTTTTCCCTTCTATGATCTAACTCTAGACGAACATGCTTACGCACAAATGGAAATTACCTTAAGTCCTAAAATTAGTGCCGGAAATCGCTTAATTGTAAATTCTCTTATAGAGAAATATAATCCATCTGCAGTACTTCATGAAAGCTCCTTGCTTGGATTAATTTAAGATTTTGTTATCATTCTGTTATCACAAACGGTTGTCAGGACTCTCTTCCGGCAACCGTTTTTCTATACTATTCGTTATTTTTTTCTGCTCTTTTTATATATTTCCAGGCAACAGAAAAACCCGTAGAACCGAAGTTCTACGGGTATCTTACGTTTGGACACAACGTTATCTTACGATAACAAATCTATATTCAGATTGTATTACTCGATGATTGTAGCAACACGTCCTGATCCTACAGTACGTCCACCTTCACGGATAGCGAAAGTAAGACCCTGGCTCATAGCGATTGGGTGGATCAGTTCGATTGTCATTTCGATGTTATCTCCAGGCATGCACATTTCTGTTCCTTCTGGAAGGTTGCAAACACCTGTTACGTCTGTTGTTCTGAAGTAGAACTGTGGACGATAGTTGTTGAAGAATGGAGTATGACGTCCACCTTCATCTTTTGTCAGAACGTAAACCTGAGCTGTGAATTTTGTATGGCATGTAAGTGTTCCTGGTTTAGCAAGAACCTGTCCACGCTCGATTTCGTTTCTCTGAACACCACGAAGAAGAGCACCGATGTTATCACCAGCCTGAGCTTCGTCAAGAAGTTTACGGAACATTTCGATTCCTGTAACAACAACTTTACGTGTTTCTTCTTTGATACCAACGATTTCAACTTCTTCAGATACATGAAGAACACCAGCTTCTACTCTACCAGTAGCAACTGTTCCACGTCCTGTGATAGAGAATACATCCTCTACAGGCATAACGAACGGTTTGTCTGTGTCACGCTGTGGGTCCGGAATGTACTCATCAACTGCGTTCATGAGTTCCATGATCTTGTCTCCCCATGGGCCAGCCGGATCTTCAAGAGCTTTAAGAGCAGATCCCTGGATAACCGGAATGTCATCTCCTGGGAAGTCATACTCGGAAAGAAGTTCACGAATTTCCATCTCAACCAGTTCAAGAAGTTCGTCATCATCTACCATATCACATTTGTTCATGAATACAACGATGTACGGAACACCAACCTGACGAGCAAGAAGAACGTGCTCTTTTGTCTGAGCCATAACACCATCTGTAGCAGCAACTACGAGGATAGCACCATCCATCTGAGCTGCACCTGTGATCATGTTCTTAACGTAGTCAGCATGTCCTGGGCAGTCAACGTGTGCATAATGTCTATGCTCTGTCTGATACTCAACATGTGCTGTAGAAATTGTGATACCACGCTCTCTTTCTTCTGGAGCTTTATCGATATCTTCGAAGTTTTCAACTGTGTTTCCTGGAACTCTTTCAGCCAGAACTTTTGTGATAGCTGCTGTTAAAGTTGTTTTACCATGGTCAACGTGTCCGATGGTACCAATGTTACAATGCGGTTTTGTTCTCTCAAACTTAGCCTTTGCCATTTTAAAATGTCCTCCTTAAAAACTATGCTCTTTCTTTCAGAGCGTTTTTATCAGTTTTTGACTTGCTATCCTTGATTATATTGCAAATCAAGGATATTTGCAAGCTTTTTTATATCATCAGTCTTTCTTAGAAAGAATCTTTTCCTGAACGGACTTCGGAACCTGTTCGTATTTCTCGAAGAACATGGAGTAGTTACCACGTCCCTGAGTTCTGGAACGAAGGTCTGTTGCATATCCGAACATTTCAGAAAGCGGAACGAATCCACGGATCATCTTACCTCCGCCGATATCATCCATACCTTCGATACGACCACGACGGGAGTTGATATCACCGATAACATCACCCATGTAATCTTCCGGAGTAGTAACTTCGACTCTCATGATAGGCTCAAGAAGAATCGGAGCTGCTTTCTGCATAGCATCCTTGAACGCAAGAGAACCTGCAATGTGGAATGCCATTTCAGAGGAATCGACTTCATGATAGGAACCGTCATATACGTTTGCATGAACGCCGACTACCGGGAATCCACCCAGGATACCAGCTTTCATAGCTTCTTCGATACCTTCGCCAACAGCCGGGATGTATTCCTTCGGAATAGCACCACCAACAACAGTGGATTCGAACTTGTACAGTTCTTCACCGTTGGCATCCATAGGCTCGAATTTAACTTTACAGTGACCATACTGTCCACGACCACCAGACTGTTTAGCATATTTGCTGTCGATGTCTACGGCCTTAGTAATAGTCTCTTTGTATGCAACCTGAGGAGCACCTACGTTAGCCTCTACTTTGAATTCACGAAGCAGACGGTCAACGATGATTTCCAGATGCAGCTCACCCATACCAGCGATGATTGTCTGACCTGTTTCCTGATTTGTATGTGCACGGAATGTCGGGTCTTCTTCTGCCAGTTTTGCAAGAGCTTCACCAAGTTTACCCTGGCCGGCTTTTGTCTTAGGCTCGATTGCAAGTTCGATAACCGGTTCCGGGAATTCCATGGATTCAAGGATTACCGGGTGCTGGTCATCACAGATTGTATCACCAGTTGTGGTGAATTTGAAACCGATTGCTGCTGCGATATCTCCTGAATATACTTTATCCAGTTCCATACGTTTGTTAGCATGCATCTGAAGGATACGTCCAACACGTTCTTTCTTGTCCTTAGTAGCGTTAAGTACATAAGAACCAGAGTTCATGGTACCGGAGTATACACGGAAGTATGCCAGTTTACCAACAAATGGGTCTGTCATAATCTTAAATGCCAGAGCAGAGAATGGTTCTTCATCAGAAGAATGTCTCACGATCGGGTTGCCATCCAGGTCAACACCCTCGATTGGAGGAATGTCTGTTGGAGCAGGCATGTATTCAATGATTGCATCCAGAAGTTTCTGAACACCCTTGTTTCTGTATGCAGTACCGCAGCATACCGGTACAGCTGTACATTCACAAGTAGCTTTACGAAGAACTGCTTTTAATTTTTCATTAGACGGTTCTTCACCTTCCAGATATTCCATCATTAAATCGTCATCCAGTTCGCAGATTTTCTCTACGAGTTCTGTATGATAAAGTTCTGCTTCTTCCTTCATATCTTCCGGAATATCTGTGATGGAAATGTCTTCACCTTTCTCATCATTGTAGATATAAGCCTGCATTTCGAAAAGGTCAATGATACCTTTGAATTCATCTTCTTTTCCGATTGGAAGCTGTAAGCAGATAGCGTTTTTACCAAGACGAGTCTTGATCTGATCTACAGCATTGTAGAAGTTTGC
The DNA here is from genome assembly GCF_020558815.1 of Blautia sp. 210820-DFI.6.14. Lineage (NCBI taxonomy): Bacteria > Bacillati > Bacillota > Clostridia > Lachnospirales > Lachnospiraceae > Blautia > Blautia sp. 210820-DFI.6.14. Next base: position 511,274 of record NZ_JAJCKS010000001.1, read on the forward strand.
ACCGAGGATATCCATCTTGTTGATGAATGCCATACGCGGTACATTGTAAGTGTCAGCCTGACGCCATACGTTTTCTGACTGAGGTTCTACACCACCCTTTGCACAGAAGACGCCGACAGCGCCGTCAAGTACACGGAGTGAACGCTCAACCTCTACGGTGAAGTCTACGTGTCCTGGAGTATCAATGATGTTGATACGATGTTCCAGAGCACCTGGTTTCTTCTTGCAGTGATCCTGCAGAGTCCAGTGACATGTTGTAGCAGCAGAAGTAATTGTGATACCTCTCTCCTGCTCCTGCTCCATCCAGTCCATTGTTGCGGTACCTTCATGAGTATCACCGATTTTGTAGTTGACACCTGTATAATAAAGGATACGTTCTGTAAGAGTTGTCTTACCTGCATCGATATGAGCCATGATACCAATGTTTCTGGTACGCTCAAGCGGGTATTCTCTACCTTCTTTTCCAGCCAATTGGATTTTCCTCCTTGATTAGAAACGATAGTGAGCAAATGCTTTATTTGCTTCAGCCATCTTGTGCATATCTTCTTTCTTCTTAACAGATGCGCCTGTGTTGTTCATTGCATCCAGAAGCTCGTTTGCAAGTCTCTCCTCCATAGTCTTCTCGCCTCTTTTACGAGAATATGTGGTGAGCCAGCGAAGAGCCAGTGCCTGACGTCTGTCTGCTCTTACCTCGATCGGAACCTGGTAAGTAGCACCACCGATACGTCTTGCTTTTACCTCGAGAAGTGGCATGATGTTGTTCATAGCCTCTTCAAAAACTTCGATAGCTGGTTTGCCAGCTTTTTCTTCAATTCTAGCGAAAGCGCCGTATACAATCTTCTGAGCGACACCTTTCTTACCATCTAACATGATGTTGTTGATAAGTTTGGTAACCACTTTATTGTTGTACATCGGGTCTGCCAGAACGTCTCTTTTCTGAGTATGTCCTTTACGTGGCACGTTACTTCCCTCCTTAATCAAAATGATTAAATCATCGGTACTCACTATTAAAACTAAGGTGTTCGCACTGGTAAAGTCCTATATTTAACCCGCAACCGACAGGGTATATGGAATACCGTACAATATTTATAGTTATAAGTGAATCTTCGATTGATTACTTTTTTCTACTTTATTTCTTTTTAGGTCTCTTAGCACCATATTTGGAGCGGGCCTGTTTTCTGTTAGCTACACCTGCAGTATCCAGTGTACCTCTGATGATGTGGTATCTGGTACCAGGTAAGTCCTTAACACGTCCACCACGGATAAGAACTACACTATGTTCCTGAAGGTTGTGACCTTCTCCTGGGATATAGCTTGTTACTTCGATTCCATTGGAAAGACGAACTCTGGCAATCTTTCTAAGAGCTGAGTTAGGTTTTTTAGGTGTTGCAGTTTTAACTGCTGTACAAACTCCACGTTTCTGTGGTGCAGACTGTTCAACAGCTTTCTTTCTTAAAGAGTTGAATGTTCTCTGCAGAGCCGGTGCTGTAGATTTCTTTACAGCTGTCTGACGTCCTTTTCTTACTAACTGGTTGAATGTTGGCATTCCATTTCACCTCCCGATTATTTTCTCCATGGTTAGTCATGGGGTAGCGCGGTTGCTATTGTCAAATGAATATTGCGCACAAAAAAACAGCGTTCCTGTTGCACGCTTGCTCATTATATCCCGTAAAAATGCAGCTGTCAAGGCATTTTACAGGATTTTTTCGTTATTTTACGAAATCCTTATTATTGCATTTTAAGACATCTCTGCTTATAATAAAAAAAAGTAATTTTCACTTTATTTGGTTACATCTATAATATAGGAAAGGATTTTTTATGAAAAACAAAATCACCCCATCTGTTATCCTGCTCATCATTACCGTGATCTTCTTTATTGCCGGTATCTTTTTCATGGGAATCCAGGCCAGACAACAAATTTCGGATACTGAGCAAAGCCTTGATGCTTTCATTTCCCAGGTAAAAGACAAACAGCAGGCGTTAAACGACGCACAAACTTCTTTTTCATCCGCTGTCAAAGAAAAAAAAGATCTTCTGAATTATCGCCAGCAAAAAGCTTCCGGTCGGCAGACTGCTGTGCAGGAGCATCGCGATACTCAGGAGTCATCCGAAGCTGTCACTTCCGTTTTCAGTCAGGACCACAGCTGATTCCAGAGATATTTTATAAGATATTTACTATAGAAAGAACTCTTACATACAGAAAGGATTTATATAATGAAAAATAGCAAGCACCAAAAGCCATTTCTTCTTTATACGATCATCATCATCATCCTCGCGCTTGTCATTCTCGCACTTGGCGGGCTGACACTCTACTCTTTTCAGGATCTTGCTTCTCTCCGTTCAAAAGTCACTGATCTCCAGAATACAGTACAGGAAATTTCTGATACATCAGCAGAACTGATCAGTCAGGCAAAGGAACTAGGTAGTCTGAACGATCAACTGGAATCCTCAAATGATTCTGAAACAGATTCCTCCGTTGATTCTTCACAGGATGTACAGGAAGAAGGGACTATTTCTCCTTCCCATTCTTCTGAGTCTTCCACTGACGAAAGTTTGAACAGTCTTCTCGCTCAGATTAAACCGCTCCTTCCTCAGAACAATGGCACCTGGTCCGTATATGTATGCAACCTTATGAAAAATACAGAAGGTGTGATTGACGATCAGCCCATGCAGGCTGCCAGTCTGATCAAACTTTTTATTATGGGTACTGTTTACGAAAATTATGAATCTCTCTCCGAAACTTATGGTGCTGATACACTGAACAGTTATTTGAATTCAATGATTACCGTAAGTGATAACGATGCGGCAAATAAACTTGTAAATATGCTTGGTGATGGCGATGATGAAGCCGGTATGCGTGCTGTGAATGCATTTTGTGCTTCTCATGGATACTCCAGCACTTCAATGGGACGTCTCCTTCTCCAGAGTAATGAATACGGTGATAATTACACTTCCGTCAGTGATTGCGGTCATTTTCTGAAGGAAATCTATCAGAGCAATGCCGGCACTGCCGAATCCACTCTTGCGCATACAGATGCAATGTATTCTCTTCTCAAAATGCAGCAGCGCAGAAATAAAATTCCTGCCAACCTTCCAGATGGAGTAAAAGTTGCCAACAAAACCGGAGAGTTGGATGATGTCGAAAATGATGCCGGAATCATTTACAATACCGCCAAAAACATCGATCTGGTTGTCTGCTTTATGTCGCAGGATCTCACCGACAGTAGTGAAGCACAGGCAGTAATCGCACAGGATTCTCGTCTGATCTATGGTTATTACAACGAATGATCATTTTTCACAGCGAAAAACCTGTCATTCCGAATTTTCGGTCTGACAGGTTTTTCTTATTCTTCTTGCTTATCTTCCTCATATGACATTTCCCAGATATCCGCAAAAACAGCAAGCGGACAATCTGTCAAAAGACACATCAGCAAAAAACATTCATATGGATTTACTATGTAGATCTCACTCATTCCGCATTTCTTAAGAATTTCCTGAATCTCCTCAAGAAAATGATGATAACGATTATACGGATCATCATCCTGCATCTCCTGTGAAATGATAAAGAACTCTAATGTAATCAGATCAAAGCGCTCTACTGGAAATTTATGATTCAATATACTGTTGATTCTCTGTCTGCTGAATCGCTTCTGACTGAAATGTTTCGCCAAAATAGATGCCGACATCTTTTTAAGATTTCCCATTTTATTTACAGGAATTCCACTGCAGATAACTTTTTCCACATCTGAATCCGTAATATCTGAAATATTCCACACCTTATTGCGGGATTTTTCCACCTCATCCCCCTGATACATCTTCGCGATGATTTCTTTTGCATGAGTAAGGAGACGGACAAATTCCTGATAGGCCTGGCTTTTCTCGGACATCGGATCATCTGCTCCAACTTTCACATACGCCAGATAACGAAGCAGTTTATCCTCTGTATCAAGACAGATTTTTCCCGAATAAACCTGTGGAGCTTCTGTATAACTCTCATCTGGTTCCAGCTCTTCATAACGTTTCTTAAGTTCTTCTGCCCTATGATAACCAAGCTGCTGCGAATAACAGTACCAGTAGATTACCTCATCCGGATTATGGAAATCAAAATCCTGTTCCCGCAAAACCCTTGTCAGAAAATCAGATACATCTTCTGCACTCATACGCAAACCGAACCCCAGTAAAAAGACCGTCTCTCTTTTAACAGAAGCCTGTGTCAGCCAGTTATTTACCAACGATGTTAGTTTTGTCGAAGTTGGATTCATAGATTTCGGTGTACAAGTCTCATGAAATGATTCGATCACAATATCTCTGTAAATATCCTGTGTAACTTCGTTATAAGGTTCTTCCAATCCTGCACGTTCATAAATATAACGTTTCAGATGATCTCCAAAAGACACGAGTTCCATTTCTTTATATAAATAATGAAAAATAACATCTGCATCCTCATCCTCAAAGCCATCCAGACTGACAACCTGACGAAATCTCTGTGCAGCTTTTCTCGTAAATTCAAAGTCTTTTACAGAATCAAATGCCACTGTCTGCTCAAAATCAAGATCCTGCATTCTGTTTTTCATTATATATCACCCTCATTCTGCCTGTGAAACCAATTTAACACTCGTCTGAACATATTGCGTGGCTGCTCCATGATCTCACATAAAACAACTGTAATATTATCTCTTCCACCCTTTTTCAGAGCTCTGTCTACGAGAATCTCTACGGTTTTTGCCACTGGAATATCCCTGCTGAGTATATCCGCGATTTCTCCGTCTGAAAGCATATCTGTGATTCCATCAGAACAAAGCAGGAAGCGATCCCCTATTTTAATTTCCTGCCTGCTGATCGACGGTTCCAGCTGCAGATTTTCTTCTTCCATCCCAAGATACTGTGTTAATGGTGCCTTTCCAAACAAACTGCGCCCCAGGACGTGGTCTTGTGAAATCTGATAAAATTTCTCACGGTCTGATTTATAGATCCGGCTGTCTCCAAGATTGCAGCTATAAACAGCATCTTCTGCAAAGGCAAGTAATGCTGCCGTTGTTCCCATGCTATTGATCTTATTTGTCCTGCCGTAATCGCAGATAGCCTGATTCATACTTTCACAGATTTCATTCAGGAATTCTTCCGGATCATTCCGTATTCCATCTTTTGCAGTTTTAAAATGTTCGCCACAGGCTTCTGCCGCAAGAAAAGCAGCCATCTCGCCACAGCTCTCACCTCCCATGCCATCAAAAACAGCAAGCAGCGGATATTCCGATTGTTTCATATATCCGCTTCGAATATGGCTCATTCCCTGATTCTGAGCCTCCAGACTATCACCGCAGCACCAGAAATTATCTTCATTATTATTGCGGATTTTTCCTATATGGCATGTATATGCATATTCAATCTGATAGGCCATATTCCGTCCTTTCTTATGATGCTGAATTTTCTGAGCTGCTGTCTGAAGAAAGATTCAGTTCATTCTTATATTCCTCTGCACGATTCAGATACTTTTCGCCTCTGCTGACGTATTCATCATTATTTGTCTCATTGTCATGACAACGGTTATTTTCATCAATCCATCGGACAAGCTTTCCATCATCATAATAATAACGGTCTATTTTCTGCTGTCCTTCTTTTATATCTCCGGATGTACTGCTGTCTGACCAAATATATGCAAAAAACAGTTCATTCTTCCAATAATAGTATTCTTCATACTGATTATCCTTCGAAAGGGATGGATAGATAAGGATCTTCCTTACCTGCCAGCTTCCATCATCCAGCTGTTTCAGGTAGCTGATCTTTCCATCCTCTTCTGAACCGATCCAGCTGTAATCATTCAGATTATCACTGATCTCTGTTGCCTGCGTCTGTATTTTTTCCAGTGTCTCCTGCAACTGCTTACTTTCTGCAGTCTGAACAGTTTCCGTTACAGACTGTTTCAAACGCTGCAGTTCCGCATTTTCCCTCAAAAGCCAGATAAATACACCCACGATTACACAGACTGCAGCAAACATGATAATAACCGCAGCAACCAGTGGCTCAAATTTCTTTTTTGCTCTCTTTTTAGCTTTTTTTACTGATAGCGGTCTTTCCTGATTGTTTTTGCGTACAATCACTGTCCCTTCTGTCTCTGCTTTCATTTGGGACTGCTGGATTGCTTGTTTTCGGTCTTTCTGTGGTGTTCTTTGCTGAGATTTGTGCTGCACCTTCTGTTGATTTATTTTCCCCGGTGCATGTTCAAGCTCCTGCGTTTTACGTACATGCACTGTTTTTGCAGATGAACTTCCTGTTTTTACTCTCTCCAATGCTTCACGAAATTCCTCTGCATTGGCATAACGTTCTTCCCGGTCAAACGCACATGCTTTGAGAATCACCTCCGCAAACGCATCGCCTGCTTCTGCCGGTCTAGGGAGTTTCTCCCCGGCCATACGTTTATTCAAAGCATTTTCTTTATCTCTGTATGTAATCAGCTGTTTTTCCAGGCTGATAAACGGAAGTCTGTTGTGATTCCGAAGTTTGTATAAAACAATTCCAAGCGAATAAATGTCTACTCTTGAATCATAAGCTTCACCTTTATACATTTCCGGAGCCATATAAGAATAGGTACCCTTCTTTGAAAGTCCGCTCATAGTGCGTTCCAGTTCACGGGCAATACCAAAGTCTCCAAGTTTAAATTCTCCAAACCTGGATACAAAAATATTTTCAGGTTTGATATCTCTGTGAATAATATTCTGACATTGACAGTATTCCAATGCTTTACACAGATCAATACCAAGGCGGAGCACATCATCTTCCGAAAGTGCGCGTCCTGCACAATATTCCATAAAGCTGGTCAGATATTCCATCCGGATATAAATATCCCATCCAATGTCATCCAGATATTCTACTACTTTATAATCTTCAACAGAAACCACATGAGAATTTCCTCTGAAATATTCCATGGTACTGACTTCCTGAATACATTCATCAACAAGTCCCTGAAAATATTCTTTCACTGACTGTTCATTCGGGCTTTCAGAACGAACGCTGCTTAATTCCCCGGGATTTGAGGGAATCGTAATAACTTTAATTGCAGAATAAAATGTCGTTCCCTGCTCACTTCGACAAGCTTTATAAACTTTACCGAAAGATCCTTCTCCAATCTTTTCTGTAATCTTCCATTCCGGCCATACAGAAACCGGCAGTTGCTTATCCATCTTCCCCCTCCTTTCCCGGTAAGCTCCTATATTTCAGAGTTTTTTATTTATTTTAAATATTAATTAGCTTCATTATAGCATGCAAATAAATCCATGTCTGTAATTTTCGATATTCTTCCAGTTTTTTTCATACAATATTTATATTTTTCCATATAAAAATCCCCCGACCACCAAAATGGTCAGGGGATGTCTGCGAACAATAATTAATTATTCCTCTGTATCGTCAGTGTTTTCTTCTGCATTGATGATTTCATCGTCTGCAGCATCAACAGTTTCTTCCAGTGTGATCGTTTCTTCGTCTTCCGGAAGGCTTTCTGCAGTTTCTTCATCCACTGTCGGTGCCTCTTCCGGCATGCCTGTATCCAACTGGATATCTCTGTAACGTTTCAGACCTGTACCTGCTGGAATCAGTTTACCAATGATAACGTTTTCCTTCAGACCAACCAGGTGGTCAACCTTACCTTTGATTGCAGCCTCTGTCAGGACTTTTGTTGTTTCCTGGAAGGATGCCGCTGACAGGAAGGAATCTGTTGCCAGAGAAGCTTTGGTAATACCAAGCATTACCTGCTTTCCTTCTGCCGGTTTCTTTCCTTCTTTCTCAAGGTTTTCATTAACTTCCTCAAATTCAAGAACATCTACAAGTGTTCCCGGAAGGAATTCTGTATCTCCATTGTCTTCGATACGAATCTTCTTCAGCATCTGACGAACCAGAACCTCGATATGCTTATCACTGATTTCTACACCCTGGAGACGATATACTCTCTGAACTTCACGGATCATGTAATCCTGAACAGCACGAACACCTTTAATTCTCAGGATATCATGTGGATTTACACTACCTTCTGTAAGTTCATCACCAGCTTCAAGAACCTGTCCGTCTGCAATCTTGATACGAGATCCATAAGGGATCAGATATGTCTTGGAATCTCCGTTCTCCGGATTTGTTACAATGATCTCACGTTTTTTCTTTGTGTCGTTGATGACAGCAACACCAGGAATTTCTGTGATAATAGCAAGACCTTTCGGTTTTCTTGCCTCAAAAAGCTCCTCAACTCGAGGAAGACCCTGAGTGATATCTCCACCGGCTACACCACCACTATGGAATGTACGCATAGTCAGCTGTGTACCAGGCTCACCGATAGACTGCGCAGCAATAATACCAACAGCCTCACCAACCTGAACAGCTTCACCAGTTGCCATGTTTGCACCATAACATTTTGCGCAGACACCAACCTTACACTTACAGGTCAGAATTGTACGGATCTTGACTTCTTCGATCGGTCCACCAGTTTTGCTTACACCTTCACTCATGATACGTGCAGCACGTCTTGGGGTGATCATATGGTTTGCCTTAACAAGAACTTCACCATCTTTATTTGTGATAGTCTCACATGCAAAACGACCTGTGATACGTTCCTGAAGGTTTTCGATTTCTTCTTTTCCATCCATGAAGCCTTTGACATACATACCAGAGATTTCCGGTCTGTTTTCGCAGCAGTCTGTCTCACGAACGATCAGTTCCTGAGATACATCAACCATTCGTCTGGTCAGGTATCCAGAGTCGGCTGTACGAAGTGCTGTATCGGACATACCTTTACGAGCACCATGTGCAGACATGAAGTATTCCAGTACTTCAAGACCTTCACGGAAGTTTGACTTGATAGGAAGCTCGATCGTATGACCAGTTGTATCGGCCATCAGACCACGCATACCTGCAAGCTGTTTGATCTGTTTATCAGAACCACGGGCACCGGAGTCAGCCATCATAAAGATATTGTTATATTTATCAAGACCATCCAGAAGTGCTTTTGTAAGCTCATCATCAGTCTTCTTCCATGTTTCAACAACTTCTTTGTAACGCTCTTCTTCAGTAATAAGACCACGCTTATAGTTCTTTGTGATTTTGTCTACGATATTCTGCGCATTCTGGATCATCTCAGGTTTCTGAGGCGGCACAGTCATATCAGAAATGGATACGGTCATCGCTGCACGTGTAGAGTACTTGTAACCTGTAGCCTTGATAGAATCAAGAACTTCTGCTGTCTTGGTAGCTCCGTGTGTATTAATAACTTTTTCCAGAATTTTCTTCAGCTGTTTCTTACCAACCAGGAAATCAACTTCCAGAAGAAGTTCATTACCCGGAATGCTTCTGTCTACGAATCCAAGATCCTGAGGAAGGATTTCATTAAACAGGAAACGTCCAAGTGTAGACTCTACAATACCAGTCATTTCTGTTCCATCAGGCATTGTCTTTGTGATACGAACCTTAATTCTGGACTGAAGAGTAATAACCTTATTTTCATAAGCAAGAATTGCTTCATTAACGCTCTTGAAGAACTTACCTTCTCCCGGATTTCCAGGTCTCTCCTGTGTCAGGTAGTAGATACCAAGGACCATATCCTGTGAAGGAACGGCTACCGGTCCACCATCTGAAGGTTTCAGAAGGTTGTTCGGTGAGAGCAGAAGGAAACGGCACTCTGCCTGAGCTTCCTGAGAAAGTGGAAGATGAACAGCCATCTGGTCACCATCGAAGTCAGCGTTGAACGCAGTACAAACAAGTGGATGAAGCTTGATAGCTTTACCTTCTACAAGAATCGGCTCAAACGCCTGGATACCCAGACGATGCAGTGTAGGTGCACGGTTCAGCATAACCGGATGTTCTTTGATAACATCTTCGAGGACATCCCAGACTTCCGGCTGAAGTTTTTCGACCATCTTCTTAGCATTCTTGATGTTATGAGAAGTTCCGTTTGCAACCAGCTCTTTCATTACGAAAGGTTTGAACAGTTCGATTGCCATTTCTTTCGGAAGACCACACTGATAGATTTTCAGTTCCGGTCCAACGACGATAACAGAACGTCCGGAGTAGTCAACTCGTTTACCGAGCAGGTTCTGACGGAAACGTCCGGATTTACCTTTCAACATGTCGGAAAGGGATTTCAGGGCTCTGTTTCCAGGGCCTGTTACCGGACGGCCACGACGGCCGTTATCAATCAGAGCATCTACAGCTTCCTGAAGCATACGTTTCTCATTGCGGACGATGATGTCCGGCGCACCCAGCTCCAGAAGACGTTTCAGACGATTGTTACGGTTGATAATTCTTCTGTACAGATCATTCAGGTCAGATGTTGCAAAACGTCCACCATCCAGCTGTACCATAGGACGCAGATCCGGCGGAATAACCGGAATTGCAGTCATGATCATCCACTCAGGTCGGTTTCCTGATTCGCGGAAAGACTCTACAACTTCCAGTCTCTTGATGATTCTGGCACGTTTCTGTCCGGTTGCATCAACAAGTTCAGCTTTCAGTTCAGCAGCGTCTTTTTCAAGATCAATTGCTTTGAGCAGTTCCATAATGGATTCTGCTCCCATACCTACACGGAAATTATATCCATATGCTTCACGAGCATCCTGATACTCTTTCTCTGTAAGTACCTGCTTGTACTGAAGTCCGGAATCAGCCGGATCCAGTACGATATAGTTAGCAAAGTATAAAACTTTTTCCAATGTTCTCGGCGACAGATCAAGGATCAGTCCCATACGGGACGGAATACCCTTGAAATACCAGATATGGGATACCGGAGCAGCAAGCTCGATATGTCCCATACGTTCTCTTCTGACAGATGCTTTTGTAACTTCTACACCGCATCGGTCGCAGACAACACCTTTATAACGGATTTTTTTATATTTACCACAATGGCACTCCCAGTCCTTACTTGGCCCGAAAATTCTTTCACAGAAAAGTCCGTCCTTCTCCGGTTTCAGAGTACGGTAGTTGATGGTTTCCGGTTTCGTTACCTCACCTCTGGACCACTCTCTGATCTTCTCAGGGGACGCCAGTCCGATCTTGATGGCATCGAAAGTCATTGGCTGATATGTTTCATTTGATGTGGTTGATTCTGCCATGTATTCTTTCCCCTTTCTACTCGTTGTCTTCATCATCGTAGGACTCGTCGAAGTCAATGAAATCATCATCGTCTTCCTCATCCTCTTCAACATCTACAAGTTCTTCACCTTCGAATTCCTGTTTGGTGTAACCATGTTTTCCGAAGGACTCTTCTTCTCTGTGATGTCTGCTGTCACCTTCGATTACAGAACGAAGGTCTGTATCACCATAATCTACTGTTTCCAGCAGATGTACTTCTGTATTGTCATCTCTGAGGACTTTGACATCCAGACCCAGAGACTGAAGTTCTTTCAGAAGAACTTTGAAGGACTCAGGGATACCTGGTTCAGGAATATTGTCGCCCTTGATGATTGCTTCATAAGTCTTAACACGTCCAACAACGTCATCGGACTTAACTGTCAGGATTTCCTGCAGTGTATACGAAGCACCATATGCCTCCAGAGCCCAAACCTCCATCTCACCGAAACGCTGTCCACCAAACTGAGCTTTACCACCCAGAGGCTGCTGTGTAACAAGTGAGTAAGGACCTGTAGAACGCGCATGGATCTTATCATCAACCAGATGATGCAGTTTCAGGTAATGCATGTGTCCGATTGTTACACGACCGTCGAAGTATTCACCTGTACGTCCGTCACGGAGCTGTACTTTACCATCTCTGGAAATCGGAACACCTTTCCACAATTCTCTGTGATCTTTGTGTTCATCCAGATATTCCATAACATCAGGTGCAAGTGTATCCTGATATTTTGCACGGAATTCTTCAAAATCTTCAATATTTACATAATCATTTGCCAGTTCCAGAGTATCCTGGATATCAATTTCACTCGCACCATCAAATACCGGTGTGGAAACGTTGAATCCAAGTGCTTTGGCAGCAAGACTTAAGTGGATTTCAAGGACCTGACCGATATTCATACGTGAAGGTACACCCAGTGGGTTCAGTACGATATCCAGTGGACGTCCGTTCGGCAGGAATGGCATATCCTCAACAGGAAGTACACGGGAAACAACACCCTTGTTACCATGACGACCAGCCATCTTGTCACCAACAGAAATCTTACGTTTCTGAGCAATATAAATACGTACTGCCTGATTTACTCCAGGAGACAGCTCATCGCCATTCTCTCTTGTAAATACTTTGGCATCTACGATAATACCATATTCTCCGTGAGGAACTTTAAGGGAAGTATCACGAACTTCTCTTGCTTTCTCACCAAAGATTGCACGCAGAAGACGTTCTTCTGCTGTCAGCTCTGTTTCTCCCTTAGGAGTAACTTTACCAACAAGAATATCACCGGCACGAACCTCTGCACCGATACGGATAATACCACGCTCATCCAGATCTTTCAGCGCGTCATCACCGACACCCGGAACATCTCTTGTGATCTCTTCCGGTCCGAGTTTTGTATCACGCGCTTCTGCTTCATATTCTTCAATATGAACAGAAGTATAGACATCATTCTGTACCAGTCTCTCACTTAACAGAACGGCATCCTCGTAGTTGTAACCTTCCCATGTCATGAATCCGATCAGCGGGTTCTTACCAAGGGCAAGCTCACCATTTGCAGTAGACGGACCATCTGCGATAACCTGTCCTGCTTCTACATGTTCACCCTGGAATACGATCGGCTTCTGGTTGTAGCAGTTACTCTGGTTACTGCGGAGGAATTTTGTAAGATGATAATCATCTTTTGTTCCATCATCATTCTTGATACTGATATCTGTAGATGTAGAACGAAGAACGGTACCGGACTTCTTAGCCAGAACGCATACACCTGAGTCAACAGCCGCTTTTGTTTCCATACCAGTTCCTACTACAGGAGCTTCTGTTGTAAGAAGCGGTACTGCCTGACGCTGCATGTTGGATCCCATCAGCGCACGGTTAGCATCATCGTTCTGAAGGAAAGGAATCAGCGCTGTCGCTACAGAAAATACCATCTTAGGTGATACGTCCATGTAATCAAACATACGTTTCTCATATTCCTGAGTCTCTTCACGGAATCGACCGGATACGTTTTTGTGGAGGAAATGTCCCTCTTCATCCAATGGCTCATTCGCCTGAGCTACATGATAGTTATCTTCCTCATCAGCTGTCATATATACAACATCATCTGTTACGATCGGATTTGACGGATCTGTTTTATCGATTTTACGATAAGGAGCCTCAATAAATCCATACTCATTGATTCTTGCATAAGATGCAAGGGAGTTGATCAGACCGATGTTAGGACCTTCAGGAGTCTCAACAGGGCACATACGTCCATAATGAGAATAGTGGACATCTCGTACCTCGAACCCGGCTCTGTCTCGTGACAGACCGCCAGGTCCCAGTGCAGAAAGACGTCTCTTATGTGTCAGCTCACCAAGAGGGTTATTCTGATCCATGAACTGTGACAGCTGAGATGAACCAAAGAACTCCTTAACTGCTGCTGTTACCGGTTTGATATTGATCAGGGACTGTGGAGAAATACTCTCTGTGTCCTGAGTTGTCATACGTTCACGTACAACTCTTTCCAGTCTGGAAAGACCGATACGATACTGATTCTGAAGGAGTTCACCAACAGAACGGATACGACGGTTACCCAGATGGTCGATATCGTCATCATTTCCGATGCCATATTCCAGATGCATATTGTAGTTAATGGAAGCCAAAATATCTTCTTTGGTAATATGCTTCGGAATAAGATCATGGATATCTCTCTTGATAGCGGCTTTGATGTCTTCGAGATTATCATTTTCTTCCAGGATTTTTTCAAGTACCGGATAGTATACTAATTCTGTAACACCCAGTTCTTTCGGATCACAGTCAAGATCTACATGAGCTGTAATATCAACCATCATGCTGGAAAGAACTTTGATCTTACGTTCTTCACCCTGAATCCATACAAATGGTACTGCTGCATTCTGAATCTTGTCTGCAAGCTCGATTGTTACGTTTGTGCCTTCCTCTGCAAGGATTTCTCCTGTAGACGGATCAACAACAGCTTCTCCGAGCTTATGTCCTACAATACGTTTATTAAAATGAAGTTTCTTATTAAATTTATAACGGCCGACCTTGGCAAGGTCATATCTTCTCGGATCGAAGAACATAGCCATGATAAGACTCTCTGCACTCTCTACTGCAAGAGGCTCACCCGGACGGATCTTCTTATACAGTTCAAGAAGACCTTCCTGATAATTGGTAGATGTATCCTTGGTAAAACTTGCAAGGATCTTCGGCTCTTCACCGAATAATTCTACGATTTCTGCATTGGTGCCGATACCAAGGGCACGAATCAGCACAGTGATCGGAACCTTACGGGTTCTGTCCACACGTACATAGAATACATCATTGGAATCTGTTTCATATTCCAGCCATGCACCTCTGTTCGGAATAACAGTACTGGAAAACAGTCTCTTACCAAGTTTATCATGTGCAATTGCGTAATAAATTCCAGGGGAACGTACCAACTGGCTGACGATAACACGCTCAGCACCATTAATAACAAAAGTACCTGTTTCTGTCATTAACGGAAGATCTCCCATGAAGATCTCGTGTTCGTTGATTTCCTCTGTTTCTTTATTGATCAGTCGCACGCGAACCTTCAAAGGTGCCGCGTAAGTTACGTCACGTTCTTTACACTGTGCGATGGTATATTTTGCATCTTTAGCGTCATACGTGAAATCGATGAATTCCAGGCTAAACTTTCCGCCATAATCCGCGATCGGAGAAATATCATCAAACACTTCTTTGAGGCCCTCATCGAGAAACCACTTATAGGAATCTTTCTGGACTTCAATCAAATTCGGCATTTCCAGAACTTCTTTTTGTCTCTGGTAGCTCATGCGCATGCTTTTTCCAGTTTTTACAGAACGAATTCTGTTTTTTTCCATTGACGTTTCACCCCTGTTTTTTTATTTATTTTACAACATGCTCCTGTTTACGGTTTGAGATAAACAGGCATATCCTTGCCATAATATAGCATTCTTCACTATAGCATAGCGGTCTCTGCCTGTCAACCAGTTTTTTGTAAATTTATCCAAAAAAATATGGAGACACCGCAGGGTGTCTCCATCCAATTCTCATCTTTAACAGAATTATTTAAGTGTAACCTTAGCGCCTTCTGCTTCAAGTTTTGTTTTGATGTCTTCAGCTTCTGCTTTGGATGCGCCTTCTTTAAGAGCTTTCGGAGCACCGTCAACTACTGCTTTAGCTTCTTTCAGTCCAAGACCGGTAACTTCACGAACAACTTTGATAACTTTTACTTTGTTCGGTCCAACTTCTGTAAGTTCTACGTCGAACTCATCTTTTTCTTCAGCTGCTTCTCCAGCTGCTCCAGCTGCTGCTACTACAACACCTGCTGCTGCGGATACACCGAATTCTTCTTCGCAAGCTTTTACGAGTTCATTTAATTCTAATACAGATAATTCTTTGATTGCTGCAATAAATTCTTCTGTTGTTAATTTTGCCATTTTAATTTTCCTCCATTTTTTAAGATTTGTTTTAATAATGCTGGGATTTACTCAGCGGCTGCCTCTGTATCAGCGCCACCCTGTGCCTCTGCGATCTGATTAAGCACACGAGCGAAGTTTGTGATAGGAGACTGGATACTTCCAAGAAGTTTTCCAAGAAGTTCTTCTCTGGACGGAACCTGGGACAGTGCCTGGATTCCAGCCTGATCGTTGTAGTTACCTTCAACTACACCTGCGATCAGCTCAAGAGCTGGGAACTGTTTTGCATATTTAGCAAGGATTCTTGCCGGTGCTGTAGCATCTGTTGCGGAAATAGCCAGAGCGTTTGTTCCTTCCAGATGTGGGCAAAGGCTTTCACATGCTGTTCCTGCAAAAGCACGGTTCATCATAGTGTTTTTGTATACTTTATACTGAACACCAGCTTCTCTTAACTCCTTACGCAGAATTGTATCCTGTTCAACTGTAAGACCACTGTAGTTAACAAGTACTACTGCCTGTGCGTCTTTAATGCTGTTTGCGATTTCATCTACGATTGGTTGTTTCAGTTCTACTTTTGCCATAAATGGTACACCTCCTTATAGATTTTGATATACCGCCGCGTCAAAACATAAAAAAAGCCTTACTGCATGACAGTAAGGTCTCTGTAATCTTAAATAGAATACTTAGTCCTCGGTAGGCGTTTTAATCCTTATGCCTTTCGGCACCTACTGTCTTCGGCAGCGTTCTTTGTTAATTTATCACACTTCCCCACGCGTGTCAATACCTTTTTTAACTTTTTCTGCATCTTTAATATAACCAAAAAGTAAATTTACTTTTACAGAAAATATTTAAAATTTATTAAGATTATGTTATGATTATATTACTTGTTAAAAATTGTATATCCTTTTAAAGTTTAACAGAATATAATTACAATACTTATTTACCTTGGAGGAATTATGATACCAGATAACCAAACACTTTCATCTTTGAATTACAAGAATCCGAACGGAACTGTTTCTGTGGAAGTCTCTTCTATTTCAGCGGATAAAGCTATATTGACAGTTAAGGACTTTTCTTTCGATAATTACGAAGATCTTTCTATTATAATAAAGGAAACAGAGTTTTCTGAGTCTGCACCATTGGACTTTTCCATATCTGATACCTCACTGATTCTGAACCTTTCTTCTTTAAGATCTCATTTTGAGTTCAGACGCAGCAAAGAATTTCGAATTTATATTCTCGGAGTCCATGATCAGAAAGCCGAACTTTTTCTATTAAAGGATAAGAGTCAGAAAGCTGCTTCGTGGAACAACTTTCATCTCTTTACTGAGGAAATCTATTTTGATGAGGATTCCGCCATCCGCCCAACAGAGTACATTGGCGTACTCAGTGCTGATTCCAAAGATAATCTCTGTATTCATCTCTGCGGCCGCAACAAATATCTGGCCCAGACTCATTACTGTTCTCTGCGCAGCCTGAAAATGAACGGCGGCAAATTAAAAATTTGTTACGACCTGGAAACCGGGTATCATGAATATGTAAAAACCGAGCTGTCTTTCAGAAACAAACTTGCAGAGGATGCAGTTACTTACGACTTCACCACTCTAAGCACCAACAAACGCGGAAATCTTCTTCGTATAAAGATTTCACTTGATCTAAATAAAGTTGACTGGAAAAGTCTCTACTGGGATGTCAACGTTCTCCTATACAACCAGGGCAACAACAAGACAAACCACATTTCCATATCAATGGATACAAAACAACGTATGTTCCAGAAATTCCTTTACAATGGTTCCTACAAGACTGACAATGGATTTTTCTTCTATCCTTACTATACCGGAAAGAAAACACTTGCTTTTGTTTACCGAAATAAAGGGAACTACGACGGACTCGATATCGTTTTCAAGGAATTTACTGCAATGTTCCTTTATCGCCTCGCAAAATCCTACTGGAACAAAAAACACATCTGCCTGGTTAGTGAAAAATTTGCTTCCATGGCTCAGGATAATGGATATTACTTCTTCAAACACTGCATGGACGAAAACGAAGAAGCTTATCTGCATAAAAAAATCTACTATATAATATCAAAAGATTCTCCTGATCATTATAAAGTAGATCCTTACAAAAAGAATGTGATCAATTTTATGTCCATCCGACACATGATCTATACACAGGCTGCTGATCTGATTGTCAGCTCTGACTCCAGATACCACACCTATGCAATGCAGTGTCGTCACAGTATTTTCAACCGCTATCTGCGCAAGAAGAAATTCGTCTTTCTTCAGCACGGCGTTATCGCCCTGAAAAGAGTTGATGCCTTTTACAGCAAAGGTATGCGTGGCGGCTGCGACCTCTTTGTAGTATCCACCAATCAGGAAAAACAGACGATCGTTGATAATTTTGGCTATGAGCCGGACGAAGTTATCAATACAGGTCTTCCCCGTTGGGATGTTCTTGAGGATACTTCTAACGGAAATCGTGAGATACTGATCATGCCAACCTGGCGAAGCTGGCTGGATTCCGTTCCGGATAAAGATTTTGAGGAAAGTGATTACTTCCGCCACTATATGGCTCTTTTGAATTCCAGTCATTTTAGTCAGCTTTTGGAAAAATATGATTTACAGGTCAATTTTTATCTGCATGCTAAATTCCAGGAATACTCCGATAACTTTAAGGCAGTCAGCGATCGTATCCATCTGATCTCTTTTGGAGAAGTTGCTGTCAATGAAATGCTCATGAGATGCCGTATGCTTATCACAGATTACTCCAGTGTATGCTGGGATGTCTTATATCAGGATAAACCAACTTTGTTTTATCAATTTGACCTTGATAAATATAACGAAGCTCACGGCAGTTACATAGATATGAAAACGGAACTGTTTGGAGACCGTGCCGAAACCGAGGAGCAGCTTATGGAACTTCTGGAGGAAACCGTTTTAAACGACTTCCGTCTGAAACCAGAGTATGAACTAAAACGTCACGAATATCTTCAGTTCAAGGATAATCAACACAGCCGCCATATCTGTGAAGAGATTAAGGAAAAGCTTTAACAATTCAATTCTCTCACAGTTATAAAACAAAATGCAGCATCATATTGCAGAGTTTCTATACTCTCTTATGATACTGCATTTTTGGTAGTATTCTCACCATAAAGTTCTGTCAGTCCATCCTATAAAACCATCTATGACTACATTTGAAATTTTCTCGTAATGAATGAGTTTCTTCACAACATCAAGAAATACCGCAATCAGAATACTGCTTCCCATCAGGAACAGCCAGATCACTGCTGCATGTCCAAGTGAATAAGTAAAATCTCTCAGCCATAATGTTCTTATAAAGGTATGGATATAGAATACTGTTGCTGAGTATTTTCCAAGAAATTCCAGCAACTGATGAAGTCCGGGAATATCCAGCAAAAATTCGTAAGCCCAGTAAATGATTGCAACCGGAATAAGACCATTCAGCATAAATTCAAAACGTTCCAACGCCCAACGACTGTTCCAGAGCATCAATAATGCCAGAATCATACCTGTACTGACAACAAATTTTAAAAATTTGCTCAACGCCTGGCTCTTAAGCGGTTTCCAGCTTTTCAGTCTCTCAAAGACCTGTTGATCAGCAAAACATATCGCAAGCGGTACGATAAAAAGATATTTTGTCAGATGTACATGCTTTTCTATCAGGAAACTGCCCGGAAGAAGGAACAGCATCACAATAAGCCAGCTGTATTTTCTGTAGATTTGAAGCGCTACCGGAAGGAAAAAGATCAGCAGCACCTCAAGGCTCAAATACCACCAGGTACTAACCAGCATTCTGCCCCCAAACATATGACCCACACCAAAGAAATCCATAATGATACTGATAATATTAGCAAACATTCCGGCCGGATAACGGGAGGTATCTGTAACAAAAGTCACGCCCACACAAAATACAAATGGAACTAAAAACGTTAATACAAGCTTTACATATCTTTTTAAAACAAACAAAGTTGCTGTATGACCATCAAAATCATATTCCGGATATTTTGACTTCATAGAGAGTGTCAGCCCATATACGGACAAAAATGCAAACATCCCTACGCAGTGCACCATGCATAAGCTGATCAGCATTGCCAGATTCTGTGGAAGCGGCCAAAAACTCACTTTTGCCCCACCCATTCTGGCAGTCTGCGAAAAGCAATGATAACACAGCAGGAAAGAAATCGCGATTCCCTTCACCGCCAACGTGTTTTTTTTCGTAAATTTAATGGTTTGTTCCATTCGATTTTCCTTCCTGATTTTATATACTTTCATCATTCCATAACATCTGTGAACAGTAACCATTCTATCTCAGACTCGAGGTTTTTGTCAATGAAGTGCAGTCAGAAGCATTTGCGATTTCCTTGCAAATAAATGTATGCTTCTGTATAATTTTATTATTATCAAATTCTTCAAGGAGTTTTTATGGAAAAACAGATTTCTATTACCAAGATTAAAATCAGACATTCTCAGATTCTTCTGTTTTTGAATTGTCCTAAAAAACCCGAAACACTTCAGGGTGAGCTTCGCTTTCAGAATGCCTGGCTGAACTTCTGTCATCCAGTTGCCTTCTATCCTGTTGGAAAAAGTCTGGTTTGTCCAATCAACACAGATAAACTTGAAAACTATGATGGTGACTGGAAGCTGACAATCCAGGATTCTAATGACACTTACACTCCTGTTTTCACTAGCCGCGTACGCCTTTCTCTGCTTCTCGGCAGACATTTTGTGCGAAATGAAGAAACTCTTTTCTTTCCTATGGGAGGCGCTTCTCACAGCTTTCTTCTGCGCTGCCGCCGCTGGCAGAAACAGGATCATCTGACTTTCAGAATCAAAGAGCTGACAGCCTTTGGTATTGCAAAACTATTTGGTCGTTCTCTGAAGGAAAAACACATGTGGCTTGTGTATGAGAAATTCTGCATCACAGCTCAGGAAAACGGTTTTTATTTTTTTGAATACTGTATGAAAAATAAGAAAGACAATGTATTTTTTATACTGGATAAAAAATCTCCTCAGTGGGATTATATGCAGCAATATCGAAAAAACATCATTCCTGCCTTGAGTTTTCGCCATATCCTGTATCTGCTGTGCGCTGATCTTCTAATCTCTCCGGATGGAAGACACCACGCCTATGCATGGAAGCCTATGCCAAACCCTGTGACCAGAACACTCAACAAACAAAAATTATATTTTCTGCAGCATGGTGTTTTGGCTCTCAAAAACGTTGATAGTCTTTTCAGCGTTGACTCTTCGTCTTCCGTTGATTATTTTACTGCATCATCAGAATTCGAAAAGAATATTATCGTAAACCGCATGGGATATAACCCGGATAAAGTTCCGGTAACCGGACTTGCCCGCTGGGACGGCCTCCACGATACTTCAGACCCGGAGCATCCTGTCATTCTGCTTATGCCAACCTGGCGTTCCTGGCTGGAAGGACAAAATGACGAAATTTTCAGACAAAGCGATTATTATCAGCACTACACTGCACTTCTGAACAGTCAGGAACTCCAAGATTATCTAAAGGAACATGAGCTGAAGCTGTTGTTTTATATTCACCCGAAGCTCCAGGAATTTATCGGTATCTTTCATTCAGAGGATTCACAGATTGAATTATACTCCTTTGATTCCGTACCACTGAATCAGCTGATCATGCACTGCTCCATGATGATCACTGATTACTCAAGTGCCTGCTGGGATGCCTACTACCAGGGCAAGCCGATCCTGTTCTATCAATTTGATCTTGATCAGTACAACAAAACCAATGGAAGTTATATTGATATGGAGACAGAACTCTGGGGCGACCGCTGCGCAGAGCAGGCTGAACTTATTCAGCTCATCAAAAAATATGCCGAAAATGGATTTCAGGAAAAGGCTGAATATGCCGAGATGCGCAAAAATTATTTCGCTTATATAGATCACAATAACTGCAAGAGAACTTATGAGTATATCAAAAGCCAGGGTTTTTAAACCCTGGCTTGTTTCATCTAATCCTTATATCAATTCCATAACTACTTTGATAAAGAAAATTACGATCACGACGATCATGACCGGTTTCACGATCTTATGACCATTTGATGTAAAACAGTGACTTCCAAGATAGTTTCCTGCCATATTACAGCAGCCCGCAGCAATTCCCAGTGGCAGGAGTACCTTACCATTGATCAAAAACACAACCAGTGCCGTAATATTGGTTGTAAGATTGATTGCCTTCGTTGTTCCCGCTGCATCATTCAGTGTCATATGGCAGAATCCTGTAAAAAGAAGCATCAGGAACGTGCCTGTTCCCGGTCCATAAATTCCGTCATAAATACCGATCACCACTGCGATCAGAATGCATTTAAAGATCAGCATTCCATTGACTGCATCTGTAGTATTTTCGTCATTCCCCTGCAGTGCTTTGCTTCTAAGAACATAAAATAAGATTACCGGCAAAACGATCACCATTGCTATTTTGAGAACTCTGTCTGAAATGAGTAATGCAAGATGAGACCCCATCCAGGACCCGGCAATCGCACCAAAAATTGCCGGAATACATATTTTCCACTTCATAAAGCCCTTTTTCATATAATGGTAAGTTGCAACAGAAGTCCCCATGAAGCTGCTCATTTTATTTGTTGCAATCGCAGTATGTACCGGCAGTCCGGCGATCATATATGCCGGAAGAGAGATCAGTCCCCCACCGCCGGCGATCGAATCTACAAATCCTGCCAGAAATACAAAAAAACATACTACCAGATAAACTAATATCACTTTTTCTCCCACGTTCCCTGTCCTCAACTTCTTTTGTTATTTATTATTTCTTCTTCATCGCAATCAGTGTAGGCCGAAGAATTTCCACATATTCTTCATACATAACTTCTCTGAGAAAATCCACATATTCCCAGAAAGTCAACTCTCCGTCCGGCGTGAGAAGTTCAAAATCTGTATCATAAACATTTACAAACAGACCAGTCTCTTTAAGACCATTTCGCAGATAAAATGCTTTTCTTCTCTTACGTTCTTCTGCATTCTCCGCTTTTTCATTCTGTGTTTCAATCTCAAAAATATATTTATAATTTTTAAAGCGTTCCAGAAGCACTTCCAGCCCTTTGCTTCCATAACCACCATTTCGTTTCTCAGGTGCGATTGCATAATAGTCCAGAAGCGCCCGATTCTGCTCTTCATCGATCAGATTGATCGCCAGACCTGCAAATTCATCCTCATCGACCAACGCAAGCATTTCCATCTTTCCATCAGCAGCCAGCTGTTCCATAACCTGGAGTGGCTTTTTTTCCTGCTCTGGAAACGCCTTATCGTATAAGTCATACAGCTGCCATTTATACTGTGCGCCTTCATCGGCAATGTTCATCAGTTTCATATTATCTGTCTCCTGTTTAATTATTAATCATATCCGGCCATGACAGAATCTCTGCAGCAATTTCTTTTTCGTAATCGCCCTCGATATCCTGGCTTCTGCCCGCTTCATAAATATTGGTTTCTGCACCCCAGACTTCATCATGATATTCCCACACATGAAAGCGAAGTCCACGGAACATGAAATCAAGACTTCCACAGTCATCTTCTTCTGTATATTCATATTTGATATTTTTCTGTTTTAACGCATTCTGTACCATCTGCAGTTTCATATCTGTTTCTCCTGTTCTTATCATATATTTCTGTTAAACATCGAAATCGTCTTAACGACGACTTTGCTTTAAATACTCATGTTCTTTAGTATAACACATCCCTGTCGGTTGTCTATTGTAAAAATCGCTTCCATGCTTTATTATAGTAAATAGCGAAAAAAGGAGTGTATACCAATGACTACTAAAATGGTTTTTCACGGAAGTGATATAGAAAAAATTTGCGCTTACTATCATTTGAATAAAGAAGATATCGTTAAATTCGGAGCAAACGTCAATCCACTTGGTCTTTCTGCTTCTGTCAAAAAAGAAATTGCAGAAAATATAGATCTGTTTTCTTCTTATCCGGACAGGGATTATGTCAGCCTCCGAAATACGATTGCTGCATACTGTCAGATTCCGGCAGAATTTATTCTTCCGGGAAATGGCTCCAGCGAACTGATCTCTCTGCTAATCCAGGAACGTGCACCAAAGCATACTCTGATCCTCGGACCGACTTATTCCGAATATTCAAGAGAACTTTCTTTCTCCGGAAGCACACAAGAATATTATCATCTACAGGAAGAACGTAACTTTAGTCTGGATGTGGATGATCTGTGTAAAACACTGGAAAAAGGCTATGATTTCCTGATCATCTGCAATCCGAATAATCCGACTTCTTCTGCGATCATGCAGGAAGATTTGAGAAAGCTGATTGCGTTCTGTTCTGGAAAAAATATTTTTGTCATGATTGACGAAACATACGTGGAATTTGCACCGGACATCAATGCAGTAACAGCGGTTCCTCTGACCAGAGAATTTACAAATCTGATGGTTCTGCGTGGTGTATCTAAATTTTATGCGGCTCCGGGTATGCGTCTCGGCTATGGCATTACAGGAAACAGAGAATTTCTCGCCCGAATGAGAGAAAAGCAAACGCCATGGTCTCTGAATAGTCTTGGTGCATTTGCCGGCGAAAAAATGCTCCTTGACCATGACTATTTCCGCAGGACACGTGATCTGATCCTCGGTGAACGTGACCGGATGGAAACTGAATTAAAAAAGCTTCCAATCTTCAAGGTCTATCCGGCATATGCAAACTTTATCCTTCTGAAAATTCAGAAAGAAGGCCTGACTTCCGCAGATGTATTTGAAGCCTGCATCAAAAAAGGGCTGATGATTCGTGACTGTTCTTCTTTCCAGTGCCTGGACGGAGAATTTATCCGGTTCTGCATCATGATGCCTGAAGATAATACACGATTGTTAGACGTACTGAAGCAGCTGTGATCCAGCTGCTTCTTTTTTATACTTTTATGCGTATATTCTTAACTGTTCCTGAGCATCTCCCATTTTGCTGTTTTCAATGATGCATATGCAGATATTTCTCCCGGGTAGCAAGTCCGCCACGGATGTGACGTTCTTCTTTATTCACATCCAGAATCTTACGCGCCTCTCCCGCCAGTGCCGGATTGATCTGGATCAGCCGGTCTGTCACATCTTTATGTTTGGTTGTCACTAATTAGAACGGTTTCATCTAAGCCTAAATCACCGAAGATTCGTAAGTAAATATCTACGTTACCATCCTTGTCTACTTCAATTTTCTGGATAATCCGTTTAAGCTGTGCATTGGTCATCTGGTGAACATCGGAAATATCTTCAATCTCTTTAAACGTGCGATTCAAGATTATTTCCAGTTGTTCACCTTTTGTCAGGTGATAAGCAACCATTTTCAACTCATTCTCCAGACGCTCGATTTCCTGTTTTGTGCCGCCGATTTTTTCATTCAGTTCCTCACGTGTAATGAGGTCATCGGTGTACATATCCATGTATTTCTGACGCATTTTTTGAAGCTTGTGAAGCTGTGCGTTCAATTCCTTTTCGTAATTCAGGTTCTCATCCTTGGCTTTGTAAACCCTCTGGAATTCGCCTGTTACGTGACGAATTACATTTTTCTTTGCTTTCAGCAGCTCGGAAAAGTATTCGGACAGAACTTCAATCAACTCTTCCTCGTCCACTGTCTGAGCATTCGGGCAGCTATCCGCCCCACGTCCATTATGACCGGAACATACCCAGCGAATATAAGTATTCTTATAAGTACGAACAGTTCGTCGAAATGACCAGCCACATTCCTTACATTTAATCAGAGTAGAAAACAAATACTTATTGCTCTGCCGTTCCTTTGTTAATTTAAAAGTCTTGCTTCTGCACTCCAAAATCTCCTGTGCCTTTTCATACATTTCCGGCTCAATAATCCGCAGTTCCGGACGTTCTGTTACCATCCACTCCGTCTCGTCTTTTTCCGTTCTCTGTCCAGTCAGGAAGTCAGCTACTTCCTGCTTGCCGTTGATAATTTTTCCGGTATAAAGTTCATTCGTTAAAATCCGGCACGTCGCATTCTGGCTCCACTGACAATTACGCTTTGTTCGGATACCTTTCGCATTCAGCATGTTTGCAATCTTGGCGGCACCATATCCTTCTTCGATATACCATTTATAAATCTGCCTGATAACAGCTGCTTCTTCCTCGTTGATTGCCAAATTAAAGTAATCTCCAATGGTTTTATCATATCCGTACACAATATTCGGAACTCGTCCTTTTTCAGCATTCATTTTCTTGCCGAATTTCACACGCTTTGAAGTATTGGCACTTTCTTCCTGCGCCAATGCACCGAAGATTGTCAGAACAAATTCACTGTTTCCCATGCTGGTCATGTTGGCCGTCAAAAACTGTGTCTCGATTCCTAATGCTTTCAGTTTGCGGACATTCTGCAGAAGGTCTACAGTATTTCTGGCAAAGCGAGAGATGTCCTTTACTACTACCATATCAAATAGTCCATGTTCAGCATCAGCCATCATGCGTAAAAATTCTTTTCGATTTTTTATTTTCGTGCCTGAAATACCCTCATCTGCATATAATCTAACTAAGTTGTCACCAGTACGCTGGGTGTACTCAGAGAAAAATTGCTTTTGAGCTTCCAGACTGTTGAGCTGATCAGCTTTATCAGTGGAGACACGACAATAAGCAGCTATATTCATATCTAATACCTTTCTGTTATATTTAAGTCGTTCTGTTACAACTTTATTGTACCATCTAAAATATAATTGTAAATAGCAAAATAAGGAATACCCTTTCTTCAGAATATTCCTTATATGCATTACTCTTCGATAAAAAAATTTTCTAACAATAGCATAATGGATTGTTCATCAACATTACCTGGTTCTTTTAAATTTTTTTTCTTTTTATTCAATAACAAATATGTATCTGTAAAAACATCTTGTATCGTCCCAAGGCATTTATCTTTTGCTAATTTAACCATCAACTCAAGAATTACACGATCCACATAGATATGCAAATGTTCTCCTAACATTTGTATTCGTTTATGGCTTTCCCCTGCATGAACAATAGCATTTCTAAGCCTATATAAGCGATAAAGATGCCATTCAATTCTTTGACAATACTTTTCGGAAAGATGCCATAATTTTTCGCGATTTTCTCTTTGCTCATATAAGTTATATATTTTATAACGTATATTGGGATAATACTTAAGCTCATTCGCAAAATAATCTTCTCGATATTTCTCATATTTTTCAAGAAATATAAAGCCTGCGATTTTACAAATCTCTTTATCGAATTCTGTTATATCTTTAAGCAACAAACTTACTTTTCGATTACCTAAATTATTTTTCAAATCGTCAAGTATATTAGAAAATATGCATTCGAAATAGTCATTTTGTAGAATGGAAACTATATTATCAGTAACGCTTTCAATTTTGGATTTTGAACTATCTGTAACACTTGCAACCTCCAACGCTGACCACAAATTAAGAAATGCATCATTTAAGTCTTGTTGATTTAATGCCGCATTATGCAAATCAACAATCTTATTAAGCTGAGAATAAGTTTCCTTTCCTTTTTCTTGGCATCCCAAAACAATTGTATCTATTTCAGTTTTAAAATTTTCTCGTGGCTCAGGCTTGATACTTTTATACCCAAACGCTTTTACGGGAAGAATTATTCCCTCTTGGGTATCTTGTCGAATTACCAATCCGTTTTTACCTATTACACTGATATTATCATTCAAAAAAACTTCTAAATATCTCAAAAAAATTTCTAATGCAGAATACGCTCGTTTCATTGCTGAATAATTATCATATGCCTTTGTTTCCATAACCCCTATAAAGGACTTTTGCTTTCTTTTAATCTGTTTAAAGCAACCATCATCTTCAAACGAAATATGCAATCTTTCATTTAACAACTTTTGATATGGCTTTAATTTTTCATAAAAAACAAAGTACACTTTGTATTTACCAATTTCAAAATCAAACCTATTCAAAAAAATCTGTGCTTTTTTTTCTGGATCATTTATACTTTCCTCAAATATATTTCTCAGGAATCTATATATATATTCCGATGAATATCCATGCCATAGCAAAAAAGCAAGCCAAGCACGAAGTCCTTTTTCAATTTCTGTTTTACGGTTTGATTCCGACAAATTTTCTTTCAAGTATTTACAACATATTTCATAGTACTTTTTCTTTGGTATCTTATTGAATATATAATGTACCGCTGTTCTTTGATCTTTATCTAAAAATTTTGCCATCTCTTCAATAACTTCATATTTATACAACTCTCGAACAATAACGTCTGTCATTAAACTCGACTTAATCTCTTTTGCAATTATATCTAATTGATATTGCTTAATACTCCCTTTCACCACATCTTTTTCAGTATCAACATATTCTTCTAATAATGTTTGTGTATTATGAACAGGCGCTTTAACAATATCATCTGAATAATGAAACAACATTTCTTGTAGTCTTTGAACAAAAAATAAATATCCATCCTTAGTAGATGTCCAATCTTGTGTAATATATTTCATTTTTCATCCCCCTCGCATTTTTGTAAATCAATCATTTTTTTATCAAGTACCACTTTGCATACCTATTAGTTCCTGTTGTAACAACAATTCCATCCTTTTTCATTGCCTGTAACAAATTAGAAACCTTCTTCGATTTCTGTTCATCGCTAAGTACTTCTGGCAATGCTTTTTCCAGTACTTCCATTAAATCTCTTTTGCTGGCTTCTCCCATTGACTGAAGTGCTTTTATAATTAACTGCTTGCAAATATCATCATCTAACCCTTTATTTCGAACATAAGCAGCTTTCTGTCCGACAATATCTGCCACCTTGAAAGATACAAAAACATTAGGATAACGTCCTTCCACAAGACCTTTTTTCTTCAAATCCTTAAAGCTTTCTTTAGAAACTACTTCCTGTTTCTGAACTTTATCCAACAAAAATACAGTTCTCATATCTAAATCTTCATTGGAATATAAAAGCTGAGTATAATTCTTATCCAATATCTTTCCGTACACAGTCACTGTAACTCTATTAATTGTGTTCAAATCATATGTCGGCAATGGGAAGCATTTATCACGCTGTATCTGATACATCATTGGTATTCCCATTGAATTTGTATCAATCATATACAGATTTACCATTGCGTTACACAAAAACACATTTCGATAATACGGTGGTTTATATCCCGGTTCCAGTGCTTGTTCAATAGTTTCTGGTATAAAAGCCCCCTCATTGATAAATACCAGTCTGTCCTCAAATTCCTCTACGTTGATTTTTCCACGCAAGCGATAGTCCTGATGAGCAATACAGTTATTAATAATCTCTTTGATCAGCTCTGGTTCATATTGATCTACTTCATCCGGAAACAAAGTCTGCTGTCCGGCAATATAACGATACTTTACATTTCTGATCCTGGAATATACCTTATCCACTGCCATTAACATCGGTATATCAAAATGTTCATAAGCTTTTACCGAATTATCTGCATTATAAAGTGTCCAGGTAATTCTAGGAATAAAGCCATCAAAGAAATATTTAGCCTCACTTTTTCCTAATAACAATAATGCCGTTCTGGTGATTTTTCCTTTTATTGTAATACCAGCTTTATTTAAAACCTCAATATCAGACAGTTTCTTTAAAACTTCCTGTGCTTTTTTTCGATCACTCTGACGTTTTGAGAAAAGTTCTCTTGCTCTTTTAATCGCTTCTTCATCCAAGTCTTCTATCGTTGCATCTTCTACAATTTCTTTTGACCAATCCATTCCTATTTGACTTCTAAGTAGATCTACTTTATTCATCGGAAGCGGTGATATAGATTCATGCTCTCTGGCATACGCTGCCCCTTGCCATGTTGTCGGAATCCCCCTAATAGCTGGAGGAATTTGAAATGCTATCACTCGACATTTTTCCATTGTCAGTTCGTATATCTCCAGAAATGTCAATCGTTCATTGGTTCCATTTACGATTTCCTTTTTCAAACTTTGCAGACTTCCCTGTTTCCGAAATTCCGTTCCTACATATCGTTTATCATCCGAAATTCCGAAAATCAGCCACGCCTCCTGTAATCCCCGAAGATTTGCTTCATTGCTAAGTGCAGAAAAATATTTACCAATGTCATTAAACGAATAATTTGTGCGTGCTTCTTTAAATTCTACAACTTCATTTTCAAAGGATTCTATCATGCGAACAATCTTTTCTTTTAATTGGCTATCCGTATATATCATATTCTTCCGCCTTTCAAAATTTTCTATGACTAAATTCTATGACTAATCTATGACTTTCTAGAACTAATTTTAACTGATTTTTAGACAGAACACAAGCAATAGCAAAAAAATAAAAGGCATCCCACGCGCTACGCAGGACACCCTCCATCATGTTTTGGTTCATTGGGAAGCTCATCCGCTGCTTCTTGTATTGCCTGTTCCACCTTACTTGCATTTGCTTCAATCAATATCTTTAACAGATAGTCGGCGGTCACTTCCGCTGTGTTTGGATTATGGAATCGATAATTAAGTTTTCTCTTTTTCATAGCGGAATTTCCACCTCCTCCCGTATGTCTTTGTCCATAACTATGAAAATGTTTTTTGAAATAGTCCTGCCAAATGCCATTCCTGTTCAACTTAAATAGATGCCGGTCAAAGGGGCATCCCTGTTGTAAACCACCGCTGTAAACAAACTCCAAAAAATCTAATTCTTTTTGTTTTTTCAGTTTTCTTTCCTCAATACCAAATTACTCTTATATATCTGTTTACTGTTTACAAATTCTACAAGTCAAAGCAATATCCATAGAAAAAAGTGTAAACAACACGCCAACTACCGTAAACCTGACTGGCATTTTACTGGAAAGGTAACTCCACCTGCCGGGCTTCCTTCTCAGTAATCGGATGCCAGTCATTTTCATTTTTTAAGTCTTTTGCGTCTCGTTTACAGTTTTCGTTTACACATACCCACGAACGCTGTGTACCGTAATCCTTGAATCTTGTCATCGTCCCCTGTTTCCAACCCACAATGCTTGTATTCATGATTTCACAGATGCGGTCTGTCTCCGCCTTCTTCGGCTTTACATAAGGATTGTCCAGTGCCTCTTTAAAAAGCATCAATGAACAGACTTTTCTGTCTTCATGTTCATCCAGCCATGCCTGTATCATTCCGGCTTCCGTATCATCCGCCATGAACTCCTGCCGCAGTTTATCAAGCTGTGTTTCTGTTTCCTTTGAAAACGCCAGTTTAAAATTTCCATTACGGTACAACATCATTGCTTCCGCCCACACCTGATCAATATACTGTCTGGATTCCTTCTCATTTTCGAGGATATGAACCTCCATCTCTGCCCGGTTCGTCTGAACCGGAACGAATCTTCGATTTCCGGTACGGTCAAACGGCAGGAATCGCTTAATATTGGATGTTCCTCCAAATACACATTGCCTCGGACGATCAAGAGCATATACTGCATAAGAATCCCGATAAGTCTCTTTCTGCCTGCTCAGAAAGCTCTTTGTTTCCTCAATACTCTTAGAGCGTGCCGTTGCGACCATTTCAGACATTTCAATCATCCAATGACCACGAAGCTGACAATAAACTTTTTCCGAATCCAGTTTGCCGATGTCATCAGTGAACCAGTCATCCTTTACTGCCATGAAACGAAAAAATGTAGATTTTCCCACGCCCTGACCCCCGACCAGACAGAGCATATATTCAAACTTAATTCCGGGGCGGAACGCACGGGCAATAGCTCCCAGCAAAAACATTTTCATACTTTCATAGGTCAACTCATCCACAGGTGCACCAAGAAAATGATGCAGCACATAGCGGATACGTTCCTGCCCATCCCATTGCAGACTGTTCAAATAATCCCGGACAGGGTGATATTTGTTCCGATCTGCCTGATGGACAATACTTTTCTGCACAATCTTATCCATCGTCAAACCGTAAGTCTCTTCCAAATAAAGCATAATATAGTTCAAATCCATATCTGTGAATGCCGGGCTTATCCGTTCCCACCACACGGGTTTTACAATGTCTGTCTGCTCAGTCAAAATATTGTGCCGGAATACATCTTTTAACAGAGGATCATGTTCTAAAATTAGCTTACAGTTATGCCGATTGTTTTTCACAGCACCCTTCTGTGTCATTTCCAGTTGTTCTCTGATTTCCTCTACTGTCAACTCCGTTTCCATTATATCCATTACTTCGCACAATTCCTGTCGTGTCTGTGGTGATAAAGTCTGAAATTCTCTGTTCAATCGCTGTCACCTCCTTCCCATGAGCCACCACTACGGCAACTCGTTCTTCTAATGTGCCTGATAATAATGTATCCAACAGGTACTCTGTTTCTGATATTTTTTCCAATGCCTCCATAAACAGCGGATGCCAGACATCTTCCACCTGTTTCGGAGCACACTCTTCTTTCCACTGTTTCAACAAATGCAGGTAATCTGCCAGTGCACGGAAATATCTATTTTCTGCCTGCAGATACCTCTGTTCCTGTGTTAGCTGTCGTTTGATTTGTTTTCTCTGTGGCGGGCTGTGCCCCATGTTCTCATAATGTATAGAAAAATCTCTTGCCAATTTCTCTGCCGCCTCTTTTGGTTTTAAATTGTACAAGTGTGCCGTAAAATCAATCACATCCCCATCTGCCTGACATCCGAAACAATGAAAACGCCTGTCCACTTTCATGCTTGGATTCTTGTCACGGTGAAATGGACAGACCGCCATTCCATTCTTGTTTACCCGTATTCCATAGCTTTCTGCAGCCTGCCGGGTAGTCACAGACTGTTTAACTGCTTCAAATATATTCATCCTTTTCCTCTTTTCTTTACATCACAACTCCATATCGTTCCTTCCCAATTTAGTTCTTCCTTCGTGTTCCCATCGCTCTCGGTTCTCCTGTTCCGCAGTAATTTTTGCTTTTGCCAGCCTATCCAGAATGGAACTTCTGGCTTTTTTCTTAATCTGTTCGGTATTCACCTTTTTGACTTCCGGTTTTATCAGCGTGGTCTGGATTGTTTTAACTGCTGTCTGCATAGCTTTTGTAATTTTGGTAATTACTCCGTCCAATCGACTTACAGCATAAGTTCTTTCTTTTTGGGAAGCCTTGCGCTCAGGGGAAAGCACCCACGCCTTTGACTGTTCTACCAGACGAATGTCTTCTTTATGGGTTTCCACTCTGACCTCATCCGTCACAACCTCCACAGCTTTGTCGTAAGCAATATCTGAAACTTCATCGATCAAAGCTTCTACTTCTTCAATTTTCAAAGTAAGTGTATCCAGTATTTCTGTCTGGTTTTTCATCTGTTCCTTTTGCTTAAACAGGATATAATCCTGCTTTTCAAGATAATCTCGCCCTCCATAAGACGGTTCTTCTTCCAGATGCAACCCGTATTTTCGAGTTATATCAAAAAGCATTGTCCGGCAAATAGCATCAAAAGTCTGCTTTCGATTATTATTGCGGCCTTTAGGTTTATCCGGTTTTGGAAGTGCAATCCCTAATTCTTCCAGTGCTTTTTCCTGCTGGGGACAGATTTCCCCGTACTTATTCTCACAATCAAAAACATGACGTTCATGAATGTGCGGCGTTCCTTCGTCCAAATGCAGTGCCCAGTCCAGAATATGGACATGAGAACCGAACCGATTTGTGAACTGCTTTGTAAAGTCCTGTACAACCGCAAGTAATATTTCATAGGAAACAGATTCTTCTACTGTTCCTATTTGAAAAATAGTTTCCTCTGGACAGGTTTTATTGTTCTTTAGTAAATCTTCCACAGATCGGTTACGCTCTGTATGACGGGTTCTTGCATTTCTTTCATTCTGCGCTTCTATATATTTTCCATAATGTTCCTGATAAAAAGTACATTCAATTTTCTCAAAACTGATATCCTGAGAATCTTCTTCCCTGTTCTGCATTGTGGTATAGCCACGGTAACAGTCCCAGTAAATATTTTCTCTGACTCTTCCAGCATCAATATGTTCACTGTTTTCCAAGTCGAAACGGCGATCATTATGCCTGGGATTATAAGTGCCATTTTTCCCGGAGCGTCCATTGTGTCTTGTTGCTTTCAATAATTTTCTTGCCCTCCTTTTTCACGTTTTTCCAAATTAAATAAGGCAGCGAAGCTGCAAACCTGCGTGAATTTGCGTCAGGTAATACCCAGTACGAGTAGACGCACGCATCAACTCACTGGGCAATGGCTGCCGCCCTTAACCTGCACAAAAGACTTCGCTCTCCGCTCTGCTCCAGATTTAGTTACTATTCTCCGGCACCCTTCCATTCCCCTTTGCCATCCATTCGAAAAAAGCAATTTTATTAACCTTAATTAATCTGCCGCTTCGAAATGCCGGAAAACCGGGTGTATGAACCAGTTCATAAGCCGTTACTCTGGAAATCCCCATAATCCGCTGAATATCAGCCACATCCAGTACAAGAGGCAGTTCATCATAATTGTTTAATCTCTTATTTTCACTCATGTTGTTCCTCCATTTTTGATCTCATTTTTTTAGCTTCTCATTGCCGTTTTATCTTTCCTGTTTCCTGAGTCATACTGCTGTCAAAGCATACAACACGTCATCCATTCGGATGCGCTCACTTCTTTTATCGAAGGTCATGGCGGTTTATCTCAGGTTAGACGGTCATAAAGTTGTCAAAGTACACTGCATAGTACGAAATTACCATGCAATCGTATCTTATCAATCTCATCTTGACTTTTCAATACTTTCGCGATACCATAAATGTAACTAATATTATATTTTTTAAAATTACCATACAAAACAGGAGCAAATAGAAATGGCTTATCAATTTATAAGGCAAGAACCTTGCTACGACCACATCCTCTTCGTTCTGGCATTGGATAGAGACAAAATGAAGGAGCGAATTTTAATCGGAACGGAACAGCAAATCCGTTTTCGACTGGACGGAAATAAAGATAACGATGTCATATATGATATAACACGTCCTCTAGGACGTTTTCTGATAGATTTTGAATATGATAAAGAAAAGAACTGGAATATATATGGACTTGCTCCCCTACGTGATGCATTGCACACTAACCGTTGGAAACAGCCTGCACTGGAACAGACTGCTGGTGATTTTCTGGCAAAAAAATATCTCACCGGTGATCCGGTGAGAATGTATGCTACATTCCGTATTTGGAATGAATATCTTGTTACAAGGGAATATCGTGACCGTAATACTGCCTGTGATCGTTTTATAGAAAAAATCCAAATTTTGACTCAGGCATTCCAAACAGAAAATGTCATGAATTTTAATTCTGATACCGGAAAACCAGAACGTTTTCATACTGGCAGTCTTTATTTCCGCAACACTCCTGCTGAAATCACTCGACTTGAACTTTGGTTTCCGGATAATAGGCGCAGAACAGAATGCGTAGCTGCCTACAGCTCTTTTTATCCGCTTATCACTTATTACTTGAATCGGCTGAATGACTGGGGCCTTTGTTTCCGTCAGTGCAAAGTCTGTGGAAAATATTTTCTGGCAAAAAACCAGCGTTATGAACTATGCAGTGATAAGTGCCGTAAAGCACAGGCACTTCAAAATAAAAGGGAATTTGATGAACGAGCCAGAGAAAATAACTATGATTTGCTTTATAAAAATGAATGCCAGAATTGGCGTAATAAAATCAATAAATCCAAAAAAACTGCTGATTTTCCGATTGAACGTCTGGAAGAAATGAAAACTGCGTTTGACCTTTTTAAGAAAGAAGCTCTGCGGCGTAAGAAAGCTGTAAAGGCAGGAACAACCAAGCCAACGGAATTCACGGACTGGCTGTATCAGCAGAGCAATATTATCTTGAAACTCAGCGAAATCTGAATCCATCCCTGTAAAGGAAAGGCAGCGAATTTACTCGCTGCCTGCCCTCTCATTAAACTTGTATCCTACACCCCAGACGGTTTGAATATATACCGGGTTGCCCGGATCATCTTCTATCTTCTCACGAATATGGCTGATATGACTCATGACAATATTGTAATCGCCAGAATAGGCTTCTTTCCAGACTACATCATAAATCTGCTCCTTACTAAATACCCTTCCTGGATTTTGTGCTAATAACTGCAGGATTTCAAACTCGGTGTAAGTTAATTCTATTTTTCTATTATCACGAACAACTTCCCTCCGTTTCAAATCAATCGCTATACCCTTATGCCTTATTTTCGATTGAAGTTGTATTTCCTGAAAAAGGAATTTTTCTCTGCCGGAATCTAACACGGAAATAACAGAATTTACCAACTCTTCCTCATCTCCCTCGAATGATACCAGCAATATTTTTCCCACTTAATCATCCTCGTTTCATTTAGCACTAACTTAATGCTTCGCCTCTGAATTATATTCCGCAAATGTTTCCGTTTCCGGATTAAATTCAGCAAATAATTCCTGCATTCTATTTTTGCTTACTTTTTGAAAGCTGCTAATCTTTCCACTTTTGTCTCTCGTTACTTCAATGTACATAGTGCCGTTGCTGTTAGAAAAGATTCCCCTTCCCTCATCATATAAATCTGCTATAATCTTACCATTATAAACCCAGTTTCCTTGAGCATCACAGGATACTCCATAATCAGCATACTCCTGTGGAACAGCAATATTAAGACCTTTTCCCTCTTCACTGCTATATTCGCCCATGTCATCAGCCGCTATGTTCTCACTTCCTCCTTCTTCAAAAACAGATCCTTTCATTTCATCTGCAGTTACAGCTTCTCCGCCGGAACTTTCAACCAATGCCGCCGGTTCTGACCAAAAATCATCTGATAACGGTTCTGCCTTTACGTCTGTGATGGTGCCATAGTTTTCCCTTTGCACTTCAACTCGAAGCGTACCTCCACGTTTGGAACTTATTGTATAAGTACCCGGCTTAAACTCATCCCGGAAATATCCAATGGTCTTTCCATCATACATCAGAAATCCTGTTTCTTTCTGGTAAGTTATTCCCGCTTTTGCATATTCAGAAAGCTGTTCTTCGCTGAATACATTTTCATTACTGTCTTTATTTTCGGTGACCGTTTCTGCTTCCTGCTTCGCATATTCTATATTTTCCGGAGAATATGCCATTGTAATTCCCACTGCATCATCAGATGATTTCGACAACTTCATCCCATCTTTTATTTTTTGAAGATTATCCTCATAAAGTGCAATCGTCTCATCTACCTTTTCCTGTGTCCATACAAACCATCCGTCGCCGCCTGTATAAGCTTTTTCACCAATCATAGACTGCAGAACTTCTTTTTCCTCGTCCAGCCATTTCGCATACTCTTCTGCTGTCCACCATTCCACATCCGAACTTGAAAGTGATTCATCTTCCCGGATATTCACTTCGTTTAAAGCAACTGTTGTTTCACCGTTTTCTTGCGCTGTCTCTGTCTTTTTCTCCAAGGATGATGCG
This sequence comes from Blautia sp. 210820-DFI.6.14, assembly GCF_020558815.1. Taxonomy (NCBI): domain Bacteria; kingdom Bacillati; phylum Bacillota; class Clostridia; order Lachnospirales; family Lachnospiraceae; genus Blautia; species Blautia sp. 210820-DFI.6.14. Next base: position 548,159 of record NZ_JAJCKS010000001.1, read on the forward strand.
GAAGTTGCAAATCCACCTGTCACGCAAATTACCAATACTGCACTTATAATTACTGCAAACTTAGATGTCTTCTTTATCTTCATAATTGCTCTTATCCTCTCTTCAATCGCATTTTTACTGAAACTGTTACATAATGGTGTCAGTCCGCTCTTTTTTTCTTCCATAGATATTAAAGCAGTTGCATATACCGACTTTATATCCATTCCAAATCTACGGACTACGGTTTCGTCACAGGATAATTCCAAATCTCTGTTAAAAAGAATATACATTACCCACACAAGAGGATTAAACCAATGAATGCATACTGCAGCAATCATTATCAGCTTTGTAAGCATATCAAGCCGTCTGATATGCACATATTCATGTTCCAACACATAACGAAGCTGATAAATATTTTTCCATTCTGTATTTTTCGGCATTAAAATAACTGGGCGAATCACACCATAAGAAAGTGGTGCAGCTATGGTTTCTGTCTGCCGGATGGATAGACTCCTTTTTAGTGGATGTTTTTCCTTCCATGCTTCCAAAATATCATTTTCAACAGGCAGCGAAAATCGAAATTCCCGATAACATTTTATATAGGAAACCGCAAAAAATCCAAAACAAAGTAACAGACCTGCCAGCCATATTACACTCAAAATCGAAATGGATTCTGTTCTCTGTACCATAGCCTCTGATAATCCATTTGCTATCTCAGGCATATTCCCATGAATGGGTAAAAATGTTGTCGTTTGCGCCGTTCTCACTGGGTTTATATCAGAATAAATACTCTGCAACAGAGAATAAATACTTGTGACTGATTTTATGGAAAATGGAACTAATAACCGTATTAATGCAATCCACCATAAAATCAAAAATGTTTTCTTCGGTAATCTGTTGATAAGCACAGCCCTTAATACCACAATAAGTAAAATAATAACCGTTCCCAGAAAACTCATTTGCAGCAGGCTCATATACATCACCTCATTCCAATTCACTGACGATCTGCTTCAGGTTCTTAATCTGCTCCATAGAAAGTTTTTTTCTGCCAAGAAGTGCCGCAAACAACTTGTCAACAGATCCATCATATATCTTATCAATAAGTTCATCTGTTTCCAGATCCTGTACCTGTTCTTTTGCTATAAGCGCATGGCACATAAATCCCGGTTCCGTTCGTTCAATCGCGCCTTTATTGATACACCGCTTAATCAATGTATACGTTGTGTTTTTATTCCAGCCGACTTCTCTGTTTAAAGTATCTGCAACATATTTCGCTGGCACGTCACCATCCTTCCACAGAACATCCATTACCTTTAATTCCGAATCAAAAAGTTTGATATTTTCCTCTGTCACTTGTTTCGCCTCCTATAAGACTACAGTAGTCTGTTCTTGTTTTCAGACTACCACAGTCTTATAGCATTGTCAATCATTTTCTGTCGCTAGGAAAAGAAAAACAGCCAGCCTTTCGGCTGACTGCTCCATACTAAATATAAACCATTTCGTTCAGTACAATTTCTTCTGCTCTGTTTCTAATATTATTACACCGTTGTACCCAAAGCATAGCATCTTTCCGCTTCAATTCCTCCGTCACTCCCTCAGCCGCTTTCATCTGATCAACAATACACGTAAACCGTTCCTCCGCTTGTTCGTCCAAATCCTCCAGATAGCTCCAAAGTTTTCCGGTCAGCAGTAAACTGGAATATCTACCGTAGCACTGCTCTTTCAGATACTCCCTATGCATCTGTCCGTACTTACCGATAGGTCGGTTTTCCTCCGGAAACTTCAAATCCGGGATGTAATAGTCCCCGACAAGCACATATTCGATGCCATTCTCTGTAATTCTTGGTTTCAGTTCCTTCATGGTTCGTTCCTCCTTGATTTTGTTTAATATATTGCCCAAACGAACCGTTCTATTTTGTTACTTCTATATGTACTGTACTCTTACTGATCCCAAATTTTTTCGCCGTCTGTCGTACTGTCGCTTTTGTTTCTATTATGTAATGTGCAATCTCCACTGCACGTTCTTCGATATAATCCTTCAAAGAAAAATCCCCCGAAGACACCGTTTTTACAGTGTATGCGGGGGATTTATGTGGTATGTCTTACTTATTTATCTCTTAGAAGAGCACCGGAATAATATAAATTCCAAGTGCAATGATCGTCGCAACAATTGTGGCAATCTTCCAGATATTGTATTCTTTGTCCATCTTTGCTTTTTCTTCCGGAGATGGCTCCTCGAGAACACCGATCTCTTCCTCAATTGTCGGGATCTTGTTCTCATGTTTTCTGGTAAAGACTGCCCAGTAAATGATTGCTGCTACGGTTACTACTCCAGAGGTAGCAAGTGCTACTCTGTCTGCGAAAATCAGCATGAAGATATACACAACGATCGTGAACCAGCAGCCGAATTTTCCACCAGGAGCTACATATGGTCTGTTCATATCCGGATAATTTTTCTTCAGCCCCAGATATGCAAGACATCCAATGATGTAACAGAGTGCCAGAGAAATCAACGATACAGATGCAATATAGTTGATAGAACCTGTTGCGATCAAAATGATATTGATAATACCTACTGCTGCAACTGCAGTGTATGGTGTTTTGTATTTCGGATGTACTTTGCAGAAGAAGGAAGGAAGAGATTTATCTTCTGCCATTGTATAGATATATCTTGCCGGAGCTGCAATACCAGGGTTGATCGTAGACAGGTCACCACCAAATGCAATTCCGATGCAGAGAAGGATGATCGGGAATCCGATAAGTCCTGCTGCCTCCAGACCTTCTGCATAAGGAGCATCTGCTGCTGCAAGCAGTGGATAGAATTTGTGCGGTACAAGACCAACCAGGAACCACTGGAATAATGCATTACATACAAATACAAGGAATACAGATACTTTTAAAGCTCTTGGAAGTGTATACTGTGGGTATTTTGTTTCAGCACCCATAGATACACAGGTTTCAAAACCTGTATAGCACCACCATACAAGACCAAAGATGTACATCAGTTCATTAAAAGGTGGCAGTGAATCCATTGCAATTCCACCAAAATATTCCAGATGGATCTTAGGAATCATATACAGGAACCATGCGATCGCACAACCCCAGAAGAAAAAGATAAATCCAGTCTGTGCTTTACCAGAGTAGATGACCTCTTTGGAGATCACTTTGATCTGTGGAATCTTTCCAAAACCTCCCGTATTCTGAAGAAGCATTCTGCTGAACACCAACTGTGTAGTTGATGTTCCAATATCAATCCCTGCACTTAAAATTTCTTCTGTCTGCATATCTTTCATCTCCATAAACGACAAAAAGGGACATCAACGATTGTTGATGCCCCTTTGCACTTCGCTTCTTTGAAATTGATTGCATTATAGCACGGAGTTTTTTAATGCACAATTCAATTATCCACCAAAATTTTTCTGTGAATTCAAAAAGTTTCATTATATTTGCATAATTGTACAAAATTTAGTTCAATGAAATCTCATCGATCAGCTTCAGTTCCTCTTCACTGAATGGTGCACTGGAAATAGCTTTTATATTATCCAGAATCTGCTGTGTTTTGGATGCGCCGATCAGAACACTGGTCACTTCTTTCTGCTGCAGAAGCCATGCAAGTGCCATATCTGCAAGCTTTTCTCCTCGCTGTGCTGCCAGCTCATTCAGCTTACGGATCTGATCTAGTCTGTGTTCATCCAAAGTACTTTCTTTAAGGAATCTGCCGTCGGTACGGATACGGCTGTCTTCCGGGATTCCATGCAGGTAACGGTCAGTCAGCTGTCCCTGTGCAAGCGGGCTGAATGTGATCAGACCCTTTTGCAGCTCAGCAGTTGCCTTTTTCAGACCATTCTTCTCTACTGTTCGATCAAAAATAGAATAACGGTTCTGATTGATGACAAACGGACAATGCAGATCCTTCAGAATTGCAGTAGCCTTCTTTAATGTCTCTCCATCATAATTGGAAAGTCCGACATAAATTGCCTTGCCGCTCTGTACTGCACTTGCCAGTGCACCCATGGTCTCTTCAAGCGGTGTATCCGGATCCATTCTGTGATGATAGAAAATATCTACATAATCAAGGCCCATACGTTTCAGACTCTGATCCAGGCTGGCAAGAAGGTACTTACGGCTTCCCCAGTTTCCATAAGGGCCATCCCACATCTCATATCCGGCTTTTGTTGTAATGATCAGCTCGTCACGATAAACGCCCAGGTCTTCTTTCAGAATGCGGCCAAAGTTCTTTTCTGCACTTCCTGGTTCCGGACCATAATTATTTGCCAGGTCAAACTGTGTGATTCCACTATCAAAAGCCGTAAAACAAAGCTTTCTCATATTTTCAAAATTTGCGGTGTCTCCAAAGTTATGCCATAATCCCAGTGACACCTTTGGCAGCATCAGACCACTGTTTCCACAATGATCGTATTCCATGGTTGTGTATCTTTCTTTAGACGCAGTGTACATATTCTTTTCCTCCCAATACGAATATATTTACTTCTCTTTACAAAGATTAGCACTTCAAGTATACTTGAAGTCAAGAATTTTATATAAAAGTAAATTTGTGATTCGGCATTTAATTTTTTACAGGAGGTATCGCATCTAATGAAAAACTATACGATCAGAGAAATATCCGAAATGTTTGAGTTACCATCATCTACACTTCGTTATTACGAAAGTGAAGGACTCCTTCCAGAAGTACCCAAATCCTCTTCCGGACAACGTATATACAGTGATGAACATGTTGAACGTCTTAAATGTATCAACTGTTTCAAACGCACAGGAATGACTATCCCACAACTTCGAAAATTTTTTATATATGAGGCAGATGAAGCAGCTCACATTGATAAAATTATCTCTCTTCTAAAAGATCAGGAACAAATTGTAAATGAAAAGCTGATCCAGCTTCAAAAAGATTCAGCACATGTCCATCACAAAGTAGAATACTACTCTGAAATCAAACATGCGCTGGAAAATAATCTTCCTCTGCCAGTTTGGGTAGATGAGGATTGATTTCACTTATTCCTTCTATCTGAAACTCTTTAAATATGCCTTCTGCTCTGGTGTGATCCGGTAGCTCTCCACCGCCTTCTGGATGGCCTTACGGTGTACCCATTCCGGCAGACATCGTTCCTCGATATACGGAATGGTTGCCTCCCATTGCTTTGCAAGGGCCGTAGCAAGATACCAGGCGATCATCATGTTTACATAATATTCTTCAGACCGTATATCTGCTGCCAGCTTCAGATATTCCGGTCTGAAATCTTCCTCCAGATAAAGATTCATCAGCATACCGATTCCATAACGAATCGTATAAGTTTCTCCCGATGAGATCCAGTTTCTGATTTCCGGAAGCAGCTCTTCTTTATGCTTCGCAAAACACTTTGGTGCCGGAAGGTCACAGGTTGCCCAGTTATTTACATATGGAAGCAGTTTTTTCACTTCTTTCAGGCACACCTCATAGTCTTTGATCCAGCTTATGATCATCATATGCATATTATTCTCTTCATAATATCGGTGTGGCAGATCCTTCAGAAAAAGTTCTGCTTCCAGTGTCTCTGCAAATTCTTTTGTAAACTTGCGGAGCATCGGTGTACGGATTCCTATAATGGTTTCCCTGTCAATACCCGGCAATAATTTACTGTGGAAATCCCGATATTTCAGATCCTGCATCTCAAACAACTGCTTTTCCAGATTTTCTATATAGGACATAAATACTCCTCGTCTTCCATAGATTTTCAAAAAACTCTGTTACTTCAACAGAGCTTTGGGGCATATTCTTTATTCTGCTGCTGAAAGAAATGAAGATGCAAACCCTGCAACATCAGACAATGAATATGTATCCCCCTTTATTTAGTATATTGTAAATTATAACACACAGCTCTTTTTGTACAATCCCTCATGCATATTTTTTGAATTATATCTATACCTTTAAATAAAAGCCTCTCGGAGTCTGCCATGTCACAGGACAAACAACCACATTCTACACATCAAGCAGATTCGATCATGCTGACTCTTGTTCTTATTCTGGCTGTTTTAGGACTGCTCATTCTTTTTAGTGCCAGTGAATATAATGGCAGGGTACGTTTTCACGACTCTGCCTATTATTTTAAGAAACAACTTTTTGCCACAGCTCTCGGCCTTGGTGCCATGTATCTGGTTTCTTCCATAGACTATCACTTTTTCGTCCGTCTTGCACCGGCCGCCTACCTGCTTTCCATGCTCTTGTCCACCGCCGTTCTGCTTTTCGGACAGGAGATCAACGGTTCAAAGCGCTGGCTGAATCTCGGTCCACTTTCTTTCCAGCCTTCTGAGTTTGCCAAAGTTTCCGTTGTGCTTTTTCTGACCTGGCAGATTGAAAGATCCCATAAACGAACAGACGGGTTCTGGTTTATGTGTCGCACTATGCTCACACTGCTTCCAATCGTAGGCCTTGTTGGCTCTAACAACCTGAGTACTGCCATCATCATCCTGGGAATCGGAGTTATCCTGATCTTCGCTGCCAGCCCTCGCTATATACAGTTTGCAGCACTTGGTGGAGCCGGCATCGGTTTTATCGCGATCTTTCTTGCTGCGGAAAGCTATCGTCTGGAACGTCTCGCAATCTGGCGCGAACCGGAAAAATATGAAAAAGGATTTCAGACGATCCAGGGACTTTACGCTATCGGAAGCGGCGGCCTTTTTGGCAGAGGCATTGGCAACAGCATACAAAAACTGGGCTTCGTTCCCGAAGCCCAGAATGATATGATCTTTTCAATTATATGCGAAGAAATGGGATTGACAGGTGCCATCATCCTGATTCTTATTTTTGCCCTGCTGCTCTGGAGACTCTGTGTCATCTCCATGAACTGTCAGGAACTTTCCGGTGCCATGATCGCTGCCGGAATTATGGGGCATCTGGCGATTCAGGTTATTCTGAATATTGCCGTCGTTACCAATACCATTCCCAACACCGGAATTACTCTCCCCTTCATCAGTTACGGAGGTACTTCCATTGTATTTCTGCTCGGGGAAATGGGGCTGGCGCTGAATGTCAGTCGTCAGAAGAACAATCCTCCCACCAGATAAACCGCAAAAGAAACCAGCCATGCGATCACGCACTGGGCAAGCACAACAAAAATTGCCCATTTGCCACCAAGTTCACGTTTGATTGAAGCAATAGCTGCCACACAAGGTGTATACAGCAGACAAAAAGCCAGAAGACTCGCTGCGGAAAGTGATGTAATACTTCCAAGCAAAGCCGCTGTATTTCCAAACAGGATAGAAAGTGTTGATACCACGCTCTCTTTTGCCATAAATCCAGTGATCAGAGCTGTGGAAATCCTCCAGTCTCCATATCCCATTGGTTTGAAGATCGGAGCAATCACACTTGCCACCATTGACAGAATACTGTCTTTGGAATCTGTTACAATGCTCAGATGTGTATTGAATGTCTGCAGGAACCAGATCACCAGTGTCGCCATGAAAATAACGGTAAACGCTCTCTGCAGGAAATCTTTTGCTTTATCCCAGAGAAGATGTCCTACATTCTTCGCACCCGGCATACGATAGTTCGGTAATTCCATAACAAAAGGCACTGCCTCACCACTGAACAATGTTTTTCGCATCAGCAGTGCCATCAGAATTCCCATGATGATGCCACCGAAGTACAACGCGATCATCACGATCGCACCGTGATCCGGAAAAAATGCTGCCGTAAAAAATGCATAAATCGGAAGTTTTGCCGAACAGCTCATAAATGGTGTCAGTAAGATCGTCATCTTACGGTCTCGTTCAGATGGAAGCGTACGGCTCGCCATAACCCCTGGTACCGTACATCCAAATCCGACCAGCATCGGCACGATGCTTCTTCCGGAAAGTCCGATCTTTCGAAGCAGCTTGTCCATAACAAAGGCAACTCGTGCCATGTATCCACTGTCCTCCAACAAGGAGAGAAAGAAAAACAGGGTTACGATTACCGGAAGGAAACTCAATACACTTCCTACTCCATTAAATACCCCATCCATAACCAGTGAATGCAGTACATCATTCACACCAGCAGCCGTCATCCAATGATCAACGATATTTCCGAGTGCTGTGATTCCCATGTCCAGAATATTCTGGAGAAACGCACCGATCACACTGAATGTCAGGAAAAACACCAGACCCATAATACCGATAAAACATGGAATAGCCGTGTATTTTCCCGTGAGGATCTTATCGATTTTCATACTGCGAAGATGTTCTTTACTTTCTTTTGGTTTCACAACCGTTTCATCACAGACTTTTTCAATAAAATCAAAACGCATATGTGCGATTGCTGCTGCTCTGTCCAGACCACGTTCAGTTTCCATCTGTTTAACAATATGCTCCAGCATTTCTTTCTCGTTCTGATCCAGATTCAGACTGTCCATGATCAGCTGATCACCTTCCGCAAGTTTTGCTGCTGCAAAGCGAACCGGGATTCTTGCTGCTTTGGCATGGTCTTCGATCAGATGCATGATCGCATGGAGGCATCTATGTACTGCTCCGCCATCTTCATTAGCATCGCAAAAATCGATGATCTGTGGTTTTTCCTGATATTTTGCCACATGAAGTGCATGCTGAACCAACTCATCAATTCCCTCATTCTTGGCTGCTGAAATCGGAATGACCGGGATTCCCAGCATCTCTTCCATCTGGTTTACCAGAATGGATCCTCCGTTTTCCCGGACTTCATCCATCATATTCAATGCCAGGACCATCGGAATATCCAGTTCCATCAGCTGCATGGTCAGATAAAGATTTCGCTCTATATTGGTTGCATCTACAATATTGATGATTCCCTTTGGGTGTTCGTCCAGCACGAAATTTCTGGTCACGATCTCTTCACTGGAATACGGTGACATGGAATAAATTCCCGGAAGATCAGTCACAAGTGTATTACTTCTGCCACGGATGTTTCCGTCTTTTCTGTCTACGGTAACTCCTGGAAAGTTTCCGACATGCTGACTGGAACCTGTCAGCTGGTTAAACAGTGTTGTTTTTCCACAGTTCTGGTTTCCGGCAAGTGCAAAGGTCAGTATTTCACTGTCCGGAAGCGGATGTTCGTTTTCTTTAATATGATATTTACCACCCTCACCAAGACCAGGATGTGGGATTGCTTTAGAAATATCTTTTTTGTGTGCTGCCTTCCCTTCTGATGGTTCGACTGCATCACGAATATTCTCTATCTCTATTTTTTCTGCATCTGCCAGACGCAATGTCAGTTCATAGCTATGAATACGTAATTCCATAGGATCTCCCATTGGTGCATATTTCACCATGGTAACTTCTCCTTTTGGAATCAGCCCCATATCCAGGAAATGTTGTCTCAGCGCGCCCTCTCCTCCGACAGAGCGTATTGTCGCAGTTTTTCCGATCGGTAATTCGCGTAATGATGTCATATCTGCTTTCCTCTTACCTTTCCCTGTTGTTGATACTTTTTTTCATTTAGTGCGCATAAACTAACCCTATGCCAAATGAGAACTTTTGTCAATAGCATCACGTCAATAAAAGCAAAAAAACGAGTCGTCCGCATTTGAATCATTTATCAAACACCTGACGACTCTGCTTTTTATTCCATAACTCCATTTTTGATATACTGAAGCCCAGAACGTATCCTTAGATATTCCTGATATTTCTTTTGACAGGCCTTAAAAGCCTCTTCATTCGGTTCGTATCGACATTCAATCTTTACATTGCCTTCTGATATCTGCTCCAGAGATGTAATGCTCCCTCCTTTATACGCAGCCAAAAGTGCAATACCAAATGCCGGACCAATCATTCCCTCCATTTTTTCAACCGCAATATTCAATACATTTGCCATAGTCTGAAGCCATACTGGACTTTTGGCTCCACCACCAACTACTTTTACAGTACCATATTTTTCCAGCGGCAAACACATTTTCTCTGCAAGTTCCCGAAAACCGAAGCATAATCCTTCAATCACAGCGTAGAACAGATTTTCCTGTGAGGTTGTCAGATTTAATCCAATAAATGCTCCGCGTAATTCGGGATCTGCATATATGGTCTTGTCACCATCCAGATGCGGATAAAAAATCAGCTCATTTCGTGCATTGCTGTTTACATCAATGGAGGTTGTCAATTCCTGGAAGTGTTTCAGTTCCATGATGTTTTTGTTCCACCAGTCAAATGTATTGCCATTACATTGAACAACACCCTGCACAAGGTACTGGAATTTTTTATCATCAAAGGAAAATAGAATTTTCTTTCCTTTTGTCTGGCTTTCTGGTTTGTCGATCGGCATCATAAATACTCCCGATGTACCAAGCGATACAACAGGATATCCTAGTCCCAGACATCCTGTTGAGATTGCAGTCGCCGGATTATCACCGGTTCCAACAATCACTTCCACTTCCTCGCTGATTCCAAGTTCTTCAGCAATTCCCGGAAATATTTTTCCTGCACACTCCGCACTTCCCCGAAGCTCCGGATAGCAGCTCTGATCCAGTCCAATCAGGTTTCTCATTCTATCCGACCAACATTTATTACAGATTTCATAAAGACAGGATGTGGAAGCTTCACAATAATCTGTCGTTTCAGCGCCTGTAAGCCGATATACCAGATAATCTGGTCCGATTAAAAATTTTTTTACTTTTTTCAGATTTTCAGGTTCATATACCTTCAGCCAGTACAGATTTGCTGCCGGACTTCCTGTGGATATTGTCTGAGAAAGATATTCTCCTTCTGGAAATTCCAGAATCTTTTTTTTCAATTCCGGGAGAAGTTCTTTTGTTCTGGTGTCATTCCACATCATCGCCGGTCTTACTGGTTTTCCATCTTCCCCCATGACAATCAGAGTATGCATCTGTCCGGTAACACCGATTCCTTTTAAATTTTTCGGATCCTGATCCTCAAAAATATTGTGCATGCCTCTTCTCATAGCCTGAAACCAGATTTCCGGATCAATCTCAGACCATCCATTTTGTGACTGTACTGCCTCATATTCCTCTGAAATCTGTCCCAGAATATGCTTTTCTGAATCTGTCAGTACCATCTTCATAGAAGAAGTTCCCAAGTCAATTCCTAAATATGTATCGTTCACACCAACACCCGCCTTACAGAAAAAATTTAGTGCTCGTTGATCATTGTCACAAGCTCTTGTGCCTTTCTGCTAACTTCCTCAACAGCTTCAAGACTCAAATGAATTACATCATGTTCATTATGATTTTCTTCATAAGCATGACCAAATGTTTTGACAAATTCTTTACGAAGATCAGAACCATAGTTGATCTTGATCAGTCCATGTTTCTTTGCTTCCCAGATTACTTCTTTCGGGATGCCGGATCCGCCATGAAGAACAAGTGGAACTTTTGAAACCTGGTTGATCTTTTCAAGTAACGGAATATCAATCTGTGGATTCAGACAAAGTCCATGAACATTACCAACTGAAACTGCAAGTGTATCACATCCTGTTTTTTCAACAAATTCTGCTACCATAGCTGGATCTGTCTTGCATTCTGCTTCATTCACAATATCTTCTTCTTTTCCACGAAGTGCACCAAGCTCTGCCTCTACCGGAATACCATAAAAATGACAGTAATCAGCGGCTCTGCGGCATTCTTTTACATTCTCCTCAAAAGGAAGGTGAGAAGCATCAATCATGATAGAAGTAAATCCGGCATCAATGCAGGCCTTTACATCTTCAAATGATTTGCCGTGATCCAGATGAAGCCCAATCGGTGTTTCAGATTTCTTTACTGCATCTGCTGCTATATCTGTAATAATTGCCGGATTGGACAGACGCAGATTGTTAGAAGAAATCTGTATATATCCTGGCAGATTGGCTTTCATCAGACCATCTACAATCGCATATGTCATCTCAAGGTTTGTTGTATTGAATGCTGGTAATACAAAATTATTTCTTTTTGCATATTCCATAAGTTTAAATCCATTTACAAGCTTCATAGTAATCTCCTCCATATCTCTGTTACGTGTTATCCATTAGCAAAAATTAATGAAAATCATGCATTTCCTCGTAAAAATGTTTATAATTTTCAAATTTCTTTCGATAATAGCTGGTCATATCAGAATCAGGAATATATCTCCTCTTTATTCTGACTGTTTTTTTTATTGCCTCTTCCATAGAAGAATATGCCCCGACTGCGGTAGCAGCCATAAGCATGCAGCCAAGTGTACCAGCCTCTGCACTTTCCAGCGAATCTACTTCCATTCCAAATACATCCGCACGAATCTGAAGTGTCAGTTCAGATGCTGCTCCACCGCCTGTGACAGCTATCCTCTGCATAGTTGTTCCCAGTTTCTGCATACGTTCATATGCCAAATACATCTGAAAAGCCATTCCTTCCAGAATTCCCTTATACAGTTCTTCAGGTTTTGTATGAATAGTGAGACCTGTTATAGTTCCCCATGCGTCCATGGAAAGATCCGGATTTCCAGCTGATCCAAATTGAGGAAGGATCATAATATCCGTCTGTATATCTCTGGCAAGATCATCCATATACTGAAAAAAGTTTCTTCCTTCTTCCTGACATTTTCTGTTGATTCCCTGAAAAATATTGTCTCTTGCCCAGTTTTTCAAGGCTCCGCAAGTCGTCACTTCAATACTTGACAAATAGGTATCTGGAAATACATATGGAATACAGGTAAAATCATTTTTCTTCATATATGATGTCATCATTACTTTCGGAAGCATTGTGAACATAAATTCACACGTTCCCATTCCACACTCACCATCTTCCGGTGCAAACAAACCACTTCCAAGCGCAGCGCAGATCTGATCATGACCGCCTGCCACAACCTTCAGATCTTTGTTTAATCCCAGTTCATCTGCTATTTTCGGAAGAATCATACCTATAACCGTACATGGCGGAATCGGCTCTGACATCTGTTCTTTATGAATCCCGGCAAGACTCAGAAGGTCTTCAGACCATTCAAACTTTCTGATATCAAACGCCATACTTCTTGCTGCAGATGAGTAACTGACCTTTCTTTGTCCTGTAAGAATATATCCTACAAAATCTTCATAATATAAGATTGCTGCTGCATCTTTAATCGCATTTGTATTCCGGTTCAACCACATATATTTCGGAAGACCGTAAAGTTCATTTGGCGGAAGTCCTGTCGTCTCAAATATCCGGTCTGCTCCCAGAATGTCTATAATTTCCTGTGTTTCTGGAATTCCTCTGCTGTCTCCTGTAAGCATAGAGTTTGTAAGTACTTTATTGTTTTTATCCAGGCAGACTACCGATTCTCCAAGACTTGTCACTGCCATTGATACAATGCCCTCTGTACATTTCGTGGCAATCTCCCTGAGAACTTCTTTAACCTTTGATATCACAATTTCCGGGTTCAGCTCACGATGTCCACCGCTGCCTTCCTCCTGATATTTTCTGCTGGACTGATACACAATGTTCCCGTCCAGATCATATACCAGCATCTTACATCCACTGGTACCTACATCCATACCTGCAAATAACATTCTTTCTGCCATAAAGGTCTCCATTCAGTCTGATACACTTTCAAAATATATCAGTCTTTAGATTTTGTTTTTCTTACTACATCGATGATTACCGCTGCAAGAATGATAATTCCTTTAAATACTTCCTGCCAGAAGGAGTTGATTCCCATCAGGTTCAGACCATTTGTAATAACACCGATAATCAGAATACCAATGAAAGTTCCACCAACAGTTCCTACACCACCTGACATACTGGTTCCACCAATAACAACAGCTGCGATTGCATCCATTTCAAATCCACTTCCAAGAGTTGCTGCCGCAGATCCCAGTCTTGCAGACCAGATCAGGCCACTCAGTCCACAGAAAAGACCAATCAGTACATATGGAAGCATGTTATATTTCTTTACATTTACACCAGAATACTGTGCTGCAAGTTTATTTCCACCTAATGCATAGATGTAATATCCAAAACGTGTTCTGTTTAATAAGAACCAGGTAAAGATAAGGACTGCTGCTGCATAAATAATAATGATAGAAATTCCTGCAACATTCTGATTGCCAAGTGCAGTATAACCTGTGTTACGAACACGGATCGTTACACCACCGGAAATGATCTCAGTAAGACCACGGCCAATACTCTGTGTAGCAAGTGTGGCTACAAAAGCCGGCACCTTTAAATAAGAAATAGCAACACCGTTTACAATACCTACCAGTGCACCAACACCAAGGCAGATCAATACTGTCGGAACTACCGGAAGTCCTACGTTTGTGATCATATAAGCGCCAATAATTCCTGATAAACCAACTGTTGATCCAACGGAAATATCAATTTCTCCCATCAGAATTGCAAGTAACATACCACAGCTGATGATTGCATTTACTGAATTGGATTTTAACAGGTTCAGAATATTTGATGATGTAAGGAATTTCGGTGTAGAAATTGAAACAATAATCACCAAAAGAATCAAACCTATGATCGTACCTATGTTCCTTTTGATAAAACTTACGCCTGGGATTTTATTTTTTTCATCCATTTCCAGACCTCCTAACTTTTTTATTGACAAGAGTTGTTTGTTTTTTTTAATCTCGTTTTGTTGCCAGTGTCATCATTGCTTCCTGTGAGAACTCTGTCTCATTGATTTCTCCTGTAATCATTCCTTCACACATAACATAGCAGCGATTACACATATTAATGATCTCCGGAAGTTCTGAAGAAACCATAATGATGCATGCACCATTCGCTGCCAGTTCATCAATGATTGCATAGATTTCTGCTTTTGCCGCAACGTCAATACCTCTCGTAGGTTCATCCAGGATAATAACTTTTGGCTTGCTTGCCAGCCATTTACTGAGGACTACTTTCTGCTGGTTTCCACCGCTAAGGTTACCGGCCAGCTGCTTTGGAGAAGTAATCTTGATAGAAAATTTCTTTCGATAATCTTCTACCATATGACCCCACTCTTTGTCTTTTACATGAATTCCACTAACAAAATCAGCCAGACAGACCAGACCCATATTAAATCTTACATCATTTTTCAGGATCAGCCCTTCACCTCGACGGTCCTCAGAGACATATGCAATGCCGTTTCTGATTGCATCACTTGGCGATTTGATATTGACCGGTTTACCGTCAAGAAGAATCTCTCCACCACTTTTTTCATATGCACCGAAAATTGTTTTCATAAGTTCTGTACGACCGGCACCTACCAGTCCTGCAAAACCGACAATCTCTCCATACCGTGCTTTAAAACTTGCATCTTTAAACAGTTTAACATGTGACAGATTTTTTGTTTCCAGCGCTACTTCGCCGATTTTGTGCTTATTTTTGGTGTAAAAGCTGTCCAGCTCACGACCAACCATCAGGCTGATCAGATGGTCTTTATCTACATTTGCTGTTTCCAGATCTCCAACCATCTTTCCATCTCGGAGAACTACAATACGGTCTGTAATCGCATAAAGTTCTTCCAATCTATGTGAAATATATATAATTCCAATATTTTTTTTCTGAAGAAGACGGATAATACCAAACAGAATCTCTACTTCACCCTGTGAAAGAGAGGATGTTGGTTCATCCATAACTACTACTTTTGCCTCTGCCGATATTGCTTTGATGATCTCAACCAGCTGCTGCATGCCCATCGTCAGATTTCTTACCATTTCATTTGCTTTTAAGTTTAAATGCAGATTATCAATCAATTTCTGTGTCTGCTGTTCCATTGCCCGTACATCTACAAGGCCAAATTTGTTTTTGGGTTCTCTGCCCAGAAATACATTTGCTGCTATTGTTCTATCCGGTACAAGAACAATCTCCTGATGAATAATACGAATACCATTTTCTCCTGCTACCGCGGCAGAAGTAATGTTTTTCACAGTTCCATGCATACGGATTTCTCCGGAATCTGCCTTATAAATGCCACCAAGTATTTTGATCAGGGTTGACTTTCCGGCTCCGTTCTCGCCGAGGATAGCAACAACTTCTCCTTCATCTACAGAAAGGTTTACACCATTCAGCACAACATTGGAGGCAAATGCTTTCGTTATATTTGTCATCTCTAACAGCTTTGTTTCGCTCATATTATGCTACCTCTCATATTTTATAAAGTGGGCGTTGCAAGATTGCTCGCAACGCCCGATTCTGCAATTATTTTGCTTCTTCTGTATCAGCTTCTTCTGTGTCAGCTGCTTCTGTTGTATCTGCTGCTGCATCATCTGTGCTGTCTCCATCCAGAGAATCCCAAGCGTCCAGGTCAAAATCATCAATGTTGTCTTTTGTAATGCTGTAAGATTCGATTGCTGTATTGAATTCGATTTCTTTTCCTTCAAGAACATCGATTGCTTCTTTTACACCAAGATATCCCATGTATGTAGGTCTCTGTGCAGAAGACTGTACCATTGTTCCGTCTTTGATCGCATGTTTACCAATCGGAGCACCATCTTTACCAAGGATGTCAATTTGGCCTGTCTTTCCAGCGTCTTCAACTGCCTGTACAGCGCCAAGAGCGGAAGTATCATTGATGCAATAGATTACATCAATATCATCATTTGCCTGCAGAGCATCGGATACTACGTTAAAGGATGTTTCTGTAGAACCTTCACCTTCAACAATCTGTGCATCTACATATTTATCTGGATCTTTTGCGTTATCTTTGATTCCTTTCCAGAATCCATCTACATTGATGATGCAGGATTCTGCTGTCTGAAGATGTACTGTCAGGATGTTTGCTCCATCCGGATGATTTTCTGCAACCCACTGTCCGGAAAGATATCCGAGCTGCTCATTATCAGAAGCAATGATTCCATCTACAAGATCGTAGTCATCTTCTGTAATTACGTTATCAACGTTAATTACTTTTACGCCTGCATCTTTGCATGTCTGAAGAACTGTCTGTGCTCCAGCTGAATCATATGGAATGTAGATAAGAGCATCAATTCCACTTGCGATCATATCATCGATCTGTGATGCCTGCTGTGTCGGGTCGTTCTGTGGATCAAAGTAGATCAGTTCGCTTCCTGTTTCATCACAAGCCTTCTGTACACCATCAAGTACAGCTGTAAAATATTCATTAGTCAGAGTATATGGTGAAAAACCAATGGTATATTTATCTTTTGCCTCTGTTGTGTCGTCTGCCATAACTGTAGCAGCTCCAGCTACCATTGATAATGCCATAGCACCTGTCAGTAATGTTGCGATCATTTTTTTCTTCATAGAAAAACCTCCCTTTGTTCGTTTTGCGAATTATTCGTTTGTTTTTTGTTTGTACGAACATATTAACACATGATTTTTTTATTTGCAATGCACTTAATAAACAATATTTTGCCAAATTATTTGTGTATTTCTTCTTTTTAGTGTTCGTTAAATCTATTACTTTTGTTCGTTTTGTTTTTCAAGAATCATTATTTTCCAATGTTTTATTTCAAATTCTATTATTTTCAGCATTATTTTTTGTTCATTTTCAATCACTTTTTTGTTCGTTTTTATAGTATTACACACAAAAAGGCAAAAAAAATCAGCAGAACAATTCTGCTGATTTTAAATTACCCTATTCTGCTATGATCACATTTACACGATGTCTTTTCATAAGAGTCATTGCTTCCTCGTCTATACCCGCATCTGTAATCAATCCGTCAATCTGAGAAAGACTTCCAAATTCATTCAGATTGTATGTGTTCATCTTGGATGAATCTGCAAGAACATAGATCTTTTTGGCAACCGAAAAAAGTGTTCCTTTCAGTCTGGCTTCCGGAGAATATCCGTCATATAATTTCCCATCTGATCCAATTGCCGCAGCCCCAATAAATGCAGTATCCAACTGATATTTCTTTAACTGCTCTTCTGCTACTGGTCCGGAACTGCAGTTTGTAATCCGGATCATATCTCCTCCCAGCATGATCACCGCCAGATTTTCAAACTTAAGCGCCTGCTCTGCAACTGCCAGATGATGCGTTACCACAACCGCACGTGTATCCTCTTCCAGATAGTTTAGAATAATACGCGTAGTTGACCCGGCGTCAATAAATATCCTCTGTCCATTTTGAATCATCGTAGCTGCCAATGCTGCAATTTTATCTTTACTGTCTTTATGTGCAATTCTTGGTTCATCAAAAGAAATCATACGAACTACCGGTTGATTGCCAAGCTCTGCACCGCCATGTGTTCTTGATATATTGTATTCACGCGCCAGCGAATTCAAATCTCTGCGGACTGTCATTTCTGAAATATCAAATTTCTCCGCAAGCTCTGTCACTGTTACTTTATGCTGTTTTTGAAGTATCTCCAGGATAGCAAGACATCTTTCGTTCTTTTTCACAAAATACCTTCCTTTTTATTATAATGATAGACTAATTATAACATTTAAAGAATCATTTTCAAGATATCCGCGAAATTTTATTTATTCTTACAAAACATCACCTGTCAGCTGTTATATCTTATTTACACAGTTCTTCAGCCATCTGATCCAGCTCTTTGATGTTTTCTTCACTTAAGGAAGACATGATCTTAACGGTTGTATCAAGCCATGTGATATTTTTGCTCTTTTCGAATTCTGCTTTCATAACCTTGGCTGCATTCGGAGCCCAGCTTCCGTTTTCGATCAGACCAATCGTACGGTTCTGATAGTTTCTTTCTGTCAGATGATCGATGTATGTTTTCATGAACGGGAAAATATCTGCATTGTATGTAATGGTTGCAAGAACCAGCTTGCCATAACGGAAAGCGTCTTCAACTGCTTCTGCCATGTCATCTCTTGCAAGGTCAAATACAGAAACTTTCGGGCAGCCTTTTTCTTCCAGCTTCTGTGCCAGAACTTCGACTGCTTTTTTAGTATTTCCATATACAGATGAATAAGCGATAACAACGCCTTCGCTCTCTACTTTATAAGAAGACCAAATGTCATACTTCTCGATATAATGTCCCAGGTTTTCTGTCAGGATCGGTCCATGTAGCGGGCAGATTGTCTGAATATCCAGCGTAGAAGCCGCTTTGAGAAGTTTCTGAACCTGCGGACCGTATTTTCCAACAATACCGATATAATAACGGCGAGCTTCACAGTCCCAGTCCTCTTCTACATCAAGTGCACCAAATTTACCAAATCCGTCTGCGGAAAACAGGACCTTGTCTGTGCTATCATAGGTAACCATAACTTCCGGCCAGTGTACCATCGGTGCAAATACAAATGTAAGTACATGTTTGCCAAGTGTCAGGCTTTCACCATTAGCAACTACCAGTTTTCTGTCGCCGAGATCCATACCTCTGAAAAAGTTCTCCATCATGGTAAAAGTCTTGGTATTGGCTACAACAGTTACCTCCGGATAGGCTTTGACAAAATTCTCGATATTTGCAGCATGATCCGGTTCCATATGCTGTACGACCAGATAATCCGGCTTCGCACCATTCAGCACATTTGCCACATTACCAAGCCACTCTTCTGTAAAATTCGCATCTACCGTGTCCATAACTGCGATTTTTTCGTCCATGATCACATAAGAGTTGTAAGACATACCGTTCGGAACATCATACTGTCCTTCAAACAAATCTACCTGATGATCATTGACACCTACATAATAAATATCATTTCCGACTTTCATTGTTACCATAAACCTCCTCATTGGTCTGTTTTATTTATATCCTTTATTTTTCTTTCTGTTATTCAAGCTGTCTTTCACTCGCTTTTGAACTCATTATATCCACTCTTTCACATGAAATCAATAGTTGTTCATTATATTCTCGACACTTTTGGTCAGGTTTTTGTTTTTTCTCTTCACATACAAAAAGCAGCAAAGATCATGATTTCTTCGCTGCCTTCATATTATAAATGAACATACCCAGTGATGCAAGAATGATCAGTCCATATCCAACAAAACTGTAAGTATCCGGAATCTCTCCAAACAGGAAAAATCCCAGAAGTGTCGCAAATATGATCTGCGAATAATCAAAAATTGAAATCTTACCTGCCGGTGCATACGTATACGCCGCAGTGATCGTAAACTGTCCACCCGCAGCGAACAATCCTGCCATCATAAGTGTTACCAGCTGTCTTCCTGTCATCGGCATATAATCAAAAATCAGATACGGTAATACAAACAGGCAGGAAAAGACCGAAAAATAAAATACTATGATGGGACCTTTCACTCCATGTGTCCCGAGCACACGCACCATTGTATAAGCAACCCCTGCTCCAAGCCCACCGCAGACACCGATCAGTGCCGGAACCAATGCCGCATTCTGAAACCCCGGTTTCACAACAAACAAACATCCGATAAAAGCAAGAAATACACAAGCTCCCTGTGTCGGCGTAATCTTCTCTTTCAAAAGAAGGAACGAAAAAATGATTGCAAAAAACGGTGACAGTTTGTTCAGGATAGATGCGTCCGCAACCAAGAGATGGTCGATCGCATAAAAATTACAGAGGATTCCCAGTGTACCAAATGCACAACGAAGGAAAAGCGGTCCCCAGTATTGTTTCTGAACTCTTGGTACCATATACTTTCTGATCAGAATGATCGCCGCAAAAACAGCTGCTACCAAGTTACGAAAAAAGCTCTTCTGCACGGATGGAAGATTTCCTGCCAGACGCACGCTCACATTCATACATGCAAAGAAAAATGCAGACAGAATGATCATGACCATTCCTTTTATATAATTTTCCTGTTTCATATTTAATCTATAAGCCTCCTCATATTTTCTTTAGAAATAAAAAGCTTCTATAATATATCACTTTTTATTTATCATAGCACCAATCCGCTTGCAGATACAATAGAGATTCTACCACATAACAAGCTGAATATTTTCATTCCCTGTGAATTTTATATGGAAGTTTCACATTCTTTCCGTTATAATGATAGCTGAACACATACATGAAGAGACGCGGCACCTTATTACAACACTAAAGCCGCTTCAGAACGGAGGAGAAATATTATGGAAATTGTTTGTTTAGACCTTGAGGGTGTACTGGTACCTGAAATCTGGATCGCATTTGCAGAAGAGACCGGTATCCCGGAATTAAAAAGAACAACAAGAGATGAGCCGGATTACGACAAATTAATGAAATACCGTCTCAATATTTTAAAAGAACATAATCTTGGACTGAAAGAGATTCAGGAAACAATTTCCAAGATTGATCCACTCCCGGGTGCGAAAGAATTCCTCGACAAGCTCAGAGAAATGACACAGGTGATCATCATCAGCGATACCTTCTCTCAGTTCGCAGGACCTCTGATGAAAAAACTCGGCTATCCGACAATCTTCTGCAACTCACTCGTTGTAGCAGACAACGGCGAAATCACAGACTTCAAGATGCGCTGTGAAAAATCCAAATACACAACTGTCAAAGCCCTGCAGTCCATCGGCTATGACACCATCGCAAGCGGTGACAGCCACAACGACCTTGGCATGATCCAGGCAAGCAAAGCAGGCTTCCTGTTCAAGAGCACCGATGCCATCAAATCTGAATATCCGGAGATTCCGGCATATGAAACTTACGATGAGCTGTATGATGCAATCAGAAAAGTAATCAAAGGATAATATCCAAGACCAAATTCATTCAAAAAATCCCTGACGAATCCGCATTCTTTATAGAATCTTGATCTGTCAGGGATTTCTTTTATATTTTTGCAACAAAAAAGCGGGTGATGGGAATCGAACCCACGTATCCAGCTTGGAAGGCTGGTGTTCTACCATTGAACTACACCCGCATCTGCAATGCATAAACTATAATATCATATTTTACAGAAAATGCAAGCAGAATTTTTATTTTTTTATATTTTTGTATTTATATATGTAATTTAATACAACTGTCCACTATACTTTTCACTCTTTCAGTTCTTGCGTATGGACAAGAGAAGCGTAAATTCCATCTTTTTTCATCAGTTCCTCATGAGTTCCTTTTTCCACAATCTGTCCCTGCTCGATCACAGCGATATCATCTGCATTCTTCACTGTAGAAAGTCTGTGTGCAATAATAATCGTTGTCCTTCCAACTGCCAGTTTCTCAAAAGTTTCCTGAATTTTTGCTTCCGTTACACTATCCAATGCAGAAGTTGCTTCGTCCAGAATCAAAATCGGCGGATTCTTCAGAAAAATACGTGCAATGGAGATTCTCTGCTTCTGTCCTCCTGAAAGAAGTGCCCCACGCTCGCCAACATTCGTATCAAACCCTTTCGGCATTTCCATAATGTCATCATAAATTTCTGCCATCTTCGCCGCCCGGATGATCTCATCCATCGTTGCATCCAGCTTTCCATATCGGATGTTTTCTGCAATGCTGTCCGCAAAAAGAAATACCTCCTGCTGTACGACTCCAATATTCTTATGCAGAGATTCCTGTGTTGCTTTTCGCACATCGGTGCCATCAATCGAAATACTTCCTGATGTTACATCATAGAATCGCGGAATCAGCTGACTCAGCGTTGTCTTACCACCACCAGATGATCCGACAAATGCAATCGTCTCTCCCGGTGCAATATGAAGTGAAACATCCTGAAGCACATCATGATCTCCTTCATAAGCAAATCCAACATGATCAATGTCAATTCTGCCTTTTACATCCTGAAGTTCTGTCGCATCCGGAGCGTCTTTCAGCGTCGCCTCCGTCCGCATCAGTTGTACATATCTGTGCAGACTGGCTGTTCCATTCGCAATCAGTTCCACAGTCGTTGAAAGCTTTCGTACCGGATTCACGAAAGTGGAAACATACAGGCTGAATGTGATCAGATCAATAATATTCAACTGGTCCGACATGATCAGTGCACCACCAACTGCAATTACAATCGCAGAAAGAATACACATAAAAAATTCCATCACTGCATTAAAACGTCCCATGGCTCTGTAAAAATCCGCTTTGGAATCGCGATAGCTCAGATTTGCAGAATCGAATTTGTCGAGTTCTTTGTCCTCATTTGCAAAAGCTTTGGCAGTGCGAAGTCCGGAAAGTCCGGATTCAAAATCGGTATTGATCGCTGCCATCTCTTTTTTTACATTGCGCGATGCATTCTGCATGGAAAAACGGCATTTCCACACAATGAGCAGAAAAATCGGAATGGTAATTGCGATTACCAGTGCCAGTTTCCACTGAATCGTAAACATAATGATCAGTGCACCAATGATCGTCACAGTAGAAATAAAAATATCCTCCGGTGCATGATGTGCAAATTCTGTAATATCAAAAAGTTCCGATGTAAGCTGGCTCATCAGCTGTCCTACTCGAGCATTATCAAAATACGCATAACTCAGTTCCTGAATATGCTGAAACAGATCACGCCGGAAATCGGTTTCTATCCGCACGCCAAATGTATGCCCCCAGTAGGTGATAATATAAGTAAAAACTGACCGCAAAATATAAGCACAGAACACAACCGCCATTACTGTCCAGAATGTTCTCCACGCATTGTCCGGCAAAAGTTTGTACATACACCATCTGGAAATAAACGGAAATGCCAGATCAATCAGTGCAATCGCTAATGCACATACCATATCCAGCAAAAATAATTTCCTGTGAGGTTTAAAATACGACAGAAAAATCTGCATCTCACTCTTATTTTTAAAGTCTTTCTGATTCATCTTTCCTCTCCTTAGCAATACTCCACTCCCGGTACAGATGATTCCCAATGCCATGACAAGAAGTCCTGTAACATAAAAAATCACCTGTAAAGTCGAACTTTTTTCATTTTTATTCGCTCACTTTCCGGGAATCATCTTAGCACAAAACCCTGCACATATCAACCAAAGCTGATATATGTGGAACTGGAATATAACGCAAAAAGCCGGGACCTTTTCGGATCCCGGCCATATATAAGAGGGAGAATAAGCAATGGAGGGTTAACCTTCGATTGCGATATAACCGTCTTTTTCTTCAACAGCTTTTGGTGCTTTCTTCGGAAGAGAAAGTTTCAGAATACCGTCTTCATATTTTGCATGAATATCTTCTTCCTTTACTCCATCACCTACATAGAAGCTTCGACTCATGGAACCTGCATAACGTTCACGTCTGATGTAGTTTCCTTCTTTGTCCTTAGCATCCTTATCAAGTCCTTTGGCTGCCGACAGTGTCAGATAACCATCTTTCAGCTGAACTTTAATCTCATCTTTCTTAAATCCCGGAAGATCAATATCAAGTTCATAGCTGCCATCTGTCTCACGGATATCTGTTTTCATCATATTCTGTGCATGTTTACCATAAAGTGGATTCTTCTTGCCCCAAAACTCATCGTTAAACGGGAAGTTCATCCAATCATCATCAAATAAGTTTTCTCCAAAAATACTAGGCATTAACATAAGTCATCTCTCCTTTAATGATAAAAATCTATATACAAGTCTTTCGACTGTTGCCTGCAAATCTATATTTAAGGGCACCGCCCGAAATCTCCGGGCAGTACCACCAGCTTTTTAGCGGTCAGATATGTCTGACAAGAATCTTGATCAAATCAATTGCTGATTATTCAATGGTGATATATTTCGGATCATTGGAAACTGGTTTTGCTTCTTTCTTCGGAACAAACAGTTTCAGGATACCGTGTTTGTATTCACCTTTGATGTCTTCCTGTGTAACATCTTCACCTACATAAAAGCTTCTCTCGCATGCTCCTGCATAACGTTCACGTCTGATGTAACGTCCTGTCTTCTTGTCATCCTCTTCTTCATCAAGACCTTTGGCTGCGCTGACGGTCAGATAACCATCTTTCAGAGCTACCTTAACTTCGTCTTTCTTGAATCCAGGCACATCAACCACCAGTTCATAACCTTCTTTGGTTTCTTTAATATCTGTTCTCAGAAGGTTCTGTGCTCTGTGTCCGTACAGTTTCTTCTCTGCTTTCTTCTCATCTTTGTCATCGTAATAGAACGGTGTAAAGAAATCATCAAATAAGTTTTCTCCAAAAATACTAGGCATTAACATAAGTCATCTCTCCCTTTTTAATAATCTATATTGAAATAAGTTTTAGTTCGGAACCCGGTTGGTATGAGAGATATCTGAGAGATTTTCTTCAATCTTCTTATCTCTTTATCCCTCTTCCTTTGTTCTAGTTGTAATATAGCACGTATTGTTAGCACTGTCAATAGGTGAGTGCTAATTTTTTGAGATTTTTTTTGCAACCTTAAATGAAAAACTAACTTCCACCTTTAGTCTGTTTTGCTCTACATTAGGAACTGGGGGTGGAAGTTAGTCTTGCAATCGTTTATTCTATAAGAAATACCAGGGCTCCT